>CAWDPD010000001.1:0-178371 GCA_963804175.1 uncultured Microcaldota archaeon
GGTTTTTTTCTGGCGGTGGTAGGGTGCTTTTGCTTGGCTGCGTGCAGCGGGGGCGGAGGCGGAAACCCGAGTCCCACAATCACCGGGGTGAATGTCTCTTGTCAGCCCTCCACGATCCAAGTGAATCAGACCTCAAAGTGCTCGGCGTCCGTAACGGGAACGGGGGCCTTCAATTCGGCGGTCAGCTGGTCCGTAGACAACGGGTCGGTAGACGAGTCAGGAAACTACACTGCTCCTGCAAGTTCTACGACCGCAAACGTGAAGGCGACTTCGGTTGAGGACACGACGAAATCAGGATCGGGACAGATCACAGTAAATCCGGCCACAATCTCCCTCTCAGGACTCAACTTTGCTCCGGCTTCTGTGGTAAGTGGGAACACATCGACTGGGACTGTGGTGGCGGCAAGTGCGGCCCCGACCGGGGGAGTCGTGATTACGCTCTTGAGCAACAATGCTGCTGCATCGGTCCCATCTTCGGTGACGATTGCCGCCGGACAAACCAGTGCGACTTTCTCCGCCGTATCGGGCACAGTGACCAGCGCAACGGGAGTGGCGATCAAGGCCACATCAGCTAACTCGGTCTCGGGCGACCTGACCGTGAATCCTGCCACTACGGTCAGTTGGAGCGGTGGGCCAGCAACCACGATCCCGATCACAAATCAGTGCTTCACGGGCGATTTCAATGGAGACAAGCTGACGGACATCGCCTGCTTCACAGGTAATGCCGGAATTTGGAATGTTGCGTTATCCACTGGAAGCGGTTGGAACACCGAATCGTGGAGTGGTGGACCGGGGCCTGCACAGCCGGTAACGGACCAGTGCTTGACCGGAGACTTCAACGGAGATGGCAAGACCGATTTGGCTTGCTACACCGGTAATGCGGGAAGCTGGAACATCGCGATTTCCACGGGAAGTGGCTGGACATCGGAGTTCTGGAATAACGGTCCCTTGTTGGTCGATGAATGGAATGTAGTGCCGGTCTCGGGCCAATGCTTTGCGGCGGATTTCAACGGTGATGGAAAAACGGATTTGGCTTGCTCTGACGGCGTTGACAGTGTTTGGAGCGTATCGCTATCAACAGGGAGCGGCTGGAGCACCGCATCGTGGAGCGGAGGTCCAGTAGTTCCGTTGCCAATGACACAACAGTGCCTCAGCGGCGATTTGAACGGGGACGGCAAAGCCGATCTGGCTTGTTGGACAGGGGAAGGTGGGGGATGGGCCGTCGCACTGTCGACAGGCAGCGGTTGGCAAGCTTCGGTGTGGAGTGGAGGTCCGGTTCCTGTGGACGAATGGAACGTTGTCGCAATCCCCAATCAATGTTTCGCAGCAGACTTCAACGGCGACAAGAAAACGGACGTGTCCTGTTCGAACGGCGTGAACGGCACATGGAACACTGGGCTTTCGACGGGTAGCGGGTGGATCACTGCCGCGTGGTCCGGGGGTCCGGTAGTGCCGTTGCCAATGACACAACAGTGCCTGAGTGGAGATTTGAATGGAGATGGGAAAGCCGACCTCGCCTGCTGGACAGGGGAAGGGGGCGGATGGGGAATCGGGATTTCAACTGGTAGCGGTTGGCAAGGCTCGATTTGGAGTGGAGGGCCTGTTCCGGTTGACGAGTGGAACGTGGTGCCGGTGCCCGAACAGTGCTTCACTGGAGATTTCAACGGCGATGGCCTCACCGATGTGGCTTGCTATTCGGGCGCTGGCGGAGTTTGGAACGTCGCGCTTTCCTCTGGCAGCGGTTGGTAGGGCTGGAATGAATTGAACGTATCGGTGGGTTCAGCAGCACCACCTGTTCGGTACAAGTATTTCGCCTCCATCCCTCTCCGTCGCAATCGCGCGCGTGCCTTGGCCAAGGGAGGAGTGGACAAACAATGGCAATAGTCTGGGTCATCGTGCGAGGAGTTTTCCACCGCTGCTTGTCAGAAATGTCCCACCTTGCTAACCATCGCTTCAACCGTCATGCTTCGGCAAATGACTCGAAGCGAGTGGAGTCTTTCAGGAACGTCAATTTCACTTTGCCGGTAGGTCCATTGCGCTGCTTGGCCACGACTATATCGGCGACGCCGGCCAGTTCGAGATCGTCCGGCTTGTACACTTCTTCGCGGTAGACGAACATCACCACATCTGCATCTTGCTCGATGGACCCTGATTCTCGTAGGTCGGATAGCTGGGGACGGTGATCTCCGCCGCGGCCCTCGGTAGCTCGGCTCAACTGCGAAAGTGCAATGACTGGTACTTGCAGCTCCTTCGCAAGACTTTTGAGGCCGCGCGAAATTGCAGAAACCTCCTGCGTCCGATTTTCATACCGTCTAGCTCCTGGCGACATCAGTTGCAGATAATCGACGATTACGAGGTCCAGCTTTCCAGTCGTTTGCTGCAAGCGCCGCGACTTCGCTCGGAGTTCGCTGAGTGAGATTCCTCCCGTGTCGTCGATGTAGAGCTGCGCCCGTACCAGTTGTTCCATCGCAGCAAGAATCTTTGGCGTATCTTCACGCCACAACGTGCCTGTCCGCATTCGGTGAGAATCGACTCGGGCGCGGGAACAGAGCATTCTCTGTAACAGTGCCTCTTTGGCCATTTCAAGCGAAAATACAGCCACAGTCTTCCCATCCTCGATCGAAGCATTTTCAGCAATATTCATGGCGAAAGCGGTCTTTCCCATCGAGGGCCGTCCGGCAATAATTATCAGCTCGGATGGCTGTAGGCCGCTGGTCATGTCGTCGAGACGGCCATAGTGCGTTTCGAGTCCGGTGATCTTTTTCCCGCGCTGAAGCAGCGCATCAACTGACCCGAACGAGGTGTTGACAATTTCCTCGACGCGAAAGAACCCGCGCCCAATACGCTGTTCCGATAGCTGAAGGATAGCGGACTCTGCTTCATCCAAAATTCTCTCAGCAGGCTCGGACTGCTCCGCCGCTCTTGCAATAGCCGCGGTGGCGGTGTGGATTAAACCGCGGAGCAGCGCTTTCTCTCGAACGATCTTGATGTAGTGCGCGATGCTGGGTCTGTCGGGGACACCGTCTAACAGGGAGGAAACATACCCTACGTCCCCAACGGCTTCCAGCTCCTTGTGTTGGCTTAACTCCTCGATCAACGTAATCATGTCTATGGGTCGTGAAGATTCAGAGAGATCTATCATTCGCCCATAGATTCGGCGGTGAGAGTCTAGGGAGAAGTCAGCCGACCTGAGGTGTTGAGCTGCTTCGTTGAACGCGGCGTTGTCGAGCAAAATCGCGCCCAGGATGGCGCGCTCGGCTTCTGCGTTCGTTGGTAGACTGCCGATCTTGTAGTCAATAGTGGCCATAGCTGTGTCTTCTGCCTGTCGGAATCCAGTACGTTAATTCTGCAGTTCTCCAATCATCTCCTGCTGTACAAGGTCCTCGATTGTTTTCGGTGCCGAACGTAGCGCGTTTGGATAGCGTGCTAGAAACGCACTCTTCGTCTTCTCATACATAGCCTGATATTCAGCTGGGGACATGGCGTCGAGCCTTCTTTTCCCCAGCTCTATCGCGTCAGCCTCTTCCCTTCCCTGCTCTTGAATCTGCCGCAACCGGTCTTCCTCGCTCTGCCGTCTATTTCGTTCTTCTTCAGCCTTTCGTTGTTCCTCCCTTCGGAAGTTGGCGAATGCCGGACCCTCAAAACATTTCGGTACTGTCGTTAAGAGGAACCCGACCGGATTCTTAATTCTCCCACCGGCACAAACGCTTGCTTTTCCCTGGACGAAGTAAAGTACTTCGTCAGGCCGACAATCGGGTACGCGTAGTCGGCATTCGTTCCAAAGGAGTGTTGCGGCTTCGGTATCTACAAACTCCACTATCTTTTGCAGGCTAGAGATCAATTCTGGAGGAGCCGTCGTCGTCGCTTCTGAACTGAGTGCCGTTGTTGATGCTGACGTTGGTTTTTCTAAAAGGTTCTTGTCTATATATCTTGTGGTCTGCTGGACCACAGTGGACTGGTTCTTGTTAGCCCCGGTAACAGGTGTCTCTGTGGCTCCAGTAGACAAGTCAGCGGGATGTACAGTGGACATGTTGATATTGCCCACTGTGGCCATGTTCAACGCTTCAACGGAAGTAGCGCATGCACGGAATAGCCGCTGTGGAGCAGAAATACGACGGGTTCAGGGTGCAGGTGCACAAGGATGGCAAGCGCATAAGGCTCTTCTCCAGAAGGCTGGAGAATACAACAGAAATGTTCCCTGACATCGTAAGGGCGGTAGAGGACGAGGTCCATGCCAACAAGATAATATTCGAGGGTGAGGCGCTAGCCTTCAACGAATCGACATCCGAGTATCTGCCATTCCAGGAGACGATACAGAGGAAAAGGAAGCACGATGTCGAGAAAAAGGCGGAGGAGCTACCGCTCCACCTCTTCACGTTCGACATTCTTTACCTGAAGAACAGAGACTGGCTCTCCGAGCCCTACCACAAGAGAAGGGAGAAGATAGAGGAGATATTCGGCAACGGCAGGCTTATAGCACCAACAACAAGGATACTCACGGACTCGCCAAAGGAGCTTGACAAATTCTTCGAAAACTCGATAGAGAACGGCCTGGAGGGCGTCATAGCAAAGGACCTCAACGCGCCATACATAGCAGGGGCAAGGAAGTTTTCATGGATAAAGCTGAAAAGGAGCTACAGGGCCAAGCTCTCCGACAGCCTCGACCTTGTCATACTCGGCTATTTCCTGGGCAGGGGCAGCAGGGCGGAATTCAAGTTCGGCGGATTACTGTGCGGCGTGTACAACAAAAAGAGGGACATGTTTGAGACGATATCAAGGATAGGCACAGGATTTACAGAGGCGCAGATGTCGGAATTGAGGGACAAGCTTAACAAAATAAAGCTTAAGCACAGGCCTGCAAGAGTCGACTCGGTAATAGAGCCGGACTTCTGGGTTGATCCCAGGTACATCGTTACTATAAACGCAGACGAGATAACAAAATCTCCGATGCATACATGCGGAAGGTCAAGGAACGAGGAGGGAATAGAGACAGGATATGCGCTGAGGTTCCCGAGGCTGGTCGGAGGCGAAACGCACAATAAGGGAGGACAAGGGCCCCGAGGAGACCACAACAACATCTGAGGTAATAGAGCTGTTCAAATTGCAGAAGAAGATAAGCGTAAAGGAGTGACTTATATCTGCCTTATGTTCTCTATGGTCCTGGAGAACTTCTGGACGCTTTTTGCTATTTCCTTTACCTTGGGATTGAGCCTGTAGCCCAGGCCGTAGCCCTTTTCGGTGCGTATGTGCGTGGGCTGTATCACATTAAGGTCAAGCGAGAGTTCGCGAAGCGTTATGATGAGCGTTTTTCTGGTGAATTTCTTCTCAAGGATCGCGTAGAGCTCCCTTGTGGTCCGAGGCGACTTCTGGAGAAGCAGCGCCATGACGGCGTAGTTAGGCCTGCTGAGCACCTTTCCTGAGCGCCCACACGTCGTCCTTGTCCCTTTTCTTTCTTCAGCATAGTCCTAGTATTGGAAATAAAGCTTTAAAAACGTTTGTTAAAACGAATAAAGGAACAAATGAACGTAAAAGCTGCAATTACAAAGATATATATATTTTTATCGAGTAAATATTAATAATCACATGTAAATATGATGTATGCACTTCCTAATCCTTTATCGATGATTATCAGGATTGGAAAAAAGGCAGGGAATCCAGAGGCTGTTACCGCAGGATGTTCTCGGAGCCAAGGGAAGATCCGGCAATGCTCTCACCGACTACTGGCGCGAACTCGGACAGAAGAACATTTGCTTATGTGTGGCTTGCCATGGATTTAGTTGCAATATGTGGTAGTGTGCGGAGGACACGCGATGGCTGCAGGTTGTGTTGGCGATGCGATGAGCGCTTTGTGCCAGTCCAAACAGCGTGCGCACTAGAGATACCTAATGCAAATGAGCCTCCGGACCAAAGGCAAAATTTCATGATAGCGTACGACCATGGATCAGGCAGGATTAATGATTGCGCTGCGGCCAGAGGCGCTCGTACCGGAAAGGCTGATATGCAGAACAGCATTAAAGGATCCGGACGCTGGTTCGTTGTCAAGTGGCGAAATACGGTCACATCTTTTGTAATGCACACGAAATTGCCCAGTACAATGACAGTGTTGTTAATTACCTTAGATCAAAGAGAGTAAAGGAAGAGAATGTTTGCGGCGCTGGACATCGCTCTTTTTTTGGAGGGCGGAAAGAATAACCGATTCAATAACTGAATATATGTGGCTTGACAGGTTAGAACTGACGATCTCAGATGGACCCGAATTCAGCAGGTTCAGAAATATTGCAATCGCAAGAAAGGGCAGAGTTGATATGGACGGTATTGGAAGATCGAAGCTTATCGAGCGACATTCCAAATCAGGGCTGATAACCAAAGAGCGCGCGATTGATGAGCTAACAAAAAGGGCGGAGTTCCTGGGCGGAATTGGCAACGGTGCAATGGCAAAAACACCAGGATAAGCGACTACCGCCAGACTACAAGAGATTCACAAAGGGCTTAAAAAGCAGTTTGCAGTATAATATTACTATGGCCTTAGTGGTGTAACGGCTTGCACGGAGGACTGTGGATCCTCTAGACCGGGTCCGACATAAGCTTTTGGTAAAATAAATCAAAAGCTTAAGGAAATCCCGGCTAAGGCCCTTAAAGACATGTAATACATCTTGTAAACTATATGTAATACATATAAATATCTTCCTATTCATAATACACTTGTGATTATATGTCCGAAGCCGTGTCTGAGGTAATAACAATAAGAGTATCAAAAGAATTGAAAGATTTAATCGAGGAAGTTGGTATGAAGAGCAGTGATATAAGGGACTATATAGAAGCAAGAGCAAAATCTCTTAGATTAAAAAAATTAATGAAAAAGATATACAAAGATGCCGACAAAATAAAGGTCAAGGGAGATAGTACAAGGTTGATAAGAGAAGATAGGTATTCTATATGATCACAATAGATGCCAGTGCAATTATTAAACTTGTAATAAAAGAAAAAGACTCGGACATTGCGAGAAAACTGTTTGATGATATACTCGAAACGGGCGAACCCGTACTGGCACCAGACGTTATACTTCCTGAAGCCGTAAATGGTATTTGGAAGCACTTAGTACTGTTAAAAGATATTTCAGAAACACAGTTTAATGCCTCTGTAAATAATCTAATAATAATTTGGAATAACCTAAGCCTGCTAAGAACTGATGAATTGCTGAAAGATGCCGTAATCATAGCCAAAAACCAAAAAATAGCTTTTTACGATGCATTATATGTTGCAACAAGTATTTCTAGAGATGCACCAATGTTTACTTTTGATCAACCGGTGTTAGATAAATGTGCAAAGATCGGACTGAAAGCCTATAATAGTATTTGACTTATCGTGAAAGATATGAACAAAACAAACACGGCACGGCTGAGGCCCTTTACAAATTAGATAAGAGATGATTTTATAGGAAAAGAAAATGAAATAATAATACTTGATGTAAATAGGAATGAAGTGCTGAAAAGATTAAAGGAACTAAGAGTAAAGCACACCGGCAGGTATAAATTTAGAAGGATAGAATTCCTGCTTAAGGGCAACATCAAAGGCAGCCACTCTTGGGGTAGAGTGCGCACCGATGGGAAAGATACAACAATAACCATAAAAGAGATGCTGGGGAAGGGCGGCTATAATCCTATGAATGAGTATGAAATAAAAACCAACAATTTTAGCGAAACTGTAAAAATAATAACTAAATTAATTAATTCAAAATTAGTTATCTATTTTGAAAACGACCGTGATGCATACTTACTTGGTAAGGCACATATAACCATAGACAAGTGGCCCGGAATACCACCTTTCATCGAAATAGAGGCACCATCAATGCCTATTGTAAAAGCTATTTATAAAAAACTAAAAGTAAAGGGTAGATTCATCGGAAATTCACCTATACACAAAATATACGAGCTATACGGCCTGAATTTTAGGGAAGTTATGAAAAAGAACGCGCCAAAATTAAAAAAATTACTTAGTTGAGCAAAATGACCTGCCCCTGCTAGGCTCTCAATAACCTATTCCTGTCTTTCTATATTAGTTCTAGATATTTTAACACCAATTTAAACAAAAATATCTTCAGGAGTCCAACAGCAGCCCTTTTGCCAGTTCCATTGCTGCTGCCGCCATGTCCCTCTGTTCGTAGATTCCGCGCCCCACGATCGCGTGGTAGCTTATTCCTTCGGCAGCCTTGGCAGCTTCTGAAATTTTACCTCCCTGAGCTACAAAACCAGGTGAGAATCCTATCGGCTCAACTCCTTCCTCCCTTAGTAACTTAATAGAGGCTGTTATGCTTGCGGGCTTGTTGCCCGGAAATACATAGTGTGTTACTCCCTGCCTTGCCGCCCTTCTATAAACATCAAGAAGAGCATCCCCGGGAATTGTACCCCCTTCAGATCTCAAGAAGCCTGGGTGTGTCATCTCCGCCCCTACAATAACCGTAAGTCCTGCCTGGATCGCCTCTCCGGTCCATGCAACCTGTGTGTTAGGCCCGGTGAACGGGAACAATATTATTGCATCGAAACCAGCTTTTTTCACCTTTTGAACTATCTCTCTTCCTGTATCTGGTATATCATTGCCGAACTTTTGGCCATCCATTATGAGTTTTATGTGAGAATCTCCAAGTTCTTTTCTCAATGTCTCTACCCAGGTTGCCCAGCCCTCATAGCCAGACACTGCAGGAATTTTGTAGCCGCCAACCATTGGATTGTCCTTTGTCTGCCTTACTACCTCTTTTGCCCTGCCTAAATCTACATCCAGCGCAGGTATCAGTTTTTTGCCCTCTATGAGAGTCTTCTGATAAAGACCATATCTCTTTCTTACCTCTGGCGTGCCCCATGCAGAGAGGTAATTTAATATGGCCTTTCTTTGAGCGTTTGATCCTTCTGACGACCTTTCCTCCAGCCAATCCAGGACATCGCTTATTGTTATTACTGGGTGAAAACGCAGTTTATTCTCTCTTGCAATCTTTTCAATCGCAGCCTCCCCCTGCTCATTCAGCTCCTGTCTGTCTAGAAGAATTACCCCTCCTTTCACCTCCACCCCATCAGATACAGAATCTAATACCTCCATAGCCTCGATTTTTGTGCCGCCTGTAGTTATTACGTCATCCACCAGAACGACCCTTGCCCCTTTTTTGATCTCTCCGACAACCATCCTCCTCTGCCTTTGCTCTTTGGATTCTCCTTTATCAGAGCCCTCACCATGAACCTTTTCCTCCTTTCTATAATATGCCATTTTTTTGTTTACGCCTATCTGCGCCAATCCTCCAACAGTCATTGTGGCAAGAGGTATACCTTTATAAGGTGGACCCAAAACAGTATCGAAGTTCTCGGCTCCTATATGTTCGAGGGTTGCCTGTCCATATGCTTTCATCATCTGTAATATGCTTTCTCCATCATCAAGCATCCCGCTGTTAAGGAAATGCGGTGAAATCCTCTTGCTTTTTAACGTCCGGGGTGACTCGGGGGTTACGGTCAAAGAACCCTTCTTAAACACATATTCGATGGTCTCAGACTTATATTCTGACAATTTAGATTTAGTTACCATTTAGTCCCTATTTCATTTTTATGATAAATTATATATGGCTTTGCCCACCCGGTTTATTTAGATAGAGTCGCAAGCCCGATTACAAGCCATATGTATCCCTGTTACGGTAGCGCAATTCTGATGGCTAAAAGGCAAACTATTAAAACCCCTACTACGTAGTGTATTTGTTTTGGGTTGAATTACATGCCTAAGAAAAAAAGCAAAACAATAGAAGCTGGGAAAACAAAGGAGAAGTTTGATAAAGAACTATCCAAGAGAGGATGGAGCTATAAGACGATAGCAGGTGTCATTATTGTAATAATCGGCGTAGCCCTGATTATATTTAATCTAACCGGAGTGCTGCTTGCATTTGCAGGGTTTGTATTGATATACTTTGGCCTCAAGATGCTGGGTTATACCATAAAGGTTTGATCCTATTGGTTTAGGGGTAATAGAATGGAAACATGGGAAATAATTACTGGTATAATTCTCCTGATAGTGGGTACTGTGATGTTCGTTCAGAACTACCACACGGTGACCCAATGCAACAGCATAGGAGGAAAGATCTCTACCGTTATTACGTCGATATTCGGCGGCAGCGGCGCTCAGGCATGCTACGATTCGCAAATAGCTGAAATAGCCGGCATTCTTATTGCCTTGATGGGCCTTGGAATAATTTACCTTGGCGCAAAGCACAGCGATAGGAAAAGGAGATAACCGAATTTGCAGTTGGTTTTTACTTTTATCTTAGCTTTTTAAGCTAAGGTTCTTTTTTACTTATTTACATTTGTGGTTTTGTGGCGAAGAAATGTGTTATCTGCGGCAAAGTCTATGATAACATGGCCGTAAACCCAGACTACCCGAACAGGCAGATATGCCTGCGCTGCATTAATGGCTTCATACTAAACCTGAAGACCATGGAAGAGGAACTTGAGCCCCTGTTCAAGGCGCTGGAAACCGCACTAGAAGATCTCGATAAAAAATTGTAGGGGATTGCATCAAAACAAGCACCGCTTTGGCAATATTTATTGTTTTCATAATAGCGGTTGCTGTTTTCATTTACCTGTTTAGCACCGGCATCCTGAATGGCCTATTCAGCTTTTCCAGCAACATATACGTATCCGGAATCTCGCTTGAGATAAACAGCGCAAGCTCTATATCCTGCTTTGGCAATGTGATACAGCCAATGCCTGGTTTTAATATCTCAAAGGACGCACCTTTCAATTACACATTTAACCTGACAAATTCCTGCCAGGCAAGCCATAATGTGACTGGCGTAAATGTGATAAACAGCGGCTTCAAGACCGATGTGTTAAGCCCAAAACTGCAATACCAGATGTTCCAGAATAATAAGGTTCCTTTCAGATTAATCATAACGCCGCCTCAAAGCTTTAATGGGGGAGTCCTGAATTTGCAGATCAATGTTACCTAACTCTTATGACGTAATGAACAAAGCAAATATGACAGGCAGCATTCCTGCTAGATTATCTGAACCCGTACACTTCTCCCTTTTTATGCCTTTTGAGATATATAGATAACAATCAGGTAAATAAGATGCCGAAAAAGACCAAATCCGTAGACGACCAGGAGATTTCAAAATTCGCCGAGGCCACAAGGGCCAGGTTTTATGTCATAGGCATTGGCGGCAGCGGTTCCAATACCATGACAAGGATGTCGGAGCTCCATATAGAGGGTGCGACCCTCATAGCAACCAATACGGATGCGCCACACCTGGAGAACACAAAGGCGCACAGGAAGATACTCCTGGGCACGCACAGTAACAAAAGGGCTGGGCGCCGGAAACGACCCGACGCTTGGGGAGGAGGCCGCGGTTGAAAGCATGAATGAGATAAAGCATGTGGTGGAAGATGCGCAGCTTGTCTTTGTAAATTGCGGACTCGGAGGGGGCACAGGCACGGGTGCAGCTCCTGTAATAGCTGGCGAGGCAAAGGAGGCTGGCGCTCTTACAATAGCTCTTGTAACGCTTCCCTTTACCAGCGAGGGAAAGACAAGGATGAAGCACGCGCTTGTGGGCCTTTCAAGGCTGAAGAAGAACACTGATACAACAATAGTAATACCAAATGACAAGCTTCTTGCGCTTGCGCCCGGGCTTACGCTTGACAAGGCATTCAAGAAAGTGGATGACATGCTTGCAAACGCAACAAAGGGCATAATAGAGATGATAACAAAGCCGGGCATGGTGAACCTTGACTTCGCTGACCTGAAGAGCGTATTGAAGGATTCAGGCTATGCGCTGATAGGCGTAGGGGAATCTCATGCAACAAAGGAGGAGAAAAGAATAGAGAATGTGATAGACCAGACGCTCAACAGCCCACTTGCTTGACATAGACATCTCAAAGGCCAACAAGGCGCTCGTAAGCGTGATAGGCGGAAGAGACCTTACGCTGAAAGAGGCGGAAAACGTATTCCATGCTGTTACAAGCAGGATAAACGAGGATGCGATGCTGAAATGGGGCGCAAGGATAGACCCAAAGCTGCACAAGAGAAGCCTGAAGGTGATAGTTGTCATGAGCGGCATAGGCCTTGCAGAATATGTTGAGAATACAGTTCAGGAAGCCGACCAGACGATGAACATAGACGACCTTGGAATAGATGAGATAGACTGATTGTCATATTGGTTGATTATATGGAAGAGAGCAAAAGCACAGTCCTGCCTGCGGGTCACGTGGTTGAGATAGAATACGGCAAGTTTAAGATGACGCTGTACAACCCCAAGGCCGTAAACCTAAGCGTGTCCATCAGGAAGGCGACAAAGAAGGACAGGTAGCATTAACATAAAATTCAATTGACGCGAACCTAAGGACGAAAGGATTCATCGATTAGGGTGCGCGGCGCTCATATGTGCTACCAGGTCTGATTCTGATTCAAATCTCTCATAGCATATGCTGCACTCAAAATTCTCGATATCCTGCCCGCCATGCGCCTCTTTGACGTGTTCAGCCAGTTCATCCCCGTTCTCGAAGGTCTCCCCGCATATGCTGCATTTGTATCCCATTTTCGCCACCAGTATAACTCAATTCGACTTAGCTATATTTATTTTAGATATATTTGCTTATTAAGCCTATAGGTGACCCAAGATTCGAAATTCCAGACGCATGCCTGCGTGATCCCATGCGCACGCGGAATACCACATATCCGGTTTAAAGAAATACCTATTTAAACATTGCATCTTCATATAGAATTGACGACCAAATACGGGAATAAAAAGATGATGAGACGACAACCAGGACAACCATTAAGCATTGGGTAAATAAAAAGGTAGACGGCTTTATTGACGAATACAGAGAGAACAACAGGAAATGGCTGAAAACATATATAGAATCGCTCTATTCTGAGCTCCAGTATGCACCGCCAGGAATATATGCCGAGTCCTACCGTAAAGAGATAAAAGCCAAGGAGAAGGAGCTGGCTGGAATTCTAGAGAAGCAGTTTGATAGACTCCTAAGAAAGCAGGCTGAAAGCAGCCCTGCAAAGAAAAACGAGAATGGAGCCCCAAGGTTAAGAGGAGCTCAGGACCATGTGCTAGTTGGGTCAGATTAGTGTAGCCAATGCATTATACCAATCAGGCTTTACGTATCTAAAAGTTAGTTCGAAAGGGCTGAATAATCGGAATACGTTTAAACTTTGCCACAATATTATTATCATAAGACGAACAAAGGGGAACGAATGCACACTCTTGAATTAGTGAACGTTAATTCCGGATATGAATCGAAACCCGTGCTTCATGACATCAGCTTTACCGCAAAAGAATCCTCTGTCTATGTTGTACTGGGCCCGAACGGAGCCGGTAAGACGACGCTCTTTAGGACCATTGCCGGGATACTCGAACCGCTGTCTGGTAAAGTATTGTTGGACGGAAAGGAAATCGAATCATCGAAGGAACTCAGAAGCAGTATAAACTACCTATCACATTACAATGCCCTGCCGGAAGAGATGACAATATACAATGCACTCAAGTTCTATGCTGATATGGAGGGCGGAGACCCTGAAAAGGTGATAGACCTACTGGACCTCAAGGGGCTCAGGAACAAAAGGGTCTCAGACCTTTCCCAGGGACAGAAAAAGCGAGTTTCGATTGCAAAGGTGTTCCTGGTGGAAAGGGACTTATATCTATTGGACGAGCCTACTGCAAATCTTGATCCGGCGCTGTCGAAGGAGATAAGGGACCTAATACTAAAGCTGAGCAAGGACAGGCTTGTGCTCTATTCATCACACAACCTTTACGAAGCAAGCGATATAGGCACAAATCTCATACTGATCAAGGACGGCAAACTGGCGATGTTCGACAAGATTGCGAACGTAAGGTCAAAGAACTACAGGGTCGGCATAAGGGCATCGAGCGACATCTCCAAGATCGTCGATGCGAAGAAAGGAGAGGGAGGGTACTATGTACTTACAGTATCAACTCCCAAGGAAGCCGGACTAGCACTCGAGAAGATAGTGAAGAGCGGAATACTTGTAACGGAGATGAGAGAATTGGACAATCCGCTGCAGGAACTCTTCGGAAAGGATGGGAAGTGAATTGATATGCCAACAAAAGAAAATGGGAAGACAGGAATCAGGGACGCACCGACGATCGTCACTGCGATAAGGGCGCTTGGCATCTCAAAGACCTACATTGCAACCGCAGTTCTCATGTCAGCACTTGCGATCGCAGTGTGGGGCAATGTAATGTACGTCAATATCGGAACGAATTCCGCATCTAACAGTACTGCGTCAAACACTTTGGCATCCAACACTTTAGCTCACAATGCCGTACTTGCTGGCAAGAACTCAAAGGCAGGTTCAGGTGTGCCTTTACTAGCCCTGCCGCTTGATATGATTCCAGTGATTACGATTCTCACTCCTGTGGTGATGCTCTTTGTTTACGATAAGAATAATGGTGTATTGGAATATCTGCTTTCCTTAGGCATGACACAGCGCGACATATACATGCGATATCTAAAAGCAGCTCTACTGCTTGTATTTATATTCTCCATATTGTTCGTTCCGGCGATTTTGGCATTTGGTTATGTAGTATATGGTGCGGGCGCAGTTGCGACAGTCCTTTCAATCCCATTGCTCTCAATTCCTTTTTCGTTAGCTGTAACTGCATTCATGATTATGGCTATGATGGCATTCAGCGCATTGCAGAAAACTAGGGCAGGAAGCAATCAACCACTTGGTTTGGCGATAGGACTTCTAGTCACAGCTCCGGCCTATCTAGTGCCTTTCATACTCTCGTTTGAAGCTGGAATATATGTGGACCTTGTGATTGTAGCAATAATAGCAACTATTTCATTCGTTTTCCTAATGTCATCTGAAAAATTGATAAGGAGAGAGAAGTTTCTCCCATAAAACTGAAAGCGCCAGTATTTGAACAAGCGATGACAAGAGTTCTATTTTGATAAATTTGAATGCCTAAATTATGCCTAAGTAATTCAGAGATTATCGCATTATTGCTTTACGATCCTCTATTTTAGCACTAATTTTACTATTCCTACCATCAATCTTTGCCACTTTTGCGATTTGTTTCATATCTTTTATGCCTGAGGCGCCAGCATAGCCTATAGATGCTTTTATTCCAGAGCTAAGTTCTTCTATTACTTTATGTAATTCACCACTATATGGAATTAGCATTTCCACTCCTTCTTCTAAGTTTTTACCACCCAAATTACCATATCTATCAAGTGCTGCTCTTTTTAATCTAGCTCCTTTACTCCCCATCCCTCTATGTAACTTATAATCCTTGCCATTTATGGTTGCATTTTCGCTTGGGCTTTCATCACAGCCAGCTAGCATGTAACCAAGCATGGCACTAGAAGCTCCAAATACTGTGGCGAGAGCCACATCACCAGCGCTTCTTATGCCTCCATCAGCTATTATTGGTATGTTACTTCCGATTTCTTGCAAGGCATCTGCTGCTTGTGCAACAGCAAACAAAGTGGGTGACCCAGCTCTAGTAACATCTGTAGTAGTACATATTGATCCACTTCCTATTCCGACTCTTAGACCAGCAGCATTGTCCAGTCTAACCAAACAGTCCAAAACCGCTTCTTTTGTCCCAAAACTACCTATTATGATATCAATGTCACTATTGTCAAACATTTTTTTAGCAGATTCAATAACGTGTATATTATGGAAATGTGCAACATCAACCAGTAAAGCATCTACATATTTAGATAGTTGTTTTGCCCTTTCTATATCAAAAGGCGAAACTGCAGCTGCTACTACAAGTTTTCCATTTTCATCTAAAACCGCATTCTTGAAATTATCCATTGATTCTTCATTCTGCTTTACTTCTTTCACCATTTCAATTTCTTCTATTGCAGAGCAATTTCTATGAATGACCCCAATGCTCCCTTCTTTTGCTAGCGCAATTGCCATGGAAGACTCCGTAACAGTATCCATCGGTGAAGAAACAAATGGTATGTTTATTTTTATGCTTCTTGAAAATTTAGTTTCTAGATTAATATCTTTTGGATCTACATTAGCAAAACCTGGCAGTAATACAAAGTCGTCGAAATTGAATGCAGTTACTGCATTCTTATACTTGTTAACAAATTCATCCATATTCTCACCAATTAGCATCATCAGCGTTTACGCTACCGTTTAAGAAATTTTGATAATTAATAGAGTAATAGAATTTGCCTGAGAATTTTTTATTTTCTAACAATAGCGGCAACCAACTTTTAACATCTCCCCACATATCGTCAAATGGAATATCGTTTATATTGAACCATTTTAGAATTCCTTCTCTACCATTTTTGCCTTCCCCTGAGAATTTCTTTGTTTTATAGATATGCAAGGTTTGGTCTAAATCACCTTCAACGTAAAAATAGATTTTTCCTGACAATTTCAAATCTTCTACTCTAATTTCTGTCTCTTCATAGACTTCTCTTATCGCACCTTCTTCTGGCAACTCGCCCTCTTTTACTTTACCTCCTGGCGCGTTCCATTTGCCGCCTCCAAAAAGCCCTTCAGCTTTCTTCTGGAGTAAGACAGTATCTTCATTCAGAATATAACAAGTAGCAGTTACCTTTCCCATACTAACATTTGAACTTTAACATTAATAAAGCTATCTCATGAAATCATGAGAAGGAAGATTTGAACTCGGGAATCTTGATAAGAGAAAGATTTGAACACGAATTCCACGACGTGACACGTAGGCCTGATGGTAGCGGTCCCATGTGCACGTGGATATATGACGGCCGTTGAATTTCTCATATGTACTTCATATGACAATTTGAACGATCAGCTAAGCACGTATATCCGTACGATGGTCTAATTTTATTCCCATTCTACAGTGCCAGGTGGCTTATCAGTTGTATCATATACAACTCTGGTTACATTTGGCACTTCGTTTGTTATTCTGGTTGATATCTTTCGTATCAAATTCCAAGGTAATTCTGCAAACTTAGCAGTCATAGCTTCTCTGCTTTCAAGTGCCCTCCATGCAACTACATGTCCATATGCTCTAGCATCTCCCTTTACTCCAGTTGCCATAGTATCTGTAAGCACAGCGAAGTACTGCCACAATCCCTTTGCAAGTCCAGCTTTCTCTATTTCACTAGTGACAATATAATCAGCTTTCCTTTCAATCTCTAGTTTTTCTGGTGTAACCTCTCCTATTATCCTTATAGCTAACCCAGGTCCGGGAAATGGTTGCCTATTAACTATTGATTCTGGTAAACCAAGTTCTGCAGCTGCCTTTCTAACTTCATCTTTATAGAGATCTTTAAGCGGCTCTATAACCCCTTTAAACTTTATATCATCTGGAAGTCCTCCAACATTATGATGAGTTTTTATAAGCGCGGATTTTCCTGTCTTTCCAGATTCGACTCTATCTGGATATATAGTACCTTGAACAAGGTAATCGGCATTTATAGAGACTGCCTGTTCCTCAAATACATTTACGAATAATTTACCGATTATCTTTCTTTTTTGCTCCGGATCTGTTATGTCTTTAAGAGCATTTACGAATCTTTCTTTGGCATTTATAATCCTCAGATCTACTCCGATTTTCCCGAATGTATCTTTTACTTGTTCGGTTTCACCTTCTCTCATAAGTCCTGTATCTACATAGACAACGATAAGATTATTCCCTATAGCTTTTCCCATTAGAGCTGTAGAGACACTCGAATCAACACCACCGCTTAAACTAACTACGCATTTACTTTCTCCAACGCTGTCTCTTATCTCTTTTATTGCTTTATCAACAAAATTGCTAACTTTCCAGTTTGGTTCGCAGTTGCATTCATTAAATATGAAATTTTTCAATATTTTTGCACCACTTTCAGTATGGATAACTTCTGGATGGAATTGAAGTCCATATATCGGTAGGGTTTTATGTCTAAAGGCAGCTATTGGTGTATTTTCACTTGACGCTAGACCTTCATAATCAGAGCGTAATTCTAATACTGTATCTCCGTGACTCATCCATACTTTTTCTGTTCTTTGTAAACCCGCTAAGATTCCAACAGGATTACTTACAGTAATAAAAGCTTCCCCATATTCCTTCCTATGGGCTGGTTCTACTTTACCTTCTGATAAGTGAGCAATTAATTGATGTCCATAACATAATCCAAGAATTGGAGTTCCAAGCTCTAATATTTTGGGATCAAATCTGGGTGCGTTTTTATCATAAACACTATCAGGTCCACCAGAAAATATTATTCCCTTTACATTAAAACTAGTAATTAATTCTTTTATTTTCTCAGCAGTGGTATCACATGGAACTATTTCAGAATACACGTTGTTCTCTCTAATATTCCTCCCTATTAGGTGTGTATACTGGCCACCAAAATCAAGCACAAGTATGGTATCTCTTTTATCAGTTTTAATATTTTGTTTTTGAGAAATAACACCAGGCATATTATCAATTAAGTCTTATTCTTATTAAATCTTTCATTTTAATGAAAAGGTCGAGATTTGAACTTCGAAGTTCAACTCCTGATTTGAGATTTGAACTTGTTTTTCGACGTGTCACGTCGAGGTTGACGGGGGCGTTCTACCGACGTCAAGAACGTTTCCTCTTCGATGTCATATGATGGCAAATGATATCGATTATACCTATTTGTACTAAAATAGTATAAGCTTTATTACCAGAAATCGAATTGTAGTTTAAGCCCTTTTAGTTTCTTTATCTGTTCCTTATTCATGCGAGCAAAAACTTCTTCGCCAGATTTCCTGACAATTACTTGGCCAAGATCAGCAGCCGCATCAAGTCCTGTCCTGCGGTCTTCCTCAGTTTTGAATTTAACTATGAATGAATATGCCCCCCTAGGTATCGGTTCGTCTCTCCTTAGTGGTGGAATTTTACCAAGTAGGGATTCATTTTTCCTTTCCAATGTCGTTTCCATTACATCACTAATCATTCAGATCTTAAATACTTAAACCTTTTGTCCATATCTGTGCTAGTCTTATACTCTCAACATAAAAGGTTCACTTATGAAATTAACTTCATGTTGTTCAATCACTATCTCCTTCTGTCCTATTTTTAATTCCACTTCTGCATATTGGTGTAGTCTTGCCTTTAACTCTGTAAAATAGTTTAAAGGTTCATTGCCTCTCAAGCTATAAACCTCATACCGTGCATGCTTGTTGAAAGCAGGCTTCGAGATATCGTCCTCTTTCCATTTTCCTTCTACAAATGGTCCTTTAAGGTTTGAGTGACTGTATCCATGAAAATCATCCGTGAATAGGGTCTCAAGCATGTCTTGTTCCGTGCGTCCAAACACTGGCATCAAGATTCTCGATCCTGGAGCGCGCTCTGTCAGCGGTAGCAAAAGAGTGAATTTGTAGTGAAAACCCTTAAATGTAGGTCTCAATAAATTTTTATCATATGTATCTGATTGCCCAAAAGGTCTAGCCTTGGGGGTATCTATCTCTACTGTCGACACGTTATCACACAAAAATTATGAGGTTTATAATATATAAGCTTTTGTAAAAAATCTCTTTGACTGGGACACTTCGAGACTGACGGTGGGGGCATAGCAGAAAGCAAACTTCCGTGACTGAAGTATTGCATTTATGTTATAAAAGAGTAGTGACCTCTTTACGCTTAAAACTGAATGAAAAAGTCCGTCATTGAACTCGCTTTTCTACGACGTGACACGTCGACAGTGACGGGGGGGGCGACACATACGATGAGTTTACTTTGACGGACAGGCATCACACCATTATTTGACATTAAAGGAAGTTATTAAGCTGTTCTTTACGCAGATACAGTATGGTAAAAAGTAAATTTCAGCAACTGATAGATTACTCAAAACCATGGGACTATGTAAATGAATTCCTTAGCAAAAAGAATATAAGTAGTATTAAAAGAGTTTCCAAGGCCTTTGGTCTCAAGTATGATATAAAAGTGTATGCGGAAGTAGTTTCGGCAGAAACAAAGTACACCTTCAACTACCTCTCTGGTGCATTTGGGAATAATGATTTGTATACAGGCGCAAAGAACATCAAGAAATTTCTCAACAGCTCCAGGTTTAAGGAACGTATCAAACACCTCAGCGCACGTGCCGTATCAAACATAGATATAATCAAAAAAGTAAACCTAAGCCTAAAATATCTGCAGAAATCAGACCCCCTTGCATTGGAAATGAATGCGCTTTGTAAAAGAATGGTAAAGAAACTAGAATTTGGAAATGGCATAATACTTATTGGTGTTTCGTCCAAAGAGAAAGTCATGCCTTTTGACAGGCTTTTGGCTCATGAGATGTTCCATTTGGTTCTGGCTAAGAATGACATTGTGTTTGGGGATATAAATCAGAACTTTGAATATTTTGATGAGGGTTTGGCTATCTTTTTATCTTATGTATGGACAGGCAATGCAAAGAAGGTGTTGGAGCTCAATGATACACCAAATAATGCAGCAGCGGTATTCTGGTATAAGAAACTTCTAAACCCCAATGAAAGCAGGTTAGCAAAGATAAAGAAAGTCTACAAAAACTTAAAAGAAGGTGGGAAATCTCCCAAAACTCTGGACAGGATTTGAACTCGCAACTTTACGACTGCTACACGTCGGTCTACTGTCAGTCTGACGGGGGCGATCCACCTACGACAAGAACGTTTCCTTTTCGATGTTTTATGATGGTAAAACATATCAGATGAATCTATTCAGATACAATTGTCACACCAGCGCTAAATATCAATATAAACTTATATTATCTTAATTATACGAGTGATCAAATGCGCGAAAAGGGAGACCCACTTCCTTCTAAAGAAGAGTCAAAAGTGGAGACTAAAAGACGCCTAGCGGTAATAGGAAAGATAACAGGTTCAATAAAAGGAATACCTGAAGCGATAATGGTCGGCGGGTCAATGGCATGGGGCCAAAATATAGCTGTAAGAAAGGCTTCAGACATAGACATGACTATAATAGCAACCAAAGAGCAACTTCCTGCGTTAGCCTCTACAAATTTAATCAAAGGGAAGATCCCACAATATCTTATAGAAGCCTTTAATAGCGGCTTTATAGATGTAATCTATATTCGGAGCAATCTTGACGGTATAGAACTAAATAATTTTATACATAACCCAGATAGTTACAAGGGCTATTGCTCTTTGGAGAAATCACTTAGAATTTTTACTACTGCATTTAAACCGGGCGGCCATCTTAAGGGTTACGGTTTTGATGGGGTACTAAGATCTTTCAATGTTGATGTAGAGAGCTTTGAAGATGGCTACATATACCCAAGACCTGTATTCTACGAAAACCAATACTACGGAAATCCAGTTAGAGCTGACCACCTTTATTGCAGTTGGGTCATAGAAGAAAAGAACAAGTTTATTACAAATGCAGAAAAGGACTTCTGGCGAACCAGCGTAGCCCAACTTAGGAAAGAATATGGTCCAAATCCTAATCTCAATAAAACAAACATCTTAAATACAAGCTACGTTTACATGACGGATCCCGACATTCTGCCGAAAGGCATAATAGAAAAGATAAAAGAACGAACCGTGACTGAGTTGTCCCGCGATAAAAAGGGAGTGCCGCTTAAAGTACGCTGATCATTTAACTGCTTTTCCTTAGCTTCCAAACACTGAAAATAGGTGTTTTCGAGAAGAACGCATATCGCTCTGGAAACAGTTTTTTCGCTTTCTTTATTGGAAAGCCGTCTCTATAATCTACAATCTCAAAGCCATTTTTTATTATAACCTTAATTATGGCCTCGTAAGTTTTATGATAAACTGGAATACGCGCGTTAAAAATCTCCTTTTTACCCATTCTCCATTTCATATAAAAAAGTTTTTCGTTAAAGTAGCTTTTTTTACCAAGTAACCAATATGTTTTTCCTTTAATCTTTGTACTTTTTGCGATTTCAGTAACCGGATTATTTATAGAGAATACAAAGATGCCACCTTTTTTGAGTACCCCACTTACTTCCCCAAATACCCTATCCCAATCCTTAATGTGGTGCAACACCAAAGACGCCTGCACAACATCAAACTTTTCTTTGAATGGTATCTTATAACCTGAGCCTAACTTTAATTTTAGAGAGGGATTATCTCTTTTTGCTATAGCCAGCATTTCAGGGCTTATATCGAATCCTGATACTCTGGCTCCTCTCTTTGTCAATAGTCTTGCATAAATTCCCGTACCACAACCGAAATCCAACAGGCGCTTTCCTTTTACGTTACCCAAAAGTTCTAAAGTGGCTGGCATCTCCAAGAGCTCGTTGAAGAACCATCCTTTAGGGTATAGGGTAGTCCTATGCTCATGGTAATGCTTGGCGCTCTTGTTGTAGCTATCGTAAGCCTCTCTTTCCTCTTTTGTCCTCATTTTATTACTCCTTAAAACAGTTGACGGGGGCGTTCTGCCTCCGGCAAGAGCGTTTCCTTTTCGATCTCAAATGATTACAAATAATCTAAATGATGTCAAGTATAGATATCTATAATCTTTAAACCTTTTAATAGATTTAGTTGTGTTTAACTGAAAATGTTAGAAAGTACGCATCTCCTCTGTCATAATTTAGCTTTGCATATATCTGATTTATACTTTCAATTTTTGATATAGGTGTATCTCTAGTTAACTTTCTTCCATATACTCCTTCTAGTATTCTACGCTCTATCGTATACTCGCTAATCTGGTGCTCTCCTCTTAAAAGATCTAATGTGCGAATTATTGCTCCTTCTATAATTGGGTTTTGTGTTCGGGCGGTAATATTTGTGAATCCCTGATCTAATCCATCTTGTATAGTTAGTTTGTTAAGCAATGTAAAGAGTCCTTGACCCCATTCTGGTTTGACGACGGCCCCTGCAGCTAGGTAAAGATCATTCATTTCAGGATGTTTTGAATAGCTCGAGGCTTCAAATCCAACAGTAATCCTATTTCTATGGGCAATAAATAATATTGTATTTGGTATAACTACCTTCTTTATTTCTTCTTCAGACATTGTTGGACCAAACCCGTCTTGTGCAACGCGTATCAGTTCTTTTACCTTGAATTCATCTAAATGGATGTTGCCATCAGGCTCTGCAATATGTTTTTCTATATCATATGGTGGCGTACCAAGACGCTCTAGTTGTGGCATAAAATCAGATTTGTCTAATACGTGATATGAATTTCAAAAATGGTGGAGGCCGCTTCTACCACATTCCAATTATCGATTCTCTAGGTTTCAAGTATTCCTCTGTATTTAGGAGAGGACCTATAAGATAAAATGTTCGATCCCTACTAATAGCCTCATGTTTTGCTATCTCTCTATCAATATCCTTTGTTGCACCTCTTTGTATTTTAGCAACATTTAATGGTTCAATTTCTTTCTGGAATCTTTCAGCTATTTGATCGATGCTCTTATGTATGGTAGAAAGTGTATTATTATCTAATTTAGTTAGGTTTATTTGGACTTCATCAAATCTTTGTGTAAGTTCTTCTGGGAGTATTCTGCTGTGGGTTTTTATGCCTCCGGCAATTTGCGCAATCGCGAATTCTCTAATTTCTCTTGACGACATTGTTGAGACTCTTTCTTTTATCTCTGGGCGCACAGAATCATATAATACTACTTTTAGTTCGTCAGCATTTCTATATGCTATACTTGTACTAGCCATATTTACCATTTATTAATATAACATTCCAAATATATATAACCTACTAAAAAGTTCGTTTATGTGTCTCGGTAGGTAAAATATGCTGGTTGAGGATTTGAACTCCGCAGTTCAAATCCATTGCGCTTCTTTCACTCTGCTCATAATATTGGAATTTTACTGTCGAGCAAAATTGCGAAATAAGGCATTTTGACGGGGGCGAGATTTGAACTCGCGATCTCTAGATTTCTCTTCATAGCTTAAAAGCTCGTCACTCATAGTGCTATGCACATGAGTCTAGCGCTCTACCAGGCTGAGCTACCCCGCCATTCATTTAATAGGGTAATATCAATTAATTAAACTATCTGGAAACACATATATATCTCCTAAAACACAGGGATATAAGCCAAAAACGGGCCCGTTCATTGCCCCGGCCAAGTGATTATTATGTCAGAAACAATTTTGAGAAGGAGGATTCCTATCGAGATTGAGGAGGTCAAAGCTGGTAGTACCTACAGGGCCAGGATAACCAAAGATGGTAAAATGAGCACATTCATAATGGACATGGCTCTGGACAAGGCACTTTCTACCAGTGAAACCAAAACATACAGATACAATATAAGGGAGGATATGGGCCATATCGTGCTTGTTTTATCTGACTCTTCTCAACTGCCCGCTCTAATGACGGTTTCTCCTGAAAATGAACTGGAAGGCGAAATAAACAGGGTGATGAAGGAACGCATAAAACAAAAGCTGGAAACCGATGATAAGACGCTATGGAATTTTATCAGAGGGCATTTCAGGAAACCCAAAATCCAAATCAGCTACGAAATGATGGATGCCACAGAGCACCTGCGCACCGAATGACTGCTATACTGTCTTTATCTCTCTTATCCTCTCATTTCCGAATGGGTGCAGCCTGCTGACCGCATTGCACTCCTTGCAGTTCCTGCAGCCTACTGCCACTATGAATTCCCCATCCTCTGTTATCATGCATCCGCACCGCAGCATCATATCATTTCCCATAAAAACACCATAATCATGAATAGCCAAGCTCCCTCATGAGATCCTCCTTAAGCAGCTCCACGCTCATCATAAGTGTAAGCAGCACGAAGGTGATGGTTACGTTGATCAGGAATACGCTGAATATGAAATTCGTACCGGAGAAGACCAATGCCAGTATAGAGGCAAATACCGCTACCACGCTTACCAGTATGGGATAGGTCGCAAGTCGCACGCTTATGTCTAAAAGCTCCTGCGTAAGCCTTCTCTTGTGCCTCAGCGTAAGCTCCTTTACCTTTTCATATATAGTAACAGCAAATACAGCGCTTATGCTTGTTGCGGTGATCAGGGACCCTGCGAGGCTTCGTATCAATGTGGTATCGCCTATCGCTATGCCAAATGATGCATAATAGCCAAAGATTGCCAGAATAATGAAGGCAACTATGTACTTTGCCCTTAACTTTACGAACCTGTCCCTGGCAACAAGGAAATTGTATGCGGCGAGGCAGATGCAAATTAGCGAGAATACCGCACCTATTAAAATGCTGCGAAAGGATCGCAGGGAAAGGAAAAGCATGGAAAGCAGCAGAAGTATGGCTATGAATTCTATTCTCCTGCCGGCCTGCACACGTTCCTTTACGTAGCCGCTTTGGGTTCTTTTCTCTGATTTAGCCATATAATCAATTTGGTATTGATGTATTAATCTTTTGCCATTCTGAGTATCTCGTTTAATGCCGTATGAAGCTCGGATGCGCCGTCATCAGAGGTAAAGTGCCCCCTTTTTGGGTGCTTAATTATTTTTGATCCAAGCTCCTTCTCAAAAATCACAGAATCCGTGAGCGGAACATAGGGGTCATTGTCCGAGAAAAGAGCCGTAGACCTGCCAAGATGGGACCTCACGGCATTCATATCAATGGGATGGCCGATCCACTCATCTGCAATCTCCCTATCGGATTCGGAAAAGTCATCTTGTATAAGATGGAACCAACCCGCAACAAAGACCGCGCCGCCAATCTTAATCCCACTCCTTAGAGATACCAGATATCTCATGATGGTCTGGCAACCAATGCTATGCCCTATGAAATACGTGTCGAGATCAGCATTTCCCACAGCCCTTGCTAGGCAGGTAACCCATGGTGCGATATGCGGCTCATTTGTGTTTGGCATCTCAGGTACTATTACCTCGAATTTCCTGTGCTCCAACATCTTCTTGAGCCACGGGTACCAGTCGCTGTCGGGATTGCCGCCCCACCTGTGCACTACAAAGACCCTTTTAGCCATGGACTACACCTGAATACCATTTTACATTGAAGAAGTTAAGCATTCCCCTTTGCCTGACCGGTTTTCTGAACCTTCTTGAGTTCTTCAGCAGGAACCCGTACCTTGATTTGCCATATATTTTGTAAGTTGCAAGATGTTTGCTGCTGTCCTTCATGAATTCGCCTTTGCTCCTGTACATTTTCACACCGTAGATGCATGCCTGGCCTATTATTGCTCCATTTTGCAGCCTTTCCGGGTCGATCTTAAAACGCCTGCATGATTCTATATCTGTTTTCCTTGAGGCATGAATAAGGAACCTGCCCCTGAATTTGGTGTTCCATGTCCTGAGCTCTATTGATTTCCTGCCTCTTGCTACTAATTCGGCGTAGGGCTGCTTGAGTGATAGGCATTTCATAAACATACCAGTTTGTTGATTACAGGCCTGTTGGAAGGTCGATGAAAACTGTTTTTAGGCTAAATTCCTGCTCTAGCAGCTTTCCAAGCTTCTTTACGCCGCTTGTCTCTGTCCTGTAATGGCCAGCAAGCATCACATTAAGCCTACCTTCCTTTGCATCATAATAGGACCAAGAGGGTGCCTCTCCTGTGATAAACATGTCGATATCCTTTTTAATCGCCTCCAATATGAAAGATGAGCCAGAACCTGAAACAGCGGCTATCTTACTTATCCTATTTTTGCCAAATTTCCATACCCTGCATTTGGTTCTCAATTTTCTCTCAGCAATTTTTACCATCTGGTTAACGTCCATAGGTGCGTCCAAATACCCAAAATAGCCAACACTTCCGAAAGTTCCCTTTGGCTTAACACCAAATAGGCCCAACAGATAAGCGTTATGCCCGTATGCCATATTTTTATCCAAGGGCAGGTGCGCAGCATAAAGCGATATGTGGTTCTTCCTTAGGAAACTAACCCTGTTCCTGACAAGCCCTGCCGCATCCGGCTGCCCCTTCCAGAATATTCCATGGTGGACAACAACCAGGTCGCAACCCAATACCTTGGCTTTTTTGAATGTGTCAATGCATGCATCAGTAGCCAGGCCGATTTTCTTTACATCATTCGAGGCTCTGACCTGCAGGCCGTTCCTTGATCGGTCATCCATTTCCCTGATTTTCAGTTTACTGTTCAACAATCTAACTACGGAATTAAGTTTTACTGCCATAACACTGATTTGCCAATTAGAATCTAAAAATCTATCATGCAGGTAAAATCAGGGGCCGATTGTAATTGTTCAGATTATGGCTCATAAAAAGCTTTAAAAACAGAGTAAAAAGGTATATATATCTAAAACCCACAATTTTACCTGATAGATCTGGCACTTACAGTAGACTAGAGTGATAAAATGACAACAAAGTTGCAAGAATATGTACTGAGACTCAGCAGTCTCAAAAGGAAGGAACGCATAGCCGGCCAGGACATAGACCTTAGGACACAGGAGATAATATCAACCTCAAGAAGCCATGCGGTACTGCTTAAGCTCATGAACAACCCCAAGCTCGACCCTATGGTACGGGACTCATTCGTGAGCAGGCTTGAGCATTTTGATGTGCTCTCTTATGTTACTGATAAAAACACACAGGAAAGAAAGCAGGGGCAGCCAGATCTGTTGAAATTGATCGCTCGGCTTTCATCTAGTCCGGCTCTTTATATGATGGAAGCGGACAGGATAGGAAATGCAATAGTTAAAATAGACAGGGAGGCGCAACTGCACATATTGGAGAATGTATGCGGCTCGGACATAGAAAGGAGATTGTCAGGCATGAAAGACCAGGTGCGCATCATTGCAAATAACCTCATGGATAACGGTACCATTAGCTTATCACCAGGATTGCAGCTTGCATCCGATCATTTCAAGAGTGGAGAGCTTAGCGAAGAGGACTACCAGTAAAATAGTCATAAAACTGGTAATTTCAGGCTTAACCAGCATAGTCATATTGGCTGGGTTAGCAGCCTGAGACCTTAGGCAAGTGAAGAATGTGGGAAGAAACAAAATAATATCGGTTACTGGAGTTTCCGGCGTAGGGAAGGACTTTTTGCTGAGAAAAGTATTAGAAGACGAAAGGATAGCTGAAAGGATCTCAATATTTAATTTCGGTGATGAGTTATTTAAAGAATTGAAAAAAGATAATCCGCAAATTGTAGGCAAATACGATATAGCCAATTATTCGCAGGATCAGGTAAAAAAAAGCGTGAGCTGCGTGGTCGGCAACATAAACAGGCACGCCCCGGTAATGCTTACCACCCAGGTGGTGTACCGCCAGGGCGGCGGATTTTTCTATAATATAGACAACGAGACCGCAATCAACCCTGAAGCATATGTCTACGTCTATGCCGATCCTTACGAAATCAGGGACTGGAGGATCGTTGATAGGCGCAGGGGAAGGAAGATCGAGGATATACTCGACATCGAATTGCACCAGAATGTCGGCCTGGACGTGGTAAGCGTGTTGGGCGGGCAAATGGGGACATTTGTATTAAGGATGAAGAACTCCCCGGGCAAAGTAAAAGAGAACGTAAGGATCCTAAGGGCCATGGCCAGGGGATTAATCTCAGATAACGGTAGATAATACGGAAAATGAGAGGAGGAGAAAGGAGCTAAGGCGCGAGATTCTGGAAAATAAAATAGAAACACTGCCAAAATTCAGGCCAGGAAACTGGCCCAAAGACCATCTGATGCTGCATATCCGCACAGAGACGGAAAAGGAGGTGAATAGGTTCATTGTTGGGAATTCCCTCATTTGCGACCCTCTAGACCTTAAATTCCAGGTGCTGTTCCGCTCAACTACCTATAAGCCAGAGGAGCTCTTTTCAAATGGAGGGCAGCTTAACCGGTATCTAAAGGCAAGCGGGGTTTTTGAGGATTGGAGAAAAATACTGCATTTAAGCCAAAAACAGCTCCAAAGCTTCAAGATGGACGGGAAGAAGTTATCCGCAATGATCGAGGAACAGTACAAAGTCATTGATGACAGGCTAAGCAGAAGCTCGCTGCCGTTTAGGGATCTGTTTAGGATGGGTGAGATATTCAAGGAGCCCGGATGGCGCATAAAAAGGGCCATGGGTTTGATATACGCATCAAACAAAACACCTGTCAAGGAGCGCTCCTTGCCGCTGGAATTCCACGAAGTGGAATTAAACTATGCCAGATCCGTTTTCCAGGATCTGCATTACATACACACCCCAAGGGCTGATACCGCAATAGGTATATTCCTATCTGGTGAAAGGCTGCCCTTTTCCGTGATTGGTGCCACGAGGATAGACCGCGACTATAAAAAAGACATCCTGCTGATTCAGGGCTATGACCCGGATAAATGCTGGGATATCGCGCGTCTTTATAACATACCTGGATCGCCGATGAATACCAGCAGCATAATGATGTCGCAGGTAGTCAGGTATCTTAAAATAAAGCATCCGGATACGCAGGCGTGCATGACCGCTATCACACCGAGTTTTTCAACTGGAAGATCCATGGTCGCAGGTGGATTTATGGACCCGGCCTTGGCAAGGCCGCTGGCAGTCACATTTGGCCAGATGGGAGTCGGCCCGGACCTGTGCTGGGAAAGGCTGACAGAGAGACGATTAGAAAGTTATTCGGGTCCGAAGATAACAAACAGGATTCCTCTGCTGCCGATATTGGGGCTGATCAGGCACGTAAGCCCAAGTGAAAGTGAACCATTGGTTAAGGCTGACAGGATGGTAATCTCAAATATATAAGTAATTATAATGGTATTGCTTATTACTACAAATAATGGTGTTAGGTTGGGAATAGAATTCATCACATCCAACAAAGTCAAATTGAAAATTGCCAGGGAGGTCCTGAAGGAGTATAAACTATCGATAGAGCAGCGCCAATTCAAATTCAGGGAAATACAGAGCATAGATGTAAAGGAGGTGGCGCTGGACAAAGGAAGGCAGGTAATCCAGATAACCAATAAAAAATTTATAATTGACGACTCTGGCCTCTACATACGCGCATTGAATAAGTTTCCAGGAGCTTTACTAAAAACGGTGTATAAGTCATTAGGCGACGATAGGCTGGTTAGGCTCATGGAAAATGAGAAAGACAGAAGGGCAACTTTTGTCAATGCGCTGGCATACGGAGACCCCAAGACCAAAAAATTAAAGATATTTTTAACAGAAATTAACGGAGAAATAGCAGCAAAACCCCGAGGTTCCAGGCAATTAGGCTGGGCAGTAGAAAGGATATTCGTACCAAATGGCTACGACAAGACCCTTGCGCAGCTTAACGGTGGAGAATGGGAAATTTTTTGGGGAGAATTCAAGAGTAAAATGCATTATGCGAAACTCGGCCGCTGGATAAAATTGCATGCATCCAAGTAATGCAAAAGACTCTTGAGTATCGCTTGCGATCGCCGGGATTTGAACCCGGGTTTTTGCCTTTCCTTTGGAGAGGCCTTTTGGCCTTCCGGTGGAGGGGCAAAGTCCTACCAGGCTAGACTACAATCGCATACCTATAGAATTGTGGCGCAAATTTATATAATAATCGGCAATAGCAATGGCTAATGCAGGATCTTGCGTCCCTTCTGTAGAGCTGTGGTGTCCCTCTATCTTGCCCTTGAGGCCGCTATTATTATTGCGGCTGCTCCCAGCTTTGTGCCCCTCCTTCTTGCTTCTTTCATTGCCTTTACCGTGTATTCTGTTATCCTCTCAGCCAGCACCGCCTTCAGGGCAGCGCTCGCCTCGCCGCTTCTTTCCGTGGTCCCGGCTAATTCCAGGATCTCATTCCAGTCGCTCCTGTCCAGGACCTCGACTGCCTTGGCCTTTATCCTTTTCGACACCTTTTTCTTCTCTACAATGTCCTCTACCCATTCTATTCCCTTCACCCCAATACCCCCTTAATTTACTATTTTGAATTTTCTCATATTTATATCTTTGTAAAGCCGGGATTTTGAGCTTAGATAACTATTTATATTATGGGAAACAAAAAGCGGTTATAGGTGAAACTATGGAGAGGAAGTTGGAACACGCACAGAGCCTGCCAGATAACATCGGCACGGTTTACGGACTTCTGTTGAAGTCAAGCATAAACACAGCAGTTGCGGTAATATACAAAAAAGATGGCGCGTTAATGGACAGGTGCGGGACCCTCAAATCAGTGGACTCCAAATGTGTGACATTAGGCACAGAAGTTGAGCAAAGGATACCCTTCGCCAACATAAGATCAATCCACCATTCAATCGGGGATGGCAGGCTTGGGGTGAAAATATTTGACAGCTCAATCCTCAAGCTCAAGAGGGCATGATCATCTCTTTTTTGAGAGCAGCCTGTTCAGCTCGCCGCCGTCCACGTTGAGCCTGTATCTTGACATTATCCTGTTGCGAAGCTCGTCTGAGCTTATCTTCCCGCTCTCGGCCTTGACCCTATCCACGAGTTTCTTGAGCTCCTTTCCCTTTATCCTCAATAGCGACAGATTTGAGAGGGACTGCTCCATGCCACCGCTCCCCTTCGAGGCGAGTTTCAGCGCCTCATCAACAGCCTGCTTTGTTATCATCTCTTTTGCATAGAGATTGAATATCTCTATTATTGAGTCGTCTTTTATCATCTCTACGTTTATGCCGCTCCTCCTCAGTTCAGTAAGTTTCTGGATAAGCACGTTTGCCACGAATTCAGGGTCAGCCCCGCTTTTTTCAACTATCATCTTGAACAGCTGCAGCCTCGGCGAGAGTATCAGCTGCTCAGCAATCGCATCATTCTTCACTATCGACTTTATGCTCCTGCGCTCCCTGTCGGCGTCCGGCGCCCTCTCCAAAGCGCTCCTTTTCATGCCCTCTGTAATCAGCACGGGCCTTACATCAGTTTCTGGGTACATCCTTGACCCTGTAGGCAGCGGCCTAAGGAACCTTGATGTGTAGAATTCATTGTCGTGCGCGGCCCTTGTCTCCTTAGGTACGCCCTCAAGTGCGTACTTTGCCCTCCATATAGCCAGTTCCGACGCCCTCCTTGCCTCGTCCGCGGTGCCGGCAATTATTATGAATGAATCATCCTCAGATATCTTCAGCTGCTTTCTCAATGCGTCCATCTCGTCCTTCTTGAATTTGTACTTCGTGATGTCCTCGTCGCTGTGTATTATCCCATTTACGCCGGCCATCCTCGCATAGTCGCTTATCTCCGTGCCAAGCCTCCTGTTCGGGTTGATCTCAAGGCCAAGGATTCCCCTGAATCCTGTCAGCGGGAATGCGTAAACGGCCCCGCCCGCCACGTGGCGCTTTATCACCTCTACATACGTCTCCTTGAATATGCTGGTAACGTTTAATGCGTCGCCAATCCTTGCCTTTGCCCTTGTGAGCCTTCCCTTTATCATCAGCAGGTTCTCCTGCCTCTTTATCTCGTTCTCTAGGAACCTGTCTATGAAACCGAGCTCCTGCACCCCCTTTATCTCCACTCTCGCGCCATTCCTTATTGAGAGGTTCACATCCTGCCTTATCGACCCTATACCCCTCTGCACCATTCCTGTGAGCCTGAGCAGCGTGCCTATGTACAATGCGACATCCTTTGCCGTCTTGGGGTCTGGTATGTTGGGGTCGGTGTCTATCTCTATGAGCGGTATGCCAAGCCTGTCCGTGTTGTAGGTGACGGATGAGCTTGAGCTTGCAACTATGCCGCTTGACTCCTCCTCAAGGAAGATTGATGGTATGTTTACCCTCAATCCATTCACGTTTATGCTGCCGTCCATGCCTATCATCATTGTCCTTTGGAAGGCGCTGGGGTCGCTGCCGTCAACCACGGCCTTTCTCATGGGCTGCAACTCGTCGATTATCCTCATTTTCATCGCGGATGCGACTGACAGCGCAACATCAAGCGCCTGATTGTTCAATTGATGCGGCGGTTCCTCATCTATGTCCACAAGGCATGTATTCTCCTTGAATATGTTGTATGTAAAGCTCCTGTTCTTCTCCTGCTCGAATTCGGCTGACCTGTCAACCGCGCCCAACTCCCCGGCCACGGCCCTCTGGAACCTAATGACACTGCTTATCGGCTTTGTTGACCTGTCAAGAAGAGCTGTAGTGCATGAGCAGAATAGCTTCTCCTCTGTTGCAAGCCGTTGGTGTATTTCAAGTCCGCACATGAATCCCATGGACTTATAATTGCGTTTCTCCTGTTTTGTCTCTGGTGTTCTATCCGCGGCTTCCATAATCATTCCTCATTCAGGAAACTCTTCGTATTCTGTCCTTTTCTTCATCTCCCCAACAATATTTTTGCCAAGAAGGCCCTTCGCTTCCTTATTATCGTAGTTTCCAAGCAGCCATCCAAGTTTTATATACGCGGTTTCCGGAAGCATATCCTCGCAGTATACGACACCCAGGCCGCCTATTACGCGCCCCCTGCTATACACATTTTCGTTCACCCTGCCGTAAAGGCACTGTGATGTCATGCCCACTACAATTCCGCTCTTTGTCGCTTTTTCTATGCCCTCAAGCCAGGAAAGCTCGGCGTGGTCTTTGGAACCCGGAACGTTGCCCAATCCCGTGCCCTCTATTATAATTCCCCTGTAGCCTTTCCCCATGTAGAAATCTATTATGCCAGGATCTGAATTAGGATAGGTCATTACCAGCGCAACCTTGCTTTCGAATTTTGTCTTTGCCGCTGCCTTCTTGCTTGAACCATCGGCAATTCTACTGTAATCCTTGCCATAGTAGATGCCAAGCTTCCTGTCTACATAGGCGATTGCGCTGTCGTTTACCGACCTAAAGGCATCCCTTCTTGTCGTGTGCATTTTCCTAGCCCTGGTGCCCCTTATGAATGCGCATTTGTCATCTGAGCTTGTCGCATGCATGCATATCCCTACTTCGGCAATGTCTGATTTTGCTGCTATCTGAACTGCTGATGCGAGATTGAAGAATGCATCGCTGGAACCCCTGTCGCTGCTTCTTTGCGCACCAGTTATCGCGACAGGCGCATTTATTCCCTGGAGCATAAAAGAGAGCGCAGATGCGGCATAATGCATCGTATCCGTGCCCATTGTTATTACGACGCCTTTTGATCCAGAATTGACTGCCTTTTCCACCTCTTTTGCTATTTCCTGCCATTCAAAATACGACATATCCTCGCTCCACACGCCGAAGAGCTGCTTTATCTCGATATTGGCTATTCCTGATAGCTCCGGCACCTCGTATAAGAGCTCTCCAGGCTGTATCAACGGGTGCACGCCTCCCGTCTTATAGTCAATCTTGCTTCCTATTGTGCCTCCTGTGTACAATAGAGTAACCTTTGGCAATCCTTTCTTTGTAGTTGTGTCGCTCTTTGGGAACTTTATGGTCTTCGTCCCTTCGCTCATTTTTTTAATCTTTAAATCTTTTGAATAGTCTATCCCTATGTTGTAGCCGTTCTCTAGTTTTATCACTATCGAATTGGGATCCCCGGCCTCTGTGCTGGGCATAAGTTCTCCCTCAATCGAAATGCCATGTGAATCTACTCGTATCTTGTCCCCATGGCCTATTTTTTTATCCCTGAAGAATTTAAGAAGGGTATCGGAGTACAATCACACACCAGTCAAGCATACAATACATTTGCAGAGGCTGCCTTTATAAGAACATTATGCACAGAGCCCATCCTGATATCATCGCCATTCCTTGCTGTAACAACCTGCTTATAGCTTTTATTCCTTCCATTCATGGATTTGTCGTTCGATTCTGTGATTATAACATCAAGTTTTTTGCCTATAAACCTATCGTTTATCTCATGCTGAACCGACCTGACAGTTCTTGAGAGATTGTTGCTCCTGGTTTTTATGACATCATCAGGATTCTGCCTCATCCTTGAGGCTGCCGCATGCGGCCTGGCCCCAAATCTCGATATGTTCGTGACATCTGGTCTTGTTCTCTTTATGAAATCAACCGTTTCATCGAAATTAGATTCGGTCTCAGTTGGAAATCCTACTATTATGTCAGTTTCTATTGTTATGTCTGGAATCCTCTGCCTTAGCTCCTTTACGTAGCTATCGAAATTCTCTATAGTATAAGACCTTCTCATGTCCTTTAGAACGGCATTGCTCCCTGATTGTACTGGCAGGTGCACAAATTTGTAGAATCTCTCTGATTTGAGTTCGCCGGCGAAGGCGTCGAAATACCTGTGAAGATGCTCTGGGTTCAGCATTCCTACTCTTACTTTGAAGTCGCCATCTATCATGCTGATTTTTTTCATCAGCTCCGATATATTCGTGCCCTTGTCTATTCCATATGCTCCCATGTCCTGCGATGTCAGCTGTACTTCCTTTGCGCCTTTGCTGACGCTGTACTCTATGCTCTTTAGTATTAGCTGCTCGGAGAAGCTGTTGAGCGGACCTCTCGCAAACTTTGTCTCACAAAAGGCACAAGAGCTAAGGCAGCCATCATTTACTGGTATCTTTGCTATTACGCTGTTTCCAGGTTCAAGAAGCGCGATCCTGTCTGTCTTCTTGTACTGGTTCATTACGGTTCTCATCCCAGACCGCGAATCAACCGCAACAGAGGTTATATTCTCAATGTTGGGCATGGTGATTATGCTGGCATTAGGTGCGTATCTCTCTATAAGGTCCGGATTTGCGCCAGCCATGCATCCGGTTACCACAAGGCCCTTTCCCGAATCATTGAGCCTATTCAACTTGTATAGTATCCTCTGTGATGTTGCCCTCTTGACAGTGCAGGTATTTACTATGACAACATCAGCCATGCTTTCACTACCAACGAGTTCCACATCATTGGTCTTTAGCACAGATGATATTATCTCGCTGTCTGCCTGGTTCAGCGTGCACCCGTAGGTTTTTATGTAAGCCTTCATCAAAATACCTAAATAAATGGCAACTAAACCTATTAAACTCTATAAGGAAAGGCTTTTAATCTCTCAATATAATATAATAGAGTTAAACAGGTGCAATTATGTCGTTTCTATGCGAAAGATGCAAGCGCGAGATCTACAAGAACGAGACATGCAGCTTCTGCAACAAGAAGATTTGCAATAGTTGCATAAAAAGCTCTCAAAGAGTCCAGAAAACAATAAGAATTGTGATATGCAAGGACTGCTGGGGCAACACAAAGAAGAGGAATGCCTTCAGGAACCAGCGGTCTGAATTAAAGAGCATAACCGCAATTCAGGAATAAATTTTAACGGATGCTTTTTATGCTGGACATGAAATCCAGGGAAAAAGAAACTCTTAAATACTGGAAAGAGCACGGAATAGAGCAAAAAGTACGCGAAATGAACAAAGGCAGGAAGAAATTCTACTTCCTTGATGGCCCTCCTTATGTAACAGGCGACCTGCACCCGGCCCATATATGGGTAAAGACCCTAAAGGACATTTTCGTAAGGTACAAGCGCTATTCAGGTTTTGATGTAGTAGACAGGGCGGGCTACGACGTACACGGATTGCCGATAGAGAACAAAGTGGAGAAAGGACTGAACCTTGCTTCCAAGAAGGAAATAGAAAATGAGGTAGGCATAGACAAATTCGTGGAGGAGTGCAGGGGTTTCGTGGAGCGATACATAGGCAGGATGGATTCAGACTACGAACGCTACGGGATATCGCTGGATTTCAAAAACCCTTATCTTCCCTATACCAATGGCTACATGGAAACCGCATGGGCCATTTTCAAGTCCATAAGTGACAAGGGATTCCTGTATCAAGGAACAAAAACTCTTATTTACTGCCCGCACTGCGAAACACCGCTGTCCCAGGGCAGCATGGAAGTGGAATACAGGGATGAGGAGGACCCGTCAATTTACGTCGAATTCAAGGTAGACCTTCAGAAAAGCAGGAAGGCAAAGATAAGCCTCCCGAACGACACATATCTGCTTGTATGGACCACGACACCATGGACATTGCCATCGAACGTGGCGATAGCCGTGAACCCAAAGGAACTGTATGTCGTTATGAGGTCGGGAAAGAAACATTACATAATCGCAAAGGACAGATTTGACATTTTTGTACAGGAGGCTAACATAAGTGCTGTGCTCAACGCGGAATTCTACGGGAGCGAACTGGAGGGGATTTACTACATAAACCCATTAGAAACTAAGGTCGAGAAGCAAAAGGAGCTAAGGCCGTACCATAGGGTAATACTTTCAGAAAGCCTTGTCTCAAAAGGGGAGGGAACCGGACTTGTGCACATGGCCCCAGGGAACGGAATTGACGATTATAAGGTAGGCCTCGAGAGGAATCTACCGATATTCTCGCCCATAAATCCCGATACCACATACAACAAGGAGGCAGGCGCATACGTTGGCATAAAAGTGCCTTTGGAAGCAAACAGAATTGTATTGAAAGACCTAAAGGAGATGGGCGCGATCGTATATGACACTAAAATAACCCACAGCTATCCGCATTGCTGGAGATGCTCAAGCAAGCTGATATTCCTTGCCACTGAGCAGTGGTTCCTGAACGTGAAAAAGATAAAGAGGAAGCTGATATCCGCAAACGAGAAAGTGGTATGGCATCCTGACCAGGTAAGGGAATGGCAGAGGGCGATACTTGAGAATTCCCCGGACTGGTGCATATCAAGGCAGAGGTATTGGGGAATACCAATGCCATTGTGGAAGTGCAGGAACTGCGGCGAAATAACAGTAATTGGCTCGTTATCCGAGCTGAAGCATATGGCCAAGGACAGGGACGCGGTGTCAGGGCTTGGCGACCTGCACAGGCCATACATAGACAAGATAGTGCTAGTATGCCCAAAATGCAAGGGCGAGCAGCACAGGATAAAGGACATATTCGATGTATGGTTCGACTCTGGAATAGCATTTAGGGCCAGCCTGACAGCTGAGCAGTTCGGGAGCTTCCTGCCAACAGCTCTTGTAGTTGAATATATAGAGCAGATAAGGGGCTGGTTCCAATCCATGCTTAAGGTGGGGATTATGGCCTACGGCAAGAGTCCCCTGAAGCATGTGGCTGTTCACGGCATAATGTTTGGTGTGGACGGCAGGAAAATGAGCAAGAGCTTCGGCAACTACAGGCCTCTTGCGGAATTGGCAGACTTCGCATCCGCAGATGCCTTCAGGCTATGGAGCATAAGCCACGACCCTATACTGAACAGAGACCTGAACGAGGCCGAGATAAAGGACAACGAGCAGCCGATGGACATCCTTTACAACATATCAAACCTGCTGGAAGAGTACGAGTCAGTTATGAAATACAAGCCAAAGGCCGGAAATAAAATATCAGCGAAAGGGCTTGACAGGATAGACATATGGATACTCTCAAAACTGGAAACGCTTGTTCAGGAGGTCACGGAGGGGCTTGGAAACTATGATGCATGCAGGCCCTCAATTGCACTGAAGGAGTTCATAGTCGAGGACTTCAGCAGGTTCTATCTTAAGTTTGCGAAAAAGAGAATGGGCGAAAAGCCAGCTGCGAAGAGGACAATATCCATAATAAATTACATCCTATTCAGGCTGCTGTTGATATCATCGCCCATGATACCATTCTCAGCAGAGGCGATATACCTGGATCGCTACAAAAGGCAGGACAGCATATTCATGGAGAAATGGCCAAAGGCAAACATGGCGCTGATCGACAAGGAAACCGAGAGGCAGGTAGACGTGGCAAGAGAGGCAATAACAGCCATACTCAACAACAGGGAGAAGAAGAACATAAAGCTAAGGTCGCCTATACTCAGCGCCACAATAGAAACCAACAACGATGAGGTGCTGCTGACAATACAGAGGCTGTCATCGCTGATAGAATCCTATACAAACGCGAAGGAAATAAAGGCGATGAAGGGAAGCTCGAGCAGAAAGGATATAGTTCCAATATTCCAGAAGCTTGGCCCGGCTTTCAAAGAGAATGCAGCAATTATAGCAGAGGAGCTAAGGAACCAGAATGCCTCCGCAATGGAAAAGGAGATAGAAAAAGGCGGATACTTCAGCCTTCACACGAACAGGGGCACATTCGACATAAGACCAGAGCATTTTGCAATACTCGAAAAGCCGATGTCTGAGGACTACACGCAATTCAAATATGGCATAGCAAAGATAGATGCAACGCAGACAGAGGAACTAAAGGAGGAGCTTTTTGAAAGGGAACTGATAAGAAGAATACAATTGATGAGGAAGGAGATGGGCCTTACGATGGCTGATAGCATAACAGTTTACCTCAAAGTAGACAGGATAATCGAGCCGCTGGTCAGGAAGAGCAAGGGCGCCATAAAGCAGTCCATAAGGGCCAAGGAAATAACCATAAACAAGGAAATACCAAAAGAGGCATTTAAAAAGGATTGGAAGATATTTGGGGGAGAAACAGAGATAGGGATAAGCAAGGCATAAATTTATCTAATCTTTCTGGCAAGACGTATTATGACGGTAGACAGGAACGAATCCTATAGTGGCGACAGTTCATACAGATACGTAGACAAGCTGATAAAGAACAACGACAGGGAGCTTATGATAGTATCACCCTACATAAGCGATTACTACATAAGGATGTTGCTGAGAAAGGGGAACAAGCAAATAAGAATAATAACCTCCAACAGTTCTACCAGTTACAAGGGCACCTCCATTAATAAGTATATAATGGGCGGCACGAAAGGATACGTCAAAGCCACGATATTCTTTTTATTGCTCGACCTGATATCGATATACCTAAAGTTTAGCTATACAACAATAATCTTGTCAGCGATAGTGATGGTTCTGTTGATACTGGCTATAAGAAAATTTGCAAAATACGGGTCGAACATAAAGGTCAAGGTATCAAAAGGTAAGTTCATCCACGAAAAGCTTTACATAGGAAGGGAAATTGCAATAGTGGGGAGCGCGAACCTTACCTACAATGGGATGCACAGGAATCTAGAACATATCGACGTTATAAGGGACAGGGAAAGAATAGATGGCCTAAAAGAGCATTTTGAGCAATTATGGAGCAAAAATTAGGCCACAAACCATATACGTCACTAGTATAACATGAACAAAAGCCTTTTAAATTGATAATAAAAATGTTAATCAGTGAGATGATGAATTCACAAACAAGCAAAGGCAGACTGTACACTAACAAAAACAAACTTGTATTTGTTGCTAGCGAGAACCATAATTCTTGTCCGACAATAAATATTGCAAAACACTGCGAATCTGCAAAACTAAGGGACGATTTTACTGCAGGCCTAAAGATACCTAAACATCTTGCTAAATTAATTTTTAAATAATTAGGTAATTTCTGGCTTTAAGCCCCTTATATCTTTAATATATTTAACATGCTCCTTTTTTGTTCTGACTGTTTCTTCATAATTTAATTTAGGTACAGGCTTTAATTTATAATCTTTAACCAGTACATTTTGCTGTGCAGAGTAGTTATTATCAAAATTTCTATAACAAAAATTACCTAATAAGATTGAAGTAGTAATATAAGCTCTAATTTTAATACCCAAAGTATCAGGTGCCATATTCTCTACAGTTGATTCTAATTCACCATCTCTAAAGACAGGCAAACAGGCGACTAAACCTGCTGGATTTGATGTATCATCAACCGATAAATACTTGTTTGTCTGTGTTGTACTCTCGCTTATTATTTCCTTAAAGATTTTACTCCTATTATTAGTGGCTAATCTGAAGTCTACTATGTCCTCAAATATTACTGCTATATATTTAATTGGTAAATCCTGCATTGATATTGTAATTCTCTTTATAACACCTCTTTCTTTTAATTTATAATAAGAATACTGGGATCTACCTCTGTCAAATTCATATAATCTATCTATCTCTGTGAAATCTATATTACCATTTTTATTGAACTCTTTTAGTACCGCATACTCTCTTTTTAGCAATTTATCTTTTAATGTGTCTATAAATTCTTCTCGTATTTGGATATATCCATAGCCTTCAAATATTGGTGCAGTATTCCAAATAGATTTGTAATCAATTTTTGTTCTGAGCTTATAAACTAAAGCAGTTATATCCCCACTATCTTTTGCCAGCGCGTATATTATTAAATCATAATCACTGCCCTTTGTAACTAATACCAATTGAATAAGTGGTTCCTGTGAAAATATTTCCTTCAACTCTTCAGTTTTCGGTACTTGATCTAAAAAATTTACGGTTATGAGGAATCTTGTATAACCAAGCTTTGCAGTATCTATCTCTGCAATATATTTTATTTTGTACCTGTTCTCCAGTTTTCTTATTTGCGAAGCCATCGAAGTTTCTTTGAGTCCTATCATTTTTCCCAATACGGACATTGATATTCTTCCATTCATGCTTAGCGCCGTAAGAATTTGGGGCTCATGCTTGTATCGTTTTTCCTCCCTTACTGTTGCTTCCAGAGTTTTTTGTCCTTTATCCAACTCAGGCTCCGTTGTCTGCACTACTTGTTGCTGAATTGCAGATCTTGGTTTCCTTTTCTTTGCCTGCACAAATCTGCCACCATCTGTTATTCTGCCCATGTAAAGCGGCACCTTTACCGGCTTCTTTCGTTCCTTGTCCCATCTGCTTGTTGATTGGTATACAAAAAAGTATTTTTTAATGTGCTTTATCTCGATGTACTGGCTGTTTGCCTCCTTTAATCTAAGAAATGTTGATTTTACACGTCGAGGTAATGCTATCATATGGATTACATATTGATTAATTAAATATAAATATCTTACTATGTCTATGATTTAATTTGGCTATTAATATGGATTAACATATGGATTGTGTGTTAAAGACCAGCTGATTAATGAATTTTACCTGATTAATATGGTTAATGCCCTAATGTCCGCGCTGGTCTAACGTCGTCAGGCATATATATACCAACATACGTTTATTCTACCAAATTGGTTGTTGGATGAATAATCCCAAAAACCCAATAACACAATTTTTACATACAGAAATCCCAATCCCAACCAAAATCACCCAATACGCATGGCTCATGGCCGTGCGTCTTTTTCTACTCAATCTATTTACCTGCTTAGAGTACTTCATGTCCAAAGAATCTTTCTTTGTATCTGTCCAGCAATCATGTTGAGATGAGTGGATGAGCAATACCAATGGTGTGAACGGGAACGGCGTCTCGATAAGACGTCTTGGGAAGAAGTTCTACAAATTCTACTTTGTGCACCCTCCCATGAATGCGGATGCCGACCGCCTTGCTGAGCAGCTTATAGGCATAAAGAACGTCGAGGAGGTTTTTGTGACAGACGGCGATTACGGCTTCGTGGTAAAGACGAGATTCTCAGATGGCAAGGAGCCCGATGACGCATACAATTATATATCCAAAAAATTAGGGAGCAATTTCGGAGAAGTTACCAGCTATTACCAGTACAAGAAATAGAGTTCAACCTCGCCAGGTGATAAACTGATAGAAAAAAGTACGGAGAATAGTGAGGTTTCACGCTGTCCTGTAGACGTGGTGCTAAGAAAAGTGGACAGGCTTTCCCATATCGTGGATTCGTCTATGCTAGTTAGAGAATCATTTAAAGCATTCGCAAACGCGCCCAAATCAATAAAACCCCTTGCCGAGAACCTAAGGAAGATAGAGACAGAGCGCATAAAGGACATGCTTGTATTGACCATGCATGAGCGTGTAGAGGAGTCAGCATTAAAAAGACTCGCAACAGTGGCAGCTATTGAGATGATAAGGGTAAGCCCGATATACATCGACACAATGGCAGCCTCGCTTGCAAAGGACGACCCCATAGAGCTCTTCCCGTTTTCGCAGTGGGCCAGAAAATACATGAACAATTCAGCATACAACCTGCTCATGCTGCCGCCAAAGCAAAGAACCGTGGAGACGGACTTCTATTCGAAAAGCCTGAACATGGCCGTAATTTCTGTTGGCTCAAAAAGGAAGGTCCTGATCGCGCTCGGAAGGAGCGAAAAGGAAATAATGCTCATACTCCGCAGGGAATCCAAAAGGTTGATTTTTGATAGAGATGTACTGGGCCTTGACTTCAGAGTAGAGGACAATGGCAGCGAATGCTACAGATCCTGCATAAGCCTATTACGTAATGCTGAAAGGGAAACAAGGATGAGTAACACCATAAATTAACAATAGAAAAGCAATATATATCTGGTCGGGCGATATAACCTATAGTGATAGAATGGAGAGATCAAGGCAGCAGTACAGCGCAACCTTGGACGAGACCGCACGCCTAAAGAAATTCACTGCATTAGTCAAGGTAGTGGAGACAGTACCAGCCACCCTGAGATCGCAGATAGAGAACGTTTCCTTAAGGCAGAGCGCCACGATAGGTAAACTCATAAGGGAGACTGGAGTCGAGCTGGACGCCAAGGAGCAAAGGGACCTTGGCCTTGTCATAGCACTAAAGATGTTCACCGTAAGCCCTGAAATGATGAGTTACGCATTCATGATTGCTAATGGCTCGCAGGAAAGCGTACAGCAAGCAGAGAAATCATGGCTTTACAAATGGTGCGATAAGCCGGTTTTGGAGGTCTTCGTGCCTTTTGATAAGGTCTCCAGAGAGCCGACCCAATTAAGTATGGTTTTTGAGTCTTTGATCCAGACTAGGGCAAAAACCATGCTGACTCTTGCCATGGGCAAACCAAAGAAAGAATCAGATGATCTGCTTTCAATGAGCATTTGTTCGCAAAAGCCCTTTGTAAAATCTGCCACAAGGAATATTTTTGCTATAATCTCGCATTACGAAGAGGATTTCGTCAAAAACGCAAACAGGTATATAGAGGAGGAATCAACAAGAGGGTTCCTAAGGACGGGAGAATCGATAGCGGAAAAGATAAAAGCAACAGGAGAAATAATGAACAGTCTAAAAATATTCGATGAGGCTCCGGATTCCATAAAGGAGTGGTGCGGGATTGCTGAGCCAGCGCTTGCGCACGACCTGGGCCAGTTGCTCGGAATCGCCAATATCAGGCCTTCGGATGAGGATCTCACCAAGCTGGTCAGGTTCTCGCTTATAACATACTTAATAAAAAGCCCGGAGACCAAATCTGAAATCCGAACAAGTCTTTATAATAACAACAATGTGGATGAGTTCCTTAAATTCGAAAAATGGGGTAGGAAATATCACGATCAATCTGACAATCTTATAAATGTCGCATTGGAACAATCCATTTCTGAGGGCAATTTTCAGAAGCTTGACCAGGCAATAGTTGTACTCAATCACATTGCGCGGTTTACAGCAGTCAGGTCTGTATTTAATGCGCTAGGCTATACGGATGAGGAAGCAAAAGGTCTATTTGCTGCACAAATTAAGCTTAGAGGAACGGGAAAAACAGATGGGGAATTAGGGAAATTCCTGGATGACATGTTTGAATCCATTGAAAAGATCCGCACGAGTGAGCAAAGAGGCATGAGCTAATACCTTGCAATTTACCCATAAACCCATCAGATAGGTTTAACTAATTTTAGAGAGAAGATGGTGCTAGTGGGAACATGGACAGGTGGTCCATAATAAGCGAGCTTGATGAGAAGTCGCCGGGAGTGAAGCGATCAGACATAGTGTACAGGCACATGAGGGACCCAGCCCTTCTTAGATACTATTACAGGGCCAAGATGATGCCATTCACAAGCAAGATGGAGCTTGTCGGCAGCTCCCCCACAGATCTCTTCATAGGAAGGTACGGATATCCCTATGTCAACATAGGCCCGCTGGTGCCACCGGAATTCGGCGACACAGCAATACTCAGCACACCAGAGAGGTGGCGCAGCATGGGCATAGAGGACATAGTGAACATGCGCTCAAAGCTCGTCAGGGGCCTTCACAGGACAAAAGTGCAAAACGTTGAGCACGGCAAAGTGGAGGAGCTCGTGAGGGACCTTGCGCTTGCGGAAAGGCCGGCTGAGGCAGAGGTATCCTTCTCAAGCAGGCCATTCGTTAAGATGACCCTGAAGGACGAAGTGGAGCCATTCGGCCCTAGCGCCAAGATGAGGAAATTCGAGCTTTACAACATGAGGGCTGACACCAAGGTGGAAAGCCTTTACAGCGACACTGATGCACCGTCAAAGACTGCAATGATTGAATTATACGACAAAGGCATACCGGTGTCAAAGATCCAGCGGGGATTATCCGCAGGGTTGTTTGGGCTTGGCACGAGAAGAAAATTCGTGCCAACAAGATGGAGCATAACAGCTGTTGATGATACGCTATCAAAGAACAACCTCGAGGAGGTCAAGAATTATGAACCGATTGATTCAATACACGCCTATTTCAACAACGCACTGGACAACAGATGGCTCATATTCCTAATGCCAGGCAGTTGGCAGTACGAATCAATAGAGGCATGGTATCCGAAGACGGTATGGAACGAGGACGGCATCAACATATCCATATTCGGTTCGTATGAGCAATACGGGGGCAGGAAAACATATGCTGAGATCGGCGGCTGCTATTACTCTGGGAGGCTTGCAATAACCGAGAAGCTTCAATTGCTGAAGAAACAGGCGGTCGCCCTGATACTCAGAGAGGTTCACGACGGCTACATAATGCCTGTTGGCGTGTGGAACGTAAGGGAGCACGTCAGGGAGACGCTGCAAACGGAACCAACGATCATGCACTCGACAAAGGAGATGTTTGAATGCATAAAGTCACGGCTTGACATAAAGACTGTTGACTGGGTGAGGAACAGCAGGATACTTCACGATATGATATCACAAAGAAGGATGAGGGATTACCTTAGCTTCAACTGAATCAATATCGCTCCTTTTGTTTTTATTTAATTCTACGTTAATTATCTTTTAGCTACAACCCTGCCGTCTATAAGATGTTCGGATTCCCAATATTCGCGCAAATAAGAAATTTTATTGCCTTTTATTTCCAAAAGCATCAATAATCTCATATGTATCGTGAATTTTCTCCTTAAATCATAAAAACTAGATTCGCACTCTGCAATGACGACATTGCGTTCTATATAAAGATTCAGCAACCTGAACTTTATGTCCTTTTGATTTGCTACTACATTATCTTCCCAATATTTTCTTATCTCCTTATGCCCCACGAAAGGCTTATTGAAAGCATGCTCATGGTATCTACCGTTCTTTGTAAATATGCTAAGCAGGATCTCCGGATCCCTTCTCATCATGCCTGCTTATATTTTTCAATTATTTGCAATGAAACTTTGCGGTCTGTCATGCCATCACCATAGAAGTTGATATCATTTTATGTTCGCGACTATACCGTCTATTACGCCGTTGACCCCTATACCGCCTGTAGACCTGACAACAAGCCTGTGGCTCAGCACGGGCTTTGCAAGGAACTTGATGTCATCCATGCTCACCTCAGTCCTTCCCTCTATCATCGCCTTTGCCTTCGAGCATCTCATGAATGCTATCTCCGCCCTCGGGCTTCCCCCCATCACCACGTGGATGTCAGCTCTTGTTGCCTCCACGAGCCTTGTTATGAATTCTATCTTGTCCTCTGATATGTTTATGCTGTCGACATCGCCCTGCATTTTGAGTATGTCATTGGTGTCTATAACCTTCTGCGTCCTCACCTCAGATTCGTGCTCCTTCAGCTTCAGCATCTCTATCTCCTCGTCGTTTGACGGGTAGTTCACGGCTATCCTCATAAGGAAACGGTCCGTGAGTACCTTCGGAAGCGGAGTTGTCCCCTCTATGTTGAGCGGGTTCTGTGTTGCGAAAGCGATGAACGGGTGCATCAGTTGCTGCGTAGGCGCGCCAGGTATGGTCACCTGCCTCTCCTCGAGCGCCTCCAGGAAGCCGGCCATGGTCTTTGCTGGGGTCCTGTTCAGCTCGTCCACAAGCAGTATGTTTGTGAATATTGGGCCGTTCTTTATCTTTATCTGGTGGTCGGTGTCGTCTATGTAGGTGTATCCCAATATGTCCTTCATGCTGAGGTCGGGCGTTCCCTGTATCCTTGCAAACTGCGCGTTTATAGAGTCTGCCAGCGCCTTGGTCATCATCGTCTTTGCGACGCCAGGTACTCCCTCAAGGATGCAATGGCCGTTCGCAACAAGCGCTATGAACATCAGCTCTATTATGTCGACCTTTCCCGCGATATGCTTCTTTACCTCATTTAGCACCAGGGCGTATGCCTCCTTTGAATCCATTTTACAACCTTATTGAAATATAACCGGTTTCCTTTAATATACTAGGCTTAAATATTTAACAGTTGCATAAATATAAGGGGTTTAACAGTGATCCAATGGAAGTAAAGGAAACTAAGATTATACCGATTGACGAAGTGATAGAGATACTTGAGAACCACAAGAGCTCAGAGCTCACCTACGAGCAGCAGCTGGCATTGCAGCACGCAAAGAAGTTCTCGGCTACGAGGGCGAGGAGCGATAAGGTAAGGAAGGAGCTCGAGGGCACCGGACTGCTCACGGACAGGAGCGTCATAAAGATACTGGAGATAATGCCTAAGAACCACATGACTCTAAGGCAGATACTCGCGCAGGAGAGGAAGAGCTTCACGGACGAGGAGGTCAACAAGCTGCTTGCTATAACAAAGGAGAAGTGATGATGTTCTGATGCTGTTGGTGCGATGGTTGGGACTATGGAAACAGAGGAGAAAAGGGAGGAATACGCTTACGTTCTTGACTTCATGGTCAGCGGCAAGTCATTCTCGAACAGGTCTGAGCCGCTTACCCAGTTGATAGGCGATGAGAGGTTCACGATACTAGAGGCAACAATAAAGCCTGGCGCAAGCCTTGTCCTAGAGGAGCGCGTGTACATAGGAAGGGAAGAACGCGACAAGATTCTGCTCATAAAGTCAAGGGTCGGCTTTGAGGATCTTACACAAACCTCAAAGAACGAGCTTCCTAACGTCGTCATGAGGATAGTGAAATCGAACGAGAAGAAGTTCGTCGACGTATTCAACAATGCGGGTCCGCTAAACATAAGGCAGCATTCGCTTGAGCTGCTTCCCGGAATAGGCAAGAAGCACCTGGAAGCCATAATAAAAGCAAGGAACGAGAAGAAATTCGAGAGCTTCCAGGACATAATGGACAGGGTGCAGCTTCTTCAGGACCCGACTAAGCTCATAACAGACAGGATAATAGCCGAGCTGATGGGCGATGAGAGGTTCTACATGTTCACAAAGCCCTACAGGAAAAGGGAGTTCGAACCCGGAAGCTACAGGCAGCGCTGACCAACCGATATGTCATCGGACTCCTGTTAAATAGCGCTCGAATTCAGTGTATAAGTCCGTTCTTGACCCTGTAATGGTGTCCTTCATCCTGCTCTTTATCTGCGTTTGGTTCCTTGACTTGTTTTCTGAAACAATCTGTTTAAAGACATCTATGCTCTTTGCCCTTACGTCTATGCCTCCCTGGCTGAAAACATCAAGAAATATCTCATTAGCCGTCCTATAATGATTGTCAAACATGTAGAGCGAGCCCACAAGGCGCGACATCCTCTTCGATTCCGACTCGGGGCCGCTCAATATAATGTCTAATGCCATGCCGCTTACGGCATCCTTAGTGGATTCATTCGCTCTCTTGCCTTTTAGTATGTCATCGATGCAATCATATAATTCGTCCCTGACCGTTTTGTATGTTGTGCCCTGGCTTCTCTCTCCCTCTATCCTTAGGCTTATGCGATAATCATCGCTTTTCAGGAATTCCTTAAGCGTCTTTATTGCCTGTAGTGTATTTTTTGATGTGATGGCATTTGCCGCATTATCGCCTCTACCAAGGTCAGATATTCTGTCCCTCAGCAGCGGTATGCTTATATGCTCGTCAACCAGCCAGTTTGCCGCGTCTCTCGCGTCAAGTCTCCCGGTTAGGGTTGTCTCTGCCATTTTATCAAATATTAGTAAATTAGATGAGGCATGGATTTGCATTCATGCCTCAGTTCAAATTCAAGATGTTTTATGCTGCTGGCCTTTGTTCAGGGCTTGAATCAGACGCTCCCTTGCCCCTGAGATTGGATGGAAATTGCATCAGATTAGATTTAGGTTCCTTGGTTCCCACAATCCTCTTTAATTCTGCATTTATTTTGCCGATGGTGTCTTTGTTGCTGGTGTTGGCAATTGCGTCATGCAATGTGAAGAATGCGGTTTCAAATGGAGCCTTGGCGACGGTCTGGATCATGTTATTCGATACAGACGTTGTACCATTTACTATCGTGTATACTGCTATCTCCCTTGCGCCTTCCCTGTTCGCCGGATATTTCGGGTCTGTCAGAACATCCAGTATTGCATCATCAAATTTTCTGCTTACGAGTCGATCCAATAGGTTTATCCCCTCTGCTCTTGTCGGGCTTGTTATTGAGTGGTTTGCAGCTGCAAAGTCCTTAAGTGTTGCAACAGCCTGCTCAAGTCTTTCGCCATGGCCCTCCCTTAGGTCGTCAAGCCTTTGGCCTAGAAAAGCCACTGTTCTTACCGGTTCGGCCTTTAAACTCTTTGATCCAAATTCCTTGGTTGTGCTGCTCATTCAATCACATATACCTACCTAATTAAGTGACTGTTTAGGTATATATATCTTATTCAAGAATTGATTTGGGTATTTATTAGTATCTATTGTGCAAATAGCTTAGACAGTTAACGAAGTTTAACAGGCAGCTGAATAATTAGACCTTCTTGAGGTGCAGAACAGGCACTGTCAGTCTTTTTACAGACCTGAAGATGTTTAATTCCACCACATAGCCGTTGCCCCGCCTTTCAATGACCTTTCCGACTTTTCCCCTATATCTGGGATGGGGTATGTTCTTGAAGTTGCCCTTGGGCACTATCGCAACGTTGTCGCCTGCCCTGAAGCTCTTTATGGACTCGCTCACGCTTAGCGAGGAAGGCTTGTGGTGCCTTGCCAGGTGTCTTGTTTTTCCTACAAATAAACCCTGCGATCTTCTTGTCATATTACCAAATAACAAATAGTCGTAGAATATGAGTGCATAAACCTATTTAAACATGTATGTGGAAGTATTATCAGAATAACAAGTGAATCACATGGCAAAGCGTTCCAATCAGATTTATCCACCTCACAGGAAAGTGGTGCTCAAGCCCACATACAAAGTGCAGAACATAGTAACAAAGGCTGAGCTTAATGTCGACCTTGACCTTTACGGACTGGCAAAGCTCTCCCATGATGTTGATTACGAACCCGAGCAGTTCCCAGGGGCTATATTCAAGGTTCACGATCCAAAGGCTGCGCTGCTTCTTTTCAAGAACGGGAAGATAATATGCACGGGCGCTAAGACCACCGCCGATGTAAAAAGAGCCATAGACAAGGCCGTCGAGCTTGTCAACAAATACATAGCAAGCAAGGGCAGGTAATTTCCTAAACCTGAAATATCTGTTTGTTTTGATTAGAGGAAATCAGCTGGTGATGCAATCTCAACAAAAGAAAATCAGGCATATAGATTGAATTATCTCATGAACACCGCGCATGAATTGATAAACAGGCGCAGCGATCGCGCCAATTTTCTGCTGCTTAGACTAGCGGAAAAGACCCCCCGGCTGCTCCAAAGCCAATCAGTCGAATATGTTGTCGGCAAGCTCCTGGAATCCCCTTCAGGAAAGGATCTAGCCAAAATTTTTCCGAATACCTATTCGCATTTCAAGCGCAACGGTAACGGCAACTCAACAGAATGAACCAATCCATCCTATTTGCCTGCCTATCTTTTCTTTGGCTTCGGCACTCTTATCTTCCGCTCAACCTCAAAGGAAATATAGTTGTCACTTCCTAAGCGCACAAGCATGTATTGCGCCTCCCTATCCCCTTTTTTGGCCAGCTCGATTATTTTGGTCATGACCACTTTGTGTATTAGGGCCTGGTCTTTGTTGTGCTTTTTAAACCATTTCTCTATGGATTTCTCCCTTTTGACCTTTGCCTTTGTGCCTTCCATAATGTAGAATGGCCCTCTGCCGCTTACGGTTATTGCAAGGGTGCGGCCCACCAAGGGCCCTTTAACCTCTTTTTTTGCCTCTCTTCGCATAAGCCCGCTGGATTTGGCAAGCTTGAATATTTCCCTGCTGGACTTATTTTTCTTTTGTCCTATGACCCTTGATCTAACCACTATGTCCTCATGCTTTCTAAGGAGCTTCCTCAGCTTATTCCTATTCTTTTCCAGTCTTCTATCAAAATTAGTTTCCATTGAACCACGTTATGATATACTTTTCCAGGGTATTTTAAGCGATTGGTGCTCTTTCCCTAACATGCACATTCCCGAAAGGTTTTTATACCTTTAAGCACCAATTTTTGCACCGCATTTTTATGCGTATTCTGTAAACCCTATTCTCATCCACCCAGGCGTATGCACTGCATACGCCCCACTTTTCTTTTTTTAACTTTGCATAACTCCAATGCTCAGGATGTTTCTGCAATACAGCATCCCAAACCTATTTCTGAGCAAATACCAGATATGCGGTATGCCATACCCCTTTTGTAGACGGTCTTGTGCCTTCTTCTCTTACAAGCATGTCCCTTACTATTACCTCCAGGGTCTGTGTGTCCCTGAACTTGTATTTGTTCAGCGCTGCAACGAAACTCTTGACCTGCTCCATGTGCGGAAGGTAGCCGCAAATGTAGCCGTCTTTTTTGAGCACCTTATACACGCTCCTTACCGCCTTGTCGGAGTTGGGCATGTCAAGAGTGACAAGGTCTACTTTCCTCTCTCTTACGTTCTTTGTTATGTCCTTTTTCTTTATTATAAGGTTGTCCAAGCCCTCGTTTTCCCTGTTTTTCTTTGCGATCTTTATGAATTCATCGCGTATGTCGTATGTTATTACCAGCTTCGATACCCTTGCCAATGCGATGGCAAGCCAGCCGCTTCCGGTTCCAGCATCAAGGCATACGCTGCTCTTGCCTATTCCCGTATAGGCTATTATCATCCCTATGTCCTTCGGCAGTATCACCTGTGGCCCTCTTTTTAATCTTCTGAACGATTCCGGGATGAACATATCACAATACCTCTTTTTTCTTTCTTGGTTTTCTGACAGCCTTTTTCCTCTTTACCTTTGTCTCCTTTGTTTTCTTTTCCTTTTGGGGCTGAGCCTCAGGGTTAACTTCAACCTGTTTTTGTTTCACTGCAGTTGCCTTTGCCACTTTTGGTTCTGGCTGCTCCTTAGTTTTCATATTTTCTGCCTTAGCAATCGGCTGTTTTGCCCTCAATTCCTTTGCCGTGGTTATTTTTGCCGCCTGTGCCTCCATTTCCTTCTGTTTCTGCTCCCTCTTCTCCTTCCATTTCTGTTTTGTTATGCATTCTGGGTCAAGGTCCATCTCGAATACGCCCTTTCCCTTCCTTATCACTTTTATTATCGGAGTATGACAGTGCTCGCATACCTTTCCTGTGGGGGCTATGAGGGCATTCTGCGGAACAGAATATGTATTGAGGCATTTCGGGTAATTGGCGCATGCAACAAACTGCTTTCCGGCCTTTGACCTTCTCATCACAAGTTCGCCGCCGTCCTTTAGGCACTTGCCCAGTGAAACCTGGCTTTCTACAAGCCCCTCCTGCATCGCCTTGCCGATCTTCTCCTTGTTCTGGTCGAAGCTCCTCAGCGCCTCTATCAACATGCTCTTGCCCTCCTCCAAGACCTTCTCCGGGCTCTCCTTGCCCTCTGATATTTTTTCCATGTCCTCGTCAAGCCGTTTTGTTGTCTCCTCGTTCACTATCATGTTGGAATTCTCATCAAGCGCCTTGTATACGTTTATGCCGAAGCTTGTCACCTTTATCGCTGATCCCTCTATGTAGCCTCTTCTGAAAAGCGTGTCTATTATTGCTGCCCTTGTTGCCTTTGTGCCAAGCCGCTTCTTCTCCAGTTCAGCTATTAGCGCTGCCTTTCCGTACCTTCTCGGAGGCTGAGTCTGCAGCTCCTGCTTGTATGCCTTTTCTACCTCTACATTTGAGCCCTGGATGAACTCCGGCAGCGATTTTTCCTTTATTGCCGAGAATTCGTAGAATTCAAACCATCCCTTTTCCACAGTTCTCGCGCCGTTTGCAACGTACCTTTCGTTGCCTATCTTTACCGTGACTTTCATCCTCGCGACTTTCGCGTATGGCGCGAATACCGACAGGAATCTCTTTACTATTAGGTCGTAGAGCTTTGCCTCAGTCTCATTGAGGTCCTTTGGGATTACGCCTGTTGGATAGATTGCTGGGTGCGCCTCGTCCGTCTTCATGCCCTCGTTGGGCCTGAATCTTCGCTCGCTTATCAGCCTGTTTGCGAGGGGCGCGTATTTCTGGTTCTTTGCTAGCTCGCCGATTATCTTCGGCAGCCCAAGCGTAGGGGGAAGCTTCTGCGATGATGTTCTTGGATATGAGGTGTATGCACGCTCATAAAGTACCTGCGCTGTAGCAAGCGTGGTTGATGGATCAAGCCTCAATACCCTGCTTGCCTCAAGCTGCAATGATGTGAGGTCGAACGGGGGATATGGCCTTACCAATTGCTCATTGGTAACGACTTCCTCAACCAATGCCCTCTTCAGGTTTGCGTTTGTGTGGTCCAGAACTCTCTCTGCCTCCTTCCCGTCGAATATGTCTCCTTTTGTGTTTGCGAATTCTATCTCCTTAATGAGCGCGAGCACGTTCCAGTATGGTTTTGCAACGAATTTCTGTATCTCCAATTCGCGTTTTGCAAGGAGCGCGAGCGTAGGTCCCTGCACCCTTCCTATGCTGAGAGACCTCATGAACTTTGTGCCCACAAGCGCGCCGGTGAGCGCCCTGCTGAGGTTTATGCCCCAGAGCCAGTCAAGCATGTGCCTTACCTCCCCTGCATAGAAATTGTTGAGGTCCAAGGGCATCAGGTTCTCGTAGGCATTCCTTATGTCAGGTATGGTCGTGGTAGAGAACTTCATCCTCTTTGCCTTGCTTTTCATGTCTGCGCCGAGGAATTTTATTATGTTTGTGCCTATCACTGTTCCCTCTATGTCGAAGTCGCATGCGTTTATGTAGCTGTCGCTCTTGTTTGCCAGCATCCTGAAGACATCAAGGTACTTCTTTGTGTAGTAGGCCTTTTTGTCGACCTCGTACGATGCTGCCCATTCTATTTCAAGTACCGGATAACCCCTCTCTGTGCCCTTCTGCCTTATCGTGAATATGTGGCCGACAGCAGCTGCAATGTACATCTTCCCAGACGGGCTTTCTATCTCGTAGTAGCTTACGCCGTTTAGGTTTATCCTTTTCTGCGCATTGTTTCCAAGCGCTATCGCTATCCTAAGGGCTACGCTTGGTTTCTCTGCTATTATCAAAGTGCTCATAAGCAACCCAGGTTGATCAGCGGCTTTTGGCCTTTAATCTCTTTGTGGCAGGTGCTCCGCCGCTTTCCGATAATGATATCAGCCATGCATTATAGAAACCGAATATTATCGCTATGCCAATGGCAACATAAAACAGCAATGTTGCACCATAACTTATAAATAAGCCTATAGCCAATATTGCAAGTATTACCGTTATCAATGATGTCATGAACTCCTTGGCGAACTTTTTCAATCGAACACCAGTGCTACCATGAATATCTATCTGGTCATATTTTTAACACTTGTTGCGGCGCTTTTTACCTCTTATTCCCAATTGCTCTTCAAGAGGGGACTTAGGAAACGTCTAGACTCCGTGGCCGACATACTTAACACGCTGAGGAACAGGACCATACTACTTGGCCTATGCGGATACGCGATAAGCTTCACTCTTTACCTTATCGCACTGTCAACGTCTGAGCTGTCCGTTGTGTTTCCGATATTCGCCAGCTCATTCATATTCGTGACTCTGATATCTGCATACCAGTTGAAGGAGAGGATCAACATCTTAAGGGTTGCCGGCATACTCCTGATATTCCTTGGCGTTGTGATAGTTGCATTCACAGCATAGGCGTTATGGTGAGAGACACAAAACCCATAATATTGGCACTTCTGGTCGTATCTACGGTACTAGGCGGAGTGGGCCAGTTCCTATTCAAGTATGCATTTTTGGACAGGGAGCTCGCGCTAACGCTTGCAATAGGGCTTGGGGCTTACGCGCTCTCAACTGCAATATATTTCTATGTTCTTAGCAGAACCAGTCTCAGCTGGGCATATGCCCTAAGCGGCATAAGCTACATAGTCGCGGTCATATTCGCGGCAACGATACTCGCAGAGCACGTCAGCATATTCAGGTGGCTTGGCGTGATGGTAATAGCTGTTGGTGTCGTGCTGGTAAGCATAAGCTGATTGACTTTGCTCCTTTAGTGCTTCTGCTTCTAAAGTAACTTTAATAGGAGACTTTGGGGCAGAGCCAAGCTGACCGATAGGAATAAATATCTCGTTTCTCAGATTAGTTAGGGGATAAAATGGCAACCAGAAGCATGATAGATCACGTTAGCGGCAAAGAGGAAAAGGGCGCACTACCAAAACTGACAATAAGGGAGAAATCGATGATACTTATTCTGGCACCGGACTGGTCAGGAAACTGATGAAAGGGGTTGTAAAAGGACTGGATGAGTTTGGATATATTAGCTTGCAGGAGCTGCAAGACGATGTAAAGGCCCAGGCTAACCAAGATAAAATGAGATTGCTTAGAAGAGGCAAATAATAAAGCAAATTACAACAAGATTCCCTACTTTACCTCTAATGTTTTGACCTCGACCTTGTTCAATGGGGCTATGTGCCTAAGCTTTGCGGCCAGTTCTGCCTGGAATCTTCCCTCTATCACCGCGTTTATCGCCACATTTGAGTCGTTCTCCTTGAAGAAATTGGATACGTGCTCATTCATCTCCTTCCTTATGCCGAATATCCTGCTGTGGGTTGTCCTTGCCCTTGTTATTACGAGAATCTTTACAACCATGCTGATGCCGTCCTTTGTCTGGACAGGAAGCACGGTGCTTGCTATGCTCCTGTACCTTCTTACAAGAGACCTTATGTAGCTGTATAATTGCGACATCGATACCAGTTTTGTGTGCGCTGCGTTGCCATTGACGTCTATTACCTTCAGGGTTACGCTCGTGTATGCGTTGGACGGGTTCCTTGTTAGCGAATCAAGCCCAACCACTATGTTTCTGCCTATTACCGACTTGTCCTCGTTCCCTGGCATCTCTCCTATGACCACGTCGTTGAAAACCTTAGGCGCGTATACCGAATACCATTTCTTAAGCTTCCAGCTTTCGGTTTTCTTTGGTGCAAGTGCCATCGTATCACGCTGTCTTCTTTATCAGCAGTTCAGCCTGCTTTGGATCGTATCTCCAGTTCTGCGGAAGCACGCCCCTTTTAATGTAATACTTGGTAAGCCTCCATATCTTTGATTCTATTCTTCTGAGCCTTATGGTGTTGCTCAGGTCCTGCCTGTTCCTGCTAAGGTGCGCATTTGTGTTTACCGCTTTCTTCATGAGATCCATAAGATCAGGGGGCATGTCCCCGGCAAGCCCCTTCTCTTTTAATATTACCATAAGCCTCTTTCCCATGTAGTGCTTGACATACGGTATTCCGTGATCCGACTTTAGCTTCTGTCCTATCATTGCGGGTTCCATTCCCTGCTTTGAATAATTGATTATTACCTGATCTATCCTCTCTCTGTCAAATTCCTTTGGTGCGCCTATCTCCTCAGGGAGAGGTTTCCTTGACTTTGACTTCCCGTGCCTTTTAGAATGCATTCTAGCCATTGAAAAACACATTAAGAATTACATTATTACCTTAACCGAATAACTACCTTTCGATATATCTACCTTCTTAGCCTTGCATATCTGCATAAGCTCCTCCTTTGAGGATAAGGTTGCATTATAGTATTCCTCAGGAACCTTTATATTAATAGATGCTATTTCAAGATTCAGCGCCTTCTTTTCCTTTGCTTTTGCCTTTCTGACCTCGCTGATTATGCTGTTTATGAACGCGCCCGTGCTCTCGTAATCGACCTTTATTATTCCGCTCTTGAATACTATGCCATTTATGACAAAGTCAACCGGCGCCTTCCTTTCAAAGTATTCCGGAAACTTCTCCTTGAAAATGCTTTCCTTCTTCATGTTAGAATAAAGCTCCTCAGTGGCATGGGGCACTATTGGCGCAATAAGCCGCAGCGTTGTATCAAGCACGTGATTCAAAACATATGCTGCTGCGTGCTTGCTTGATTCCATGTCCTTGTCCTTTGAGTATATCCTGTGCTTTACGTTCTCTATGTAATAGTCGCAGAACTCATGCCAGTAGAAGTTTATTGCCGTGTTTGCCGCATCATAAAAGTTGAACGATTCATATGATTCTGTCACCTGCTTTATCACGGAATTAAGCCTGTTGAGTATCCATATGTCAAATATTCCCATATCTTTGCTTACATTATCAAGCGGCTGCAGCTCCCCGGCCTCCTTGATTGCAGTATTTACAAAGTTGAATGAATTGAAGAGCTTTGTTATGAAGCTCTTTGCGTATTCCACGTCATTGTAGAGGAATGGCTTGTCCTTTCCTATCGCGCCGCTTAGGGCAACCCACAGCCTTATCGAATCTACAGGGTATTTCTGCATAAGCTCGTCAGGGGATATGCCATTGCCCTTGCTTTTGTGCATTCTCTTGCCGTCCGGTGCAAGCACCATGCCGTTTACAAGTATCTCCTCAAATGGTTTGTTTCCTGTCAGTGCCCAGGATCTGAATATTGTATAGAACGCCCATGTCCTTATGATCTCGGTTCCCTGGAATCTTATTGCATTTGGGAATGCCCTTGAGAGGAGTTCCTTGTTATCGGGCCATCCCGCTATTACCAAGGGTGTTATTGATGAATCTATCCAAACATCGCATGTTGCGCTCTCTCCCTTCAGCTTTTTGCCGCATTTGGGGCATTTATCAACCGGCGGACTGTCCTTTGTGGGATCCACTGGAAGCGATTCGGTCTTTGGCGCGGCTATGAAGTCGCAGCTTTCGCAATACCAGAAAGGTATTGCGGTGCCGAATATCCTGTTCCTTGATATTATCCAGTCCCATTCTATGAAATTGGCCCAGTCATCGAGGTAGTTCCTTGTAAATTCCGGAGTCCATTTTATCTCGTTTGCCAGCTCCACGATCTTCTTCTTGTAGTCAAGTATTTTTATGAACCATTGATTCGACATTATCATTTCTATAGGAGTGCCGCACCTGTCGTGGACTTTTATCATGTGTTTTATCGGTTCCTTTTTAACAACATATTCTTTCTTCTCAAGCTCCTTGATAACCGCCTCTCTTGCCTCATTCAGCCTCATTCCAGTAAACTGTTTGGCATTTTTGAGTATGCCCACCTCGTCAACCGAATCTATCAGTTTCAGCTTATGCCTGTAGTACATATCCCTATCTATTTTGTCCCCGAACGTGCATACCATCTCGGCCCCAGTTCCAAATGATGTGTCTACTTTCTCGTCAGCTATTATATCCACTTCAGCATCAAATATCGGAGTTTTGACTTTCTTGCCTACAAGATCTTTGTATTTAGCATCTGTTGGGTTCACTGCAATGGCAACGCATGCATGCAGCAGCTCCGGCCTTCCGGTAGCTATTGTCAGACTCTTGTTTGAACCCAATATCTCAAAATTTATGTAGACAAACTGAGAGTCCTCCTCCTTTTCCTCTGTTTCCGCGTGCGCTATTGCCGATCTGTCCTTCGGGCACCATTCCACAGGATGGCTGCCTCGATATAGCATCTTCTTCTGGTGCATCATTATCAGTGACAATTGCACCTTTGCCCTGTATTCCTTTGACATTGTTATGTATCCGTAACGCTCATCAGATGAAAAGCCCAATCTGTACATCTGCTTTTTCATTGCCTCCAAATTTTCAGAGGATATCTCCGTGCATTTCCTGTAGAATTCCTCTCTCGAGAGCTTTGTGCCGTATTTCTTCTCCACTACCTTCTCGGTTGGAAACCCTTGCGTATCCCATCCCTGAGGATAAAGCACGTTGAATCCTTTCATTCGCTTGTACCTTGCGGTGAAGTCTATCAATGCATAACCAAGGACGTTGCCTATATGCAGCGTTCCTGATGTGAACGGCGGAGGAGTATCTATAACGTAGAGCTGGCGCTTCCTGTCCTTCTCGTCAAATAGGTTCAGCTTCTGGTCTGCCCAATACCTGTTCCACTTCTCATCCATGGCCGAATCGTACATAGGCATACCTTACATATGGGCAATGCTAACTTAAATATATAAACGTAAATAAAAATTAAAAACTAAATAAAAATAGCCGTTTTAAGCTATGATTTCGCCTATTGCGAATCTGGCCTTTACGTCGGTGATTCTAACCTTTATCGTGTCGCCCTCCTTTGCGCCCTTTATAAAGATCACAAATCCGTCCTTCTTCGCTATTCCATCGCCCTTTGATGCGACAGCCTCGATTTTTACCTCGACTTCGTCGCCCACTTTTACAGGTTTTGGCAGGAAATAGTTTGGATTCATGTTCATTCCGCGTCTTCCGCCGCCTCCATGTCCACCTTCCCCTCTTCCATGTCTTCCTTCGTCTCCATAGTCCCCTTCATTTCTCATTTCATCTTTTACTCATACGTAGAATCAGCTTTTCCGCCTTACTCCGTATATGTAGTAAAGAATTGGATATCTAAGCTTAAAAGCCTTTTGGTAAGTTAGCTTTGTATTTTTAATGTAATTCTGTCTTTTTAATACCTTTTAAAGCTTATTGGGCTTTGTTGAATAAATCCTTTTCTGTTGAAATAATCGGTTTCCTGTTGAATAAATAGATTTTTAATACCTACCATAAAAGTATATATATTCAGAAATTCATAAAGATACTGTGATAATATGGATACAACTAAACAAAAATCAGGAGATAGTTCAGTAAACATGGAAGCTGTTAAGAAAAAATTAGCTTCTACTGGAGTTAATTTTTCTACGTGGGCTTATCCACGTGAATCACGTGTAAACAAAGGTAATATTATAGCATACGTTAAGGGAACCGAGCTGAGAGCAGATGAGAAGGAAAAAATAGAAAAAGAATTCAAAATCAACAAAATTACTGTAGTTGATTTGGATGACAACATGCATAGTCGTCATGTTGAAGACCTGTATCTGCAACTTGACTTAACAGAAAAAGGGAACTTAAAAGAACGTGCTAAAAGACGTATAAAAGATAATTAATTTGTATTAATAATCGTAATAGAACTACAAAGCCTAATTTTTCTTATTTTTATATAAAGCTATTAACATCTGGTCGCCATAAAAATTTTTCATTTTATTAAAGAGATTGATACTTACGACTCTTGGACTTTTAGATAATGGGTCGTTTAATCCTATTGTTTTTTTAGATATGGAAGTTATTACAACCATGTGCGGAACTTCCGCATGATTAAGCAATTTTGCGTTTATCCCTATGGCAGATACCCCTCCATTTTTAAGTATAGTTGCTATATCTGAAATTTTTATACTTCTTACTAAAACTTCCTTAATCCCTAATCTTTTTGCCTTTTGTCCATCTCTTAATACTACTTTCTTCATATCACTAATTTCTTTCTGAGATTTACCTATACTTTTAAGCCATTTACTTGATTCTACAGTTTTTACATTCGTAATTATAACAGGATATAAACCATGTCTTTTTGCAACTACTGATATACTGTATCTATTTGGTATTTTAATTTCTTTGTAGACTTTAATTTCCTGTTTTCTATCCAGTTTTGTTAATTTACCAAAATATTTTAAGATCATAATAAGGGAAGCGGCTGTGCATGTATTATCCGTTGTCTGCTTATAAAATGGTATATCAATTTCCATTTAATCAATCTAAGAAATTCGGCTCTATGCCTAATTCGTATGTCTCTTGAATAACGACGCAGATATTATGAGATAAAACTTTCAGTAGAACTTCTATTTATCTGATATCCCTCCTGTCATAGGTTGTGTCCAATTTTGGCTTTTCCGGCATCGACTTGTCAGCCAGCTGCTTCTCCAGCTTTTCTATGTTTTCCGGCAGTATCTTCGCAAGCGCCTTTGCTGTGGTCCTGTTTATTACGAACTCGCCGATTACCTGCTGCTTTGTCATGTCTATGAATACCAAAGTTATCACTCCTTCCTTTTCTACTGTTCCCTTCTCGTTTTTTACCGCCTTGACCTTTAGCATTATCGCTATCTCGTCAGCAAAAACAGGCTTCGTATCTACAAACTTGAGGTTCAACTGCTCTTCAGCCATATCCATCATCTAAATTTATTTTATCTGTTTCTATAGTTTATTATGTGGCAATCTATATATAACGATTATTGCCGCCTTATTTTCCTGTACATGTCCTCTATGCCGTTGAATAGGCTGTCTGGATGTATGCTGTTCAGCCTGTGGTAGCTGTCAAACCCTCCGGCTACGCCGCAGGAGTGGACGTGCGCAAGCTTCGCGGATATTATGTCGTCAACCATGTCACCGATGTAAAGGCACCTTTCCGGCTTTACCCTTGTGGAATGCAGTATGGCCTTAAGTCCGCTAGGGTTCGGCTTTAGTGTGTTGAGGTCCCTTGCGCTTACTATTGAATCGAAATAATCAACTATACCTAGTATTCTCAACTCTCTTACTATCCTGTGGCTTCTTCCGTTGGAGAATATGGCTATCTTCTTGCCCCTCTTGTGTAAGTATTTCAGGAGCTTGATCGAATCATTGTGAAGCCTCGGCCTGCTTATATTGAGTAGAAAGTCAAAGAGATAGGTCATGAAGTCATTCTTCCATTCCTCGCCCTTCAGTTTTTTCTTCAGGTCGTAGTCTACGCGCTTGAAGTCCTTTATTCTGCTATCGGTGTTCCAGATGCCCAGAGCCCTCTTTATGCTCTCATTTATGCGCATTGTTATCCTCATGCTGTTTAGCGTGCCGTCCCAGTCAAAGACAAAAAGGTCGTAATCCCTAATCAGGTTGCTTTTTCTTTGAGACATCTCAACCCCAAACCACGTCTATGCTGGGCTTTTCGGGAAGAGCCCTTGCCGCCCTGCCCGATTTTGATGTTGCCTCGCTCTCCACTATTATGTTTGCATTGAACCTGTCATGCAGGTAGTCCTTCGCCTCCATGAACGACTTGAGGAGAAGCTGGGTATCAAGCTCGCCAACCTCGTTCATCGTATTGAATTTCTTGGCGAACTGCATAAGGAACTGCGACAGCCTTCCTTTCTCTATCTCCTTTAGCTCTGGATCATCCATTACCTTGCCAATGTTCTTGCTCTTCGAAAGCTTGTTGTAGGCCTTCACCTTCCACTGCTCAGCCATTATCAGAATTATCTCCTTTACGGACTTGCCGATGTTTGCATTTATCTTGCCTGTCAGTTCAATGCTTTGCCTTGCATCACTTATCGTGTTGTCTATTATCTCCTCAACAAGCTCCTCCATCGGGTTTATCATCTGTTTGCTGGATTCCGGCCATTTCTCCTGCGCGATCAGCGTCTTCTTTCCCAGGGCGCTCCAGTATTCCTCTGAAAGGTGCGGCATAGCCGGAGTCAGCATCAGGGTGATGCTTTCCAGGAAATCCCTCATCACTATCTCGTTTTCTCCTCCTCTTTCCAGGTATTTTTTGAACTCGTTTATCGAGTTGTAGTATATTTCTGTATATGCTCCCTTTAGGTTGATGTTGTCCATGAATTGTGTTGCATCCCTTATCTTGGAGTTCAGCTTCGAATAGAGCCAATAGTCTATGTGCGAGAGCTCCTTGCTCTTCAGGCTAGAAAGAGATTGAATGCTCTTCAGTATGAACTCATTCCTGGAACGCACGCTGTTTATGCCCTCCACGCTGAACTCGGTCTCGGTGTCAAGATCAGCGCCAGAAATTTCTATGAAGCGAAGTGGGTCTGAGCCGTATTTCTCTATCCCGTCCACAATTGGTATTATGTTGCCAAGGCTCTTGCTCATCTTCTCACCCTCATAGTTTACAAGTCCATTGACTACTATCTGCTTGGGCCAGTTTATCTCCTTTAGAAGTGCCATGTGGTTGAACATGTACATCGTAAGGTGGTTCGGGATAAGGTCAGGTCCAGAGTGCCTGGAAGTTTGGTTGTACCAATATTCGTAGGATTCCTTGCACTTATTAAGCACAGTTGCGCTGATTCCTGTGGCCTTTTCGGCTCCGGTTGCGTCAATAGAAGAGAGCAGCACATAATCAAAAAATTCTGGCTTGAGTTGCTCTGCGGTTATCTTCTCGTTCCTCAGTATGTGGATAAATGTGTAGAAGCACATGTATATTGTAGAATCTGAAAGAGACTCTATTATGTGATTCTTATTCAATGGAAATCTCGTGCCAAGGCCCTGCTCCCTTTCTACGGGTCTTAGGTCAAGCCACTCTATGACATTGCTGAACGTTAGCCTGAACTTTTCAGGATATATCTTTACTGATTCAAATCCCTTCCTCACGGTATTCTTCCAGGCGGCATCGCCGTAATTTATGAACCACTGATCATCTACTATTTTTACTATTACCTTGTAGCCGCACCTGCAGTATACTGGCTCATCGTTGCTTATTATATAAATTGGGAATGCATCCTTCGATCCCTCCAATTTCTTTTTTATTAGTTCCCTTGCCTCCGGTTCTTTCATTCCCTTGTATTCATCTACGAGCATAATGCCCCAGTGAGATTCCTCTCTATAGAGCAGCTTGGTTGCAAATTCTATCATGTCATCTATGGCGTTCTCGTTAGTGTTGAGTATTTCGAGATACGCAAGTGCGGGCACCTCTGGGTGTAATGCCGTTGCCTTTCCCGCGTTTACATCTGTGAGCGACCTTCCTATGCTAATGTTGTCCTTCTTCTCAATCTCTATTATTTTGTTGTAGTGCATCTCTGGCATCGTATAGTTGTCCTTTTTCAGCCTTTGAATGGCCACATAGTCAAAAGGTGCATGTGCGGGTACGCTCATTACAATTCCAGTCCCAACATCCGGCTTCACAAAAAAACCCGGCAGCACTGGTATCACTGATTTGTTTATGGGATTGGTCGCCTTCTTTGAAAGAAGCTCCTTCGCGCTTATCGAGCTTTCCACAGTTACATTGAGCTGGTATTTCAGTGTGCTAGCAGCCTCTTTTGAAAGATAATATCTTTCATTCTCTATCCTTGCTATCACGTACTCAGACTTTTCACCGATGAATATATTTGTAACGCCATAAATTGTTTCGGGTCTGTATGTCGTGCATGCAAAGTATATATCGCTGCTTGCATCCCTGAACTTTATGGCTGTGACCTGCTCTACTTCTGGGTGAACATCATGCTTTGTATCATGCTGTCCGACCGCGTTGTTCTCGTTGGTGCACCATCCTATCGGATATTTGCCTTTAGTTAAGTATCCCTTTTCAATCAGCTTCTGAAATTGCCATTCTACGAGCTTGCTGAATAATGGATCTATAGAGACGAATTTTCTCCTCCAATCTATTCCGTAGCCTGCTCTTCGCATTCCTGATTCCATCTGTTTTATGAAGTAGTTTGCCATGTATTCTGGGTCAACCATTTTCTTTATCTCGCCGTCAGGGACGTGGAATATCTTATATTCCTCTATCAGCTCCTTGTCGTTGTTCCTTATCCTCTTCGCGAAGGCGACCAATGGAATTCCGCTTGCATGGAAGCCCATGGGGTAAAGAACGTTAATGCCTCGCATTCTTTTGTATCTTGCATATGTGTCCGCTGTGCCGTAGGTCCTAAGATGGCCTATGTGCTGCGGCGCATTCACGTACGGGAATGCAGCAGTAACAAGCATAGATTCCTTGTCATTTGGTTCGACCTCGAATATCTTTGAGTTCTCCCATGCCTTCTGCCATTTCTGCTCTATATTATTATAGTCGATCAATTCCAGCACCAAAAGGACAAAATGTACAATCTTCAAGCTAAATTATAGAATATAGATATCAAAAAAGAGTCTTTTAATAGTTTCTGTATCTATTAGTTATAAGGGTGGAATATATGAGCAATACCGAGGCAGACCACAAGGTAAAGGAAATGCCGGTTACTTATGACAAGGTAAAGAGCGTAATGGACGAGGAAACGTTCAAGTGGCACCATGACATGCACTATGCAGGATATGTAAACAAGAGGAACGAGATCGAGAAGGAATTTGGTACTGTGGACAGGTCAAAGGCAAACCAGAACTACAGCACATTCAGGGCGCTGAAGCTCGAGGAGACGTGGAACGGAAACGGGTCAATTCTCCACGAGGTATACTGGGATACAATGGGCGGAGACGGAAAGTACTCGGACAGCATGGGCATAATAAAAAAGATAAATGCAGACTTCGGCTCATTCCAGAACTGGAGAGATGACTTCATAGCAACTGGCAAGGTAGGAAGGGGCTGGGTGGTGCTTGTGGCAGATACCCTGACGGACGGCAAGCTCAGGAACGTCCTTTTCGATGTCCATAACCAGGGCGGCCTTGTGGGATCAATGCCAATAATCTCCGCTGACACCTTCGAGCATGCATACTACCACAAATTCGGTCCGGACAGGGCTGCATACCTGAATGCGCTTGTAGACAACATAAACTGGACGAAAGCGGATGAGATATGCAAGAAATACAGGCTGTAGCAATTAAGATGAATCCATTCTAACGAACAAGCAGATTATATTATATAGCTTCCTTTTCTTTCTTATTTGATCTGATGCAGCTGTATGCCCTAAGGATATTGAGCCTGATAGCAATAGCGCTAGTCTACATGCTGTATGACGTATTCAACAGGAGGAATGTCCCTTCTGTTTTTGCATATGCCACCCTTGCATATGGCTTTCTTCTTACATTCCTTTATTTCAATACAAGAACAATAGCGTTGAGCACAGCCATATCGCTGCTGGTGCTCGGCGTAGGCTATATAGTCTACAGGATAGGCCAGCTCGGCGCGGCAGACGTCATTGAGCTCGCTGCCATTTCACTTATACTCCCATTCCAGCAGTTCCCGCTCCTTTTATCATCTGCAGGCCAGCTGCACCTGCCGTTCGCGCTGACCATTTTGGTAAACACCGGAATAGTCGCAATAATCATTGTACCAATATACTACATACCAAAGGCAGCAAAAAAGCTGAAGAAGCCGCTGGCATCATTCATAACAACGAAGAACATATTCATGGCATCGCTTATTGCTGTAGCGTATGTTGCGTTCATGATCTCAATAACGGAGCTTGTGGGGATAAGCTATATCGGCATTGCTGTGCTTGGCGTGATGATGATAAGCTCCTCCCTTGTTATGCTGTTCTCCGTCCCAATAACGCATTCCATGGTGGAATATGTGGGCGTAAGCAGGTTTGATGAGGGTGACATAGTAGCGCTCAACCTCATGGACAAAAGAAGCATAAGTACGATAAAGAAAAAAATAAAGGGCTTTGACAGGCTTTTAACAGGCAGCATGATAGAAAGTATGAAGAAAGCCAAGATAAAAGAAAAACTGCCGGTATACAAGAAAGCCGTGCCCTTCGCCCTGCCGATATTTATTGCATTGATCATATCATTGCTTGTCGGAAACCTCCTGCTTTTTGTGCTTGTGGTATAAGCATTGTGTAAAAAGGTGCTGAAATGACAGCTTCTTATACGGCTTATATACAAAGATAAATTATTTAAAAGCTAGAACCAAAAGCTATTAGGAGAAATGATTTCATGGGCGCAACTACCAAAGTAATAATACGCAAGTATAGAAAAAATGACAGGAATAAATTAATTCATTTATTAGAGGAGTTTCAAGACTATATGGTGGCAGTAGATTCTTTAAAAAGGTTAACAAGAAGAGCAGGGTATGGAAATTATTATCTCAAACACCTGCTTGAAGTAATCTCGAAGAACAAAGGAATTTTTTACCTTGCAGAAGTCCAAGGTGAAATTGTTGGGTTAGCGGTTGGACTGGTACTCAAACCAGGTAAGGAAGAGATATTTACAATGCAAAAACCATCAAGACGTGGATTCATAGAGGAACTTTATGTTGCTCCCCCTTATAGAGGCGCTAAGATTGGTGCAAAATTGATGAAGAAAATAGAATCGTATCTGATAGGAAAAGGATGCAATTCACTTTTTCTTACAGTACTTGCCACAAATACAAAAGCTTATAAGTTCTATAAGAAATTTGGATATTCAGATAGAGATATTGATATGCTAAAGGAAATTAATAGGTGAGTTGATAAAAACACAAACGCGCTCACTGTCTTTTTACACAAAATATGTGGTATAGAAAGACTTTTTAAGCTTCACTGCTTTTAATCATAGTTGATCCAATGGACTATGTCAGGAGCCACATCAAAAGGTACTGGGGGCTGGTATACAGGCGTACGCTAGGCATTGTATTTATTACCCTTGCCATAATGCTTTCCATAGGACTTACATTCAGCGTACTCAGGAGCACACTCGCAGTAAACAACTATCTCAATTACCTTGAGTTCTGGATATTCCTGGTTGTTCTTGCGGCTGCAATCATCTCATCAAGCTTCTTCCGCTCCCATATCCTATCGGTAAGGTTCATGAATGATGTGGAGCATAGCAGCCACTCGAAATACATGGCGGCATGGATAATCTCGATGGTCATAGGCATAATAGTTTTCGCCTTGCCTCTACTCTTTGTTAGGATATCGCTTGAGCCGCTTGTTCTTCTGTTCTCGTTGGGAGGCGTCCTCATTGTGCTGTACACAACCGTACTGCTCATATTCAAGCATTCTTATGGCGAGCTGGCTATAGGAGGCGCGGCATTCTGGCTGACATTTATAGTTGGGCTCATCCAATTGAGCAGTCCAGGCCTTACCTACGTTGCAAGCTCCAACTTCGCTCTTTATTTTGCTGCAATGTCCATTTCCGTAATATCCGGGTTCACCGGCCTTGCGCTTATCATAAACTCGTCACGCGACGCCCTCGGTGAATTCATGCTGTCAAACGAGATGCGGGAAGGCAGGCCAAAAAGAACTAGAAGGAGAGCAAGAAGGTAGTCAGCTGAACTGCGCGGTAAGTATCTCATTTGAGTTCAGTATAAGTGTAGTGTTCTGCGAATGCACATTCACTATGCCGGAGCCTGCTGAATTCAGCGACCATAATGTATTTGAATACATCAATCCTTGACCTGGCTGGGCGAATATTATATAATTCCCTGATATCAGATAGGCCGATGTGTTGTTGAAATAGGTAACTCCGTTGAGCACTATGTTTCCTGACGGCTTTATAACGAACGTTACATAATTTATGTTTATGCTCACAGGCGCAACGCTTTGTACGGAATATCCTGATGAGATGTAATTGCCTGGCGAGCATTTGACCACGTTGCTTGTTGGGCATATCCTGTAGCTCAATACGAAATTCACTATGGCCTGCGTGCCTGGTCCGGGCTTGCTGGCTCCGTTTATTCTAGATCTGCACAATACGGTTGAACCCTGGGCTGCGAAGTCCGGGGTGCAGTTGCCCGTGTTGCTGTATGTGCTGCTTCCGCCGATGTTGCTGGTTGAGATGCTTATCGCGTTTGGCGGAAAATAGATTATCGAGCCTAGCTGGTTTGTGAATACAACATAGTATTGCAGGGGATTGATTGAATTGTAGGACAAGAGGCTCTCGGTGCACGGAAGCAGGGGCTGGATGCTGCATGACGATTGTAGGTAATCCTGCGGAGGTCTTGTATCTGATATTATGAGAACCAAAACAACAAACAGGGATATTACAAGAATGGCCCATGCGTATGTTATTATGAACTCCACGGCTGCCTGATCCTTCAACATTATATCAATACCAATTAGCAGCATATTTATTTATTAACTGCATATATTGGATTGCATGAACAGGATAGGCGCGATAATAAGGCTTACAAGGATAGAGCACAGCATAATGCTTGTCATCGCAGTAATAGCGGCGGAGCTCATTTCCGGGTACATACCATCGATAATCGTGCTTGCGCTCAGCATCATAACCCCTATATTCGTAAGCATGGGGTCCTTTGCCATAAACGACTATTTTGACGTGGAGTCAGACAGAGCCAACAAAAGGATGGACAGGCCCATAGTAAACGGCTCGATAAAAAGGAATGAGGCATTCAATATAGCAATCATCTGCTTCGTAATAGGCGTTGCAGCAAGCGCACTCATAAACGTCGCGGCGTTTATCATCGCGTTTGCCTTTGCAATCCTCGCATATCTTTACAGCTACAGGCTCAAGGACACTCTCCTGGTTGGAAACGCATACATAGCATTTTCCATGGTAATACCGTTCATATACGGGGCATACGTTGTCTCCAATTCTATTGGAATAAATATAGTCCTTATCGGCATAGTGATATTCCTTGCAGGCCTGGCGCGAGAGATACACGGAATGATACGCGACTATTCCGGCGACATGAAGACAAGGAAAACAAAGAACCTTGTCTATCACATAGGCGCAGGCAGGTCGGCACAGCTCGCTTTCATCCTTTACATAGAGGCAATAATTGTAAGCATCTACATGTTCTTCTTCGCTCCGCCCTTCGCGTTTAACATTTTGTACATAATTCCTATAGCAGTTACGGACATCGTAATAGCATACATTGCAGTCGGCTTCCTTACGGGGAAAAAGTCAAAGGGATTCTATAAGTTCTCAAGGAACGCAAGCCTTGCTGTAATGGGCATTGCGCTACTGGCATTCCTTTTATCTGCATTGCTCTTTGTTATGGTATAGCACAGCTTTGGAAAAGGAAGACTAGAAGATCGCGTGCTTTATCTGCTGCTTTGTGTCTATCTTGGCCTCGAAGTCGCTTATCGAGTGCTTGAACTCCTCGTTGCTCTTTATGGTGCCCCTTGCCTTCAGGACCTCCCTTGCGAGCAGGTAGTAGACGAACGCGAGCGACCTCCTTCCCCTGTTGTTTACCGGTATTACAAGGTCTATGAACTTTGTGGAGTTGTCGGTGTCGCTGAGCGCGACTATCGGCATGTTTACCTTGCTTGCCTCCTTTATCGCCTGCTTCTCGTTCCTCGAGTCGCTTATGATTATGAGCTTTGGCTCCATGAAGTCGCTCCTGTTCGGGTTGGTGAATATTCCAGGGGTTACCCTTCCCTTTATGAACTTCGCCTCTATTATCTCTGCGAACTTCTGTGCTGGCACTATCGCGTATATTCTTGATGCGGTTACCACTATGTCCTTCGGCTCGTACCTTCGCTATCATGTTTGCCGCTACCCTGATCCTGTGTGTCGATGGTCTTGAGGTCAAGCAGATAAAGCCCGTCCTCCCTGACCTTGTAGATGAATTTCTTCATTCCAGGGCTCTTCGTCTTCGTGGCTATGTGTATTCCTGCCTCTAGGTAATCGTTCTGGTTTGCCAATAATTCTTCTCGCTCATATTAAACACCTTTGGGGCCGCCGAGATTTTCGAATCCCGAAGCCTTTTTGGACTTCTCGGGTCTCCAGCACCCCATGCTGGAAGCCTACCAGGCTAGCCTACGGCCCCATCAATTCATAATTAACATCATTTCCTCCCGAACTGCATGAATCTCGTCTATAAGCTCGACATTGCTTATGAACATCCTTCTGCAGCAGTATCTCTTTACCTCCAAGCTCGTCGAGCACCTTGTCTGCGTCCTCGTGGTCCTTGTTGACTCTCTTGTCGTACTCCTCCCACTTGTCAGCGACGACTGCGCCGCAACTGAAACATCTTACCGGCATCATCATAGTATCATCTATAGGATTTCTGGAACCTTGCCCTTGCCTTTGGTCCCTTGAACTTCTTCGGCTCGACCCTTCTCGCGTCGTCGACAACCATGAACCTGTCATAGTTCAGGTACTCCTTCTTTATGGCGTCGCTGCCGGAGAACGCGACTATGCTCTTTGCTATCGCGCTCCTGACCGCCTGTGCCTGTGCGCTGCTGCCCCCGCCGTACACGTTTACCTTTATGTCCATCTGCCTTGCCTGATCGTTGTGTTGCATTTGATACGATCAGCGGCTCCAGCATTAGCCTTCTGTAGTTCAAGCGGCTCGAATATGTTTATGTCAAATCCGTTCAGCCTTATCTTTCCTGTGCCCTTCTTTGAGGATGCCCTTGCAACTGCGCTCTTCCTCTTGCTCTTTACGAATTCAGCATCTTTTCCGGCTTCTTCTGCGCCTTTCTCTTTGGCGCTGCGCGTCTTCTTTGTGCTGCTCCTGCCTTGCAGCCTCGACGTTCACTGCTTTTTGCAATCGCTCAGCCGTTTGTCTTTTCGCCATTTATATTCACTTTGCCCTTTCGTAGCCCAGGAGCTCTGAAAGCTCATCAATATAGACGTAACCGACATACATGCTCTTCGGGGCCTTTGTCTTTACCTCTATTGTTTTATGTCCATTTAGCTCTTTTGGGGATCCAACAAAGACCCGAAGCCTCTTGAATGCTGCCTTTCCTGAGGGCTTCTTGTGGTATGGCAGCATTCCCCTTATTATTCTCCTTACAAGCATGTCAGGCCTCCTCGGCCAGTGCGGCGAGTGCTCGGGGTTCTCCTTTTCCTGAAGGCCCAGCCTTACCTTGTATCTCTTTGCTATCATCTCCTTGTTGCCGCTTATGAATGCCTTCTCAGCATTTATCACTGCTACCTGCTTACCGTTGAGAAGCTCCTTTGCGACCGTGCTTGCCAGCCTTCCGAGCACCTTGTCCTTAGCGTCATAAACTATGTAATCCTTGTAGGAGCTCTCTGCCATTTATATCACCTATATTATCACATGTACCTTCTCCGCATTCAGCATCTCCTTTAATTCAACCACATTGCAGTTTGCGTCCTTGAGCATCTTCAGCGCAGGTCCGGAAAACTCAATTGCTGATATGTTGACCCTGTGGCCTATCCTGCCGTTAGAGAGCACCTTTCCCGGAACAACAACGTTGTCGCCCTCCCTTGTGTTGCTGTTTATCTTGGACAGGTTGACTACGGCTCTTCTCCTTGCAGGGACCTCCACAAGCGAATAAACCCTTTTCCAGAGCTTCTGGTAGCGCTTGCCCTTTGATGCTCCGCTAAGGGCGCTGAGCCATTCCTTTACGCTTGATTTTTCAGCATTTATCTTCATGATCTAACCTTTTGTACCAGAAGTTTCTTAACATCTCCTCTTCTGATGAATTTCCTTATCGACTTTCTGAGCGCCGTGTTTGTATCCACACCCGTCCTGTTAGCCAGCGCATTGGTAGTAAACATCATATCCCCGATTTCCTCCTCTATTTTAGCTCTCGAGCCCTTTGATAGGGCATCGGCAACCTCCTTTGCCTCCTCCCCTAACTTCTTTGCCATACGTTTCAACGGCCAGTATCCTCCTGATTTCATTATGTAATCGTCAACTCTTCGTTGATTGCCATTTAATTTTTTTGAAGTTCCTCTCATTGATACACCATTATGCGGGGGACGAGATTTGAACTCGCGCAGTCTCTAAAGACACAGGAACCTCAATCCTGCGCATTTGGCCAGGCTCTGCCACCCCCGCCTTTATATTTTCTTGACCTCCTTTTCAGTATCCTTCAACTCCTCTTTAATTGCGCTGAAAGCCTTATTAATAATTTCTTTGGGTGACATCTGGCCAAAAGTCTCAACGTAAAAGTTGAACGTATTATCATCTGCTTGCTCGTAAGTTACAAGCCCAGGCTGGAATTTCGCGTGCCTTGCGCCGTTTCCTAGTATGGCCTTGCAGTCTATCCTTAGCTTCTGCTCTGCCGCAAGCTTAATTATGGGAATCTTCTCGTTTGCCACCTTTACCTCCTTGTCCTTGCCCTCAAGGTCGCCGGAATAGACGGTCTTTGGCCCCTCGGCCTCAAGCGTGAAAAGTATCTCATCCTCTTCCGAATAGCCGCTGGTTGGCGTCTTTATAGGTATGAGCCCTATCCTGTGCGCTATGTACTCATCGAATATGGCGCTGGAGTTCTCGTAAAAGGTAACGGTGTCTATTGCGAAGCATTTGACGTGGTTTATTGCAACGCGCCTCAACGCGTTTGCGTAGCTGTTTGTTGCATCCTTCAAGACAAACCTGTACACTTTGTTGTTGTCTTCTAGGCTTTCTATTTTCATTGACATTGATTCACTCGATTAAGGAGAAAAACCGCCAAATAGGCAGTGCTAAATATGTAACGTTAGAATTATGAATAATTAGGTTTATATATCTTTATGGTGGGAATTTGAGCTTTGAGGAGATAGTTAAAAACGAAATAAAAGCGGATCTGAACAAAAGCGAATATGTGCGCAATTTCAAGGGGCGCGTCCATATGTCAAAAAGCAGGATGGACATGTACTCCGGTTCGGTGTACCTTGGTGTTGGCGATTCCGCAATAATACACTACGCGGACGAGACCGAAACAAGGTACATCGCGGCTACTGGAATGAGCTATGATGCGATAATAAGCCTTTTCGACGTTAATACAAGGAGCATGATGGTCTGCAGGCTCTTCAGGTACGACAGGACAGTAAAGAACAAGCTTGATAAATTCGTAAAATCCCTCAAGAGGGACAAACCAAACATCGAGGCAAGGATAATAGGGATGCAGAGCAACCAGGATGGCTTCTCCGGCATGCTGAATGACCTATTGCATTTCTTTATCGCAAACAGGATAAAGCTTTTGGAAGTGGACATGTTCGGGAGCAATACAAGGCACGTAGCAATGGACGCAAAACTTGGCACCAGCTACAACATACTGATGGAGGACAGGATATACAGGGCAGGAGAGCTCGTAAACAGCATGACGATAGAGAATTTTGAGAACGCGCTAATGAATGGAAACAAGCAGAAGAAATAATCAGCCGGCCTTGTTCAGGTATGCATTTGGTATCATGAAAGTGGAATTGGAAACGTTTGTGCTAAAGTAGGTCGCGGTGAGTGTGGCGGGTGAGCTCGGCACTCCGTTGAGTATCTCAGTCTGGTTGGCGTATAAAGGCACACCATCCTGCATATCCAGGCAAAGGTTTACAACGCTGTAACTGGACGGGCGGTTCACCTGCGTCAGGTTTGAGAATATGAAGTCATCGCAGTTCCTGTTGATTATGCTTCTTGTGCCTGCATATGTAAGGTTTCCCTCGACTACAAAAACCCCAAGTTCGCTTATGTTTGATGCCGTGAACGGGAATGCGGCAAGGTAGTTCTGTCCGTTGATGCCCCTGCTGCAGTTCAGGCTTGATTGGATGCCCCCGGATGAATTTGTCACAGACTGGTTTAAGCATGTCAGAGTGATGTTTGAGTCATAATAGTATATGTTTGTTGTGTTTTTTGAGATTAGGGCTCCCGTTTTGGCGTTGGTGTATGAGAGCACATTTTTGTACAGGGTTTTCCTGTAGCTGCCAAGCACGTATGATTCCGTTGTGCTGCTGCTGTTTACTATCAGCGTCAGGTTCTGTGATTCCGGTATGCTTTTTGTATAGTTAGAGGAGTAGACTACCTCCAGTGCACTGATATTCAAGGACTTCTTGAGGTCGCTGAGCATCATAAGCTGCGTCCTGTTGAATGTTGAGTTTGACAGGTTGTCATTCTTTGACAGGTTGGATACCGCAACCTTTTTTGCATTTAGGTTGAGCAGAAGGTATGCCATTATCAGTATTACAACTATTACCACAGCGATTGCTGCATATGCCAGTTTACTCCTATTGGCCGCCTTTTTATTCATGGGATCTTATCTATATCCATATTTCAGGTATTTAAATATGCGCCTATTTGGTTACACAATATTCAAGTGCTACTCGAGATGCTTTACAAACAAATCCTTATACAGCGGGACGGAATCTGTAAGCACGCTTTCCTTTAGTTTAACTGATTCGCAGAGGAACCTTCCGAACTCTTTTTTTGAATTCCTGCCTATGAGTTGAATCATTGAATCTGTTTTCTTTATCTCACGGGCTCTTGCTATGGTTATATGGGGATTATACTCCCTGCCGTCCATTTTTATTCCAACCTCCTTTATGCCGTTAAAAAGCAGCCTGTTGATGTTTATGATATCATCTTTTCCCTCGCCTATCTCAGCAAAAAGTACGCTAGGCCTATTTTTGTTGAACGTTCCTATGCCATTTACCGCGATATAGAACTTCCTGCAGTCTAGTTCGTCCAATAATCGTTTGATTTTTTCAAGCTTTGTCGAATCTATGCTTCCCAGGAAGAAAAGGGTTATGTGGATATTCTCTTTGGAAACCGACCTCAGGCTGTCCTTTGGCAGCTCCTTTAGGAGCATCTCCATTTTCTCTTTTACGCTCTCGGGCAGGTCGATTGCTATGAAGGCCCTTGTAGGCCTGTTTTTGCCGTCCATGCTTTCAGCTCAGGGCTGATTTCAATGTATTAATACTCTGGTTCATTCCCAAAATAGTTGTTTTTGATTTTCCGTATTTCCTGTCATGAAAGGTGCTGTACGGCACATCGGCTATCGATGCCTTTCTGTTTATAAGTCTCAAGACATCAAGAAGCACCTTATACCCGTTGCCAACGAAGGAATTCCTGTTTTTCCTTATCAAAGACTTGAAAATGTGCGCCCTTATGCCGAAGAACCCCGACATCATGTCGCTGCACGTTGGCTTACCGCGTATCTTGAATACCACGTAAACGAATGAGCGCATGCACACGGACACGAGCCTCCTGCCAATGCCCCAGTATTTTACGCTCGTCCTTACGCCTATTACAAGGTCGTTCGCATCAAGGGCCCTGGCTATGTTTCCTACTTTCTCAAATGGGTGCTGCATGTCTCCGTCCATAACTATTATCTTCTCGGTTTTTGTGATAAGCACAGCCTCAAGCACGCTGGCCGTAAGCCCGTGCACTCTGCTTCTCCTCCTGTCAAGGAACATTACCTGTTTTGGGCGCCTCCTTGCCAGGCGCACCACATTCTCCTTCGTGCCATCTGTTGAGCCGTCATCCGAGACTATTATTTTTATCCCGTTGTATTTTCTAATTAGGAGGGAGAGCAGCTTTGGTACATTCTCCGCCTCGTTAAGTGTGGGTATTATCACGGTTAGGTCTGAAAAATCATACACCAGCAAACACCGAAAACTAATAATTATCAATGGGCAGGCTTTAATATCCATAAGCGATAATATGAATTAATGGCGCAGGCTGCCTTTTGATGGTAAATAAATGGGTGCCAAAAGCTCGAAGGTAATAATAGACAACAGGGAGCGCAATGCCGAGCTCATAGGCGCGATAGAGGCAAACGGCACGGAGATGGAATTCAGGACGGTCCATGTCGGCGACTATGTTGTTTCGGATAGGGTTTGCATCGAGCGCAAGACCATAAACGACTTTGAGAATTCTATAATAAATGGAAGGCTGTTCGACCAGGTAAGAAGATTGAAGGAGAACTACGAGTTCCCAATACTAATACTTGAGGGAGATGCGGATTATTTCAGGCTGAAGAACAGCGTGATAAACGGAGCTATAGCCTCCCTTTACATCGACTACGGGATAAACGTGATATGCACATATGACGTGCAGAACACCGCTGATGTAATATCAAGCATAGCAAGGCACGAGCAGGATGACGGCACAAGGGAGCCATCGCTCAAGGGCGGCGCAAGGGCTTACACCCACGAGCAGTTCCAGGAATACGTAATGGGCAACCTTCCAGGGATAGGCCCAAAGCTTGCAAAGGCCCTGCTAAGGCATTTCAAAAGCATAAGAAGCATAGCAAATGCGGATGAGAAGGAGCTCATGCAGGTTGAAAAGATCGGCAGGAAGAAGGCAAAAATGATAAGCAACACGCTCAATGGTGAATACCACGAGCAAGGCTGATTATGTTTTTCTTGACTTAGAACCTGATCTTCTCCTTTGTCTGCGGCTGTAGTTCGCTCCGCTTGCTATGCCGGCAATACCTATTATCGCAATAGCAGCGCTTACCATGCCAGTCTTCTCAGGCGTTCTCACATTCTGGGCTGTGCCTATGTTTATCACTATCTGCGGCGATGTCGCGTTTGAGGAGCCGGGAAGGCGGAATTGCGGTTGGTTTGTGGTGTTTATGTTGTTGGCCGCGGCAGAATTTACCAAGGCGCTGCCTGCAATGGCTGCAGCGCCGGTAAAGGCCAGCAAAGCAACAATTACAACTAGCACAAGCCTTCCAGCATGCTCTGGAATATCTCTTCTGGTCATCCTCTCGTTTACTACGCATCATGTCAGGTATTTATATGTATCCTAATTTTGTGTATTAGCGGAGCATAGGCTGAGAAAAAGCGGATTTCTAAAACAATCATGCAAACATATGAAAGGTGCAATGGTAATCTCCTGCAGCTAAAATCAGGTTTAACAACAAAATGGATTTAAACTGCAAAGCCCGTAGTAATTTAAATATGTGCTTCAATAAATTAAACTGATCTAATCTTCATCTTATTTGATGGTAGAATGGCGGAAGAGACAAAGATTCCTGAAAAAAGCGAGGATGTGGGGGTGCAGAAACCTGTGCAGGCGCATGATGCTCAGCAGAAGCAGCACCATAATGCCACGAACAAACATCCAAGGGAATTCTCAATACTTAACTACAGGAATGAGATATTCGCATTCATACTCTTCCTGGGAGTTTCTCTGGTCATGTTTTATCCTATAGTACTGCATATGACTACGGTTGCGCCAGGAACAGGTGCGGATACCTATCAAAACCTTTGGGACATATGGTGGGTCAAGTACGCGCTGCTGAACATGCATACGGTAAACGTGTTTTACACAAAGATAATCTTCTGGCCGATAGGGACAAACCTAATATATGGAACGCTGCCCCCGCTTCTCGGGCTTTTGTCAATACCCTTCCAGGCATTTGGCACTGTATTCGCATATAATGTAATGTTCCTGCTGGGGTTTGCACTTTCAGGGCTTACAATGTACATACTTGCGAATTATCTCACCAAAAACCACTATGCGGCGCTGATATCAGGTTTTGTATTCACCTTCAGCGCCTTCCATATCGCGCAGGCATACTCGCACATACATTTCACAAACATAGAATGGGTTCCTTTGTTCATATACTTCTTCCTTAGGCTGGTATATGAGGACAGGAAATGGACAAACGTAATAGGCATGTCAGCCTCATTCGCCCTTACGACCCTGATGGGCAACATAGAGGAGACAATAATGCTCTTCTTTGCGCTTATTTTCCTAATTGCAGTATACATCTTTTACAAGGAAACAAGGAAAAAGGTCCTGAGCGTCAACTTCCTTGTTTCAATTTTAGCATTCATTCTGTTGGCGTTTGTGATAGGGGCATGGAATTTCGTGCCGCTGATCAGCTCCGTTGTAGGTTCTGGGGGGGGATTGAGTACCGTCAACTTCGGCAACAACATGGCTTCGAATATCCAATGGAGCGTCAGTCCCCTAGGATTCTTCGTGCCAAGCTACTCCAACGGGATAGTCTATTTCGGGGGACTGCCATCAGGAATATATAACGCCGTGTACGCGCCTGATCCTGTAGAGAAAGTTGGCTACATAGGGTTTACAGTCCTGGCCCTGATTCTATTTGCCGTCTACAAGAACTGGAAAAAGATGCTTCCATGGATCATAGGCGCAGTAATATTCGCATGGCTGGCGCTGGGGCCACTTTTCGGATTATACTACTTATACCATTCAATCCCTGGAATAAACGTAATCAGGGAACCGGGCAGGTTCGACCTTGTCGCGACACTCTTCATTGCAATCCTGGCAGCGTACGGCGCAAAATCACTCTTCGAGCATTTTGAAAAGCAAAAGGGGCACAGGACAGCTGGCTATACCGCGCAGCTGTTGCTTGTAGTGCTGCTGGTGCTGATGTTCGTGGAGAGCAACGGATTAGCTATAGGGAAATCTGTAGCTGCAACTACAAACATCCAAATACCAAAATTATATTACCAATTGTCAAATCTTACCGGCAACTTCTCTGTGCTAGGGCTTCCAGCGCTGCCCGTAGGCCTGAATAGCACATATCTCTATCCTGGAGAGGACACATTTTATACATCGATATCCCACAAGCCGCTGGTTGGCGGCTATTCCGGAAGGCCAAATCTATCTACCACATTGCTGCTCTACAACATCCCGTTGGCTGTACAGACATCGTATCTTATAGCAAATGGAACCGGCATATATCCATCACCAGTTAAGGAGAATTACTCAAACGAGACCCTGCTTACCCTTTTCAACTACAACACTGAATTTGTAATACTCCACAAGGATGCATTTACCCAGCAGCAGCTCGGGAGCATAGGCTCCTACCTTGTCAGCCTATTTGGCAACCCTGTATACAATGACAACACAACGGCAGCGTTTGAGACGCTGAGGGCGATCAACAGCTCGCTCTTCAAAAGCTTTGTCTCATACCCGTTGCTGGAATACTGGTCGTCAACGAGCGTTTTCCTGAACGGAGGATACCAGACATTCTGGATACCGACGTTCCCTGGAAGCGTTGCGGTGTATGCGCCTTACCAGAACCGAAGTTCCAGCAGCATCAGCCCCTACAGCGTGTCTTACACCAATACGACAATAAGCTTTGTTGCCTTCTCAAATCTACCACAGAAACTTTACATAGAGGAGCCCTCTACAGGAAACAGGACAAAGGTAGCCGCAGAATTTAATGTAACAACAAGCCCTGAAAGGTATTCCGCAAACACATTGCTCATATCTGGGCCTGAGGGGAACATACTTTATTTTGTATACCTGGACAACAGCTCGCCCGTACTGATTAACAATATAACCTTCTCCAGATGAGAGGATGCTGTGATAGCCAATGCACAAAAACGAAAAGGTTAATGTGGTAATGCCGGTATACAACGAGGAAAAGACCCTGTCGGAGATAATAGACAGGGTCCTTGCGCAGAGGATGGTTGATAGGCTCATAATAGTGGACGACCACTCAAAGGACATAAGCCTGAAAATCATAAAGGATGCAGCCAGGCGGGACAAAAGGGTTACCTGCATATCAAACAGCAGCAACACGGGAAAGGGCTATTCAGTAAGAAGGGGGATATCCGCGGTAAGGAGCGGAATCATAATAATACAGGATGCGGACCTGGAGTATTACCCCGAGGAGTACGGGAAGCTGTTTCGTGAAATCAAGAGCGACACATTTGTGATGGGCACCAGGACGCGGCGCAGGCAGAGGGCGGGCCACGAGTACTTCCTGGCAAAGCTTGCGAATTCAGTTTTTACTGCAACCTTCAACATACTTTACGGCAGAAACCTCACTGACATAAACACCTGCTACAAGGTATTCAAAAAGGATATGCTGAAGGGGGTGGAGTTGAAGACGGACGGCTTTCTTATAGATATGGAGATACTTGTTAATCTTGTAAAGAAGGGATACAAGGCAAAGGAAGTGGACATAAGGTACAGCGGCAGAACCTATGAGGAAGGCAAGAAGATAACAGCAGTGGATGCGATAGACCAGGGATTTTTCATTGTCGCGCAGAGATTCAAATAGAATCAGATCATGGATTTCTTTTTTTCAGCTTAGTGGAACACTTTTCCTTCTTCAAGCATTTTGATAATCTTATCAATTTTTTCCGTTCTCTTCTTCTTGTCCCTTGTGTTGTGGAGCCTAAAGATTATAGCATAGGTATTAACTCTGTTTAGCGTCTTCAGAAACGCTTTTGCCTTCTTATTCCTGTTTACTTTATTCAAGAAGTCCGCGGGCAATGTGGCGGTTCTTTGTGGAGGATACGCTGCATTCCACCTGCCGTCTTTCTTTGCTTCCTCTATCTCTTTCATTCCGCTGGACTTCATTTTCCCCTCATTGATTAGTCTCTTGGCATGGCTTTTATTTATCTCCGACCATAAGCTCTTCTTTCTTCTTGGACAGACCCACCATAATACAGACTTTTCATCGCCGCGCCTGTGCTTGCCCGGTTATCCAACCATAGCAAAGCAACGGGTCGAGTACTTCTGTGCTTTTTAATGCATTCATCCCAAAGCCCTTCTTGTAAATGCGCAGCCATATTCCATTAGAACTGGTGTGGTTTTTGCTAAGCCAGGACTCCCAGCCTTTAGCGGACTTGAATGTACGTACTTCTTCCATGTAACTCTAGCACCTATTGATCTGTTTGTATCACTTAATCTACCGGCCTCTCCTATTCATGCTCCTCTTAATGATCTTACCATTTAAGCTTGTATTTTGGAACCCAATACGCAAAGTTTATCGCTATAACCAATATTTCCATAATACTTATTACAAGGATTAGACCTAATGACAGATCAAACCAATAAAATCTTGCAAAGATTACCAAATTAGTGATAAGCAATATTAAGGAAACTACTATCAACATTCTTTTTGGGAAGCTAATCACAACATCGCCATTTATACTCGCATCGCAGTTATTTTATACGTTCCTGCAATTCTGCTTTCAGTTTTGTGCATTCGAACTTATTGTCTGTCGTCGTATTTTCCTGAGTGGGCCCGAGGAGAATCGAACTCCTTGTCTTCACGTTGTCAACGTGACGTCTTACCAATCGACTACGAGCCCTTTAATTACAGGTTTATTACCATTCCGTCCTTTGCCATTTCCGTGTTTCTGAATATGGCTTTTGACTCCTTTTCCAGTATGTCAGTAATCTTGTATCTTGCGCTCGGATGCGTGAGCACTAGCCTTCTCACCCTTGCTTTCCTTGCAATCTCCGCTGCTTCCACCGATGTTGAATGGTACCGTTTCTTTGCAAGAAATTGCTCTGAATCCGCATATGTTGATTCGTGTATGAATATGTCTGCGCCGTTTGCCGCTTTCAATGTCTCTTTTGTGGGCCTTGTATCAGTGGCGTATACTATTTTTCTTCCAACTACCTCCACAGTCACATCCCTTAGTTTTATAACTTTGCTGCCTATTTTTAATGATTTTTCCTTTAGCAGCCTGCCGAACTGCTGCCCCTTTATACCAAGCCTCTTTGCCTTCTGCTCAATGAATTTGAATCTTTCATTTTCCTTGAATATGAACCCGAATGTGCTTGTGGTATGTAACAGCCTGAATGCGCTTATGCTGAAATCCCTTCCCTTGTACATTATTCCCGCACTTATCGGTTTTATTATTATCCTGTAGTTCAGAACGGCCTTGTCAAAATTTATCATGCTGTTTATCAGCTTTTCCCCCCCTTTTGGTATGAAAACCTCGAGCGGTGCCGTCCTGTTGTTAAGCGCCAATGTTCTTATGAGCCCCGCAAGCCCAAGCGTATGATCGCCATGGGTATGGGTAAGGAAAACCGCCTTTACCCTTGATATGTTGACAGAGAACTGCATCATCTGCCTTTGGGTGCCCTCTCCGCAATCGAACAGGAATATCTGTCCATTATGTTCTATTGCAATGCTTGGCAGGCCCCTGAACTTGGTCGGAGCAGATCCAGCAGTTCCCAGGAATGTTATGCGCATTACTCCTCACCGTCTTTTGGTCTTATCTTTATACTCTTACTTTTCATGTTAATGCTTAATATCTCTATCTCTCTTGAAAGCGCCTGAAGCCCCTGCTTTGTCGCGTTTTTGTTTGACCTGATCGAATCTATTATTGTGTTTATCTCGTGCATGTGGTTTATTATGTAGTCCCCTATTTTTTTATTATCCTCTATCTCCTTTTCGATGCCCTTCAGGATCAATTGCTGCTTTTCTATGCTTGCTGTGGTCTTTTCCTCCTCCTCGTTCCTTTCGTCTCTTTTCAGCTCGAAGTTGCGATAGAAGAAATCAAGGCATTTTTCAAATGAATCAAAACCCTGCCTTTCCAGTTCAGAATATTTTGATATTTCGCATAGCGCGAAATTAACCACTGCCTCTCCCTTTTTGTAGACGATGAACTTGGGGTTTTCGCTGCATTCCCTCATCACCGCATCGAGGTTTTTGCGCAGTATCAGGTGTTTGCCTTTATCTATCTCTTTTAGCTTTGTCTTCGGGTCCAGATCCGATCTTTTTATCGCCTCCTCCGCGTAGATTGTGCCTATGTTTGCGCTCCTGTTAAGGTAATTTATTATTCTCTCGTCTTTGATTTCCCTTTCATCCTGTGCTGTGGTGTTTTGCGGCTGTTTGTATATGTTTCCAGGCCTTATTGACCTGTCCTTGAAATCATGCGTGTGGTACGCCAATTGGATGCTCATTGTTGAATCGGCAATTATCATATTGCCCTTTCCGAACATCTCTAATATCAGCCTCAATTCGGCGTTCGCCTTCTCCAATTCAATTACTATGATCCGGTCTTTGTTCAACTGGTTTACGCTCTTGATCCTTGCTCCGCCTATCCTTCTTCTTACGGCAATGGAGAAATTTGAGGCGTCTTCCCTCACTTCTATGATATCTGTCCTGTTTATCGTGCACGGGATTATGCACTGGAGGTTAGCCTTCTCGCCCTTCCTGCTTATCCTGAGCCTGAACCTGTTGGCGCCAAGCTCATAGAACTGGTCTATGTAGAATCCCTCTATCTCCCCGAGCTCCTTTATTAGTTGCACAAGCTCAGGGGTGTACAGCTCTCGCATGCTTATCGCAGTCTCTTCTTCTTGAGCCCCTCCTCCTTTGTTACCTTTGAGAAAAGGAGGGCCCTCTTGTAGGCTTTTGAGGCATCCTCGAATGCGGTGCCTATCTGCGCTATGTCACCGCCGCTTGAATAGGCATCCTTCAGTTCATCAACTGTCATGATGCCTCCAGCAACTATGTATGGAACGCTTATCACGGATCTTACAGTCCTTATCATCTCCTTCGGCACAGGCCCATATCCCTGCAGTCTGGGGTTCGAGCCCGTATCTGTTATAATGAACCTGTTTCCAAGGTATTCGCCTGACATCGCAAGCGCAGCGGCTATTTTGGGCTTCTCCCTTGGCACGAAGTTGGCATCGCCTACCCATCCTACAGTTCCTCCTGGGTGCACTATTATGTAGCCGACAGGCAGCGGCTCTATGTTGAACTTCCTTATTACTGGCGCAGCAAGCATCTGCGCCTGGGTTATCCAGTAGGGGTTCCTTGCGTTTAGCAGCGACATGAAGTATATCGCGTCAGCATACTTTGTTATCGTTGCTATGTTACCGGGAAAGAGTACAACAGGCACCTCTATCGATTCCTTTATGCTGCTTGCAACATGGTCTAGCATCTCCCCCTGCGCGCCTGTGCTTCCTCCCAAGAGGATCAGGTCCGCCCCCGCCTTTGCAAGTCCACGTGCGGTTTTTACTGCCTCTTCCTCGCTCTTGTAATCAACAGGGTCTATAAGACTGAAGAGCATCGCGCCCTTCGACTCCAGCATTTCGTGTATGTACAATTCAACTTTTCCAATTTTCATGTGATCATTCGCCCTGCCTCTTTAGGAATTCCTTGACCAGCGCCCTTGCGCCGGCATCAATATTTACTGATGGTCTGAATCTCATTTCCCTTTTGATCTTGTCTATGCTTACTATTCTGTCGCTTGTGAGAAAGGAGAACTCATCCTCCGATATACCGCGCGTCCTGGCTCCTATCCTTGCAATTAAGGGATGTATGTTTTTGCTTGGTGCGTCTACTCCTAGCAGTTTTGCTGCCCTTTTGAGCAGCTCCTTCTGCGTATGCGGCATGCCGTCAGTGAGGTTGTATACCTCATTGGTGCTCTTTTCCGTCTCCGCTACCCTCATCATGGCCTCGACAACGTCATTCACGTTTATAAGCGTCAGGTTGTTCTCCCCGTTGCCTACATACCTTAGCCTTTTCTCCCTTAACAATTTGAACACCTTCATGAAGCTGCTTTCGAAGCCGGGGCCGTAAACAACGCCTATGCGCAGTATTGTGTAGGAGAGCCTCCTGTTTGCCGCGGCGAATGCCTTTATGACCTGCTCGGCCATATACTTGCTCTCGCCGTAGGCGCCGCGCGGCTCTGGTTCTGAATCCTCTGTCAGTATCTCGCCTCTGCGCTTCTGCCCGTATACTGCTGTGCTGCTTGCGTATATGAAGCGCAGCCTCTGGTTCGGGTTTGCGTCGGCATAGGCCTGCAGCATGTTCTCCGTGCCTATCACGTTCGTGTTTATTATCAGGTTTGTCTCTACCTTCTCCTTTGAGTACCTGTCGCGGTAGTGGCGCGTGGCCGCGGCCAGGTGGAATAATAGCCTTACGCCCTTGCTGGCATCCATAAGCACCTTCCTTGTTGCATCATCGGTTGATTTTATATCAGCAACGTATATCTTGACGCCGCTGGGCAGGTCCTTCCATTCCACGTGCTCCCTGGGGTATTTCCTTAGTACCACCCTAACCTCGTATTTTCTCGCCAGTAACCTCTCGATAAGCAATCGTCCTATTCCGCTGGTGGCGCCAGTTACAAGCACCGTACCATTGCCTTTATCCTGCCTTTGCGCCCTCGTTTTTGACATTAGAACCAACACCAGATCTCTCGCCATTGAGCAATGCAACCGCGATATTCCTTACCCTTCCTTCAGCAAGCCTGTTTATGAAGTATGGAATCCAGTCCTTTCCATAAGGCACATACACGCTGAGGTTGAGCTTTCCCTTTTGGAGCACGTTCAGCTTTCTATTGCTGTAGCCTAATGGTATCTCAAATATTAAATTCCTTTTGTAGTCCTTGTTCGATGAAATTATCCTATTTATAAGCTTTGGGTCTGTTTCGAGAAGGGTAAGGCTTATGCCCCTGCCCATGAGCGCGTCCACGTATTCCTTGTAGAGCTTGAATCTGTCGGCCTTCTCCTTGTGCTTTTCCTTCGGATTCTCCTGCATTGGGGCCATGAGCTTTATTATGTCGCCGTTTGATATCATCCTTTTTAGGCCATTTGTGCTGGCGTACGGGTCGGGCCTTAGTTCCACGCCAAGGCTGCTGCACTGGGGCTTGAACTTCCTGTATATGGGCATTATGTCATCGTTCCCAGGCTGTATCTCCCTCTCTATCCATAGCCTTTGGTTGCAGGAGTTTGCGACATCGATTATGCTTTTGAGGTTCCTCTCAAGCATAGAGCCGTCCACGCCGTTGCCTATCTGGCTCATCCTTATCGATACGTCTGAATTAAGGTGCAGCCTTGAGAGCTGCCTTATGAACTGCGCATATGCGTTGGTGTTGTACTTTGCCTTTGTCTGGTCGTCAACATGATCGTTGAGAAGCGTTACGGTAGTGTGGAAGCCTTTGTTGTTCAGGTCCCTGACCACGTTGAGTACAGCGCCGCTTGTGGATCCGGCAATGTGCTTTTTCACCAATCTGAATACAAGTTTTTTTATGATATTGCTTTGCATTTCCAAATATACCACTCAGGCTGAAAATTGAAGGGCATACGATAGGTTAGGTCGTGTAAATCTGACACTAGAGCCTTTTCATTATATATTTAATAACTTATCTATTCTTTTACTTTATGCAGTAGTGGTATTCATGGTAAAAGATATAAAGGACATGTCCCTTGACAGCCTTTTCGGCAAGCTCCACGGGCTCATGGTCAACCTTGTAAAGGATGTTGACAGCGTGATTGAGGACAACAAGGAGATGAGCATGAAGAGCATAAGGGACATAAGGGACCACATAAACTACAAGCTGAGCAAAAAGGAGGAGATATACGAGAATGAGAAGCTGCTGAAGATGCTCAACCTGCTTTCAGAGGACAAGGCCGTGCTGGAGATAATAAAGGAGGACGCCGAGGAATGGGTTGACCTCCTCAACGCCATCGAGCAGAGCATAGGCCAGGGCGGTGGAACCCTGAAAAAGAACGAGGAGAATGAGATAAAGGAGATAAACAGGCTAACAGGCGAGATAAAAAGCCTGATAAGGAAGGATTAGCAATGAGTATCTTATCTTTAGCCACTAATTGACGTCTTCCTTTTTGGATGGGCCTGGCGCAGGTGGAGGCGATATCTTGCTCCTCTTTGATGTGGTCTCCTGGTCCTCCTCATGTATTCTGCGTTGCCTGTACAGGCCCATTGAAGTGTAATACATGTAGATCCACATATCCGCATCCCCGGAATAATCCCTGCTTTCTGCGGGCTTGTTTAGGTTCCTTACAAGCCTCTCGTTCATCTTGACGTAGTAGTTGTAGAAATTGACCAGGGCCAGCCTGTCCTCGCGGTTTTCGCTCTCCGATTTTATTATCTGCTTTATCATTTCCTCGTTTTTCTTCATAATCTGCGCAGGTGTAAGGCCCTTCTCATCATCATCCAACTGCCTATTTAGCGCTATGCCGCGCCTTATTCTCTCATTTTCAATCATTAATTCCGGCAGGTACTTATTATTGGTAAACACCCCGACCAGCTCATACGTGTAGTAATTCACATGATGCCCGAGGCATTCCCTTGCAACATTCATGGCGTCTCCAGAGAGCCTCACGTTGCTCGTCCTTTGCAGAAGGTCAGGTTTAAGGTCCTCATCTATTGTATTGGTCTTCTTCAGCCATATGACATTTATCCCTCTCCAGAGCTCCACTGCAGCCTTCATCGAGCTTGTCCTGTCGACCTCGCTTATCAGCGACTCTATCCTTGCCTTTTGTTCTTTGCTGATGCTGCCTTCAGCCCAGGTGAGAAGGCCATTGCCCGCATATGCCCCTGTTGATTTTATTTTTGTGCCGTAATAGTAGTCCTTTACCTCATCAACCCAGTCTCTGTCAAGTCTCCTGAGCCCTGGGACCTTGGTTTTCCTGTAGATTTTCCCCTGCTCCGGGACCTCGGCAAAGGTCTCTCTATCATGCTCCTCGATTTTCTTTTCTTTCCTGTTTTGCCTCTCCTGCTTAGAATCATGGGTTTTTGTGTCTGAATCGCTATCAGTTGATCGTGAATCTGTCTCTCTGGATGATGGTTTTGGCCTTGGCCCGTACCTTACTATGTTATCTTCATTCAAGCTGTCCAGGAATTCCTTGCCTGCCAATGTTCCTTTCCTGTTGGTTTTATCGCTTATAATATCAAAGGCTTTTTCATAAACCACCATCTTTATCTTGTTGGCAGAGAGATCTCTAAGTTCATTTCCGAGCTTTTCAATGTTTATCTTGTCTAGCTTTTTGATTATCTCCTCGTATTGCTCGTCAATGCTCCTTGCCAATGTTGTCGCCTGCCCTACAAAATATCTTGCTCTTTGAATCTTGGAACTGGATGCTGAGTGTTGGACTTTTACCAGATACACCCTCACATCGTCCACTAGGTCTTCAACCTTTCCCGCCTCGCTTTTTCTGTTCAGGAACGTGTTGTTAAATAGCCTGATTCCGCTTCTTGCTTCCTTCATTTCGTCGAATATATCATTATGGAACTTCCCCTGCTTCTCGTGATTAAATGACCCTGCGAGTTGCTTGACATCCTTTAGGGCCTTATCTTTTCCCTTGCCAATAGATTCAGAATACATGTTAGCTAGCTTTCCTATTTTTAAAAAGCGCTCTTTATCATCTTTGATGTATGATGCAAAAGAATTCAGGAAATCGTGTGCCTTGGACAGATTGTCCTCTACTTTGGATCCCTTCTCCTTTGCTATGTCTGCGAATTTTTCTCCCTTTCCTCTCGCCCTTGATCTTAGCAGCTTTTCCATATTTATCCTGCATCGTTCTAGATATAAAAAGCTTTAGTTGTATTTAAATTGCCTGCTGTTTGCCATTTTTTATGCCCAGATTGCACATATTTCTCAAAGGGCATCCGCCGCAAAGAGGTTTTGTTTTCTTGCAATAGCTTTTGCCGAGCTCGACGAACTGCGCGTGGAAATCTTTGTATAGTCTCAGATTGCTGCCTATCCTTTCCTCAAAATATGATTTTAGTTTGACATAGCCTATGTTTTCATCTATGTTTGGATTTATCCTGCTCATCGCCCTTTTGGTGTACGAGTCTATTACAAATTCGGGCTTGTTTGCAGCGTATAAAACAATGGAATCGGCGGTCTCATTACCTATTCCGTTGTATGATAGAAGCAGCCTGCGAAGCCTGTCCTTTTGAATACTGAACAGCCCCTCCAGACTTCCGTGCTCCCTGATTATCGCATTGCAGAGCCCTTTCAGCCTTTTTGCCTTCTGCCTATAATAGCCGCTTGGCCTTATCAATGATTGGAGCCTCCTTGCAGGCATTCTTGCTATCTTCCTGATATCTAAAGAATCTGCACTTTTGAGGCCTGCAATTGCCTTTTCAACATTCTTCCAAGTTGTCTGCTGCGTGAGTATTGCACCCACGAATATCTCAAAAGGTGTATCGCCAGGCCACCAGTTAAGGAAGCCGAAATGCTTCCTGAGCTTTTTGTATATAACAAGAGGCTCTGGAGCACTCACTCAGGCACCTAGAGCTTCAGTTCTCCTGTTTTTATTTTCTTTATCACTGCCCTTGGGTCCTCGCCGTCGCAGGTCACTCCCATGCTCTTGCATGTTCCAAGTATCTGGTCGATGCGCTGGCCAAGAGTGTTGCCGTATAATTTGCCCTCCTTTGACTTTGCAATGCCTTTTAATTGGTCCATTGTTATGTTGCCCACTATCTCGCCCTTTGCCTTTGCGCCTGTCTGGATGCCAACTTCCTTTAGTATGAGCGCGCTTGTTGGTGGTGCTCCCACTTCCACCCTATAGGCCTTTGAGGAGCTGTCTACGTGCACCTTTACAGGTATCTTTATGCCAACATACTGCTTTGTCTTGTCGTTTATTTCAGCGATTATCGCGTTTATGTTTACCCCTAGCGGTCCAAGTGCAGGCCCGAACGGAGGCCCGGAGGTTGCCTTGCCGCCCTCGACCAGTCCTGCTATTGTTATTTCTGCCATTTTATCATGCCTTGCTTGCCTTTTGTATTACCTTTGCAGTGTTCATCTTTGTAGTTATAGGTATCGGTACGACAACATCCTGAAGCTCTACAGTTATGTCATCCTTGAGGTCGTCCACCTTGAGCACCTTTGCCTTGTAGCCCTTGAATGGTCCTGTTGTAAATTCCACGGTGTCCCCTTTCTCTATTCCAACCGCATGGCTCCTTACCTCTATGAGCTTGTTTACCTCCTCCTCGCTTAGGGACTTTGGAAGGACGCCACGTATGCTTCTTCCTTTTGTGACGAACTGCCTTGCCGAGACCTCGTCCTCTGCCTCCATTATTATGTATCCGCGCACCCCCTCTACGACTATAATTGAATATATAGGCAAATCGGTTTTGGATACCTTGTTCTGCAGTATGTTTGCTGCGATGCGCTCCTGACCTGATGTTACCTTCACTACAAAGTACAACTAAACCACTTAAAATCCTTTAAACCAATTGTATTAGCATAGCCGGAGCTATGTGGGTTTATAACAATAAATATTATACATGCAATACTATAAAGCTTTTGATTGATCGTGAATGCATGGCAAATGGGAACAGGTCTAAGAAAGGCAGGAATACGTCATACGAGAAAAGGATAGAGGATGCAATAGGCAGAAAGGAGTTCGGAAAGCTCTCAAGGGGCTATGACCTGATGGGCGACATAGCCGTAATAGAATTTAGGGGCAGCAAAAGCAGCGAGAAAAAATTGGCAAATATACTCATCGAGACCAACAGCAGCATAAAAACCGTTCTCGCAAAAGTCGGAGGCGTCACAGGCAAGTACAGGATCAGGAAGCTGAGGTATGTGGCAGGGAGAAGAAATTTCGTGGCAAATTACAGGGAGAACAACTGCAGCTTCAGGTTTGATGTGAGAAAGGTCTATTTCTCTAATAGGCTATCCTTCGAGAGGTCAAGAATACTAAACCTCGTGAAGGAAGGGGAGAGCATCGTGGTGATGTTTGGGGGGGTAGGGCCCTTCGCGATAGAGATAGCAAAAAGAATAAAGGACGCAAAGGTAGTCGCAATCGAACTAAACAAGTTCGGGTACAGGTACATGCTTGAGAACATAGAGCTTAACAAAACGCATAATGTGGAGGCAGTGCTTGGGGACGTAAAGAAGGTTTCCGGCAGGTACGGCAACCTCGCAGACAGGATAATAATGCCGTTGCCGAGGTCGAGCCTTGACTTTCTGGATGAGGCTTACAGGATGGCTAGAAAACGTGCAGTGGTGCACCTTTATGCCTTCTCCGGCTTGGACAACCCTTTCAATGACGTATATGAAAAGGTAAAGGAACACTCCAAAATGAATAAATACAGGACAAGGCTGCTGCACAAGCGGGTAGTAAGGCCGTATTCGCCGACAGAATCTGAGATTGTCCTTGATTACATGATAATGAAATAGGTATGCCGCAAAAATGCATTACTTCTCTTTATCCGCGCCTGACCCGCATCTATAAATAGATAATCTTTGCATAAATTACGATGACCAGCGGCCAGGAAGTCTCCACTTTTAGTAGTGGCTTGAATCTCCAGGAATTCGTGAAAAATGCGACATGGAGAGAGCTTCTAATCGAACTTATAGAAACAAACAGGCTAGACCCCTGGGATATAGACATTATAAAGGTGGTGGACGGCTATATAGCAGCAATAAGAAAGATGCAGATACTCGACCTCCACATACCGGCAAACATAATACTAGCGGCATCGATACTGCTTAGGATGAAGAGCGAGACAATAAGCATACTTCAGGCCGATGAGGTTCTTGAAGCTGAGAATGGCATTGCGGAAAAGAGGGTAATGCCAGAGGTTCCCATGCTTGTTCCTAGGATAAGACTGCAGCCCAAAAGGAAGATAACACTCTCCGAATTGATGGACGCTCTCGGCGATGCGATCAAGATAAATGAAAAAAGAGAACTGGTAATAAAACAAAGGGCTGAGCCGATAAATATGGTGATAAGCAAGGATGACATAGACGAGAAGATAAATAACGCATACAAGCTAGTAATGGAAAGCGCTGACAGAGAGGGATTAACGACATTTGCTCTTCTTTCAAAAAGCTTCAACTCTATAGAGGGCATTTTGCTGAGCCTTTTCGTGCCATTGCTCATTCTTGCGCACAAGGGGCAGGTAATGCTTATGCAGGACCAGTTCTTTAATGAGATATTTGTGAAACTTTGTGATGCTGATGGAAGAAAGACAGGGTAGCTCTGATTACAAGAAAACTGTCGAGGCCGCGCTTTTTGTTTCAGGAAGAGCCATGGACCTTGACGAGATAGCGGGCATAGTGGGTATCGGCTCCGTGGGACATGTAAAAAGGCTGCTCGATGAGCTTGTTGAGGATTACCAGAAAAAGGACAGCGCGCTGGTCATATCAAAGTTAGGGGACAAGTATGCGCTTGGCGTAAGGAACGAGTATGCCGAGAAGGTCAACTCGCTTGCCGGCTCCCCAGACATATCAAGGAGCTCGCTTAGGATACTTGCCTACATAAGCAAGAACGAGCCCGTGATGCAGAATGCTGTAGTAAAGGCATTCGGCAGCTCGACATACGAGCACGTGAAGGAGCTGCTTGAAAAGGAATTCATAAGGACCATGAAAGTGGGCAGGACAAAGAGGATAGAGACAACAAACAAGTTCAGGGAATATTTCAGCCTCTGACTAGGAAACTATTTATAATAAAGGAGCAAATCCATATCATGGATCTCAAGAATAAGAAATGCAAGCCATGCGAGGGCGGCACCAAGCCTATGAGAAGGAAAGAGGCACTGAAATACCTTAAGTTTGCAAAAGGATGGAAGCTGAAGGGAAACAGCATATCCCAAGACAAAAAGTTCAAGGATTTCAAGGAGGCTATGAATTTCATAAAAATAGTCGGCGAGATAGCGGAAAGGGAGGGACATCATCCCGACATACTGCTTCACGATTGGAATCAAGTAAGATTGACGCTTAGCACACATGCGATAAAAGGCCTTTCCATAAATGATTTCATAGTTGCGGCAAAGGTAAACAATCTGAAATGATGTAACGGGCTCGTAGTCGAATGGTAAGACGTCTCCCTCACACGGAGAAAATCCGGAGTTCGATTCTCCGCGGGCCCACTCATGCTGGCATCCATATTATTTTACTTAGGCTTCCAATCCTTAGTTTCTTTTGGCCTCGAATAATTGGTATCCTCCAATTACGCTAAGCGGGTTAAGGATAGCCGTAACCTCCAGATGTTGTCGTGGTTGCTGCGGTTGTTGTGGCAGCGCTAGTTGTTGCTACGGAAGTCTGCTTCACTGTGTTTGATGTGTTGTTTGTCGATTTGGGTGGTATTATCAATTGCGGGACATTCAGGACATACCATATCTTTTGGATTCCCTGGCCCTTGACAGATCCGGCGACCTTGTCCCCAGCATAATAGTAGACAGGATAACCCATGTAGGTCAGCTGTTTTGTGCCATCAGTCCTTGTTATTGTATTGAAATTTGATGCGCTGAGTGTTGGTGGAAGTACAAGGCTGTTTGCGGTATATGAAACTGGCGGCCAATAGGTCGCGCAGCTACCATAGCATGTACTGTTTCCGCTGTTGGGCGTATCCGGAGTGTATAGGTATAGCGTGAAACCTGTTGCGTTGACGAGATAGTTACCTACAGTCGCGTTATAAGAGATATTTATGCTAAACGCTTTCATTGTCGTGTTTTTGTTGATTGCCTGAACTACTGTGGTAGTAGCGACTGTTGAATATTGGGATGTTTTTGATGCGCTCTGGTTGGCGCTGTTCTTTGAGCCGTTCAAGGAGTATATGCCGCCATTTGTAAGAACATACGCTCCTGCCGCAACTATAATAATGACTATGATTGCCCCCACAACTGCAATTGCTTTGTTCATAAAATCACTTGTTTAATATTTATAGCAATTAAACGTGAATCTATAAAAAGGTTGTTAAAGGGCGCTGAGGATAAGTTAAACATTTTCGGAAATGTTTAATAAAAAATATTATATTTTCTAAAAACGTCATAATCTGTGTTTTAAGGCACAGATGTTCGTTTTAGAAATATATACGAAAAGTGTTCGAATGCACCTAAACTTATGCTTTGGTTTTTATACTAAAAGTGATTGTGTGAAGCTAGAAAACGATGACAGAAGCTTAAAGAGTCACGTTGACAACGTGAAGATACGGAGTTCAAATCTCCGCGGGCCCAAATTTAAGTACATTGAACTCAGATTCGACTGTATCGGAATAGAATCCAACAGACTTATCAGATAGGTTTATATATCTGTTATACATATGTTATATAGTGATTATATGACTTACACTACAATACAGATAACTAAAATAACAAGAGAAAAACTGAATAAGCTTAAACCCTATAGGAGGGCCACGTATGACGAAGTAATAGATGCGCTTATGGCACTTATACCTGAAGGTGACGATGAAGGTAAATATACTACTGAATTCAGAAGCTCGCTAATCCGGGGCTTACTTGATATAAAGAACGGCAGAACTTATACTGCTGCGGAGCTAAAGAAACAACTAGGGATATAGTGCCAGTTTTTGAATTGGAATATTCGGCAGAAGCACTATCTCAATTGAAAAGGCTCGATAAAACAATAATTAAAAGAATAATAAAGAAAATAGAAGGCGCACGAACTAATCCATACCAATATTTCAAAAGGTTAACTGGCAGGCCGGAATACAAGTTAAGAGTCGGAGATTATAGAATTATTGCAGATATAGAACAAGGTAAAAAGATCATATTTGTTAGGTCCATCGGTCACAGACGGGATATTTATCAAAAACTTTAGTTAAGTCCATCGAACTCAGACGCTGCTGAACCGCGGACCCACCAGCGAAAATATAGGTATTTTGTATGAGAGAAAGTTTGAGTAAAAAGGTTGGCCGTATCGATACTGCTAGCCTTTTGAGAAAGGTAGGGGATTACAATGGATTTCTTACCTTGGAAGAATTAGATAAAAGAGCCCTTCAGCTATCAAAAACAGTAAATGAACTTAAAGAGCCAAATCCATGGTTTTACTTGATGAGTGATAGAAAGAGGCAATGGGATACAAGAACTGACGCGATGAAGAATTTTATAATTTCTTCTCATGAATTTGACAGACAGGCTACAAAAGCTGAAGTATTTGATGGAATACTGGGTTCTTACTTTTATCAAGGCGGACTTCTGTTTGGGCAAGTAAGGAGAGCAGCATTGGATTCAGGTTTGGACCAAAATGAGATTAGCATGCTAGATGGTAAAATAAAGGAATGCAGTAAAATAATCAACTCTAAAACAGATTGGGAAGTTTTACCAATTAAGAAACTGGTTCAGTTACAATTGGCTGTTCTATTCGAGACAGTCAATGCCATTTCTAGGAATTAATTAGATATTTGAGGTGAAATATGCCAAATAGAAAATTTCAAACGTTTGATTCCAAATCGGTGTGGAAAAAGGGAGTGCACCACCTAAGAAAAAACGACAGGGTGCTTGACAAAATAATAGATGATATAGGAACCATAAAGATAGGACCTAGATCGGGAGACCCATACAGTGCATTGATCCGAATGTTCGTATACCAGCAGATAGCCGGTTCCGCTGCAGCTTCCATACTCAAGAAGTTTGAGAAACTGTACGGTGGAAGGCTCCCCACGCCAAAGGAATTCCTAAAAACTCCCGAAAAGAAAGTCAGGAGTGCGGGGATATCGCCGCAAAAGTATTCGTATATAAAGGATTTGTGCGAAAGGGTGACAAATAAAAAATTGGCCCTTGAAACCTTGGAGACTCTAGATGATGATGAGGTAATTTCGATATTGGACGAGGTCAGGGGCATAGGAAGATGGACGGCAGAGGCATTCCTTATGTTCAACCTAAGGAGGGTGAATGTATTTCCCGCAGATGATTTGGGGTTAATGAATGCAGTCAAGAAGGCCTACAGACTAAAAAACCGGCCAGATAAGAAAAGGCTGCAAGAGCTGTCCATAAGATGGGAGCCTTACAAGTCGATAGCGGCCATGTACCTTTGGAGGAGTTTGGATTCCGCTAAAGAAAAATCCAAATGACCATGAAATTATATCAGTGCTTAAGTACCTATGAAACCTATTATATTTGGCGATGGCATGGATGTTAAGGACAATACAATCCTGATTACCGGAGGAGCCACGGGCATAGGCTTTGCACTTGCTGAGGCGTTAAGCAAAATTGGCAACAATGTGATAATATGCGGGAGAAGGGAGGACAGGTTGAAAGAGGCGCAGCAGAAGCTTCCCGATATACACATAAAAAAATGCGACATATCAAAGCCTGATGACCAGAGAATGCTCTACGAATGGGTAAAATTGGAATTCAGAGACCTGAACATGCTTATCAACAACGCAGGCATACAAAGAAAAATAGATTTCAGGAAAGGAATAGAGGATCTTATGACAAGCGAGGACGAGATAAACACCAACCTTAAGGCACAGATATATCTTTCCGCGTATTTTATACCAATTCTTTCTACCCAGAAGGAATCAGCAATAGTAAACGTATCCTCAGGGCTTGGTTTTGCGCCCTTGGCCGTGTTTCCGGTATACTGCGCAACAAAGGCTGCAATGCACTCTTTCAGCATGTCGCTCAGACACCAATTGAGGGAAACTCCGATAAAGGTATTCGAGGTAATACCGCCAACTGTCTACGACACGGAGCTGAAGGGCCATATGCTGGAGAAAACGGAGTGGAGCTCATCCTCTGTAGAGGTTGCAGAAGCAGTAGTGAAAGGGCTTGAGAACAACGAATATGAGATTGCCATCGGGGCCTCGCAGAACATGAGGAAAGGCTCAAGGGAGGAGCTTGACGGCGCATTCAGAAGGATGAACCAGTAGTTTGTCGGGTAATCCGGTAAACCGAATTGCGGCTCAGGTTTTTATATCATAGGCAGCTTAACCATACCCAGTAGAGAGCAGCAAGTCAATTCAAGTTCGCTGATTACAGTATTAGCTCACGAGGCTAGATTTCTGCAATGCAGCGACAATGCTACAAGACAACGTGATAACATGATGAGCACAAAACCGCACGTAGACAGGCACAAAGATCAGAGCCAGCTCATGGCAAAGGCGAAAAGCACGCGCTCGAATGAGGAGATGCTTCACATCGCCAAAACAGAGTGCAACATGAGGATAGTGGCAGCGTTGGGGACAAACCCTAAATTAACTGCTGATGCACAAAAGACCGTGCTTGATCGCATTTATTCCAAGGATCATGACAGGCTTAGGGACCAGTACGATCTTTTTGAGATCGCATTGGCGGATAACCCAGTGGCATCAAAGGAATCCCTGCACACGATCGCCTTCTCGGGCAGAAGCCAGTTAGCAAAAACCGGCATAATAAGACGAGGGGATTCAGTTGAATTGCAGGCAATATTGATCAAAGACCACAGAGTATGGCTGGCCCTTTCAGAGGCAAAGGAGCTGCTTCCGCAGGTCAGGGAGGTTCTCTTGACATCCGGCAACGAAAAGGTGAGGACAGCAATGAGAGAGAGGCAGGACGCCAAGGATGCTGCTCTTAAGGGGCTAAAAAGAGCAGAGCCGGAACAGCACCAGCATAGGCAGCCAGGTTTCACGCTAAGGGCAGCTACAGCTGAAAACTAAAACATAATAATAAATAAATAGTACCAAGTACCAATTAGATGTGTGGTTTCATGGCAGACAAGATAAGGTGCGCGCATATACTGGTAGCAAAGGAATCAACAGCAAAGGAAGTGCTGGACAAACTTTCGAAGGGCGAGGGCTTCGGCAGGCTTGCCGAGCAGTATTCGACAGACGGCACAAGAAAGCATGGCGGTGACCTAGGCTTCTTCGGGCATGGTATGATGGTAAGGGAATTCGAGAAGGCGGCATTTGAGCTCCAGAAGGGGCAGACATCGGGAATAGTAAAGACGCAGTTCGGCTACCACATAATCAAGCGTCTGGATTAATTCTTTGTCGAGAGAAGCTGATTTTCAATTCAGTTTGGTTATCTAAAAAGATTGGATTAAAGGAATTGTTAAGGAAAGATTTATATACTCGTATATACCATATATATTATGATTATATGGAATATAAAGAAGCAATACTGATAAAAATCGATATATCAACTAAAAAAAAGATGAAAGAAGCAAAACTAAATTGGTCTGCTGAGATTAGGAAATTTATATCGGAAAGGTTAAAGACAAAAGATGAAAAAAATCTTGCAAGAGCTGTAGCAACTACAGATAGACTTTTTAGAAAAATAAAGAAATTTGATAGTACAGAAGTGATAAGGAAAATGAGGGATACTAGGTATGGACCAAATAGTAATTGATGCTAGTGTTTTTGTGAAACTAATATCAGACGAGACATATTCAGATAAAGCTTACGAGATAAGAGATGCATATATATCAAAGAAGTTAGATATATTAGTCCCTTCGCTGTTCCCTTATGAAGTCTTAAATGCATTAAAATATTCAAAGGCTTTTAATGAACTAGAATTAGAGAACGCTGCAGATGCTATAGAAGATTACGGGTTTGGCAATTTTGAAATGAATAGAGAATTTGGCAAACTAATTGCAAAATTAGTAACGAAATATAATATTACAGTGTATGATGCATCTTATGTCGCACTTGCAACTATGATTAAATCGGAATTATATACAACAGATCAGAAGTTAATAGATAAAATAAACATTGATTTTGTTAAACATTTAAAGGATTTCAAATAAATAGTAATTTAGATGACAAGAAAATTTTACTAAACCAAACTGTTTTTCTTTTACCATATAATCAAGCGCTTGGAGTAGTATTCGGTTTTTTATTACATATTATACCAAAAATCTTTTGTGCAGATAAAGATGCATCAATGAACTCGAAGCCTTCCTTTTTTGCCCTCTCTTCTACAGGCTTTATCCAGCTTAAGATTAATTTCCGCTGTTTAGCGGGTTTACCAAAGTCATGCTCTCTGTTTTTGTTTTTAATTCGCTTTACTATAAGATCTTTATCGGCATGTAAGTAGTATGCCTTATTGAAAAGCGAAACAAAATCATGCATATTGTTTGCTGATCCAAAAAGATAAACTTCTTTATTCTTTTTCAGTATCTTTTTTAGCTTTATACCGTCCCATTCCCATTCTATCCCGGATAATTGTTCCCATTCTCTTTTTGTAGGTTCTCTTGGCTTTCCAGTTTTCTTATCAATCCATCTTCCTACGATTTCATCAGCATCGTAGGCATTTTTACCCCTTTTCTTAAAGTATCTTGATAGATAAGTTTTTCCAGTTGCAGGTAAACCTGATATAAGGATATGTTTTGTTTTCATTGGATATTACCAGGCCAAATGTAGAGCTGCTCATTTCTTACCCTGGAACGCAAAACCTAATGTAAGATAGACAAGCTTTGCAGCAAGATAGTTTGGGGCCATCAGCCCGGGTATGGGGTTAAGCTCAACGAAGTCCATGCCGATAATGTTCTTTTTTCTTGTTACTCCTTTTATTATCTCCTTTAGCTCGTAGAAGTTTAGACCGTCAGGCTCTGGAGTTCCCACGCTGGGCATCTCGCTCGGGTCAAGCACATCAAGATCAATGCTTAGATATATGCTGTCATGCGTTTTCTCGATTATGGATCTGATTATATCTATTGTTTTCATTTCATGGATGTCATTCATGTAGAGTATGTTCTTCCCGTACCTCTTTGCGCTCTGCTCATCTATGCTTCTCACCCCAACGCTGTAGGTGCTGCAAAGCTCGCCTGCCCTCGCTACAACGCAGGCATGGCAGAACCTGGAGCCGTTGAGGCTATCCCTTGAGTCTGCGTGCGCATCAAAGTGGAGAAAGCTGATCTTTTTGCTTGATTCTGATATAGGCCTTAGGCTTCCCAAGGATATCGTGTGCTCGCCGCCTATCAGCAGGGGCATCTTCCTGTCGTCCAGGATGGGGCGGATTTCCCCCTCTATCCTTTTCACCATGTTCTCTGGTGAACTTATATCCGGTGCTATTTCCTCCGTGGTATATATACCGATCTTGCTTATGTCTGCGCCGAGCTCCTCGCTGTAGAGCTCGATGTTCCTGCTTGCCTCTATGATTGCATGCGGGCCCTCCCTTGTCCCTGACCTGTACGTGGTTGTAGAGTCGTATGGAACTGGAATTGCAACTACCTTTGCCTTTTTGTAGTTCTGCTCCTCAAGTCCGAAGAGGTTGTACGGAGGCAGCGAGTTTAGTATCTTCATTAGATTACCTGTTGCTTAGCTTTTTGAAAAGGTTTGAATAGAACTTGTTGGTGTGCGAAACTGAGAAGTTTCCCAACCTGTCTATGTTCTTTATGTATTTGCTCTTGTCCTTGCAATTTAGCATCTCACCAAGCTCGCTGGGTATGCTTATTTCATCCCTCACTACGCACATCTCCTTTACCTCATTTGGAACCGGGGAATATACCGGAAGCAGCACCGGGGTGCCCAGCGCGAGGCTCTCCAGCACTATTATGCTTAGGCCCTCCCTCTCTGACATCTGCAGCAGCACCTTCGATTCCTTTATCCTACGGTAGAGGTCGCTCTTGTTCGCTGTGCGGTAGAAATCCCTTGATTCCACTATGCCATTAAGCTTCAATCTTTTTATCATCTTTGCTATTGCATTCTTTTCCGGGCCCTCACCGATTATTACTGCTTTTATTCCCTTGACGTTTTTGCTTGCGCCCTTTACCGCCCTTAGCCACTTGTCGATCCTTTTCTCCCTTATCAACCGCCCGGAGAATATCACGGTCTTCTCCTCCTTTTTGGTTTTTATCTCTTTTAGCTCATTGTCGTTTATTACCGGGGAGAAGAGGTGTATCTTCCTTTTGTCGATCCCTAATTTCTCCAGGCCCTCAACAGTTGCGCTTGAGTTTGCTACGTACGCATCTGCCATCTTAAGCACAAACGAGGTGAATATATTGGCCATGTTTCCCCGTACGCCTCCACCCAGATAGCTTTTCCAATACTTTATGTCCCATACCTCATGCATGTCAAGTATCAGCTTGCAACCGGTAAGCTTGCAGTAAATTCTTAGTATCGGTATCTGGACTATTGGAAATTCGTTTGACTGGATATAATCGAATTTATAGAAGAAAATCCTGAACAGGCCAAGCGCATAGATTATGGCCTCTCTTATTGATCTTCTTCCGTGCCTGTAGAATCTCTCGGCTGTTATATCATGCAGCGTGTGGTACATTATGCCGTTGTGCCTGAAGTCCTTTTTCATGCCAGGCCATTTGAGCGAGAAGAAATGCACCTCGTGTGTCTTTGCAAGCTCCTGGGCCTCGGTGCTCTCCAGAGTTTCCAGGCCGCCGACATTCCACGGATAGACAGCATCAGACACAAAGGCTATTTTCATTATCTCAACCTGTAATCAACTATTATATTCTAATCATTAGACTTTAAAACATCATATTTAAATTAACATCCTTGCAATATGATTGGTAGATGACTAGGCGCGTTTCTATGGATATCGATTACGGCATTGCTGATTATGCGATAAAAGTGGCACAGAAGTCTGGAATAGACTATGCTGAGGCGTATCTGCGATACAGCCTCGGCCAATTGTATGCGATTGAACAGGGAATATTCAACGGAGGCATGTATAGCGAAAATGTCGGACTTAGGATAAGACTGATAAAAAACAAGAGGCTGTATACGTTTTCTACAAACATACTGGAAAGGAAGAACATAGAGCAGGCGATAAGCAGATTCAAAAGTTTCAAGGGTGTTGACACACAGATGTCTGATGAGCCAAAACTCAAATCCGAATATAATGTAAAAGAGAGAATCAAGGTCGAATCCGGGGACCTTATGGGTTACATCTCAGACACGGACAAAAACCTAAAGGATCTCAAGTACGTTAAATATAGATCGGTTTACGGGCATGTAGGCAGGGGAAGAGAGTATATAGTCAATACTGACGGCAATACAGTAAATAGCAATGTGCCAGTTGCGATGGCCGTAGTGGTGATGAGTCTTGCTGATGGATCAAGATACGAGGGATAGGATACTGCAGTATGGCGTAAAAGGGGGCTATGAAAACTTTCTGGGGCTCAAGATCACGGAGGATGCGCTTGATAATGCAAAAGAGATGTATAAAGTAATGCGGCAAGGGGTAAAGCTTACAGAAGATCAAATAAGCAAAGTCAAGAATGTTGTTATTGCACCAGAAATAACAGGAATTGCGGTACATGAAAGCATCGGCCACCCATGCGAATCGGACAGGATATATGGAAGGGAAGCCGCACAGGCCGGAACAAGCTACCTAACAAAAGAGAATCTGGGCATGAAAATAGGCAGCGAGAATGTAACGATATACGATGACCCAACTATTGAAAACTCCTATGGATTTTATGCTTTTGACGAGGAAGGAGTAAAATCAAGGAAAAGGTGCATAGTAAAGAACGGAATGCAAAATGATCTATTGACCAACAGGGAATACGCCCATGTGCTAAAGACGAAAAGCAATGGCTCATCAAGAAGCGACTCGTACTCAAATGAGCCGATGGTTAGGATGGGAAACACTTATCTTGAAAAGGGAAGAGCTGACATTGATGAACTTATGGAGGAGGCAAAAGACGGCATATATATAAAGAACTTCACAGAATGGAACATCGACGACACAAGGAGCTTCTCAAGGTACCAGGGCAATGTCGCTTACATAATAAAGAACGGCAGCATAGAAAAGCCTGTAAAGAACTACAGGCTTGAAAAGGGCACGCTGGATTTCTGGCATGCCGTTAAGCTTTTGGGAAGCGACTTCAAGCTTTACATGGGCAACTGCGGCAAGGGGGAGCCGATGCAGGGAGTTCCTGTAACAATGGGAGGCCCAAGCACACTACTATCGTTCAGGTGATTACATGGGAGAGAACACTGAAGGGATAATCAAGATAGCAAAGGGGATGGGATTTGGCGACGTTGAGGCATCCACAAGCACATACAGGACAGTTTACCTCAAGATAGTCAATTCAGAGATAGATTCACTTGTTGAGAAGCACGACACGGTTTGCAACGTATTCCTTGAGAAAAACAAGAAGATAATGTATCTGGGCGATGTAGGGGATACAAGCAAGGAGGGCCTAAAAAGATGCATAACCAACGCATCAAAGGCTCTTGGCGGATTAAAGCCCAAATCTGATTACTTTGGACTTGCAAAGCCAAGCTCCAAAAAGATCAGGGACACTTATTATTACGATAAAGAAATAGAAAATTGCGATAACTCAAAGCTGGCCGACAAGGCAACTGCGGCAATAAACGGGGCTCTTGACGCTGGCGCTACAAGCGTTGCGGGAATGATAGTAATAGGATCGGGAACAGGAACTGACAGTACAAGCAATGGATTCAACAACAGCGACAAGGGAAGTTTTGCAAGGATGTCGCTTAGGGTATTTAACAAGAACCTCTCATCTCAGAATATTTTTGCCTCACGAAGGCTGAAGGACATCAAATTTGAGGATGAGGCGATGGGTATGGCGGAAATGGCAAGAAGCACAAAGAAGATCGGAAAGATAGAGAACGGGAAATACGACGTGATTTATATGAATTCGCCAGGCGGATCGCTTCTGACCTACGTGACAACTTTCGCATGCATGGGAAGTGTTGAGACTGGAAGCTGCTTCACCAAGAAACTAAACAAGGAGGTTGCAAACAAGAACCTTACCATCTATGACGATGGGAAGATAAAGGAGGGAATAGGCTCGTCCGTCTACGACTCGGAAGGCACGCCATCGCAGGCAACTCCAGTAGTCGAGAACGGAATTTTGAAGAATTATCTGCACAACTATTCAACTGCAAAGAAGTACAATTCCAAAAGCACGGGTAATGCAGGCCTTATAAGCCCGACCAGCAGGACGATGGTCCTAAAACACAAGGACACAGTAAAGGATGTAGAGAGGCTGATGTCCGAGGTCAAGAACGGAATACTTGTCACAAACTCATGGTACACCAGGTTCAGCAGCTATATCAATGGGGACTTTTCAACAATGCCAAGGGACCTTACAATATACATAAAGAACGGCGAGCCTCAATTTGCAATAAAGCAAAAGGACATAGGCCCGATAGTCGGAATCAGGGTGAGCGATAACATAATAAGGATGCTGGAGAACATGGATCTCGTTGCACATAACGAGAGACAATGCGCCTCATGGGATACTGACATGAGTTACTTCTTTGTCCCGAGCTTCTTGGTAAGAGATGTGGCTGTCACCGTAGTTTAATCTTATTAAGAGTATCAGGTAAATTTGATGGCCGACTATAACAAAAATGAGATGTTAAAGACATACTCAAAGCTTATACCGATAAAATCAATATCCCCAGATTCCGGAGGAAGGGGGGAGTCAAAAAGGGCAGATTTTCTTGAAAAGTTGCTTAGAGGTTGGGGATTGAATCCCAGAAGATACGACTATATCGACAGTAATAAAGTTAAAAGGTCAAATGTCGTAGTAAAATACGGTAAAAAGGATAAGACCATTTGGATACTTGCGCACATAGATACGGTTTCAGAAGGTGACATAAATCTCTGGAAAACCAATCCTTTCAAGGCTGTTATAAAAAATGGGAAGATTTACGGGAGAGGATCAGAAGACAATGGAGGAGGTATAATCTCCGGACTGTACTCGCTAAAGTCGATGTTGGGAAAAGAAAATCAATTAAGATACAATTACGGGCTGGTTCTTGCTGCTGATGAGGAAACTGCAAGCAGGTATGGAATCCAGGAGCTGCTAAAGGAAAGGATATTTGGAAAAGCAGACATGTTTATAGTGCCTGATGCAGGAAATCCCAGCGGCGATGAGATAGAGATTGCAGAGAAAAGCATACTCTGGCTGAAATTCAGCGTGATTGGGAAGCAGGTTCACGCAAGTAGGCCAACGATAGGAATAAATGCTTTTATGGAGGGAGCAGGGTTCGGGTTGGAGGTATGCGAATTTCTGAATAGAAAATATAATAAGAGAATGAAACCTTTCGCAACACCCTCTACTTTTGTCATGACAAAACATGAGAAGAATGTTGATAGCATAAACATAATACCTGGAAAGGAGGTCTTCTACATTGACTGCAGGATCCTGCCGAATTACAGGATTTCAGACATACTAAATGATATAAACAGGCTGAAAAGGAACTGCAATGCAAAGGTAACTGTTGAGGTGGTACAAGAGGAGCAGGCACCTAGGCCCACAAACCCGAATTCCGAGATAATAAGAATTCTCAAAGCAGCAATAAAGAAGAAACTCAGGCTAAGGGCAAGGCTGGTCGGCATAGGCGGAGGGACCATAGCAGCATATTTGAGAAAAAGAGGATATGATGCGGTAGTGTGGGCTATAGAAAGCGAGATGGCACACCAACCGAATGAGTACGCAAAGATTGATAACATCAAAAATATGATTTCAATTTTCAATGAGATATTCAGGTGAACGGTAAATGAGACTGCCTGCACACAAAAGGCTTATAAGCATATTCATACCAATTATATTAGTTAATAGTCATACTCATGTAGAAGGTGCCTTTTGATGGAGGTTAAATATTTAATTTTAAGGGAAAGGGAATTATTGCCTAGCGTTGCTACTCTATCAGACGACGGCATAGTTGAAGGAGGATAATCTTCTACTGGTTCTATGGCTATTTGACACACAAGGTGTGTAAATGGCAAAAACTTACATTGACATAGTAAAATACATGGTAGAGGCACGATTCGATATATCGGGCCTTGCGGAAAAGCCTGACATAATCGGCGCTGTCTTCGGACAGACAGAGGGCCTACTTGGCGGAGGACTTGACCTTAGGGAGCTTCAGAAGAACGGGAAGATAGGTAGAATAGAAATCGAGGCCGCAACACAGGGCAACAAGACCTACGGCAAGCTGTTCCTCCCATCATCTCTCGGCAGGGTGGAAACCTGCATACTTGGGGCAACAATAGAATCAGTGGACAGGGTAGGACCTTTCGAGACAATATTCAAGGTAAACAAGATAGAGGACACAAGGAGCGAAAAGAGGAGAAAGATAGTGATGAGGGCAAAGGACCTTCTTAAAACGCTGCTTACTACCGAGATGCCAGACAGCAAGGAGATAAGCGAACTGGTTGAGACAGATGTCAAGTCAAGCGTGGTTACCACATATGGGCCTGACAACCTCCCATCAGGGCCTGACATAGCGGACAGCAATGAGATAATCCTTGTAGAGGGACGTGCAGACGTAATCAACCTGCTTAAGAACGACATAGACAACTGCATAGCAGTGGGAGGCGCAACTGGCAAGATACCCCAGACGGTAATAGACCTTTCAAAGTCAAAGGAGACAACACTATTCCTTGACGGGGATCGCGGAGGGGACATGATACTGAGAGGGCTTCTGAACGTCTGCGACATAGATTTCGTGGTAAGGGCGCCAGACGGCAAGGAAGTGGAGGAACTGACAAGAAAAGACATAATAAAGGCGCTAAGGGCAAAGGTGCCTATAGAGCAGGTAATACCAAGAATAAGGAACATGGGCGGCAACGGCGACAGCGCAAGGCATGGCACCTATGGCAACCGTGAAAGACCACAGCAAAGGGAGCAGCGGTACCAGCAACCTCAGCAGCCACAGACACAAACACAGCAGCCGCAATCCTCGCATCCACAGGTGCAGGAGGTACCACGACCGCCATCACAATTGTCGCAGCAGAGCCAGCAGAAGGACGTAACAAAAACCATGCGGCTTGGCGGCGCACCAAGAGAGGAGGAAAGGGACAGGAGCATACTCAGCCCCAGCCAGATATCGCAGAACATGCTCGGAAGGGATAGGTCAAGGCAGCAAACAGCGGAGCCCATGAAGATCGACCCGGAATTGGGCATAAAGGATATCAACGGCAATGCTGCCGAAGGATTGGACACCATACCTAAAATGAACATGGACAATGAAAATAAGGGTGCATCGCAGGCAGACCAAAGGTACGTAGATTCGCTCACTGAATTGCACAACACACTTCGCGGAAGGCTATATGACAGCGATGGCAAGATGATATCAGAGATACCGATAAGGGAACTGATACAGGCCATACAGGACGCCAATGATATAAAGGTCGTGGTATTCGACGGCATAATAACCCAGAGGCTGATAGAGCTCGCGAACAAGAGGGGAGTTGGCTCAATATACGGAATAAGGGCCGGACAGGTCTCGCGAGTATTTGAGAGCATGCTGCTTTACACCAAGGAGCAGGGCAAGCTCTGATCAAGGATTTACCTGTGCTTTTAATCTGGCGCAATAGATAGGGCTTTAAACGCCACCGAAATCCTTATATATCAAAATACTTACAGTAATAAAGTGATAAAATGACATCAATAGCAGTACCTATCCCTAGCGGCAACAACGGAAAAAGCAAATACAGGCCATATTTAAGTGATGCTCCAAAATTATTGATAGGCCAGAGCTTCAGGGAAAAGGTGGAAGGCATAGCTCGTGTGGGCATGCATATAGCCAAGACACACGGCGAACATACACCAATCGACGAAAACAGCCTTTCACACGAATATTACGGACATGGGGACAACTTTAATATAAAATATATAGAATCAGGTCCGGGCAGTTCAAAACTTGAGATAATGTTTAACGGTGTTAAATCCTTTTCTGTAGGGATATTTAACTCTGAAATAAATGAAGTGGAAGTGTGCTCGCCAAATCCTAAATTTATTGAATCGCTTAGAGGGCTCCAGGAAGGGCTTGAGAGGAAACAGCCGGCTAGGTTAAGAGCATAAATCAGCCACCAAAGTTGGGAGATGCCACCCAAAGAGCTTTATATATGAGCAATCGTAATATATATTGCGGAGAAGAAAGCAAAAAGCTCTAATTCTACGTAAAACAAAATAGAAAGTGTATATAATGTACCAAGATGAAGGATCGGGCAGAAATAGCTCCTATGGAGGAAGCTATGGAGGACGCAGAGAGGGAAGAAGAAGTTCCTATTCGGGCTCTTCAGAACCAAAGCCAGTGAAGCCTGGCGATGAAGTAGAAGTCAAAATAGAGGCAGTAGCATCCAAAGGGGATGGAATAGCAAAGAAGGACGGCTTTGTAATCTTCATAAAGGGCGCAAAGGAAGGCGACACTGTGAAGGCAAGGATAACAGAAGTCAAGGAAAGATTTGCTATAGGGGAAATAATCAGCTAAATCCGGAACTGCTGTTTTTATTTTTTTCCTTAGGGATTAGCTTCGGCTATATAATAATAGCTGCGGTTCTCTTTGCAATTAGGAAGAGGAATGGAATAGCAAAAAAGAAGGCATAAAAATATAACCTTGTTATATTAAAGTAACAAATGAGGTTTTTAGGCTGCCCATGGACAAGCTCATAGAGTCTACGCTGCAAAAATACGGCATACCAGAATGGGTAAAGCCCTATATCTACAGGTATGCAAGGGAGAACCCGATAGCAGTTGTAAAGTTCGCGATAAGCCTTATCGATGTGAAAAGAAGAAAGGGAGAACTGACAAAGGACCATATAAAACTGCCCAACGGCACAGAATTCAGCATAGAATCCATACTGAAACTTCTCAACCTGTTCTACTACGGCGAGGAGAACATGGCGCGCATAGAGAGGGATTGGGTTGCAAATTCACATGACCGCAACGCGGAGTACGAGAGGAATTACACTGATATATCGGAGACAGAATACAGGCGCACCAGGGCTATAAAGAACCTTGCTGAGGGGCTTGGGCACAGCGTGGGAGAGCAGCCTGAGTCACTGACAAGGGTATTCGATTACATATCAAAGATAGAATCCTGGCAGGACAGGGTAATAGTTACTGGCATCATACTCAGATACTCCTACGCCACAACCTTTGGCACCGTATTCTACAAGGTGTTCTATCCGGTATCTCCGGAATTCATGCGCTCTTTCGGCAAGGCCTTCGAGACCAAGGATGGCCAGGAGCGATGGGACACGCAGGAATCTATAAAGCTGATAAAGGAGAATTCGATTGACAGGGAGCACGTGCTTGAGATTTCTAGGAGCATACTCACTGAGGTGCTGTGCTCCATAGAGTCGAACATGAGGCTTGCAAGGGAACTTGGCCTTGAAAAGGAGGTAAGGCTGTTGGGCGAGATATCTATAGCGTATCCGTTCCAGAGGCTTTCGGAGATCGGCCTGGAGCTGAATGTGGAGAATGAGGTAAAGCTCGTTAGGAAGACTGCAGCAAAGCAGCAGGCAGAATGATATTTATTATGTAAAACCATAACATTTTAGGTGTATTACATGATAGGAAAACAAAAAAATAAGGAGGATTCATCGGTTGCAACTGACATCCGAACGGTATCGCGCCATCCTGAAAATTTAGAAAAACGTACATTAAAGTTTGAGGCTGGAATAATGTATGCGAGCCCTTTGGGCCTGGCTCTGGCAAAGGACATAATAAATATTGATCTGACAGACCCAAAAAAGAAAAATGGCCAATGCATGGTTCATATGCGAGTAGATATGTCTGATGACATACTATTATTTGAGTGGGCGCGATCTTTGAGAACCGGTTCTGTTTTAGAGGTGGAAGGTGAACTAGAAGGAGATAGAGTAGGAAAACCAACCATTCATGTGGCTAATTTCAAAATCCTGAGGGAAGTCAAGGGTATGGGCGGCGGAACATAGTACGAAAATTAATTTCTATTCTTAGTTGTACATTTTTGAATTAATACCGCTAGGCTTAAATATCTTCTTTTTGATGGATTTACCATGGTGACACTAGTAGTGAACTGGCTTGCCGTCGTGGTCGCCACGATAGTTGCTATGATAATTGGGTTCGTCTGGTTCTCCCCTGCACTTTTTGGGAACGCATGGATGGAGAGCATGAGGATGAAGAAGGGAGCCAAGATGAAGATGTCAGGAAAGGCATTTGTTGGGGCGCTTGTCAGCGCCTTCGTCACTGCGCTTGCGCTTGGACTGCTGATAGGCATAATGCACGTAACGACCCTCAAGGGAGGATTTGAGCTTGCTGCCGGATTGTGGCTCGGGTTCTTTGCAACAAAGGAACTTGTAAGGGTATCGTTCGGCTCCACATCATCAAAGATGTTCGGGATACAGGTTGCGCATGACCTTGTAGTGCTTCTGCTTATGGCTGCAGTTTTCATCCTTATATGAGCCCGCTTGGGCTTTATTTTATTTTTTTACCTTTCCATATAAATGAGAGTAACGCAAACCACAACAACATATATATACTTTGATTACCAAATTTTCTCAATCCAAAAACCTAAGGGAGTTGATATCATGACAAACGAAACAGAACAGAGAATGAATATGGATGGAGAGGGAAGGACCGAGAACATTGTATATATAGGCAGGAAGCCTACAATGAACTACGTGCTTGCTGTAGTGACTCAGTTCAACAGCGGAATGCACGAGGTAACCATAAAAGCAAGAGGCAACTCCATATCAAGGGCGGTAGACGTAAAGGAGATAGTTATGAACCGATTCCTTCCGGATTTGAGGGAGAAGAGCATAAAGACATCATCGGAGGAACTTACGAACGAGGACGGCACAAGGTCCAAGGTAAGCGCCATACAGATAGTCCTTATGAAGTAGCGAGGCTGTTTTTTATTGCTGCATCAGCTTTTTTGCTTTAAGGAGCTCTGATGCGGTTACTATTCCTATGCATCTCATGCCTATGCTTGATTCTACGACCGGCACCCTACTTATTTTGTGCTTCATTATGTATTTTATGGCGTGGTCTATGCCAGCATTCTTTTCGATGAAGAGCGGATGCAGCATAATAGACTTCACTGAGCTTCCAGATCCCGCCCTTTCCCTGAGCCGGTCGCCTGTCACTATGCCCACAAGTCTGCCGTCCTCTATAACAGGAAGCATAGGGATGTTTGAGCTCTCCAGCAGCTTCAGCGCCGCGGCCGGCTTTGTGCTTGAGCTGACAGAAATCATATTGCCCTTGATTATACTCGCAACCTTTGTTTCCATGATCAATCAACCGCAGAACTATCTTCCTTTGATGCCATCAGGAAGGCTGATAACTGTCAGTTTAGCTGCGCATAGCCTGTAAGCCTCCACCTGTGCGCGAGGTTCCTCATCACGGCTATCTTGACGCTCCTGTCCACGCTTATCGGATGCTTCAATTCAATCTCAAGGTTGTCCTTCTTGACTTTCTTTATGTAGCCGAGCACCGTTGTCGTGCCCATTCCAAGTATCAGCGGCTCGTTCTCTGCAAGGTGCTGCTCGGGTATATCGTCGCGCTTCAGCTTGTGGTATTTTATCGTTAGGCTGCTTATTACCTGCGGCAGCTTCCCCACAAGCCCGGCAACGTTTCCCACAAGGCCGTCGGCCTTTGTGAACGTGGGGTCTATCTCCGTGGATATTCCTATAAGACCTCCGGGTATCGCCTCAGCGAGCTTCTCGTCGCCGTTGCTCATCTCTTTTACAACGGTTATTATAGATTCATATGACTCGCGCTTTGACTTTGCAGCCATTTTTATCCCTGGCCTTATCTCTATCTCCGAGCCGGATTTTAATGTTCCCCTTATAACCGCGCATCCGAGGACCCCTCCGGAAAGCTTATCTGCATCAAGCCCCGGCTTGTTTACGTCAAATGATCTTACCACGTACATCAACGGATCTGAGCTGAGGTCCCTTGCAGGGGCTTTCATCCTTGCGATGTGCTCTAGTATCACGTCCACATTCACGCCGAGGTTCGGCATCACGGGTATTATGGGCGCGCCCTCTATAGCGCTGCCCTTTATGAAATTCCTTATCTGTTTCTCGTGAAGCGTAGCCTTCTCCTTGCCCACTATGTCTATCTTTGTCTGCGCGATTATCACGTTCTTTATCCCCAGGATGTTTATTATCATGAGATGCTCCTTTGTCTGCGGCATGGGGCAGGGCTCGTTTGCGGCTATCACAAAAAGTATCGCGTCTATTACGCTTGAGCCTGCTATTGCCGTTGCCATGAGCGTCTCGTGTCCCGGAGCATCAAGCAGCGATATCCTCATGAGAGGCTTTGGCTCGCCCTCGCAGTCCGCGCACCTGTCAGATGTTGTGTATGCGCCGGCGCCCTCGCATTTCTCGCATTTTTTTATTATCGCATCGGCATAGCCCAGCTTTATGGTCATGTTCCTCTTTATGCTCTCGCTGTGCCTGTCCGTCCATACATGGGTTATCGCCCTTGTGAGCGAGGTCTTGCCGTGGTCTATATGGCCGAGAGTGCCCACATTAAGCACACTATGTCTTGTTTGGTCCAAAAATCAACACCCTATTTCTCCTTGCCTTCTTCTTTTGGCTTCTTCGCGCCTTCGGGGAAGAGCTCGCTTGTGGGCCTGTCCCCGTATTCGACTATCACCGCGTTGACAAGCTCGGTATCGGTTGATATCGTGTTGCCGCGCACCGTGCTTCTCCTGTACTGGCCCTTCAGCTTGCCGGAGTATGCTACCCTCTTGAGAACCTTTGTCTTTATAGCGCCGGTTATGCTCTTGTCCATCGCGAATCCGCTCTTGTCGCTGCCTCCGGTTATCTTCAGCCTGTAGCCTGACATGCCCAGCGCCGCGCCATCTATAACGTCGTTTATCTTGTGGTTCATCAGCATAGATTCCTTGTCCTTGTCAAGCTGCATCTGCGAGCTTTTTCCGGTCTTTGGGTCTGAATATACTATTTTCATCATATCACCTGTACATGTTCTCGGGCTCGTCCTTGAACCTCTTTATGCGTTCGGAGAGCTCCTTTGGTATTGTTGGCCTGACCTCCACAAGAGCAAGGTTGAAGTCCTGCTTTGTGACGATATCGCGCTGCGCCCTTATAGCTCCCATGCCTGCCTCCCTTACTATGTTCTCGATCTCGGCGCCGGTGTAATTGTCCGTTTGCTTGGATAGCTCCTCGAGCGACACGTCCTTTGCCAGCGGCATGCGCTTGGTGTGCACCGCGAATATTGCCTTCCTTGTGGTCTCGTCCGGCATTGGTATCTCTATTATCTTGTCTATCCTGCCTGGCCGCAGTAGAGCTGGGTCTATCATGTCCGGCCGGTTTGTGGCTGCAAGAACGAAGACGTTCTTTATTTCGGAGAGTCCGTCCATTTCAGTCAGCAGTGTATCGACCACTCGTTCCGTTACCATCGAATCTGTTGATTCTGCGTCTCTCGCATAGGCTATGGAATCTATCTCGTCTATGAATATTATGCAGGGTGATGCCATCTTTGCCTTCCTGAATATCTCCCTTACGGCCTTTTCGCTCTCGCCGACATACTTGCTCAGGAGCTCCGGGCCCTTGATGGATATGAAGTTTGACTCGCGCTCGGTAGCCACTGTCTTTGCAAGCAGCGTCTTGCCGGTGCCTGGCGCACCTACAAGCAGTATGCCCTTTATTGGCCTTATGCCTATCTTCTCGAATGCCTCGGGATTCTTGACCGGGAGCTCAACAGCCTCCTTCAGTTGCGCCTTCACCTCTTCTAGCCCTCCGATGTCGCTCCAGTGGACGTTAGGCCGCTCCACGAATACCTCCCTGAGCGCGCTAGGCTGTATGGACGACAATGCCTCCCTGAAGTCGCCCATTGTAACATTAAGGCTCATCAGTATCTCGTTTGGAACAGACTTCTTGTTTATTATCTTTGGAAGTATCTGCCTCAGCTCGGCCATAGCCGCCTCTCTTGCAAGCGCAGCTATGTCTGCACCTGTATAGCCGTGGGTTATGTCCGCAAGCTCGTCAAGCTTCACGTCCTTTAGCGGCATGTTCCTTGTGTGTATCTGGAGTATTTCCTTCCTTGCATTCCTGTCAGGCACTCCTATCTCAACTTCACGGTCAAATCTTCCGGGCCTCCTCAATGCGGGGTCTATTGCATTGGGCCTGTTCGTGGCACCAACCACAATCACGTGGCCCCTTGTGCCCATCCCATCCATAAGAGTGAGCAGCTGAGAGACCATCCTCCTCTCTACCTCGTTCGTGGCCTCCTCCCTTTTCGGTGCAATCGCATCTATCTCGTCCATGAATATTATTGTTGGCGCCTTCTCCTTGGCCTCGTGGAATATTTCCCTCAGCCGTTCCTCGCTCTCGCCCACGAATTTGCTGACAAGCTCCGGGCCAGATATGTATATGAAGTGCGCATCGCTCTCGTTTGCAACGGCCTTTGCAAGAAGCGTCTTGCCGGTTCCGGGTGAGCCGAAAAGGAGCACGCCGCGCGGCGGCTCTATGCCTAGGCGCTCGAAAAGCTCGGGATACCTTATTGGCAGTTCCACCATTTCCCTTATCTTCTCTATCTCGGTCTTCAGCCCTCCTATGTCCTCGTAATGCACCTCTCCTATCTTCACCATCGATTCTGATACCGGCTCGTTCTTTATTACGACATCCGTCTCCTTTGTCACTTTTACTACTCCGTGAGGCGATACCTGGGTCACTATGAAATTGAAGACGTATCCGAACATCGGCACTGGCACAACGTCCCCCTTTATAAGCGGCTTGTCCTCAAGCCTGGTTTTGGCGTATTCGGAAAAATCCGGCGATATCGGCGTGCGCTGGTTTGGCGGGGGCGCAAGCACTATCTTCTCGGCTATCTTTACATCTGCCTTTGTCACGAATACCCTGTCGCCTATTCCCACTCCTATGTTTTGCCTTATGTAGCCGTCTACCCTTATGAAATCAAGGCCCTCGTCAGGCTGGTGCGACTGCCAGACAACCGCAGCCGTCGACTTCCTCTTGCCCTTTATCTCGACCACGTCGCCGGATATCAGGTTCAGCATCTTCCTCGCTTTCGAGTCTATCCTGGCTACGCCTCGTCCGTCATCCGTTACCAGAGCCCCAGCGACAGTAAGTTCTATGCCTTCAGCCAATTATATAGCACCGATTAAACTAACAACTAAATCGTAAATGTAAAGAATCAAATAAAATTAACAGTAATATTTAACAAAAAAATCCTTTATACCTTTCTATTGGTAAGAAGAAAAATAAGATTCATGAAAACTCAGGCAAAATGCTAGAACTCCTCGTCCTCCCCGTCATCGTCGCCCTCGTCATCGTCATCATCGTCATCGTCGCCCTCGTCATCGTCGTCGTCATCGTCCTTTGCCACTAGGTAGTATGGTATCTTCATATGATCACTATACCGCTTCCAAGCTATTATAAATAGCTGTATTTAAATACCTTTCTATTCACCCATTTGTCGCGTATGATTTTTGGGGAAAAAGTATTTATACAGCAAAAGACCAAATAGATTGATGTTGCGCATGCCAACTGCTTGAGAGATCAAGCGGGGCAATAGGCGATGATATGAGTTTAAGAAATATGACGAGCTGCAGTTCTGAGGTTCGCGTACTTTTTGATGAGCAGACCAACAGCTTTACTGTGATACGGCCTATAGGCGGGGTCAATCAGATCAGGACTGTGGAGCACAGGTACGATCCCGACAGAGCAGAGGGCGTTTTCTCTTTGCTGGGAGACAACATAGAAATACCATACGCGCTTAAAACTGGCAGTGAAAAAATGAAAATGCACATATCAGATTCCGAGGGCTTCAGTTCCGTGTTTAATGACATGAGGAAATCAGAATCATTCAGGCTTTTTGTCCTGCCAGCAATGGAGGCATGGGTTGGAAGGCAGAATAACGGCAACGGCACCGTGATCGTCTATCCAAAATGGGTCAGGGAACTGGAATCCAGGCACCTAGGCGGCCAGATCATCGGTTCCTTGAGGCTGGGCCGAAGCTCCTGATGCACTCGCAAAATCGAGGCGGGGAGGCATAGATTTTTATATCTTCTATTATAGAAGTATATGTATTTTGCTCTCTATTCTGGGCGCTTTGGCAACGGGGCTAATTTTCTTAGTCTCATTATAAGGTATCAATAGTTTGACGTTAAAATGGTGAATCAATGGCAGATAAACCACATTTGAATCTAATCTTTATAGGACACGTTGACCACGGAAAGTCAACAACAGTTGGAAGGCTTCTCTACGAAACCGGCGCAATAACTGACAGGGACATAGCAAGGTACAAGGAGCTTACACAGCAGTTCAACAGGCCGACATTCGAATTCGCGTTCGTCATGGACAGCCTGAAGGAAGAGAGGGAGCGTGGTATCACAATAGACATCATGCACAAGGACTTCCAGACGCCAAAATACTTCTTCACGATAATAGATGCGCCGGGTCACCGTGACTTCGTAAAGAACATGATCACAGGAGCAAGCCAGGCTGATGCTGCAGTGCTTGTGATAAGCGCTGAGGAGGGCATAAAGCCGCAGACAAGGGAGCACGCAATACTTGTAAACGTTCTTGGGGTGCCGCAGCTGATAGTAGGAGTAAACAAGATGGACATATCCAATTACAACCAGCAGAAATACGATGCAATAAAGACTGAGGCAACAAACCTCCTGAAACAGCTGGGATTCAAGACTGACAAGATACTTTTCGTGCCCTATTCCGGACAGATGGGCGAAAACGTTGCAAAGAAGTCGGAGAAGATGACATGGTACACAGGGCCAACTCTCCTGGGAGCGCTTGACACTCTTACAGTTCCTGAAAAGCCCACAAGCAAGCCATTGAGATTGCCGATACAGGACGTATTCAGCATATCCGGATTCGGCACAGTGCCTGTAGGAAGGGTAGAAACAGGTATAGTGAAAGTAGGCGAACCGATAGTGATCATGCCAAGCGGCGTCAAGTCAGAGGTGAAGAGCATTGAGATGCACCACAAGCAGATGCAGCAGGCAGAGCCAGGAGACAACATAGGATTCAACATAAAGAACGTGGACAGGAAGGACATAAAGAGAGGGGACGTGATAGGCCCGACAAGCAGCCCGCCAACTGTTGCAACAGAATTCACAGCGCAGATAATAGTGCTGCACCACCAGAATGTGATTGCGCGCGGATATACTCCTGTATTCCACATACACACGGCGCAGCTTGCATGCACAATAACAGACATACTGGAGAAGAAGGATCCAAAGACAGGACAAACAGCGGAAAAGAATCCTGAGACGCTTAAGACAGGTGACGTGGCAGTAGTAAAGATAAAGCCCACAAAGCCCATATGCCTGGAGAAGTTCAGCGAATTCCCGCAGCTTGGAAGGTTCGCAATAAGGGACATGGGGGAAACTGTCGGAGCGGGCATAATCCTTGAGGTTGTCGCGAGAAAGTAGTGATGTGGATAGATGACAACTGCCATAATAAAGCTAGTAAGCACAGTGGCAAAGGACATAGACGCGATAGCGGGACAGATAAAATTCATTGCTACTTCTATAAACGTTGAATCAAGAGGGCCCGTGCCTCTTCCGACTCGCAGGCTGTCGCATACAACAAGGAAAACACCGTGCGGTGACGGCAGCCACACCTACGAAAAATGGGAGATGAGGGTGCACAAGAGGCTTATCATAATAGACGGAAGCGAACAGGCATTAAGACAAATAATGAGGATAAGGGTGCCTGACACTGTGCAGATAGAAATAAGCCTTGCGGGTTAAGCTGTATCTTATTTTGATTAGATTGCATTTTTAGCGCTCTTACTGTATAGGATATAGCTGTTTCTGCGGTTGGTGCGCTGATATTAGCTCCTCCACAGCAGCAGACCTTAATTCCATTTCAGCATTATCAAGACCTTTATGCCTATCTTGATGTGCGGCAAGAGCGGTTTTCCTCTGTTCTGAGGTAAGATTCTGTTTAAATGCCAATAATACTGCCTCGTGGGGCCTGTCGTTTGCCACGTGTTCCGCAAACACTGCCATCGTGGCTCTTGCCATATGATCCTCAGATAAATCAAAGGATCTTTTTGTGATATTCAACTCTTTGAAATTTTCATTCCTTAGATGGGATACTACACGCACCATCCCGGCCTCTTCCTTCCTGTCGCGTGCCGTGCTTCTCAGTAGAACTTTTAGCACAGGATCATTCGTGTTGACATCTATAGTCGCCATGCTTCCCATTGCATCACTTATACAGAATATATGAATAAACTCATATTTATACTTTACTTTTGGGGGTATTGTCGCATAATCGGCAGGCCTAAAGCGACAGTTAGTCGTGGTCCATGTTTTATTTTCTAACCTTAGATTTTCTCTTGCTCCTTCTACTCATAACCATCATAACAAAAATGGCATTACTAACGGTTAATGATGCAGGATACAAAAATGTTGTTATGTTTAATGAACCCAAAGCGAAAAGAGAAATGAAGAAAGCTATAGAACTTAATGCAAAAACACTTACCGCTTCCTCTTTTGGTTTCCTGTATGCTTTCCTGAATGTCGGTATAAATCCGACAACATCCACGCCAGTTACAATTATAACGCTCCACACCGGACTTGTAGTTATTACCCAGAGGGCTATGCCAAATAAGGCTACAACAAGGCTTGCTTTATCAAGATTGGTTATCTCCTTCTCTCCCCTGAATAAGGCTATTACAAATATTATCATGTTCAGTAATGCGGGAGCGCCCACCGCCCACGCACCTGCACCGCCGCCTTTGCTTGTTGATGCAAAGAAAACAACTGACTGCAATATGCCCCATATCAGCCAAGAAAACGCATGCGGTTTTATCTCTCTTTTGATTATGTCCTTAAAGTAAGGGATGTAGCCGGCCAGTCCGATAATCGTTGCGATAATACCGAGTATAATCTGATATACCAATAATTGCATAATTGCTATTGTGAGCTAGGTCTTATTAGACTTAGCCTGATTAAAAACAGAAGCCCTGCGCAAAACTGCCCTCAGCTCTTTTTCCCGTAGATGAATACCACTGTGATGCTCTCGGTGACCGTGCTGCTGCCACCATAGTACTGCGGCGGCACCGTGGTGGTGATTCCTGCTGGTACTGCGCCTGCCCCGGATGAGTAGCTGTAGGGGTATACGTAATAGCTGTTTATCGTGATGTTTGTGGAGTATACGGTGCTGTTATTGCCTATCAGGGCGTCGGCCTGTGCCGTTGCATTGGCAAGCGCCAGTGAAAGCGCCCTGGTGCGCATGGCGCCTATCTGCGTGCCTGAGAGCTGGGAGATTGTATCGGTAACATACACGTTTGGTATGCTGGAAAGCGCGCCTATTGCCTTGCTCACGTTGCTTATGTTGGGTATGATGATGTCAACGCTCTCGGAGGCAGAATAGCCGCTTTTGTTGTAGATCTTGTATACGTTGAAGTAGCTTGTGGATATCCTGCTTGCGTTCCCGTTCACGTATTTCAGTATTGTTGAATTGAATTCGTTAAGCGTTCCTGATAGGTTCTCTACAGCAAGCTGGTTGGTCTGGCCGGTGCCGTTGATGCTGGCATACAATACCGCCTGCGAGGTGGTATTTGCCACTGTGCCAGATGCGGATATCGTAAGCGCGTTCATCTTTGTGCCGCTTCCCTGGGAACCAGAGCCTTGAGATTTGAGGCTTAGCACCGCAAACCCGAAGAATATTATCAGCGCGATTATTATTACGAACAGTATTGTGATGTAGGGCATCGACTCGTTCCTTGGCTGATCGTTTTTCATTGAATCATCTGTTGCTATTCTGTATTGGCTTGAATGTTTAATAAGGCTTGCTGCATCTGTAGGTTTTTACGAGGACTTGCCAAGCAGGCTGCCGCACTTGCTGCAGTACTTCGCTGATGCCTTGTTCTTTGTGCCGCAGTTGTTGCAGTATATGTATGAACCGACGCTGGTATCGGGGTGCTGCACCTTGTCCTGCACGTCCTTTTCCATCTCAGCTGCAGCATCAAGCCTTTCCTCAAGCTTCTTGTTAAGGTAATCGGTAAGCTCAACCGCGTCCTTGTTCTTGAGCCCGTCTATCTCACCTTCCTGCTTTCCGCTAGCCAATAGGCCCTTGTCTGTGTCGTAGCCCTGCACCCTTACGAAGACTGTTGATGTGACGATCCCGTGCTCCAGCCTTACGCTAACTATTGCGGTGTAGGGAACAACCTCATAGTCCTGCCGCAAACCAAGGGATGCCCTGTTTATTATTATGAGCCGCTTGTCAGTGACAACTACGGTAGTGGGTGTTATAAGCGAACCTCCAGGAAGAAAACGCCTCTGCTTTATTGTGCCCTCTACTTCCTCTTGGGGCCAGAGTATCTTTTTTGCCAGTCTAAGCTCAGTCGCATCTATCTGCATCAAACCATAAATACATTGGCTGGAAAGGATTAATAAGATTTAGCATTGTCTTGCTTGTGGTATTAGAATGACAAAAATAGTCAGAATCAATCCGTTAAATCCAGAGAAGCATATCATAAAAGAGGCAGCGGATGTGATAAGGAAAGGGGGCACTGTGGCCTTCCCTACGGAAACAGTGTACGGAATAGGGGCCGATGCCTTCAACGGCAGCGCCTGTGCCAGGATATTCGAGGCGAAAGGGAGGCCCGCGGACAATCCGTTGATAGTGCACATATCGAACCTGAACCAGCTAAAGGATGTGGCAAGAGAGATTCCAGAGGATTTCATGAATGCGGCAAGGATACTATGGCCGGGTCCGGTTACATTCATACTCAAGAAAAACAGTAGAATACCTGATGAGGTAAGCGCTGGGCATGACACGGTTGCGGTAAGGATGCCTGCGCATCCGGTTGCGCTAAGGCTGATAGAGGAAAGCGGAACACTTATAGCTGCGCCGAGCGCAAACACCTCCCAAAAGCCTAGCGCGACAAGTGCCGATCACGTAAGGGCTGACCTTGACGGCAAGATCGACATGATACTGGACGGAGGAGACACGGCATTTGGAATCGAATCCACAATAATAAACATGACGGTAAAGCCCCATATACTATTAAGGCCGGGGTCTTTTACGATAGAGGAACTGGAGAAATACCTAGGGAATATAATAATACCCGAAGGGCCCAGCATGATGATGTATGAGGCAGGCGCTCCTGTTGCACCGGGAATGAAATATAGGCATTATGCACCGGACAAGAGGCTGGTAATGGTCGTTGGGGATGAGCTTCTTGTAGAGGCATCAGAGATAGCAGCAAAAAGGAGGAATATTGCTGTACTGTGTAGCAATGATGTTGCAGAAAAATTAAACAAAGGTGTAAAAGTTATAAGGCTGGGAAACAGGGGGAATCTCTACGAGATAGCAAAGAACTTATTCGATGCCTTCAGGAGGCTCGACAGAATGGATATTGAAACTGCATTTGTCCAAACCTTCCCGGAGAGGGGCATGGGGCTGGCGCTTATGAATAGGATATCAAAAGCCTCGGCTTATAGGCGAATTGACAGCATCAAGCAATTGGATGATGCATTACAACAAACCTAGCCGCTGGGAATATTTATATATGTTGAAAAGCTAAATTTGATATAAATCTGCGCTCCTATCGTCCAGCTCGGCCAAGGACACTGGGCTTTCAACCCAGGAACTCGGGTTCAAATCCCGATGGGAGCAACGGTTTGAAGTTTAAACAAAGGGTGTAGCATGAAATATCGTATTCTTGGAAAAACTGGATACAAAGTAAGCGAAATAGGCCATGGCTTATGGGGAGCGGGAGGAAGTAGCTGGTTTGGTGCATCAGACGATGAGATAAGGTTGGCATTGCAACTCTCATTAGATTTGGGTTGTAACTTCTTTGATTCTGCATATGTATATGGTACTGGGAAAAGTGATAAACTTTTGGGTGAACTAATAGCCAAAAACCCACATAAGAAGATCTATGCCGCTTCCAAGATTCCCCCTCTAACCATGAAATGGCCTGCTTCTGCAAAGGAATCGTATGAAGAGTCGTATCCGATTGATCATGTCCTAGAGTATGCTGAAGTAATAAGGAAATCTTTATGTGTCCAAACTATTGATCTACTACAATTTCATACATGGGAAGACAGTTGGGTAGAAAACAACGAGTGGAAAAAGACCGTAAAGACGTTGAAGGAGCGAAAATTGGCCAACGCTGTCGGGATAAGCATAAATAAATGGGAGGCAGGCAACGGTATTAAAGCCGTAAAGACGGGGCTTCTTGATTCAGTGCAAGTTGTATACAATATATTTGAACAGGCCCCCGACGATAAACTTTTTGAGATATGTAAAGAGATGAATGTTGGAGTCATCGCAAGGGTTCCGCTTGATGAGGGTAGCCTTTCGGGCAAATTAACCCTAGAATCAAAGTTTGACGAAAATGATTACAGATTCAAGTATTTCAGCAAGGAAAATTTGATTCCCACATTAAAACGTGTAGATGAAATTAAAAAACTAGTGCCAGATAATATGACGCTGTCTCAATTTTCATTAAGATTCATACTGTCAAATCCTATTGTTTCTACCACAATAGTTGGAATGAGAAATACCTCTCATGTGCAAGAGAACTTTAGTGTTAGCGATGGTAAAAACCTTGATAAAGATATGCTTTCAGAGTTACGTAACCACAGGTGGGATAGGACCCGCGGAGCTTCGATAGATTGGAGCACCAAAAACAAGTAAACATCATCGGTTGTGTGTCTAGATAGAATAAAGTATCTGCTTAGGGGACTATGGGACACCATAACAAACTTTAAATAGCTAGACATCCAAAATACACCTATGCAAAGGCAACAAGAGATTAAGACAATAGAAAAGCGACTCGGAAACCTAGAGGCCCAGATTACGCTTATATTAAATGCCATGAAAAAGAAGAAGGCCAGCAATCTAGATATAGGTCTGGAAGAATTAAGGACCGGCAAAGTCCATAGGTACAAGTCTGTAAAGGCATTGGCAAGCGATGTTTGGGACTGATTATAAATTGGTGCTCTAAAAATGACATACGAAGTGCATCTAGCTGATAGTGTAAGGGAAAGACTCAGGAAGATGGTCAAAAAAGATTCGTTAACATATAAAAGACTTTTTAAGCTCTTCAATCAACTTTCCGAAAACCCGTATGGCGTAGGCAAATGGATGCACAATGAGTATGCAGGAGTAAGGGAACGGCATGTCGGGCATTTTGTAGTAAAATACGTCATAAACGAAAATGCAAAGACGGTTACAATAGTAGATTATGAGCATCACGTATAGAAAAGTAAGATATTCAATAGTTAGATGTATGTATTTAGCTTCTCATGACCTCATATGGAGCCATATGACAGTGTTAGGGATTTGAACAATTTTTGTAATGTTCGATGGGAGCACCATCGACTGCAGCACATCTAAGGATTGTAGTTCGGATCGCTCACAACAAAAGAAAGATGGCCATTAAAGATAAAATTTATGTGAAGAGTATGGTACAAAATAAAACTGTAAAATCAAAAAGTAAAATCTTGACGTTATTGAGGAAAACAGAAAGACTAAGGCTACGGCCCCTGGGATTAAAAGATGTCAGATCCCTAGTCGAAATAGGAAATGAAAAACTGCTTAGTTCCTTTACTATGTATCTTCCGTTTCCTTTTGGAGTAAAAGATGCTAAAAAAGTAATTCTTGACGGAACTGAAGGGCTCAAGGAAAGGAGAATGTATAGATTCGGTATTGAACTAAATGAACAAAAAAAGATTATTGGCATAATTGATATTTATGATATAAATGGGAGGGACAGAAAAGCGAAAATAGGTTATTGGTTAGGTAAAGAATATCGCGGTAGGGGATTTGCTTCCGAAGCAGTAAATAATGTTTTAGATCTAGCTTTTAAGAAATTAAGCTTAAATAAAGTGAGTGCAAAAACCCTTAAGTATAATACTAAATCTAATAATATTCTTAATAAGTTTAAGTTCAAAAGGGTTGCAGTTTTAAGAAAAGATAAAAATATTGATGGAAAATTAACTGATACCTATATTTGGGAATTAACTAAAGAAGATTTTTCTAGAGATAAACCTTTTGGTAACAAGTGATACAGAAATTACCTTTTTCTATAACCGAATATTTTATCGTATTCTTTATGATCTATTATATCTAACACATCGAGCCAAATTGAGAGTATTTCTACTTTTGGATTTTCTCTTTGTAGTTGTTTTAATGTGTAAATCATCCTCCAGCCGCCAGAAAGGTTAACCTTCCACAAATTGGTTACTTCATATTCAACAATATACTTTTGCGGTACAAGATTCCTCGGTATATGTATCGCCTTGTCATAATCTTTCTTCAGGGCCTCTATCTTACTGTTTATAGACTTTAGCAATGTCTGATGGAATGAATTTGTAATGCCTTTTGTTACTTCGCTCTCTGATGTTTTCTCGAGCTGAATGTATGCCTCTTTTGCGTCGCCAAGTAACTTTACGACCGCACGTTTTTCTACCATAGGGTCACATTTGGAGGGCTTCTTTCTCTGCCCTTTCTAATTTTTTACTAGGATTAAAAGTCCAAATAAAACCCTTTTTAGTTTCAAGAACCATACCCCTTCTCTCCATGTAATCAAGAGCAAGGTTCAAGGTGGAACGCATCACCTTTGTTGGTAGTTTTGCTAGTATTTTATTTCTGCTAAGTGGGTTGTTCGCTTTCTTGACTACCTCTTCTATTGCTAGGATTGTTTTAAGAGTAGGATAATGTACTATTTCCCTTTGTATTTGTTCCTGCATCATTTACACCTAATAAATATATAACCTTATAAATATATAAGGGTATCTATTAAGGTGGTACATTGATATAGTTTATATACATTTAGCACCATATGACATCGTATGGAGTCATATGATAGTGAAAGGGATTTGAACAATTTTTGTAATGTTCGATGGGAGCAAAAGAAAAAATGGGATATATTATAGATGCGATTTCCAACAGTTTGCCTAATTATACCTCGCCTGAACACATTATTAATTTCTATTATCCCACTTCTGTCTTATTGAAAGCATGGATCGCAAGTAGTCTTAGATGCAGGGCCGCACCCGTACAGGCACATTGTGCTTTGCCTAGGCTGCATCTACCAGCCTCTCGGTAATGCCTGCTGGGCTTTGCCCTCGGTTCACTTCTTCTCTGCCGCCTTGTTTTTCTTCGAAGCACTTGCAGCCATCCTCCTTCTGGCTATCACCACAACGATTATGGCGATCACCACGACAGCTGCTGCTATTTCCAAGGTGGAATTTCCGACACCGCCGCTTGCAACGGTAACGAAATAGTTGTTCGATCCGGAGAACTGCTGGTTGATCGCGCCGTTCGGCTGCTTCCACTGCTCGTAGAGAGTAACAGGATAGTTGCCTGGAACTCCCGAATTGTCAACGCTGATAAGGAATGTCACGTTAGTGGAGGAGCCTGGCTGCAGGTCGCTTACGTAGGCTGTACTCGCGATGGGAGTTATCGGGTATGTTGTCTGTAGGCTCAGCTGCAGCTGGTCCGCAGCAGAGGTTCCGTTGTTGGTGACTCTGAACTGCACCGGCATATCTGTAGCCCCAACATTTACAGGAACCTTGACTGTGGATCCTATACTGAACTGTGCCGCGGGTGCAACAGAGAGGGCGATATTCTGTGTACTGCTGAACCGCTGCTGCAGGTTGGAAGAATAGTATGCTGTGCTGGCTACTATATCAGTCTGGCCGGTGTTCTGTGCTGAAACCAAAAGAGGCTCGGTAACTGACGAACCCTGCGTTAGGTTCGATATAAAGAATGTGCTTACCGAACTTAGAATGTTTATGCCACTGCCGCTGCTGACTACAATGCTTACGTTCCTTGCGGTGCCGTAGCCGGTGTTCTCCACCTGGAGATCTATTGTCTGGTTGTGCCCGGAATAGAGCGCCGCGGGCTGCGGGCTCGCAACCACTACTTTTATCTCAGGCTTGTTGCTTACGTAAAAGTTGATCGGCATTGATGAAGAGGCGGTTTCGGTACCTGTAGCAGCATACACGAAATATTCTGCTGTAAATGTGACCGTATAAACTCCAGAGGGTGTCGTGTTGGGTATCTTGATTGTATAATTGTAATACTCGGAGTTGAGCCCGGGGTCCAGTAGTCCGATGATACGGCTGCTTAGCGGGGATACGTTTAACAATGGGTAGCTGCCGCTAGGCTGTATGGTTGCACCATAAAACCAGGTTTCGTACGCATTGTACAATTGGAACTTTATCGTTGCATTGCCGCCGGCAACAACCGGGTTCGGGGAAACAGATAGGTTGGTCAGGGAGATAGCGCTGTCGTACTGTGCAACGACCGTACCGCTCAGGATTACCAAGGCTGCAAATACCAGGAAGACATATTTCGTTTTCATTAATTTCACCAATAATCATTATACATCATAGTTCCTTGCTGGATTTATTGAATAGGAAATATGCTAGAATTATCATCACTCCAGTGAAGGAAAGCAGTATCAAAGTGGTTGACAGCAGCGTGCTTATGGGAAGGGAACCCTTTATCATTATGTCCCTGACTGCGTTTACGGCATAGAACAGCGGATTTACGGCAACGACCGGCTGCAGGAAGCCAGGTAGCAATGTGACCGGGACGAATGCTCCTGCCAGGAATGAGAGCGGTAGGGTCAGGGTCTGCGCGACCAGCGCGTATGTTTGGAGCTGTTTCATTCGCACAGCAAGCGCTATGGCGAGTGCGCTGAAGCCCAGCCCGACAAGGAAGACTATCCAGACAAGCTCCATGAACCCTATTATCCCGGCAGCTATGGTTGCACCATACAACAGGCCTATCGCCAGGCCTATGTAGGCGGACAGTATGGACTGAAATGTACCGTATGCTATCTTGCTGAGTAGGATTGAAAACTTGTTTATCGGAGTGGTAAGGAAGGCCTTGAGGTTGCCTAATTCTCTATCGCTCAGCAGCGTGAAGCCGGAAGTGAACACGGCGCCAAATGAGGCCACCATGACAAGAATGCCGCCAACCACGAAGCTGAGATAGTTGCTGCTGGCTCCGTATACATAATTGGACACTACAGACACAATGCTTCGGCTTCCTCCGGGAACTTCTGAGGCCGTTGCAGTTGCGCCCATCTGCGCCGCGGCCGAATCTACCGTTGATGCGGCGACCTCTGAGGACTGTGGCTGCGAGTTGTCAAGGTAAATGTATATGCTCCTATCTATACCGCTTGAGAATCCTGAGGGTATCACCACGATTGCGGCGATCTTGCCTTCAGAGAGGAGGGCCGTGGCCTCCTGTTGCGTGGTCTGGCTGACTATTGCGACTGAGCCACCGCTCTGGAGCAGGTTTGTGAAATTCAGCGCGCTTGCGCCGTTGTCGTAGTTCACTACCGCTATCGGGACGTTCTTCGGCGTGCTGCCGAAGCTTCCGAGCAGGAGTATGAATATGATTGGAAATATCAAAGACCTGATTAGGTTGACTCTCAGGTTTTTCTTGAATATGAGCAGCTCCCTGAGGAAGAGCGTTGATGTGTCTCCTAGCAGGCCCATATCATCTTCGCCCCACCATCATATTCCCTCTCGCGCTCTTGAAATCGCCTTCTGTGTCCCTCACCTCTGAGCCCGTCAGCTTGAGGAAGACGTCGTCTATTGTCGGCTCGTGCATGCTTATGTTGGATATCCTTATCTTGTTGGCGGTTATCGCCTTGATTAGCTTCTCTATCCTCTCTGTCGCGTTGCTTCCTCCTGGGGCTGTGACCTTGTTGGTAAGAACCTGTGGCTCAAGCCCGACCCTCCTGAATACGGTAGCGACCTTCTGCAGGTCGTCCTTATCAGCAGATACCTCGATTATGTTGCTCATCCCTATCTTTTGCCTCAGCTCGCTAGGCGTGCCGAGCGCTATCAGCTTTCCGTGATCGATTATTCCTATCCTGTTGCAGAGCTGATCGGATTCCTCGAGATACTGTGTCGTAAGCAGTATGGTTATGTTCTGCTCCTTGTTTATCTTTCGGAGCAGGTTCCAGATCTTCGTCCTGTTCTGGATATCTAGACCCGTAGTGGGCTCATCGAGCAGAAGCACCTTTGGCGCGTGCATCAGCGACTTGGCGGTCTCCAGTCTTCTTTTCATTCCGCCGGAGAAGGTGCCCGCATACGCATTCCTGAAGTTGGCCAAATCGGCAAGATCAAGCGCGAAGTCTATATCCTTCTTGAGCTCTGACTGGGGAATGTGGTAGAGCTTGCCGAATATCATCAGGTTCTGCTCGGCGGTCAGCTCCGATTCGACAACGGTCTCCTGTGTCACGATGCCCATCTCATTTCTGGCCTTTGTGGGTTCTTTCTGCATGTCTACGCCATTTACCAGAACTCTTCCTGATGTCGGGTCTATTAGGCCCAAAATCATGCTTATCGTTGTGCTCTTGCCTGCGCCGTTCGGGCCGAGAAGGCCGAAGATCTCGCCTCTTTTTATGTTAAGACTGAGGTCGTTGACAGCGGTCAGCTTGTCGAACCTTTTGACTAGATTTTGTATTTCGATTGCATATTCGCTCATCACTACTCACTCATCATCTTGACTATTTCGGCGAACGACTTTATCATCGCCATCTTCCAAGCCTTGACTATCCTCTTGCCCTCGGGCGTCAGGGTGTAGTTCTTCCTCGCATGCGTCCCCCTCACTATCGTCTTGCTCTTTATGTACTCGTGCTTTTCCAGGGAGTTGAGCGCATTGTATAGGTCGCTCTTGGTAACACCGCGCAGGAACCATACCTTCCTCTTCTGTATCACCTTGAAAAGAGCGTAGGGATATTCCTCTTTCCTGCTCAGGTGGCTAAGCAGGATTATTTTCAACACTTCGTTCCTGTACCCCCTACTAATGTAGTTCTCGTTATTGGGCATAAAATCTAATAGTATATATTTACACTAGTCTAATATAAAAATGTTTGTTAGCATTTTCCCGCTCTGAAAATGACATGCGAAGTGCATCTAGCTGAATGGGAAAATTCACACATTTGGAAAATAGAAAGTAATAAATCCATAGAAGATAAATCAGTATTGATTAGATGAAAAGCGATTCTGGCAGCGTAAACAAACTATTAAAATCTGGCGGCAAGTCTTTTGATAAAGGCGACTTCAGTAAGGCAGTTTCTTATTATTCCAAGGCTATCGCTGTTTGCAAAGCGCGCGCTAAAGATAAGGCTTTTACTGTCCTATTGGCGGAATCCTACAACGGCATTGGGCATACGCTGAGATCCAAGGGGGAATTTTCCAAATCAAAACAATTCCAGGAAAAAGCCCTGAAAATGTACAGCGGGTTAGTTAAAAATAGCACTAAATTGCAACCGGACTTTGCGCTTTCCCTGCATTATATGGCAGACATCTCTGCCGATGTCGGCCAGATAAAGAAATCGTTGTCATACTATAAAGAGGAGCTAAAGATCGTAAGAAATCTTTATTCAAAGAACAACAGGAGGTTCATAAAAAATCTGGTTTATGGCCTGAACGGCACCGCTGTTAGACTAGCAGACACTAAAAACTTCGATGGCGCTCTCGCCCTATTAAAAGAATCGCTCAGAGCACAGAGGGGTATTTTCAAAAGCAAGAATGATATTAGAAAGAATTATCCCAACCTTTCCTGGACTTACCACATAATGGGGATTGCCAAATTTAAAGGCGGTGACTTGAATGGTGCAATATCAGACTTCAGAACAGCATTGCATATGCGTAGGGCCATAGCAAAAGAGAATTCCAGGTATATTGGGGCGCTAAAGAATAATCTAAATGATTTGGGAGATGCTTATTCCAAAAAGGGCAGCTCAAAGGAGGCAAGGAAATGCTATAAAGAGGCATTTGGGATAATAAAGAGCAAAACCTACAGGAGGCAGGTCATACCCTCAAGAGTCCTAAAGGAGGAAAGGCAGCTCAGGGCTAAACTCTGAGCCTGAGAGTTCAAAAGGCTAATGTTTGATTAGATGTTGATTGGCATTGTTGGATTGAACGGCTCGGGAAAGGACACAACCGCACAATACCTTGTTGAGCATTACGGCTTTGCGCACAAGGACCTAGGCCAGGAGATCAGAGACGAGCTAAAAGCCCATGGCAAAAACTCCTTGGACAGGAAAGAGATGATTGCATTGGGCAACGAGATGCGTCAGAGGCATGGCTTCAATTACTGGTGCAAAAGGGCGATAGAATCGTTAGGATCCAAGGACTTGGTGATAACATCGATACGCAACCCTTCCGAAGTCGAGGAGATCAAATCAAGGGGAGGAATAATTATTGACATTTTTGCAGACCAGAAAACCCGTTTTGACAGGACAGTTGCAAGGGTAAAAAACGACCCCAATTCACATGGTGATGTTGGGAGCCTCGAGGATTTCAGGCTAAAGGAGGAGATAGAGCTTAAAAGCACAGATCCCGCAAAACAGCAACTACTCAAATGCATCTCTATGGCGGATTATAAGCTGGACAACAATGGGTCCTTTGAGCAGCTTTACGGTGAATTTGAGGCAATATTTGCAAGGATTAAATCATGATAAGCAATAACACTATTGTTTTGCTTTTTCTGAAACCTCAGCATTTGGATATTCCTCAATCGTATTATCCACATATTCCAGCTTTATTCCGGTTGTATCAAACATTTCCTCGGTTTCAGCACCCGAATGATATTTCCTCACGCAGACCACTCTTTTTATGCCTCCGTTGATTATCGCCATCGCGCACGTCCTGCACGGCGTCATCTGGCAGTATAGGGTTGCGCCGTCTATCGACACCCCGCGTTTCGCTGCATTGGTTATCGCATTCATTTCTGCATGTGCTGTCCTTACGCAGTGCCTTGACCTGTGCCCGTCCTCGTGTATTGTATCCTTGAATTGATGCCCCACATCGTCACAGTGCGGCAGGCCTATCGGCGCGCCTACATACCCTGTCGACAGTATCTGCTTGTCCTTTGCGATTACGCAGCCGCTCCTGCCCCTGTCGCAGGTGGCTCTCCTAGCCACTGCCGCGCGTACCTCTAAAAAGTATTCATCCCAGCTCGGCCTGGCATATTTTTCCTCCGGCATCTAAACCCCCATTACTTTTCTCTCTACGATTTAATAAACTTACCGTGCAATGCTGCATTGCCTCAAACCATTCATTTCTTTCTTGCCTCCTCGCCGATCGGCTGGACCTTTTGAGCGTACCTGCCCGTAAGGCAGGAAAGGCAGAGATCCCTTTTCCTGATCCCTATCGCATCAACCAAATCCTCAATTGGAGGGTAATAAAGGCTGTCTGCTCCGATAACCGATGCCACCAATCCGTTGACCTGATCACGCGGCATATCCTTGTAGGGCCTTGCTATAAGGCTCTCGTTGTAAAAGTCGATGCCAAAATAGCATTCGCTGATTATTGGCGGACATGACAATGCTATATGGACCTCTTTTGCGCCAGCTTCCCTTAATTTCCTTATTGTGCTGGCCATTGTGGTACCTCTTACAAGGCTATCGTCCAATAACAATATTTTTTTGCCGTTAACTACTTCCGCTATTACATTCAATTTTTTGTTGATTACTGCCTCCCTTGCCTGCTGGTCCTTCTGCATAAATGACCTCTTCGATTCATACCTGTCCCTTATAAGACCTGTGCGTATTGGTATTCCGGTTGCCCGATTGTAGCCATATGCAATGGACTTTCCGGCCTCAGGCACTGGCACTATGAAATCTACAGCTGGCCTGTAGTCGTTTGCTATCCTTATCCCGAGGTTCTCCCTCGCAAGATAAACATTGGTGCCCTCGAACTCTGATCCTGGACTGCACATGTACACCCATTGAAACATGCAGAATTGCCTTTGCTTGGACTCAAACAGCTGATGTGTCAGCACCTCGTTCCTGTCTATGACAAGCATTTCCCCGGGAGCTACGGGCCTGAACGTTGCGTCGAGGTGCTCCTTTGAAAAGGTGATTGATTCGGAGGCGACAAAAAAGCCCTTTTCGTTCTGCCCGAAAAACAACGGCATGTACCCGAACCTGTCCCTTGTTGCTATGAGCTTCGGATTGCTGCCGCCTACAAGTATTGCAAGCGAATATGATCCCACAACCTTCTCCATGTCCTCTTTTACCGATTCGAAAATGCCGGTATCTTTGCCTATGCTCTTTCCAAAGAGCATTCCAAGCGCCCTTGTGTCAGAGATGCCCTCCTGCTCTATCCTGAGCAATGACCCTAGCTCCCTGTCGTTTGCTATGTTGCCGTTGTGGCTTATGGCATATTGCAATCCGGATTCTGTTGCAAGCTGTATTGGTTGCGTGTTTTTCATGCTGCTGGCTGATGAGGTTATGTATCTTGTATGCCCTATGAGCATGCTGCCCTGCATATCGCTATCAAACAGCTTCGAGTCCCTTACAAGGCTCATCTCCTTGCGTGTCGTTAGTTCCTTGCTGCCGTCCAAGAAGGCGACTCCGTGCGAATCCTCGCCGCGATGTTGCAGCGTTCCGAGGCCCACCCTGGCGTATGGTCTAAGGTCAGTATCTTTGTCTTTTAGGGCTACGCCCAGAACCCCACAGGCCATAATACTATATTTGTCCTCAACCTTTTAATATGTGCAGCAACATATGAAATCATATAAACAGCGGAATTGGATAAGGCTTAAATACGTTTTTGAGCAAGATAAACTATACTGATTTGCGGCCTTTTTGCTCCTTCGACTCTTTGTAATGATGGTGAATAATTGGCTAGGTATGTGTTGCTGTCTGACGAGACATTGATCTATGATTACAGGGACTTTCCGCTACTTGATTTCCTGCCCTGCGCCCCATCATATTCGATGCCGAACAGCATATACCAGTTCCTCAAGGGCAGGGTATCGCCACCGGTTGATGGAGGAAGGCTCAAGTACGCGCCTTACGGCATAAGGAAGCTAGAGGCCGCCCTTCTTAAAAAGCACAGCGCTAATGATGTTGTTGTAGCTCACCCGGACCACATGGCCAATTTCATAAAGGATGACACTGAGATAATAGGCATAGACACTATGGACCCCTTCGGGCTCGGACCAACCACTATGTCCTTTTACGCGCTTTATGAGTCAAACCACAAGGGCCATGAGCTTAACGCATTTGTAAGGCAGGACTGGGAGTCGCTCATAGGAAGAGTTAACAGACTACGAGAGGGGAAAAAGGCAAAGCTGGTAGTCGGAGGGGCCGGGGTATGGGAGTACATGCTGATGCAGGAGGAGATAGAAAGGCACAAGATAGACTTCCTATTCCAGGGCGAGAGCGACGATGTGGTTCCCGAGCTGTTCAGCCAGATGGCGCGGGACAGCATAGACAGCAACATGTTCGCGCACAGCTATGTAACCTATGATGAAAGTTTCCACAGAATAGTAAAGGATGATCCTAAGTTCCTTTCAAGGGGCAAGGGCCTAAAGACATTCCCAAGCCTTGACACGATACCTGACATAGTCAACCCCTCCACAAAGGGGCTCACCGAGGCTATGAGGGGCTGCGGGATAGGATGCGATTTCTGCGAGGTAACTTTGAGAGAGCTCAGATACTATCCTGTGGAGAAGATAGTTAATGAGATAAAGGTCAATGTCGAGAGGGGCAATACAAGCCTTGCATGGCTACACTCAGATGAGATATTCGCATACAAGCACCTCCCTAGATATGTCCCGAACGAGGAGGCGCTCATAGAAATGTTCACTGCAATAATGAATATAAAAGGTGTCAAGAGGACAAACCCCACGCACGGCAGGATATCAATACCGGCCGCATATCCTGAGATGATGGAAAAGCTCTCGAAAGTAATGAAAGCCGGCCCGAACAACTGGATAGGCATACAGGTTGGCCTTGAGACAGGAAGCGACAGCCTTGCTCTTAGGCACATGCCGGCAAAGACGCTTCCGTTGAAGATAGGCGTCGACGGGAGCTGGCAGGAGATAGTATGGCGCGGCGTATACTCGATGAACAGGAACCACTGGAGACCGGCATTCACTGTGCAGGTGGGCCAGATGGATGAGACTGACGAGGACAACTGGGATACGGTGGCGCTTATAAACAGGCTTAGCAATTCCGTCTATGATGACGGCAAGCCATTCGAGTTCACGGTAAACCCGCTGCTTAACGTCCCGCTCGGAAGGATAAAATCAAAGGAGATAGATGCAAGGCTCAGCCAGTCTATGCTTGCGGTTTACTGCGCATCATACAGGCACCTTGCAAAGATGGCGCAGAGAAACGCATGGAAGGATTCCACTGGGAATCCTGTTGTAAGGGCCGGAACCGCTGGCATAATAGGCATAGGAGGCACGATGATGGACAAGGCGGTCTTCAGGATCGCGGCAAAGAACGGCGTAGACCTCGAGAGGGCGAAAACATGGGGCATAGGCAGCAAGAAAGGCATAACCGCATGGAACATTGCCGTAAGCTCCTAGCTAGGTTCATCGTTCTTTTTCAGAAATTACTGGTCACTCTTCTACTTTCTTTTGCTTTCCGGCCCTTCCCAGCGGCTTTGGCGTCTTGATCCCCGGAAATATCTTTGATATTACCTTCTGGTTTATGCTTGTGTCAAACCCGAGATTGGATATAACCTTTCCAAGCAGATATATTTCTGCAACAGGCACAAGCTCCTTGCTGCATGATTCCACTAGTATGCTTTTGGTTTCCTTGACATCCATCTTGCTCAGCGCGCCTGAAAGGGAGCCGTAGTTCTTTTTCATTCCTGCGCTTAATCTTTCCGCATATTGGTCAAGAGCTGCGGTTTTGATGCCGAGCATGGGAAACGCCTTGCTGTCTATTGTTGCCCTTATCCCGGCAAGATAGTGCACAACCTCCTCTGGTTTTGTGTCAGGGCGTATCCCTATCCTTTTTATCGAGACCCAGTCCCTGTACTTCGCCATGAAGTCTATGTACTCCTCGGGCTCGTCCAAATCATCACTTGTTACGAGGTTTTGATTATGTAGTAACCTGCTGCCTTCTCCCTTGCAACTCTCTTTATGAGACCCTTCTGGGAGAGCGAGACAAGAGCATTTGTCACAAGGCCCTTTGGTCTGTTGGACTTCTTTGTTATGTCGTCGGCGGTCTTTATTGCCGTGTCCTTTGTCGCTCCCAGTTCCTGCATCGCCTGCAATACGGCCTGTTCTATTGGTGTAAGCTCTACCATTTGATTCACCTTTTAAGCATAAACGAAATCATGTGCCAGCTGCCTTCTTCGCCTTTATTGTCTTCTTCTTGGGCCTCAGGAAGTGGCATCCGCACTTGCGGCACTTCTCCGCACCAGCATGGTTCCTTGACTTGCAGCGCTTGCATATCCATATCTTTGCTATTTCTGCATCTGCAATCGGAAACTTTCCCATACTAGCACCTAACATTTCATTTGAAAGACAAGTATTTTACTGATTATAAATTCTCTCGGTTCCTTAATTAAAAGAAGGAAGAACTAGCAACAGCTAGTTATCTCCTTGACATAAGGTCGGACATCTCAGAGCTTGGGCCCTCTGGCTGCTGCTGGGCCTGGTTCGGCGCTGTGACAAGCACCACGTCCCCTATGTTCCTGACGCTCTTGAATAGAACGCTCTTGTTCTGAAGAAGCTTCTTTGTCTCAGACCTGTCTATGTTTCTCCATTCCTCCATAAGCAATCTGCTTACCTCTCCCTTTTCAAGGTCCACTATTGCATCTAGTACCTCTCCAAGGTACTGGCCGTTGTCTGCATACACATCCATATTGTATATTTCACTGATCCTCATTCGAGCACCTACTTGTTGTAGATATATCCTTGATAAACTTTAAATAGGTTATGTATGCGGCTTCTTTACGGGAAGGGTCAAAACCAGCGTTTCTTGCAGGCTAGCCGTACATCCTTTTCGAGATTTTTCCCACTTTATCGGCAAAGCTTTTCATTCCAGGTTTGTTGTAATTCCTGAATTTTGACGGATTAACCTGGAATCCGGAAGCCTGCGGGTGCCCGCCTCCGCCCAGGCTTTTTGCTATGAGGGACCCATCAACATAATCCCTGCTTCTTATTCCGCTTTTCCCCGTATCTATGTTCACGTAGATGTTGATGTCCGTATGCAGCGCACCTGCCATGACCGCACACGCAGAATTTGTCTGAAGCCTGTTGCCAAAGGCCAATCCTATTTCATAGCCGTTGCTTTTTATTGTATATGAATTCCTAAGCAGTGCCTTTTTGGCCTTGACCTCCTCTCTTATGTAAAGTTTATACGACCTGTTTATCAGCCGGTTGCTGAAATCAAGCATAGAGATGGATTTTGTGACCCTGCTGAGCCTCTCCTCCTTTTTTTCCTTGCCATAGCTTAAATAGACGATGGAATAGGAGAGCTTTTCTATCAGAGAATCATACCTTGACTTCACCACAAAATCCGAATAATGCGCCAGCATTGCAATCTTCTTGCTTATACGGTCCCTATTGCAAAGGAGAAGATAGACCAATTCGGTAGCGCAATATCTTTGATTTTCCCCGAAGGCCGCAAAATCAAGGCCATTCCTAACGGATTTGATTACTTTATAGTCCCATGGGTGGTCGTCCAACCATATTATCGTGTTGTTATTCGATTTAAGCAGTTTGATTACCGAATTCAAATATTCTAGACCGCCTGGACTCATTCCTATGTCGTTGAATACTATTGCTGAATTCCTTATTCTGAGCTTTTTTAGTTTTCCTAAAAGGCTTTTGAGATGGATATAGTTTGTGAATATGATGTTTTCTGGTTTAAGGCCGTAATTATGCATCAGAAGTGCAGCTCCTGATAGTCCATCAAGGTTGCTGTCCTTAGCTACGCAGAATATTTCTCTACCCTTTAGGAGCTGCCAAAGCCTCCTGTCAGATTTAAGCGCAGACGATGTTATGGAAACCAGTCCCTTGCCTTTTATGTTGTCTATAATCCAGAGCTTGCCGGTTGATTTCTTATTCATAATATGATGATATCATTGACAAATAAATAGCTTTAGCAATGCTAAATATACGTAAATCTTTTGCACGAAAAACATATATATCTGGAAATATCTAATGCCTATGTGATAGGATGGCTAGCAGGGACAAAGAGCTGAGCAAAGAGAGGCAAATTTCAGATCTTTTGAATGTTTTTGTAAATTCCGATACTGAGGAGTCTGTGCGAAGCAATTCGACCAAGATCATGAAGCTGCTAAGCTCGGATCCCAAATACCTTGATATTTGTTTTAGAAGGCCTGATTTTCTTGGAACTAGAATCAAAGTGGACTGGGGATCAACAACATTCGGCCATGGGATAGCTCTTGGCTTCCCCGAGGAGTCGCTTGTCCTTTTCGACCACTTGAAGAATAACCCGCAACAGTACCTTCCGGTGCTGCAAAGCCGGAACTCAGGCGGATGGATGGTCGGAGCTACTATCGTGGGATCGCTCCTAGATAAGGATGAGGCGCTCTCATTATTCGATAACATCTTGAGGGCTGACCTTAAGCCGGTAGGATTAGGAGAACATCTTGGAGTAGAACTTACAGTCCCTGTGCCAAAAAAGAGCATTTTGAAGATGAAGCTTATCGAGGCCATAAAAGATAACCCAGAAATGGAAAGCATATTGAAAATGGTTGGCAACAACGATGCCAGTGTTGCCCACAGGTTCAGCGTTGATAGTTACCTTGCAATTGAACTGATCGAATTGATAAAGAAAAAGCCCTTCTTTGCGAAGATCCTAGACCTTCAGGCAGACGACAGCATAAAAGTATGGATGGCCCTTCTTACCAAGTGCGAAAGGATAGATAAAATGATGGAGGCGCTTGAGACAACAACCCCAGAGATAGCCAAGCAAATCCTGGAGTCAAGACCTCTCAATGATGACAATTACCTTTCTATTGCGCACGTTTTGGCGCAGCACCCGCACTCGGCAATAAAGCTCAAGAGGCTGATAGGTAATAATCCTGAATTGGCCGGGACTCGTGAGCTCACAGTGCAAACAGGAGAGGAATCTATAACAGTGGACCAGATGCTAAGGAAATCGGTAATAATGGTTCAATGATTTTATTTGTAAGAGCTGGTAAGGCGCAGCAGGTTGATCGGTTGGATGGAACCTTGGTAGCCGCCCTGGCTTACGCGAAGATCTGGCGAGCTGGTTAGCTTTTTCCTTAGCGGTTTGCTCAGTTTCGGATTCCTGTTGAGCACTGCAAGAATCCTCCAGTGGCTGTCATTTGAAAGTATCCGTTGCGCACTTTCGTATCTTGACCTTCTTGCGGTTTCAAGTCTTACTGTCCATTCCGGATCCTTCGCCTGTTTTATCTCTGTTTTCTCCGACAGATTTGGATGCATTGCAAGTTTCCTTCTTGCTCTCATTGGGGATCCAGGGTCTGAAATCGCTGATTGCATTCTGTCAGAAACCTCGGTATAAAGAGGCAGCCGCATAAAGGAATAGATCTCCTCCGGGCTCAGAAGCGCCCTTTTGGTTGTTGCCATTTTATCAATTGTATATTATTTGTTCCGCAAAATTAAAAAACTTTGGCAAGGCATCAATGCTATGCTAATTTTTGTATGAGAGCAGATCTGATAATGCGCTTTCACTCTCTTTCGGAATGCCCGCGCTCATGAGTATAAGCTCGTTCTCTTTCACCCCCATTATTTCCTTTATGAACTCGCTCTGTTCGTTGTTGATAAAGCGCCTGTTCCTGTCAGTATATATCAGGGTCCCGTTGTCTGCCTTGCCCATTTTTTTCTTTACGCTTTCGTAATCTTCCTGGTCGACCTTTACTGCAAGGACCCTTCCGCCGGATTTTATCGCGTTGTATATCAGCGGCGCATTGGTGTTTATGAAAGCGCTTGTGACATCATGGAATGTGTACTTTTTTTCGGTTCCTTTTTGCTTTGACAGGTATGTGCCGCCCCTCCTGTCGAACTTCTGTATTATGAGTCCTATGGACACCAATACCGCTATTACCACGTAATAAAGGTATATCTTGTCGCCAAGGATCAGCCAGGAGAATACAAATGTAAGGAACGGCGACAGGAAGTATATGTTTGTGACGAACGTAGTTTTTATCCTGCGCAGCGCGCTATAGTACATTATGCTTATGAAGACGTTATAGACTATGCCTATGTACAGTATCGCAAGCAGTGCGCCAGTGTTTATGGGCTGGAGCTTGGCGCCAACGGCAAGGAAGAGCGCGGCTGAGAACAGGAACAATGCAAGATTGAATATCACCATTGCTATCTCGATGTCAAAGGAGTACTTCTTTATCGCAACTGTGACGTATGCGCTTGTTATTGCTATAAGCACCACAAGCCCGACCACAGCCGCGTTAGCGTTGCCGAGGAATGCGAGGTGGCCTCCAGTCACGGCTATGTAGAGACCGGCAAAACCGAGCATAATAGCAGCTATCTGGTACTTGCTCACTCGCTCCCTGAGCATTATTGGAAGGAAGAGCAGCATGAGTATAGGGAAGCTCCTGTATATCACTGTAGCGAGGGATGTGCTTATTATGCTCTCGGCATAGACAAGCCCGTATTCCAGCATGCCGTAGAAGAGAAGCCCCAGGAATGCTATGAATGCGAATTCCTTGAGGTTCCTCATCGTGGCCACAAGCCTCTCGGTCTTCTTCCTGTAGATCACGAAAAGCAGGGCTGTTGGCAGGGATAGCGCGGTCGTGAGCATGATGTATTCGTAGACGTTTATGTTCTGCGACGCTATCTTAAGCATTATTGGTACAAGCGAGCCCAGTATAAGCGCAAGTATTAGATACGCGTTCGCTACATTCTTCATCCGCATTGCTCTCACTATTGTATATGATTAGTGATTGTGTTTTCTCCCTAATATACATTAACTTATTTTAAAAATTATTGGAGAATGTTTGTCATTATGATACCTATTTAAATACTTGCTGAGAAGTAAAAATATGCCTGACGAGGAGTTCAAAAGCGCATTCAACGAAAAGTACAGCATAACCGCAAGGAAGGTATTCAGGGCTGTATCGAGGAATTCGAGGGCAAAGATAACTGAGATAGCCGGAGAGCTGGATGTCTCGAGGAGGACAACCGCGCTCAAGCTGGCCGCAATGGAGAGGGAGCTCAAGCTGCACTACACGCTTGAGCTGGACGAGGAAAGGCTGGGGCTCAACAGGCCGCACCTCATACTTGCGAAGTTCCACGAGAAACCGGACTGGCCAAGGATAAAGAACCTGATTGCCAGATCGCACATACCGCAGCTTGCTGCTGCGATAAGCGGCACCTACGACCTGCTCATATACGCCAACGCACTCTCAGGAATAGAGTATGCGCGCTGGGACAAGAGCATGCAGATACTGCTTGCGCCATACAAGGTAGAATGGCAGACATCAGAGGTTGTGCACAGGCAGCTGGGGTTCTTCCCGTTAAGGAACGAGATAATAGAAAAGGCAGGGATAAAGGAGAAATACAAGAAAATACTCTCCATACTGAACGACAACTCAAGGATGAGCTTCCAGGTGCTGGCAAGGGCGCTTGGCATGAACGTCAATACAGCCGTATACAACTTCAACAGCCTGTTGAAATTGGGCTACATAAAATCATTCACTACGACAATGGAGCTTCCCATGAACGTCTCGCTCATGACATTCTTCAGCAAGTATACCGCAGCTGAGGGCTATGAGAACTCAGCCGCAACGGCACGAAGCACTTTCACAAACGACGACGACAATCCCCTGATAAGCAGGTACCTGATCACCGCGCCCCTGATAGGCAGCTATGACTTCTTCACGCTTGGCGCCTTCGACAGCAAGGAGATAGCATATAGGGAGGACATACAATACCACAAGAACGCCTTCAGGAAGTTCAACGCAAAGATACTCTACGGCGAGGTAAAGGAGGTGCTCCTGGGGAAGCTGCCGATAAGGAGCATGGACACGAAGAAGGACTACAGCACGATAGTCTGGAACCCCCAGTCCTAAAGTTACTTTTATAATGGATGAATCAATAGGCCGATTTCCTCTTTCATGATTTTAAAGTGTTTGGCATCGGTTGTTAATACGATAGCCTCCTTCCCTATTGCCTGGGCGGCTATAAGTGCATCAATTTCAGCAACCTTTCTTCCTTTTAGTGCAAGTTTTGCCATTATGCCTGACGCGATTATCGCATCGTGGTAAGTGAACGATATTGTGGCTATGGTTTCAAAGAACATGAGAGTATAATTATAATGGGAGACAAGGCCCTTTTCTTCTCTATACTTTTCACCGAATAATACCTCATAAGCACACAAAGAACTGGTATATAATTCGTCTGCCTTCCCCACAGCATCGACTACGTGCTGGTTGTTTTTAAAGAATTCTATTATTGCGGAGGAGTCTAGAAATAATTTCATATTCTCGCCCTAAAATTCTTTCTAATCTTTGCTAAAGTCTTTTGCAGGTCATCGGCCTCATCTTTGCTAATTATGCCAGCAAATTTCATTACGTCGCCGATATTCGCTTGCTTTAATCTGTCGACCAGCTCCGAAACTAATTCTGTAAAACTTTTTTTGCCTTTTATGGAGGCTAGTTTTCTGTACGCCTCATCGCTTATCATTATGGTCTTCATGTAATAACCTACTATATATAGACTGTATATATATTTAAATCCTTCCCCACAATTAATAATTAATAATTGCTTATATGATTTTGTTATGACTATGGAAATACAAAATGTAAATGTGAATGGCACAGCTTATGGCGTAGACATAATAAGGACGCGCAACAGGAATGCGTACGCGAGGGTATTGGATGGGAGGATCCGAATAAGCATTCCGGGGCGTGTTGGAAGGCCCGAGGCTGAAAGGATTGCCGACGGACTCTACAAAAGGATAAAGAGATCAATAGAAAGGCATCCGGAATACTACACAAGCAAACAGGACTATCTAAAATTCAGCAACAACCAGAAGATAGTTGCACTTGGCAGGGAATTCAGCATATCAATATACGACTGCAACGAGGGCCCGGGAAGCGCAATAATAGAGGACAACGGCATACGGCTGTTCCTTCCAAAGGGCTTGGATGAGGAAGAGAGGGATGCAACGGCATCATATCTTGTGAGAAAGGCCCTTTCAAAAAGCCTGAAGAGCGAGATAAGGGAAAGGCTGGACAGGATAAACAATCAGCATTTCAACAGCGGCATAAGCGGCATAAGGATCACCAACGCAAACTCAAGATGGGGCTCATGCTCAAGGAGAAAGGGATCAGACTCCTCAAGGATATCGCTCAACTTCAAGCTGCTGTTCATGCCGGAGCGGTGCCTTGAGTATGTAATGGTACATGAGCTTGCCCACACGAAGGAGCTGAACCACTCGGAGAGGTTCTGGGGTATTGTGAGCGGCATAATTCCGGATTACAGGGAAAGGAAGAAACTTCTCAGGGAGAACAGATTTGAAATCAGCCAGTAAAAAAGGTAATGGAGTCAAAGTTAGGCTCAACAAGTATCTTATTATATGCGAAAGTTATAAATGCTTATTGATAACATAATTGTTAGTAATAAGGAGTTGTGATTATATGGATATTGTGAATGAAATTCAGTTAAAGAGGGCGATAGTCGAAGACGAGATTGTTGATCTTATATTGAAGCATTACAGCGAATTCGTAATGCATGGCGGTACTGCGGTTTGGCGCTGCTACGGAGGAAACAGGTTTTCACGCGATGTTGACTTCTATAGCAACCTGGAGCCATCCAGAGAGAGCTCCTTCCAGAAAGAGCTGCATAAGTTATTAACAGACAACGGCTATCCAATACGAGAGGAGAAATACAATAACAGGACAAATACGCTGCATGTGATTTTCAGGGGCGGAGACACAACAGGCAAACTTGACATAACATTTGCAAAAGCGAAAGGCATGGCTGTGGAGTACCTAAGAGTCGACGGTGCAAAGAGGATAATACGCGCCCTAAGCCCGGAGAGGTTGATAGAGGAGAAGATGGACACCTACTCCAGCAAACATGAGACAGGATCTCATGAGCTGCAGGACCTATACGACATAATGATCCTGAAGGACAGGCTGGATGGGCAGGCAAAGAATATCCGCGAGAAGATGAAAGCGTTCTTGGCATTGATAAAGGCCACTCCGCCAAAGGATGAAAATGAACTGAAGCTGTTGCTGTTGACTGGCATAGCCCCCAGCTTCAATGATATAATGGGTATCTTAGAGAGATGGTTGGATGACACTGGCAAATGAGATTGTAAGCGCGTTTAAAGGCTTCAAGACATTCACCTTCAATGATGTTCGCATGGTATTGGTGGATAGGCACAGGAACATATCAGACAAGACCATCCAGGTTACAATATCAAGAATGGTAAAAAATCACAAAATATATGCGATAACAAAGGGGGTCTTTAGCCTGCAGAGGAGGGACGAACTGGCCGGGTTTGCATTTAGCCCTTTTTATTATGGCGGTCTGGCCGCATTGATGATACGCGATCTGATAGACGACCAGGTAAAAATGGAAATAATGACCACACGAGCGGTAAAAAGATCACTTTTGGCCATATACGATAGAAGCAGTATGGTTGTGCTGCACCACATACCGAAAAGATACTACTTTGGATTTCAGAACGTGAAATACGGTGATATAGTTGTGCCTGTATCTGATCCTGAGAAGACACTGATAGACCTCATTTATTACAGGTCAGGGCTTGCCGTGCAGAATTATGATGGTCTGCTGAGGGCGCTTGACATTGGGAGGCTTGATGCGTACCTCAAAAGGTATGATAATCGCACAAGAACCAGCGTGCTTCGTTTTGTCAAAAGGTACAGACACGCTGCGACCTCCGGCAGACTAAGAAGCGCATATTAGCAACAGAGGAGGTCAATAAGATCAAGCGATTTCAGGCTTCCTCTAAAGCTGTGACCGCCTTTACGCTTTTTCCGAACGCCTGGCTGTCAATAATGCCATAAACGCCTTGCAGCCCATACCTAAATTTCCCCGATACTATCGCGGTTTTTACTCTTTTGAGCCGCTCATTGAAATCATATCTGGATGAAACTTCGGTTTTTACCCAGTTTTTGTCTTCTAGTGCAGGAGCCATCATGAACATGTCCCTGATGTCTGTCGATCTGCAGCTTATCATTTTCATAGCGAATAATGCATCTATGTTTATTATCCTTACCTTCAACGCCTCGATTATGGTCTTACCTTTCAATGATCTAACCTTTGAATTCTTGAAAATCCAATCTGCAGATATAGAAACACCCGTCTGCCTGTCAACTACATCCTTTATCAAAATATCAAAACTTATATCGAAGGAATCTGCCAGTATCTTTTCGTATCTTGCAAAATCCACAAAAGGTTCATGTTTGGTTGATTCCATCTTTTTGTACCCCAGTCCCATTAGTTTGTTTTCGACCTTCTTCAATTCCGTCTTATCCTCTACCACTATATCACAGTCTACCGAGAACCTCGGCAGAGTATACGCGTTGACCGCATAGCCTCCTATGACGACGAACCTCAATCCCTCTAAAAGCCTCAGGGTTTCAAATATCCCTCTTTCTCTAAGTTGAAACATGTCCATATTTCCGCCTCATGTAGTTGTATGCATATGAATAGATCTCGTTTGCCTTGGCCAATCTTTCTGTTTCGATCAAACCAATAATGCTTAAACCCCCCTTCTCAGTGGCCGCCAGATGATCCACAGGTTTCATGATCACGTACTCACCTACGGTAGTCCCTTCGTTAATATAGAAAGGTATATCGTTTTTGTTGAAGAATATTCTCCAATATCCCAGGTCCTTTTTTAACACCTTTATGAAGTATGGCGATTTCTCTATGCCCCTCTGCACATATGAGTAATCACTCCAGATCTCGATAGCTGATAAATCAGTAAAAGCGTACGGCTTTTCGGATTTTTTTATTTTTTCAGGCACTTTAAAGTCCAACAATCCCTTTACCGCGGTCTCGGGACTTACGCACACATAGGTATTCCTTGAACTCTTCCTTATCCAGCCGGATTTCAATAACAGGGAGAATATCTTCTTTTTCATGCTTTGCCCTACTATCCAATCCAGGTCTCTCTGGCTAAATTCTTCCGTAGTACCATGCTTAGTAAAAAACAATGCGTATGCTTTCAATCCGTATTGTGGTATCTCAATTGTCATAGTTACCTATTAGGTAACTAAAATATTTAAAGCTTTCTATCATTCAAGCTTATATCGGATTACAGGGAAAGGAAGCGAATGTAAGTACACTTTGCAGATGTAACTACCTAGGGTTTTTTGTTGTCAGTCAATGGTAGTGGCCTTGGCGATAATCTCTTATGGTTGTTGACGGGTCAGCAGTCGATGTTGTCGACGTAATTGTTGTTGTGGTTGAGGAGGTGCCTGCTGTTGCGGCATCTGTATTTGCTGATGTAGTGGCTGGATTGCATCCTTTGCTGCCTTTGCCGTTCAAATAGTCACATAATTTAACTTTAATGTTGAAGCCGTTCCACGTTATTGCATTTGGAGAATTCCATGTTATTGTGTTGGGAGTATTCCATGTTATTGTGTTTGGAGAATTCCATGCTATTGTGCTGGGGGCATTCCATGTTATTGTGTTGGGAGTATTCCATGCTATTGTGCTGGGGGCATTCCATGTTATTGTGTTTGGAGAATTCCACGTGTTCCATTTTATGGTGGTTGTAGTTAATGTTGTGGTTGGCGTGTTGGAGTTGATGCAGTGCGGGTTGTGCTCTCCGGCGTTTCCCTCACCGCACTCATGAAGTGTTGTGGTTGGGGGAGTTATTGTAGTGCAATGGGAGCCAAAGCTGAATGGCCTGCACGGCGCCTGGCACTTGGAATAGTAGTACCTGAAAAAACCAGCCGAAATAGCTGAATCTGCAGTCCCTTCCCAGGTTAGATGGGCAGTACTTTATTGTTGTTGTGCGGGGTTGATTGAGATATATTCTGCATTATGGCTATCACAGGATCGGCATCAACCGTGAATGTGAGAGTGCATGCTGCCGCATTTACTCTGAATGGGCTTATGGCAACCCACGTTCCAGTTGAGGAAAGCTCGAACGGCTGTATGCTCCTGGATGGTATGCCGCATGGGTAGCTTGCGGTGACTATTATATTGCTGACAACAAGCGGATCTACTATTACGTTTACCGCGCTTAGAGTCAGATAGTTGGCCGGGGCGGCTGGGGACAATCCCAATACGTTTCCGACAAATACGTTTGTGCTACCTCCCTGCGAATTGGCGGAAAGCGCAAATACAAAGCCTATGTTTATGTCGTTGACTACCGTATATGTTCCCGGTACAACAATGACATTACCCAGTATGCTGTTTGTGTTGACCGTGACTGATGTGGTAACCGAATTGAATGTGTATGATGTTCCCGTGTCTGTTGCGACTATGTTGTAGGTATGTGCGCCAGTATTTATTATCGGGAATCCTGTGAATGTTACAATTCCGTCAGCCTGTCCCGTAAGCTCCTGAACCGTTGTGCCTGTCGTCGTGTTTACAAGGTTGACAGTGAACGGACCTGTGCCTCCTGTTATTATTGCATTGAATGTCTCTCCCTGTCCAGGAACAAGAGTTACATTGGAGGGAGATGGCGCTGTGACAGTGGGTGTGTTGCTCGTGACTATTATCGTGTTTGATAATGAGTTGAATGTGTAGAATGGCGTGGTTCCCGTGTCTGTCGCGATTGCATTGAACGTTAGGCTGCCAGTCTGGATTGGAGTGTACGAAAGAGTATTGCCTCCAATAGCAAATGATATAGAGTTTTCAGTTACTCCGTTCGATATAAGATTGACCGTGAAGGGACCGGTCCCGCCTACTATATTTGCAGTATAGGTGATGGATTGGCCGATGCTTATGCTGTTGCTTGAGGCTGTTATTGTTATTGTAGGTACCTGGTTGACCGTTACAATAGATACACCGGAATCCCCTGACGCTGAATTGGCGTCTATAACATTGGCGCAATAGTAATCAGTTGTACCTGCTGTTAGTCCTGAAATTCCTGATAATGTGTATGTATTTGTTGTAACACCGGCCTGTTGTGAAACCTGGGAGGCACCTGAAGTGCTGCTGCATGTTGAGCCTTCTGTAGATGAGGGGATGCTGTACAAAGTAACCGTGTTGGTAGCGCCTGTGCCGCCGCTCCACGAGGCTGTAAAAACGATAGCCTGGTTGCTGTCTATTACCGCTGATGTGGGTGTTAGCGTAACGGCCAGTTGCGCACTTGAGATTGACAGCAATGATAGAAACATGATGCATGCAATTGCAACCGCACCGATGGAATATATTCTCATTTTATCCCGCATTTAACTAAACGCTAATCTATAGCCGTAAGCTTATATATCACTTTCCATAATTTTCGGTTTTTATCCCGTGACACTCTTCTATGGTGCCTTCCTTCATATGCCTTTTGGCATGAATCACGCCTACCTGATCGATTCCCCAAATTCCTTCTTGACGATATTATAATCCGGCACTGTCTGCATCAGCCTTGAAAGCTCATCCAGCCATATTTTCTTTATTTCTATTGTCCTTGTGTTTAATTCCTTTATGGAGAACGTCTCTTTGTCTTTTTTGCCGTATTTGGCCATCTTCTCCTTCACGATTTTTAGGTCTGGTTTTATGCTGTGCTTTTTTATAAGTATCCATGCATCGTAGAGGTCTCTTGCAACCGGCTTTGTCCTTTCGAGCATAGCCTTTATCTTGTCGGTTAGCAGTTCCTGCGGGCTTCCAACGCCTATCATGTAGGGCTTAAGCTCCTCGTATATTGTGGTCCTGTATATGTTTTTTGTCTCAAAAAATGGCCTTTCTCTTGTATTTAGGTCTATTTGTATCGATTGCTTTGCCTGCTCGTTCCTTGCCACAGCATATATGGGGCCTTTTACCCTTAGCCTATATTTCAGCATGTTTCTGTAATGCTCGGTTGAATAACTGGTAGGGTAGTATGCATTGAGGCCTTTCAGCGTCTTTCCCATCTCCCTTTCAATTTCATCTACGTCTATGTCATCTTTCATTATAATATCGATATCATCGGAAAACCTTCCAGAGCCATAAAATTTTGATATCGCCGTGCCGCCCCTAAATACCAATGCATCACCAAACTTGCCGGAATAAAGCTCGAATAATACAAGCTCTTGGAGATAATCCTTTTCTGATTGGTCCGCCTTTGCAAAACCAAGCATTCTGGAGTAGTTTTTCCACCTGTTGAGTTCGTAATCAAGCTGGTTCATGTTTAGATGACCTTTTTGGTTTATTTATCTGTATGCCAATGGAATCACATATCTCCCCCAATCTCCCCATAACTGTATTGGAATCCATCCTGCGCGCGAAATACACCATACGCTCAATGTCCAATATATTCTCGTTGTATGCGTTGTTCAGGGCCTCTTCAATATACTGATATGGGGGATTTTGCAGGTATAAAGAGTCTACCACGGCTTTTTCTATATGGGCAACAAAAGCGTTTGTTTCGCTGTCCCTATAGAACCCAAACACCCTTGAGGCACCGAGATTTATGAAATTTATCTTGTGCTCCTCTAAGTTTTTAATGCTGGAGTGCCTCATGGTAGACACTATATCAATGGTTGTAATTATCTGGGTTGTTATGTTGTGGTACCTAAACGCTGAAAGCAGGCTTATATATGAGGGATACACTATATTCGACGCGACCGAATATGCATCAGAGCCTGGCAGATAGTATTTACCCTTCTCGAGTCTATTCAATAAACTGCGACCTACCATCCTGCCTAAGAATAATGAGGCATATTTATCTTTTTTACCTATGATTCTGGCTGCGTCGCGCGTTGTAAATACTGGCATGTTCCTGCTTTTTATTTCTTGTGCAAATTTCTCCGCTTTCATGATAATTTTATGCACAAATAGATATTTATGTCTTTATATCTATCAAATATGATAGAAATAATGTAATAAATGCAACAACCAGGCATTAGCCATCCGGATTGCATGACTTGCGTCTGCAAAAAAAGAAGGTGAAGCAAACGCCTCACCATTCAGATACTGCCTTCTTTTCATATGCTTTCATGCCTTCTGGCGCAATCACTCTCCGAAATGGAAGTGGTGCGGACCTTTCGGGAATATGAACGGCAGACCCTTTGTCTCAACTACAAGGTTCTCGTGAGCACTGGGAGTGTAGCCCGCGTCAATTGCCTCGTTGTTCACGACATTGTTCAGGAACAAATCATTTATGCTTGTTACATAAGATGTGGCAAAATAGTCCGTTACCAACAGTCCCACTGGGTTTTTCTGGAAGTTGTTGTTTGCACTTGTTCCGTTAAAGCCATCGAATACAGCTCCATATCCGTAGTTGCCTTGAACTATGTTGTTGTTTAAAGAGTCATTTGCCGCTCCTTTAGAATTGGGTATGGTACCATCTCCTGACACCGCTATTCCTATGTCGCTGAGTGAGACTTTATTGTTTGACACTACCACGTTAGGTGCATCGTATAACAATATACCACCAGCCTGATAACAGTCTGAGAAATAGTTCTCAGTCGGGCAAATGGTTGTAATGTCTCCTGAAGTTGCTGGAGCCGTGCCAACGTAGCTGTCTCCGCTTACCTGGTTCTTATTGACAGTTCCTGTTGCACCATATGCTATCTGCACGCCGTTCTGCGCAGTTAGTGTGGTTTGGCCTATTCCCGTCACGATGTTGTTGATTATATTGCAATTTGTTCCTTTGTCATTGCAGGTTATGCCGTTCTTGTCATAGTTTATCACAGTGTTATTCTGTATGTTCACTGTGGATGTTCCTAAAGTTGCTGTATCAGATTGGACGAATATAGCAAGACCGTCCTGGCATCCAAAGAGACTTGTTGACAGCTCAACATTATTTACTGTTGTACCCGCTATTGTTCCAGATGAATCCTGATATAATATGCCTACGAAGTTTGTCACGCATGAGTCAAAACTCGAGGCTCCGGCTAATGCTCCGTTTATCTCAAGATTCTTTATGTTCACGTTGGTTGCTCCTTGAGCCCAGATTATAGGTGCTATTGGCTGGCCAGTGTCATAGTCTGCTGCAGGCGAGCTGACTGTTGTGGGCTCTATTATCGTCTTTGTACCTTGGCCTACTAGCGTTAATGGCTGTGTTATGTAAAGCTGTTCGGTGTATACACCAGCATCTAGACAGATAACAGCCCCAGAGGAGGCAGAGGATATCGCAGTCTGTACATTAGTACCAGTTTCCATTGTTATTACAGTTGTGCAGGTTACGCCACCGAAACCCGGTGTTGATGCTCCTGCTACACCTATTGTTTCCAATAGTAATACTGCAGCTATGACTAGAACTAGTCCTATTTTACTATACGTACCGATAGAAAATTTTCCATTAGCTCTCATTTAACCCCCATTTAACATCAATTTCAATTGTTGAATTTGTATAATCAGAAAAAGAGTAAACTAGCCTCTCGGTTGTTGATGCAAGAAAAGGCGCAACTGAAGTGGCTTTAGGTGTATTCAACAATTCTCCCCCGCCCATATATAACAGCACATCTTTTTATTACTTCCATAATTGTGGAAATTATTATACGTTGAAAATATGCTGCTATGAGTGCTATGACAGGATTAGATAATAGGTGCAATTCACAGGATCAGACAACAGCATTGACTGTTAGCGCTAAACAATGAAAATGACAATAACTAAGTTAAGCAATGCCTGGATTATTAAATCTCTTCGGGTAGCCACTGATTAGGATAAGACCTTCTGCTCAATGTATCAACATCATACACAAGCATATAGAGGTCTACAGGACCGTCCTTTCTCCCATGCCCGTTTAGTTTTTTTCCGCGCGCCATTTGCTTTAGTGAGTGTAATCCTCTCTTGATTATAGTAGCATGCACTTTAGGCCTATCCTTTTTGGGCGTATCCGCCCTAAGCATTATACCATTAACACCATGCACCAGCTCCCTTTTGGCATGGCCGTTGGCTTTGTCTTTTATCTTTGTTGTATTTCTTGCCATTTTATCACTTTTTGCTTACTTTTAAACTGAAACTTGAGCTTTTACTCTAGGAATTATCTACTCCTGCCTTTGGCTTTTCTGCTATTGTTCCATCTCCTCGCTTTGGTTGGACTGTTCTTCCTTGCTATGCGCCTTTGCGTATATATTCCGCCTATTAGGCCCATTATGCCTACAAGTATTATTACCAGTGACATTGCCTCCTTTGTATATGGGCTGATGCCTTTGCTCTGCGGCGATGTGGTTGGCACTATTACTATTGCAGGGACCTGCGGCGTAATTACAGTGCTGTTTGGCGGTGCAAGCGGCGCAACAGGCTTTGACGGCTTCAGCAGAGCTATTATAGGATCTGCAGGTATCGTAAAGGATATCGTGCATGCGCTTGCATTGACCGTGAATGGGGTTATAGGCGTCCATAGGCCGTCTGTCTTGCTCAGTATGTAGGGCGCTATTGTGTTGCCGTCTATGCTGCATGAGTAGCTTACCGTAAGGTTTAGCACCTTTATTGCGTTGTTGCTCACTGTAATGTTATCTATGAATATGCCGGTGAATCCGCTGGGCAACGCAGGTGTGTTGGATGGAGCGCTGCTTATTGTCACTCCGCTAATGAAGCTCAATGGCGTTACGCTGTTTACAGTCAACCCTCCGGTAACGTTGTCGAAGTTGAGGTTTACCCCAAGGCTGCTTGTTTGATTGCTTGATTGGCATGCGGAGAATGTAACCGTGTGCAGGAATGGTATGTATGATACGCTTGTGAGCTTCATGCTTACGCCAGGTGCTACTGATACGCTGCTGTTGAGGTTTATTACGTATGTTGTGCCGTTGACTATGACGCTGGTGTAGTTGCTGCCTATGAAGTTGTCTGTTACGTTGATCTGCTGGCCGTTTATCGTGAAGCTGAAGCTGTTGGGCACCGCAACATTGATTATCGATGCGCAGCTGTTGGAGTAGCCTACCAGAGGCACAGACGATCCGCCGCCACCGCCTCCTGCTCCTCCTCCGCTGCTACCACCTACGCCGCCGCTCGGGCTTGCCGTAACTGGAAGTGTGGTGTTTAACACTGTAATGGTATTGGCAAGGCTGTTGAATGCATATAATGAATTGTCAACTACGGCAACAGTATAATCAAAGGTTATTCCGCTGTTTGAGTTGGAAGTGAATGCTGTGAATGAGCATGTGTCTGACAATATAGACGTGCAGGCGCCTATCGCTGCGGGGCTGCCTGATGCGTTGTAGAATGTATATGTGAATGGCGGTGTGCCTCCTGTAATCATGGCTGTCAGGGTTTCGCCGCTACCGCTTATTGGTGTAGATGGACCTGTCGTTATCACAACTGTTGGGGTTGCATTGACCACTACCTCTCCGAATTGTCCTGTTCCTTTGTTTCCGTAAGAGTCTGAAACGACTAAGTTGAATACGCAGCCTGTAGTTGCTGTGTTTGCCTGGTAAGTGAACGAGGATACATCTCCAGGGCCACTACCGAAATCTGGGCATGAGGATGCCCATGCATATTGAGGGCTGTTAAATGTATCGCCGCTGATATCTGCGGATACCATTGTGTTTTGGCCTACGTCCATATTTGGAGATGCTATGATTATCGGAACGATTTGTCCTATTGAATTGCTTACTGTTACCACGCTTGATTGCCCTGATCCTGTGTCTCCTGTTGCATCACTGACTGATACAGTAAATACGCAGTTTGATGTTTCGCCTGATGCTGTTGTCTGGTAGTTGAATACTGGCATACCATCAGCAGGGTTAATGAAATCTGGGCATGAGCCTAATGTGTTCCATGTGAATACTGGAGCAGAGAATGCCAAGCCTGTTATATCAGCAGATACTGTCAATTCCTGTCCTGCGGTTGCTGTGTTTGTTGGTGATACATCAACTGGTACCAATTGGCCTGTAGTTGGTGGTGAAGATACCGTGCTGACTGTTATTGCCGCCTGGCCTGATGTTCCTATGTTGCCAATGCTGTCTATTACGTTCTCTGTTACGAAGTAGTTGCCTGCTGTTGGGAATTGTATGCTGTTGTCTGTTACTACTGCGTCGACGGCGTTGGTTGTGTATGCGAATGTGTTGTATGGCGTTGTGCCTCCTGTTGTTATGTTGGTGAATGTTACTGACTGGCCGGCATTAATCGAAGTGGATGAAGGCGTTATTGATATCGATGGACTTGTTGGTGAAGATACTGTGCTGACTGTTATTGCCGCCTGGCCTGATGTTCCTATGTTGCCAATGCTGTCTATTACGTTCTCTGTTACGAAGTAGTTGCCTGCTGTTGGGAATTGTATGCTGTTGTCTGTTACTACTGCGTCGACGGCGTTGGTTGTGTATGCGAATGTGTTGTATGGCGTTGTGCCTCCTGTTGTTATGTTGGTGAATGTTACTGACTGGCCGGCATTAATCGAAGTGGATGAAGGCGTTATTGATATCGATGGACTTGTTGGTGAAGATACTGTGCTGACTGTTATTGTCACCTGGCCTGATGTTCCTATGTTGCCAATGCTGTCTATTACGTTCTCTGTTACGAAGTAGTTGCCTGCTGTTGGGAATTGTATGCTGTTGTCTGTTACTACTGCGTCGACGGCGTTGGTTGTGTATGCGAATGTGTTGTATGGCGTTGTGCCTCCTGTTGTTATGTTGGTGAATGTTACTGACTGGCCGGCATTAATCGAAGTGGATGAAGGCGTTATTGATATCGATGGACTTGTTGGTGAAGATACTGTGCTGACTGTTATTGTAACCTGGCCTGATGTTCCTATGTTGCCAATGCTGTCTATTACGTTCTCTGTTACGAAGTAGTTGCCTGCTGTTGGGAATTGTATGCTGTTGTCTGTTACTACTGCGTCGACTGCGTTGGTTGTATATGCGAACATGTATGGCGTTGTGCCTCCAGTTGTTATGTTGGTGAATGTCACTGACTGACCTGCATTAATCGAAGTGGATGAAGGTGTTATTGATATCGATGGACTTGTTGGTGAAGATACCGTGCTGACTGTTATTGCCGCCTGGCCTGATGTTCCTATGTTGCCGATGCTGTCTATTACGTTCTCTGTTACGAAGTAGTTGCCTGCGGATGGGAATTGTATGCTGTTGTCTGTTATTACTGCGTCGACTGCGTTGGTTGTATATGCGAATAATATGTATGGCTGTGTACCTCCTGTTGTTATGTTGGTGAATGTCACTGACTGGCCGGCATTAATCGACGTGGATGAAGGTGTTATTGATATCGATAGACTTGTTGGAGTTGCGGATACTGTTACAGTTGCGGTTGCGGATGTGCCTGTTCCGAAGTTTGAGTCGGTTACTACGACGTTATAGTTGAATGTTCCAGTTGCGCCAGCTGTTGCGGCGTATGTCAATGATGTTGCTCCCGGTATCGGTGTGGTTCCGTTGTACCACTGGTATGAATCAGATCCTGATCCGAGGTTTCCTGCTGTTGCTGTGAGTGTTATTGTCTGTCCCACGTCCTCTGTCTGCGACAATGGCAGTACTGATACTGTCGGCGTTGCGGATACTGTTACAGTTGCGGTTGCGGATGTGCCTGTTCCGAAGTTTGAGTCGGTTACTACGACGTTATAGTTGAATGTTCCAGTTGCGCCAGCTGTTGCGGCGTATGTCAATGATGTTGCTCCCGGTATCGGTGTGGTTCCGTTGTACCACTGGTATGAATCAGATCCTGATCCGAGGTTTCCTGCTGTTGCTGTGAGTGTTATTGTCTGTCCCACGTCCTCTGTCTGCGACAATGGCAGTACTGATACTGTCGGCGTTGCGGATACTGTTACAGTTGCGGTTGCGGATGTGCCTGTTCCGAAGTTTGAGTCGGTTACTACGACGTTATAGTTGAATGTTCCAGTTGCGCCAGCTGTTGCGGCGTATGTCAATGATGTTGCTCCCGGTATCGGTGTAGTTCCGTTGTACCACTGGTATGAATCAGATCCTGATCCGAGGTTTCCTGCTGTTGCTGTGAGTGTTATTGTCTGTCCCACGTCCTCTGTCTGCGACAATGGCAGTACTGATACTGTCGGCGTTGCGGATACTGTTACAGTTGCGGTTGCGGATGTGCCTGTTCCGAAGTTTGAGTCGGTTACTACGACGTTATAGTTGAATGTTCCAGTTGCGCCAGCTGTTGCGGCGTATGTCAATGATGTTGCTCCTGGTATCGGTGTGGTTCCGTTGTACCACTGGTATGAATCAGATCCTGATCCGAGGTTTCCTGCTGTTGCTGTGAGTGTTATTGTCTGTCCCACGTCCTCTGTCTGCGACAATGGCAGTACTGATACTGTCGGCGTTGCGGATACTGTTACAGTTGCGGTTGCGGATGTGCCTGTTCCGAAGTTTGAGTCGGTTACTACGACGTTATAGTTGAATGTTCCAGTTGCGCCAGCTGTTGCGGCGTATGTCAATGATGTTGCTCCCGGTATCGGTGTGGTTCCGTTGTACCACTGGTATGAATCAGATCCTGATCCGAGGTTTCCTGCTGTTGCTGTGAGTGTTATTGTCTGTCCCACGTCCTCTGTCTGCGACAATGGCAGTACTGATACTGTCGGCGTTGCGGATACTGTTACAGTTGCGGTTGCGGATGTGCCTGTTCCGAAGTTTGAGTCGGTTACTACGACGTTATAGTTGAATGTTCCAGTTGCGCCAGCTGTTGCGGCGTATGTCAATGATGTTGCTCCCGGTATCGGTGTGGTTCCGTTGTACCACTGGTATGAATCAGATCCTGATCCGAGGTTTCCTGCTGTTGCTGTGAGTGTTATTGTCTGTCCCACGTCCTCTGTCTGCGACAATGGCAGTACTGATACTGTCGGCGTTGCGGATACTGTTACAGTTGCGGTTGCGGATGTGCCTGTTCCGAAGTTTGAGTCGGTTACTACGACGTTATAGTTGAATGTTCCAGTTGCGCCAGCTGTTGCGGCGTATGTCAATGATGTTGCTCCCGGTATCGGTGTGGTTCCGTTGTACCACTGGTATGAATCAGATCCTGATCCGAGGTTTCCTGCTGTTGCTGTGAGTGTTATTGTCTGTCCCACGTCCTCTGTCTGCGACAATGGCAGTACTGATACTGTCGGCGTTGCGGATACTGTTACAGTTGCGGTTGCGGATGTGCCTGTTCCGAAGTTTGAGTCGGTTACTACGACGTTATAGTTGAATGTTCCAGTTGCGCCAGCTGTTGCGGCGTATGTCAATGATGTTGCTCCTGGTATCGGTGTGGTTCCGTTGTACCACTGGTATGAATCAGATCCTGATCCGAGGTTTCCTGCTGTTGCTGTGAGTGTTATTGTCTGTCCCACGTCCTCTGTCTGCGACAATGGCAGTACTGATACTGTCGGCGTTGCGGATACTGTTACAGTTGCGGTTGCGGATGTGCCTGTTCCGAAGTTTGAGTCGGTTACTACGACGTTATAGTTGAATGTTCCAGTTGCGCCAGCTGTTGCGGCGTATGTCAATGATGTTGCTCCTGGTATCGGTGTGGTTCCGTTGTACCACTGGTATGAATCAGATCCTGATCCGAGGTTTCCTGCTGTTGCTGTGAGTGTTATTGTCTGTCCCACGTCCTCTGTCTGCGACAATGGCAGTACTGATACTGTCGGCGTTGCGGATACTGTTACAGTTGCGGTTGCGGATGTGCCTGTTCCGAAGTTTGAGTCGGTTACTACGACGTTATAGTTGAATGTTCCAGTTGCGCCAGCTGTTGCGGCGTATGTCAATGATGTTGCTCCTGGTATCGGTGTGGTTCCGTTGTACCACTGGTATGAATCAGATCCTGATCCGAGGTTTCCTGCTGTTGCTGTGAGTGTTATTGTCTGTCCCACGTCCTCTGTCTGCGACAATGGCAGTACTGATACTGTCGGCGTTGCGGATACTGTTACAGTTGCGGTTGCGGATGTGCCTGTTCCGAAGTTTGAGTCGGTTACTACGACGTTATAGTTGAATGTTCCAGTTGCGCCAGCTGTTGCGGCGTATGTCAATGATGTTGCTCCCGGTATCGGTGTGGTTCCGTTGTACCACTGGTATGAATCAGATCCTGATCCGAGGTTTCCTGCTGTTGCTGTGAGTGTTATTGTCTGTCCCACGTCCTCTGTCTGCGACAATGGCAGTACTGATACTGTCGGCGTTGCGGATACTGTTACAGTTGCGGTTGCGGATGTGCCTGTTCCGAAGTTTGAGTCGGTTACTACGACGTTATAGTTGAATGTTCCAGTTGCGCCAGCTGTTGCGGCGTATGTCAATGATGTTGCTCCCGGTATCGGTGTAGTTCCGTTGTACCACTGGTATGAATCAGATCCTGATCCGAGGTTTCCTGCTGTTGCTGTGAGTGTTATTGTCTGTCCCACGTCCTCTGTCTGCGACAATGGCAGTACTGATACTGTCGGCGTTGCGGATACTGTTACAGTTGCGGTTGCGGATGTGCCTGTTCCGAAGTTTGAGTCGGTTACTACGACGTTATAGTTGAATGTTCCAGTTGCGCCAGCTGTTGCGGCGTATGTCAATGATGTTGCTCCTGGTATCGGTGTGGTTCCGTTGTACCACTGGTATGAATCAGATCCTGATCCGAGGTTTCCTGCTGTTGCTGTGAGTGTTATTGTCTGTCCCACGTCCTCTGTCTGCGACAATGGCAGTACTGATACTGTCGGCGTTGCGGATACTGTTACAGTTGCGGTTGCGGATGTGCCTGTTCCGAAGTTTGAGTCGGTTACTACGACGTTATAGTTGAATGTTCCAGTTGCGCCAGCTGTTGCGGCGTATGTCAATGATGTTGCTCCTGGTATCGGTGTGGTTCCGTTGTACCACTGGTATGAATCAGATCCTGATCCGAGGTTTCCTGCTGTTGCTGTGAGTGTTATTGTCTGTCCCACGTCCTCTGTCTGCGACAATGGCAGTACTGATACTGTCGGCGTTGCGGATACTGTTACAGTTGCGGTTGCGGATGTGCCTGTTCCGAAGTTTGAGTCGGTTACTACGACGTTATAGTTGAATGTTCCAGTTGCGCCAGCTGTTGCGGCGTATGTCAATGATGTTGCTCCTGGTATCGGTGTGGTTCCGTTGTACCACTGGTATGAATCAGATCCTGATCCGAGGTTTCCTGCTGTTGCTGTGAGTGTTATTGTCTGTCCCACGTCCTCTGTCTGCGACAATGGCAGTACTGATACTGTCGGCGTTGCGGATACTGTTACAGTTGCGGTTGCGGATGTGCCTGTTCCGAAGTTTGAGTCGGTTACTACGACGTTATAGTTGAATGTTCCAGTTGCGCCAGCTGTTGCGGCGTATGTCAATGATGTTGCTCCTGGTATCGGTGTGGTTCCGTTGTACCACTGGTATGAATCAGATCCTGATCCGAGGTTTCCTGCTGTTGCTGTGAGTGTTATTGTCTGTCCCACGTCCTCTGTCTGCGACAATGGCAGTACTGATACTGTCGGCGTTGCGGATACTGTTACAGTTGCGGTTGCGGATGTGCCTGTTCCGAAGTTTGAGTCGGTTACTACGACGTTATAGTTGAATGTTCCAGTTGCGCCAGCTGTTGCGGCGTATGTCAATGATGTTGCTCCTGGTATCGGTGTGGTTCCGTTGTACCACTGGTATGAATCAGATCCTGATCCGAGGTTTCCTGCTGTTGCTGTGAGTGTTATTGTCTGTCCCACGTCCTCTGTCTGCGACAATGGCAGTACTGATACTGTCGGCGTTGCGGATACTGTTACAGTTGCGGTTGCGGATGTGCCTGTTCCGAAGTTTGAGTCGGTTACTACGACGTTATAGTTGAATGTTCCAGTTGCGCCAGCTGTTGCGGCGTATGTCAATGATGTTGCTCCTGGTATCGGTGTGGTTCCGTTGTACCACTGGTATGAATCAGATCCTGATCCGAGGTTTCCTGCTGTTGCTGTGAGTGTTATTGTCTGTCCCACGTCCTCTGTCTGCGACAATGGCAGTACTGATACTGTCGGCGTTGCGGATACTGTTACAGTTGCGGTTGCGGATGTGCCTGTTCCGAAGTTTGAGTCGGTTACTACGACGTTATAGTTGAATGTTCCAGTTGCGCCAGCTGTTGCGGCGTATGTCAATGATGTTGCTCCTGGTATCGGTGTGGTTCCGTTGTACCACTGGTATGAATCAGATCCTGATCCGAGGTTTCCTGCTGTTGCTGTGAGTGTTATTGTCTGTCCCACGTCCTCTGTCTGCGACAATGGCAGTACTGATACTGTCGGCGTTGCGGATACTGTTACAGTTGCGGTTGCGGATGTGCCTGTTCCGAAGTTTGAGTCGGTTACTACGACGTTATAGTTGAATGTTCCAGTTGCGCCAGCTGTTGCGGCGTATGTCAATGATGTTGCTCCTGGTATCGGTGTGGTTCCGTTGTACCACTGGTATGAATCAGATCCTGATCCGAGGTTTCCTGCTGTTGCTGTGAGTGTTATTGTCTGTCCCACGTCCTCTGTCTGCGACAATGGCAGTACTGATACTGTCGGCGTTGCGGATACTGTTATCACTGCCTGCTCTGATGGCACGTTTGCACCCGTGCTGTCCTGCACGTATTCTACAACATTATAGGTTCCTGCTGTTGGGAACTGTATGCTGTTGCCTGTGATTACTGCACCAACTGCGTTTGTTGTGTATGAATACAGATAGGGCGCTGTTCCTGGGTTTATTGTGTTTGTGAATATTACATTCTGACCTGTGTCTATCGTTGCTGTTGATGGTGCCAATATTATTGCCAGCTGCGGGTTGACTGTTATCACTGCCTGCTCTGATGGCACGTTTGCACCCGTGCTGTCCTGCACGTATTCTACAACATTATAGGTTCCTGCTGTTGGGAACTGTATGCTGTTGCCTGTGATTACTGCACCAACTGCGTTTGTTGTGTATGAATACAGGTAAGGTGCCGTTCCCGGGGTTACCGTGTTGGTGAATATTACATTCTGGCCTGCGTCTATCGTTGCTGTTGATGGTATCAGTGTTATTGTTGGAAGTGCGTTGACTGTTATCATTACCTGCTCTGATGGCACGTTTGCACCCGTGCTGTCCTGCACGTATTCTACAACATTATAGGTTCCTGCTGTTGGGAACTGTATGCTGTTTCCTGTTATCACTGCGCCCGGTGAAGTAGTTGTGTATGAATACAGGTAAGGTGCCGTTCCCGGGGTTACCGTGTTGGTGAATATTACGTTTTGGCCTGCATCTATGGTTGCTGCTGATGGTGTTATTGATATTGTTGGCAGAGCATTGACATTTACTGACGCTATGTTCGACTGCCCTGTGCCTCCGTTCGAATCAGTTATTACAACATTATAGGTGAATGTTCCTGTTGCACCGGCTATTGCTGAATATGTGTTGGAGGTTGCACCGCTTATCGCGTTTGCCTGCGTTCCGTTGTACCACTGGAATGTGTCTGTTCCTGATCCTGCGTTGGTGACTGTAGCCGTAAGCGTTATTGTCTGTCCTACGTCCTTTGTTTGTGATGCTGGAGCTATTGATACTGTAGGTAGTGCGTTTTGGCTTATCGTTATAGTTGCCAATGGTGAGATTACCACTGAATTTGCAGAGTCTTTTACATTATAATAGTAGGTATTTGAGGTTGTAGGTGACACTGTCAACGTATTGGATGTAGCTCCAGGGATTATGCTGTTGCCTACATTGTATCCGAGTTCGTCAAAGGTAACCGAATTAGTTGTAAGGCCATTGAATATTGGCTCAAATATTATGGTGTTAATTGAGGTCAGGACCGAATTGGTATCACCCGTAATGGTTTGAAGCTTGCAGAGGCTTGTTGGCACTACAAATTGGTTCCAGCCGCTCTTGATTACTGTAAGTATATTACCAGGTATACTACCGGGCTCGTTGAAAATATTGCATTGGTAATCATTATATTTAGGAGAACTGGAGCCGAGTAGAAGTTCTAATGCTATAGTGTTACCATGTTGTAGTGTCTGGTTATCTGCTATGTACATCCAGAAGTATACGTTAGAGTTTGATAGGCTAATGCTGTTTGCCTCTGTTTTCTTAAGCTCGGCTGAAGGTTGCCCATTTATCGTTAATGTTACTGCTCCAGTTCCACCTATGTAAAATCCAGTTGTGGTGTTTGTAGTTACTACATTGGTGCCTGTTGTTGACCAGCCGGATGAAGAGCTCATACTATCCCAGCTTATAACGGAATACCAGTTGTAGGTGTAAGGTGAAACTCCGCCTGATGGGTGCGAGGTGAGCATAATGGACTGACTTGTGTCTATTACCGAATTTGTCGGGGTTGGTGCAGCCGCGAACAATTGTGGGACAACAGCCACTACTGAGGATGCCGTTGCGGTTTCTGGCGTAAGTGCGCTGTCTGTCACTATTACATTTGCGTAATATGTACCTATTGGTAGGGACGCGAAGCTTAGCGTGTTGGTCGTCTGCGCGCTGTTGGTGTATAGGGCGTTTGCTACGAGTCCGAGGGAGTTATAGACCAGCCAGTTGTAGGTGTACGTGCTTGTGCCTCCTGATACTGTTGCTGTTAGCGTTATCTGGTGCCCTATGATGTACGTTGATGAGGTTGGTGCTATGGATACAGACAATGTTGGGTTGACTGTCACCAATACTCTTGGCGAATATGCGGCAGAACCTGCTACATTTGGTAGATTGTTGTCTGTCACATTGTAATAGTAGTAAGTATTGGACGTTGGCGAGACTGTTAGGGTCTCTAGGGTGTTGCCAGTAGCTGTAGCTCCTGCTGGTATCGTGGTATTACCCATCTCAGCAAGATAGGTGCTGAAGTTGGTTACTTGCAGAGAACCATTCAGCTGCTTTCCATAAAGATAGTTTGATACTGCGGTAAAGTTGGCTGTTGTATAATACACGCACTGCGAATAGTTTAGAGCACCAAAACATGCCGGATCTATGGCGTTACCTGGCAGTGCTGATTGGATTATATGGAATGTAAGCACAAGCAAGCCTTTTTCCTGTACGGCCTGGTTTACGTATTCTTCCGCATCGGCCACATTAATAAGAGGTGCCATGACAACTGATCTTACTCTGTAGCTAAGATTGTACGGTATGCTGGAAAGTCCGCCTGGGTTTGTCTCATAGAGGTTTGGCTGGTTGCAACCAGGTTTGGAGATGGAACTGAATACGGAAAGAGAGTTAAATATGGCATCACAATCCAGTGCCCTTGCTGTTATATATCCTGCATTTTTAACTTCACCTATTACTATGTCATTGTATGCTCCATTAGGATATGCGAATATGGTTGGTTTGCTCAATGGATCGTTTGCAGTTAGCATTACCTGGCTTACATTTAGTTCATATGTATTATTTATCCCGCTAGAATATTCGTCTGATGTTTCCGCAACCAGGTTTGCATGGTTTACGGTGTGGCTAGCTACATCCCAGCCGGCCTGCGAAAGCTTAATTAATTGGCTGGAATTTATCTGATCGGTGCCGTCGTTTATGTCGTTTGTTACGATATAAGCAACTCCTGTCTGCTTGTGTGGTTGCATAATCGGTACAGCATTTACTAATGTACTATTCCATGAGCCGTCAAATGTGAGTATTACCTGTGCCTTGTTGAAAAATGGTCCACCTGCGTAATTATATCGCAGATTGTCGAAAGTGACTATAACGTTGCTGCCGCTATAAGAGGTTGTTCCGTTAAGTGATGCTACGAACTCCATTTCCATGATATTTGAGCTGAATGTTGGGGAGCCGCCATCTGCTTGGCATTCGGATGATGCAATTACTATAGGATTCCATCCATCCTGCAAGTTATCTATACTTACCGGGCATACAAAATAATTGGTCCAGGTATTGTCATTTGAGAGGAATAAGTTTATGCCGCCTGGAGTTAGTTGAACAACATTGGATACGTATACCCAGAAGTAAAAGTTGTTGGCGTTGCCGAGGTTGATGTTTACATTCTTTTCCATTGCTGCAGTAATATCATATCCGGTGTTTTTGGGAGATAGACCCGAGGTACTTATAGCCAATGACACTGAGCCGCTCCCTTCTACATATTGTGATGTATTTTCGAAAGCGGTGCCGCCGGTAGGCCAAAAAGTGTTCGAAGTTGACCAATTAGATGAAGAGTCCATGCTATCAAGTAGTGTGCCATAATAGGCCGGATTCCAGCTATTCCATGGGTCTGAATACCAGTTATAAGTGTAAGGTGAAACTCCGCCTGAGGCTTTAGCTGTAAGTGTGGTAGATTGGCCTATATCTATAGCTGTGTTTGTTACTGTTGGTGCACCGGCAACTAATTGTGGGACAACAGTTATTGCGGCTGAACCTGCTGTTGCAGTTTCTCGTATGGGTGCATTGTCTGTTACTACTACATTATAGCCGAACGTTCCTGTATTTCCTGCATTTTCAGTATATATCGCTGAGGTTGCGCCGCTAATTATGCTTGTTCCGTTGTACCACTGGTATGATAATGGGCTTGTGCCTCCTGTTACTTCCGCTGTTAGCTTTATCAAATGCCCTACGACATACGCTGTTGACGAGGATGGCGATACGGATACTGATAATGTTGGGTTTACCGTTACCAATGCTGGCAGTGAATTTGCCACTGAACCTACGGAATCTGTTACCTGATAAGTGTATGTGTTGCTTGTTGTCGGGCTTACAGTATAGGTATTTGACGTAGCTCCTGGGATTATGTCGCTGCCGACACTGTATCCAAGGTCGTCAAAAGTAACCGAATTCGTTGTCGGGCCATTGAATATTACTTCTAGCGATATAGTAGTAATTGAATTCAAAACCGAATTTGGCGGAGGATTGTTTTGAAGTGCGCAGGTACTTGTTGGCACTACAAATTGGTTCCAGCCGCTCTTGATTATGCTGCCAGGCTGATTGAAAATATCACATTCGTAATCATTATAGTTAGGATAACCAGAGCCGAGTAGAAGCTCTAATGCCGTAGTGTCACCTGATTGTAGTGTCTGGTTATCTGCTATGTACATCCAGAAGTAGACGTCAGTGTTGGGTTTAGATAAGTCAATGCTGTTTGCCTCTTTCTTTGTAATTTCAGCGGAAGTTGCACTGTTTGCCTCTAGTGTTACTGCGCCAGTCCCTCCTATATAAATTGTGGTGTTTGTAATTACAACATTGGTGCCTGTTGTTATCCAGCCGGACGATGAGCTCATGCTATCCCAGCTTATAACGGAATACCAATTGTAGGTGTAGGGTGCAGTGCCTCCCAATTCATGAGCCGTGAGTTTGGTGTATTGACCTATATCTATTGCCGTGTTGCTTGCTGTCGGAGCTCCTGCAACCAATTGCGAGCTAACTGTTATGAATCCAGTTGATGCTGTGTTTGTTGTAAGTCCGTCATTTACAGTGAAGGTGAATTGGCAGTTTGTTGTGGTTCCTGTTGAAGTATATGTATTTGAGTTGCCAGAGCCTGATGCCGCAGAGCCTGGGCAGCTGCTTGACGTCCATGTATATGAATATGAGCCTGATCCGCCACTTGCCACTGCATTAACAGGTATGTTTTGGCCCTGATTGATTGATGTTGGGGTGTTTGGCTGTGCAGTTATTGTTAGTGTAGGGTTGACTGTTACTGTTCCTTTGTTGGATGAACTGTGGCCATTGTTTGAATCAGTTATTACTACATTATAAGTGAATGAACCTGTTGCGCCTCCTGTTATTGTTAGGGATGTCGAGGTTTTTCCACTTATTATTATCGGTGCACCACTTGTGGTGTTGTACCACTGGTACGTGTCTCCTCCTGCGCCTGGAGTGTTTGTTGTTGTGAAAGTTGCAGTTGATTGACCTGCGTCTTCAGTAAGTGTTGGGTTTGTGATTGTGACTGTCGGTTGTGAAGAGACTGTCAGTGTACCTGTGTTGGATGTTCCTTTGCCTGAATTTGAGTCTGTGATTACAACGTTATATGTGAATGAACCTGTTGCGCCTCCTGTTATTGTTAGGGATGTCGAGGTTTTTCCACTTATTATTATCGGTGCACCACTTGTGGTGTTGTACCACTGGTACGTGTCGGTGCCTGAACCTACAGTGTTTGTTGTTGTGAACGTTGCAGTTGATTGACCAACGCCCTCTGCAAGTGTTGGGTTTGTGATTGTGACTGTTGGCTTTGTATATACTGTGAGTGTTCCTGTGTTGGATGAACTGTGGCCATTGTTTGAATCAGTTATTACTACATTATAAGTGAATGAACCTGTTGCGCCTCCTGTTATTGTTAGGGATGTCGAGGTTTTTCCACTTATTATTATCGGTGCACCACTTGTGGTGTTGTACCACTGGTACGTGTCTCCTCCTGCGCCTGGAGTGTTTGTTGTTGTGAAAGTTGCAGTTGATTGACCTGCGTCTTCAGTAAGTGTTGGGTTTGTGATTGTGACTGTCGGTTGTGAAGAGACTGTCAGTGTACCTGTGTTGGATGTTCCTTTGCCTGAATTTGAGTCTGTGATTACAACGTTATATGTGAATGAACCTGTTGCGCCTCCTGTTATTGTTAGGGATGTCGAGGTTTTTCCACTTATTATTATCGGTGCACCACTTGTGGTGTTGTACCACTGGTACGTGTCGGTGCCTGAACCTACAGTGTTTGTTGTTGTGAACGTTGCAGTTGATTGACCAACGCCCTCTGCAAGTGTTGGGTTTGTGATTGTGACTGTTGGCTTTGTATATACTGTGAGTGTTCCTGTGTTGGATGAACTGTGGCCATTGTTTGAATCAGTTATTACTACATTATAAGTGAATGAACCTGTTGCGCCTCCTGTTATTGTTAGGGATGTCGAGGTTTTTCCACTTATTATTATCGGTGCACCACTTGTGGTGTTGTACCACTGGTACGTGTCTCCTCCTGCGCCTGGAGTGTTTGTTGTTGTGAAAGTTGCAGTTGATTGACCTGCGTCTTCAGTAAGTGTTGGGTTTGTGATTGTGACTGTCGGTTGTGAAGAGACTGTCAGTGTACCTGTGTTGGATGTTCCTTTGCCTGAATTTGAGTCTGTGATTACAACGTTATATGTGAATGAACCTGTTGCGCCTCCTGTTATTGTTAGGGATGTCGAGGTTTTTCCACTTATTATTATCGGTGCACCACTTGTGGTGTTGTACCACTGGTACGTGTCGGTGCCTGAACCTACAGTGTTTGTTGTTGTGAACGTTGCAGTTGATTGACCAACGCCCTCTGCAAGTGTTGGGTTTGTGATTGTGACTGTTGGCTTTGTATATACTGTGAGTGTTCCTGTGTTGGATGAACTGTGGCCATTGTTTGAATCAGTTATTACTACATTATAAGTGAATGAACCTGTTGCGCCTCCTGTTATTGTTAGGGATGTCGAGGTTTTTCCACTTATTATTATCGGTGCACCACTTGTGGTGTTGTACCACTGGTACGTGTCTCCTCCTGCGCCTGGAGTGTTTGTTGTTGTGAAAGTTGCAGTTGATTGACCTGCGTCTTCAGTAAGTGTTGGGTTTGTGATTGTGACTGTCGGTTGTGAAGAGACTGTTATTGTGCCTGACTGACCAGAAGTATCACCAGTACTATCACTTACTGTAATTACACAGTTAGTTGTTGTGCCTGTTGGCGTAAAAGTGAATGAGGTAACACTACCTGGATTGTTGAAGCCTGTGCATGTTCCTGTGGTGCCCCATGTATATGTAGGGCTACCTGTAGCTCCAGAAACGGAAATGGATATTCCCTGACCTACATCTGCTGTAGTTGCTGTTGATGGTGAAACTATTAGTGTTCCTGTTACCTTTGCTTTTATTTCTACAGCACTTAAGGCCCAAGAGTCTGTTCCAGTAAGGCCAGACCAACTTATTGTAGTAGAAGATGTTGTTGAGATTTCATTACTACCTGCTGCAGAAAATGGGTGCGGGGATGTACCAAATACGTTCCATTGACTTGTTTGACCAGCACCTTCAGTTGGACTTGTGCTACTATGGGACGCTAATACACCAAAAATCATGTTTCCGGTGGTGCTTGGTACGCTTAGAGACGCGGTTGTAGCAGTTGTACTTGTTGCATTATCATGCGTAGGTAATGGGTTGGTTGTATCGACACCTGAAAACCCCGTTGTACCAACTACTGCTTCATCAGGAGCGGAACTAAATGTTACACAGATATGTCCATTGGTTCTTGCTTTTGGCGATGTGAATTGCCATATCATTGCGTTTGCATCACCACCACCCGATAATTCGTCTGCTATGGTATTTGGTACAAGGGAAAGTGAATTTGAACCTGTAGTGTTGGTACATGATAAGCTTCTCCACGTTACACTTGAAACAGCAACAGTAGAGGGTCTAAGACTTACTCCAACCAAAAGCAATTGAGTAGAACCGCTGGATATTGATGGTGTTGTGATGTTTGTAGTTGACAGTCCTGCCGTATTTGCTGAAAATACAACAGTTACTGCAGCGTTGGCTGTATGTGCCAATCCGCCGAATAGCACGAATAGCATTAACATTGGAAATAGTAAATACAACTTATTATTCATTCTACCACAGATTTATCCGGCCCACTTTTGGACGAAATAAACACAAATTGTCTATTTCTGAGATATATATACCTTGCCCCCAAAGTGGGAGAACATTTAAAAACCTTTGTATTGGTTGCACTCGCTGTGCAAATGATGCCCATACAGATTTGATTATTACCACTAGTCCATAATTTGTTATGATAATGCACCTTGAAATTTATTAAGAGACCTTTGAATTCTTGCTGGGGTTTTGTACTTTCTTCATCTCTCTTTCAACATGGTTGTTTACCATTTCCACTGCTTTCAGGAAATCCTTAAATGTGCTATCCTCTTTCAATGAGGATATGTATGCACCCAGGTCCTTGGGCAGGCACACTCCGTCAAAATACTCGCCGATTTTCCACGGGTGCGTTCCGAAATACTCGCTCTTGTGTATTTGCTGCAGTATGAAGTTTGAATCTACCTTCTTGTCTGCGGTTCTCACAAATGAGTTCCAAAGTGATATGTTGGCAGCAAGCCAGATGTTGTGCCAGTATTTTAGCGTTTCTGCAGTTATGGTGTCGATCCTGGCAACGTCATTAAGCTTAAAGAGATTTTCAATAAACTTTGCCTTCTCTTCTGTCCAGCTGTCATTGCCGAAGACCTTTATCTTCTGGTTGAAAACACCCCCGATTGGGTTTTTCGCTTCCAGGAACTCCGGATAGAAATAAAATTCCTTTGTCGGATTTTCCTTTGCATACGTGCTGGTTGTCCCGGGAAGTATTGTGGACTTGATTATTATGTTTTTTGAGTTGTATGTATTAACCGCTGACTGTACCGCATCATTTAGTATCGAATAAACAAAATTTCCGTTCACGGTTGGGGTTGGTACGGCTATTACAATTGCGTCGAAGCTGGTTCCTCTCTTCGGTTCCTTGAAGTTGTATTTTCTTGCCTCATCATAGCTTTTGTCCTTCTTTGTCAATACGTATACTTCATGCCCTAATTCAGTAAGGTATAAGCTATAGGCCTTTCCTATAAAACCAAATCCAATCGATAATACTTTCATGTAATCCACCTAAACATTATTTTCTGTTCCTGTTTGCGCCAGAGACTGCTAACCCTCGAACCAATAGATAGAACTTATTGAACATTATACACTTGCATGGCTGTATTTTAGCTGACCCACAGCGTATCTATCTAAAATGAACAAGATTAATTTACCACTTTAATATATATATTTTGCTCCTCTTTTTGGAGAACATTTAAAAACCTTTCTATAGAACTTTTTAATTGATTGCTATGCAAGCCTTATTGTATTGGGGTTCATTACCTTGTTCCCCAGCTGGTGTCCGTCATCGTCAACCATGCATATATTGACAGAACTTGCAGTACCAGAAGGTTGAATGTAGTCCATACAAACAAGTAGAAGACAGAGAACTTCTCGTTGTAGATCTTGCTGTAAGTGGCGTATATTGCTGTTGATAGGCCTAATCCCAGCAAGTATATCGGTATTGAAATCCATCCGAATAAGATTGGCAGTATGAAGAAGTTTGCCATAACTATGAACGGAGCCAATATGTTAGATATTACATAAGTGTAGTATACGATTCCGAAGCCCTTTTCTCGCCTGTAGGCGAACTTTGACTGCCATATCATCTCCCTTATGAACGACTTCTTCCATCTTAGCCTCTGTTTTATCAGCTTGCCTAGGGTTGTCGGCGCATAGGTCTTTGTCCTTGCGGTTGGCACGTATATTGCGTCCCATCCATCTCTCAACATCAGCGTTGTCAATCCCCTGTCCTCACCGTAGGTGCACCTTACGCCAAGGAATGTCTGGTTCACCCACTCGTCTATTATCGGCATGATTGCAGATTTCCTGTATGCGGAGCCGCATCCCGACAGGCATGTAACTGAATTGAACAGGGATTCGCATTTCTTGTACAAGTGGAAGCTGGTAAAGTAGTTTGCATTCTGCATGCTTGCTACCCAATTCTCCTCTATCACATCGGTATGCCCACAGACGCCTCCGATCCTCGGATCTGCAAAAGGCTTTATTATCTCCCTAATGAAATCCTTGTTGAGGCAGGTGTCGCTGTCCATTACCACTATGATGTCCCCCTTTGCCTCCTTGAACCCGAGATACAGTGCGTGCCTTTTCCCCCTGTTCTCCTTGAAGTCCACGAACTTGAACTCATGCGTCTGATTCAATTCCCTTATCGCGTTTGCGGTGCCGTCCTTTGAGCCGTCGTTTACCGCAACTACCTCAAGCTTGTCCTTCGGATAGTCGATGTCAAGAACGCTCAGTATGGTATCTTTGATAACCTTTTCCTCGTTATAAGCTGGTACGATTACAGTTACTATGGGTTCGTAGCCCTCAACGAACGAGTATTTTTTTGTATCGTACGCAAATGCCAATGGAAACCTTACCATGAGGACGAAGGTAACAAGAATCAGATATATGTAAGAAAGGGTCAGCTCCAGACCGCGTGGTATGTGGATAAGTGTACCATAAGCAATTATCAAAGTTACTAATATCACACTTAAAAATAGAGTCAGCGCAATTATTCCTACTCCTTTAAAACTCATCTTTGAGTAATCTTCATTTGTCATTTTTTATCACTTACCGCAGGATTTAATTAACATTGCTTATTCTTATTATTTTCACAGGTAGTAGCACCAAGTTGCGTGATATTGCACTCGAAGATTGCCACTACATTATCACAAATATGAAACCTTACCTATTAGGTTATAGTTCGTCATAATATATAAATACCTTACTTTGACTAGACGCCTAAGTTCTGCTATGGTCTATCAACATATCCCTTTAATAAGGATTATTTAACGGCAAACTTTGCTATAGATATATTCATATATTTGAATAACATAAAGGATTAGTAATTAGTGATAAGCTGATTGTATGGCAGGTGAATGGAGGATAGAAACAGGCAAAGACGGCGCTAAAAAATGGATTGAAATTGCCGCCATACTTGTTGTGCTTGTATTCCTTCTGCTCGCATCTTTCTTCATTTTCAAAATGCTGGTAAGAAAGCCTGCGATACAGGCGCCGCCGCCGAGCTCACCTACGCTCACGCTATCCAACACGCTTATAGACCAGGGGCAGAGCATACTGTTCACGGCAACAGTCCTGAACGGGAATATCCCTTATTCGTACAACTATCTCATAGTAAACTCGATAACCAATGTCATAATAGCAGAACAATTATACACAGGGGTATCATCAGCATCAAACACATTCCTATGGACTCCTCCTGCAAATCTATACACGTCAAACACATTCAAGGCAAACGTCATAATAACCGACGGGCTCGGGAATACTGTCAATACAGTCTATTCACCGATAGGATATAATGGTATGGTAATTCCTACGCTCACGCTGTCCAACACGTTGCTTAGCTCGGGACAGGGCACTCTGCTTACCGGAACAGTATCTGGAGGAACAGCGCCATTCAATTACAACTACCAGATAGTGAACAAAAGCCATGTATTGTCGCAGTTATATTGCGTAGTTTATACAGCTCCTGACGGTTGTGCCGGATTATTGAACGGAAGGGTAGCGGCAGGCAATGCGATAAATAGGGTGCTGATATTCACATATGAGATAGGCAGAACATCAAGCGGCAACCTATTCTTGTGGCCGGAAAACAACGGAGGACTCACGCAGACACAGACAAATGCGATGATAACTGGATTCCAGGCAAACGGCATACCGGTTGACATAGTCATAGGAGGTTCTGACCAAAATAATAAAACAATAGATAATATTGAGGGAAATATAATAGTAAGAAGGCAGTTCGTGGCGCTTGCCGTGAACGCAGTAACTAACGGGCAGATCCAAGCTGGAAATGCAACAGTGCCGTTTAATGGCGTTGAAATAGACTGGGAGGATTCTGCCAGCGGTGTTCCATTCAACAGCGTCTTCCTGCCAAAAACGCTGCAGATACTCCAGCAGAACATAACGGCAGCTTGCCCCAAGTGCTGGCTTGGGATATATACTGCAGACTACGAGTGGAATGAGGGCACGATAAACACCACACTGGTTGCACCATATGTCAATTATATTGACGTAGGATATGGTGATAGCATAAGCGACCTGCAAAAATGGGCGAGCGCGGCAGGGGGCGCATACAAGATAAGCGGAGGTTTCAACGGTGCTAATTCAAAAAACTACACCAACATACAGCAGAATATGAATACCCTTGTGACAGACGGATTCGGCATAAACCTTTTTGATGCATCAACCTTTGACACTAAGACAAACGCAACTGCCTATAATGATTTGGCAACTGCACTGACACTGAAACTGCCGCAGGTGATAGCCAGTCAGCTTTATACATCCAATTCATATTCAGGCAACACGTTTTTCTACATCCCATCGGGATTGAGTGCAAACAACAACTACGCTGCAAATCTAACCATCACAGACTCGGCAACGACAAAAACGCAGGCCAATACGATATACTCTACTTTCAGTTTCAATCCAGCAGCTACAACCACATCGACAACGACATCTACGTCGACAACATCATCTACCAGTACGTCCATTTCAATGTCTTCCACATCAACTATTGCATCAACAATTCCAAGCACTTCTTCAATAACATCATCCACTACATCAACAAGTACCACATCGACTACAACAAAGCCAACAACGTCCACCACGTCTACTTCCACAACAATTCCGACTTCATCAGCCACGTCAACAAGCACCACATCGACTGCTACAACAATTCCGACTTCATCCACCACAACCACATCTACAACAACAGCACCGACGTCTACCACAACAATCCCGACCACGTCCACAACTACCTCGCTCAGCACCACCACGTCCATAGCAACAACCACTAGCATCAGCACCTCGACGCTGCCTTCTACAACAATCGCATCAACTTCTACAGTGCCTACTACAAAATCAACTACATCTACCACAACATCATCTACAACTACGGTGCCCACAACTTCAACTAGTACCACGACATCCACTACCACTGCAGCTTCTACTTCAACTACGGTGCCCACAACTTCGGCCAGCACATCTACAATAGTACCAACCTCCACAACATCATCCTCATCCATTCCGACCACATCAACCAGTACCACCACAACAGTACCCACTTCATCTACAACAACCACATTAACTACCACAACAAAGCCTACCACGTCCACTTCATCCACCACAACCACATCTACAACAACAGCACCGACGTCTACCACAACAATCCCGACCACGTCCACAACTACCTCGCTCAGCACTACCACATCCATACCAACAACCACTAGCATCAGCATCTCGACGCTGCCTTCTACAACAATCGTATCAACTTCTACAATACCAACTACAACAAAACCAACTACATCAACCACCACAGCGGCATCTACTTCAACTACAATACCAACAACTTCGGCCAGCACATCGGCTACCACATCTTCAACTACAACAACTAGCAGCACAGCACCCACAACTACGATAGAGCCGATTACGACAATGAACTCCACAGTTGCTGTCAATGGCACGGTCTCTAGCAATTCCCCAATAAATATAAATTTTGAATCAGCAGGCACAGCAATAAATGTTACATCAAACAATGCAGTCAAAACAGATCTGAAGGTTTCAAATGTCACAAATGGCGTGGGCAATAGCAGCATATCGCAGCTGCCGAACAACAACGTACTTCTTGCAATAAACGTTAACCTTACAACACAGTCAAACGCTGTGGTAGATGCAAACCTTACAACAAGCTACCCTTGCAACATATCCACAAGCGATATAGGAGTCTATGAATACGTAAATGAGACTTGGATTCCCATAAAATATACTGTAGACCCAGTTACCTGCAAGATAACATATGATACTACAATAGACCCAATAATAGGCATATTCATCAAGTCTAACCATGTTACAAGCACTACTACATCTACCACAACATCTTCAGTAACAACTATATCTTCTGGAGGTTCGGGTGGCGGGGGAGGTGGAGGCGGAAGTGGCGGTGGTGGCGGATCTGGTGGCGGAGGCGGTGGAGGATCATCGAAGCCTGTTTTCACAAGCACTCCAAACGGCTATATAATATCAAACATTGCACAGCTTGACTCCATGAACCTTACGCTTGACAATAGGCAGATAATCATAATAGAGAACTACATAACACCGACATCCGCGGGACTCACAATAAACGGCAATTCCTCTTACATATTGGACAGCACCACAAAAGGCTACTTTATAGAATCAGGCTCCAACTACAGCATATACGTTAAGTTGCTGAATATTTCATATATACCCATACAGCAGACAATACAGCTTTCCGTATACTCCAATTCCAGCACAAGCGCTAGGTCTGGCCAGATCAACGTAAGCTTCTCGATATCAAACCCTACATCGTTTAGCGTAGAACCAGAGGCATTTGCAAACTCCGTGGCAGTATCTAACGTATTGTCCAATGTGCCTCTTCCACCGCACAACTATACAAGACTGGGGGCGATAGAGCTTGGCGTGAATTCCCCGGTTGTCAAATCCACTAAAGTAACGATCGGCTATTCGTGCGCTGTTCCATTTGCAGACATAAGGCCGTTCCTGCTGGAAAATGGTACATGGGTGCCTGCTGTTTCCTTTGCCGTTAATTCCAGCTCATGCGATGCATCGCTGGTGACCGACAGGAACCTGACAACGCTTGCGCTTATGCAGCTCATTCCGCCTGTTGCTACTACAACTATAGCATCGATCACAACAACAATACAGCAAACGCCAGTTTCAACTGGCGTAACAGCTGCACCAAAAGCGGCCGGCCTAGCATTGCCGATAGGATTATACATAATATTTGGGATCCTAGCGCTACTGTTCTCGGCAACGCTCTTCGTGTATCTGAGGAGGATAAGCCAGCACGCGCACGTTACAATCCAGAGACGCCACTTGTTCATCGTTCTCCTGTTCCTTGTTGTGGGCATGCTCTTTATGGGAATATTCACGTACAACATCAGCCAGTTGGCAAGACATCCAGTAGTGTACAAACCTACGCCCAACACAACAGTCTCGACATCCACAACCACTACATCAACAACCAGCATAGGCGAGACCCACGTACAGGGGTTCTATGAGGTTGGGCTGTCCGCAGGGACAGCGTGGCAGGTGCAGGTAGGTAGCAGCCTTGCCAATGGAACAGTCAGATCTGGAGTGTCATCTCAGGGACGCAACAGTTCAAGAATTCCTGGCGGCTACATAAACTTCACGCTACCGTTAGGCGCTTACTACTATAGCATAAGAGAGGAACAGGGCTACAACCTAGTAGGCTATGAGCTCAGCAACCAGGGATACCTTAACATGACTGGCGGCGGATACAGCAGGCTTGAGGCCATATATGCGAAGTGCACGCCGATATGCAACAACAGCACGCAGACAATCTCATTCCAAAGGATTGGGATCCCTGCGGGCAGCGCATGGTCTGTGAGCGTTGATGGCGTGCTCAAGTCTTCTAATTCATCCTTCATAAGCTTCGCGGAGCCGCTTGGGGTGCACTACTACGTTGTTGACCGTCTAACTGGATACAACACCTATCCTGACAATGGCAGCGTGGACCTGATCAAAGGGAGCAGCGAGTACACGGTAGGCCTGACATTTGTGAATCAATCTGCCTGATTAATACCGATTGTCTCATCGGTTGAATTGTACTGCAATGGTGTTGCTGTCTAACCTGAATTTCATCTTATTTTACATATAATTCCGGAAACCTAAATATCTACATAACCTATAAGAACTCGCCCGTTATTCAAATAATATGACCTTTATGGAGAACCCTTATATCAGCGAGGGAAGGTGGCCCGGAATAAAGACTATAATGATAGTGCTTGTTCTGGCTGGCCTTTTTCGTTACCCTGACAGTTGTTAGCACCGCAACTTCTGCTACAGCAGTACCAATGGTAGCGCCAGCTGGAGGCTCAAACCAGCTGATAATGATGAATATAGTGACATACTACACAAGCAACGGCTGGAGCCTCTTTGAGCAGAACAATAATTCGTTCAATCAAATGGCAATATTTCATATGGTGCCGAATGCCACTGGTGGTATCGCGTATGACAATAATGGCGGCTGGAATATCTCACAGATACAAAATGCAGTGACAATATCAGTATCACAGGGTAAGACGGCATGTTTGGCAGTGGGCGGCGGCGAGATACCAGCATCAATAATAAATGACATATTGGGCTCCAGCGCAATAAGCCAGGAGCTGATAACCAACATAATAAGCCAGGTAAAGTCCATCGGCTATAATTGCGTACAGATGGATTTCGAGAATCAGAATGCCGGTGACTTCAGCCAGCAGCGATACACGAATTTCATAGCAAACCTGTCAGTGCAGTTAAAGGCCGCGAATCCCGATTACATATTGGAGCTTTATTATGCTGACTGGATGGACCAGAGCATAAACCCCACGGCATTGGAGCCGTATTGCAACTATATGCTCAACATGGTATATCCAAACTCAAGCATGACAATGCAAGAATTCGAGGGCATAGTGAACAACGATTCTAAGCAACTGAGCAACCCTAAACAGATGGCAATAGGCTTTTTGCCTGTGCCAGATGAGGGCAGCCCGGCCACGGTAGCACAGACGCAGGCTATGATGAACTGGAGCCTGAACCAGGGCTATGGCATATTCTTTTTTGATGCAAGCGTCATGAATCAGAGCCTGTATAATGCGATAGCGAACGTACTAACAACAAATGCTACAAACCCATCAAATCAGACGACATCCACGACAAGCACCACATCAACAACAGTGATGACCACCTCTGCAAAAACCACAACAATAAAAACAACCAAGTCTACGACAACCTCAATAATTACAACAACATCTACCACAACATCCACAACAAGCACCACTGTCCCAACCATTACTACCACAATAACGAACCAGACAAATGGCACATCCACGACAATCCCGACCACAGCACCAACAACCACAATCTCAACTACGACACCCACAACTACAATAGGAGGCGGGAGCGGAGGTGGAGGTGGTTCTGGCGGCGGTGGCGGATCCGGTGGCGGCGGAGGAGGGGGCGGTGGCGGTTCTTCGGTACCCATAGTGGGCTATTCCAACAACTGTGCAACCATAATCAACGTTGCAGTGCCCGACAGTTTCAGCTTCGTGATCGGCAGCCAGCACTTCGATGTGACAGACAACTTCATAGGCAGCAACTACACCAGCGTTATAGTAAACAGCACAACTTATGTCATAGGCCTCAACGGCACCGCAAACATAGGCAGAGGCGCAAGCATGGGACTTGTGAATGTGTCATACATACCGATACTGCATTCTGTTGTGCTCAGGGCATGCTCAGGCGGCAGCAGCACAACATCCAACCAGCTCAATTCCACTCCTGTTATAAAGCAAAACAGCAGCATAAGCCTGGATTTCAAGGTTACACCGCTTGAGGAGATAGGCACACAGCCAGCCAGCCTTACAAATGTCATATCAATAGAGAATGCATCCAATGTGCCGGCTGCGCCTAACGGGCTTGCCATATACTCTGCAGTAGAGATAAATGCGAACAGCCTGACCAATGCGACTACCCTTGAGGTGAATGCAAACTTCCAGTGTGGCCTTGGCGGCATACGGCCATACCTGCTTGAAAATGGGACATGGAGCGCGATAAACCCGTACACGGTCAATGCAAGCTCATGCATTATCTCATTTCCAATACCAGCGGATCCTATAATAGCGCTTATGGTGCCAAAGGCTGCGCCGACTGAACAGGTCCAGCCCATTGTGGCCGGTGTCATAGCTCCTGTAGGCAGGCCCACCAGCACAGTGCCGCAGACCAGCAGCACAGGGCTGCAGCGTGGATCCGGCGCCAGCTATGCGTGGATCCTATTGACGGGATTGCTCGCCATTGTGATATCTGCAGGATTTGTAGTAATAAGGTCGCGAATAATGTATTCCCCAGACATGGACATACTTCCAAGGTATTTGATTGGCTAGATGGTGCATTTTAGATGAGAAAGCCAGGATTGCATCTCACTGCCGCAAATGCGGATTTATAAAGTATTTATAAAAAGGCATGTTTACAAGTAGATTGTGACCGCATGACCAGGGACAGGACCCAGCATAGGGCTAATTACAGCCAGACGAATTCGGAGAGTACAGCTTCAGGCAGAGGGCACAGGAGATATTTAAGGTCGGATAGAGCCACGGCTAGGATTTCTAAGGAGCAATTGAGAAAGGGGAGCGAAAGCGCAATTGAACAGGTGCGGGGTAGCCCGAAACCCAGGGAAATTAAATTCAGTTCCATACTTTCAAAAAAACAGGCCGGGAGGGTTAATGGCATCATAGGCTATGCTGAGTTTTTAGGCGTTGGTTCCCGCATTTTGCTAAGCCCTGCTGAAAGGCAGTACCAAAAGGCAAAGAAGCTGCTGAATGAGTACGGCGACAGAAGGGCTGCAGTTGCGGTAGATGTCAGGGTCGCAGAAAGGCTTGTGGCGGTCGGCAGGCTCGGGGCCGCATTTGAGAGGGTAAAGCTCTCCGGCGATAGGGAGGCAATAGGCAGGCTTGGGACAAAGATAGCAAAAGAGTATAAAAAGCGCGCAGATTCCATTGTATACAGGTTTACCTCAAGCCAGCGGGTCGTGGAGAACTGCCGTAAGGGCATGAAAGTTGCGGTGGAATCCGAAAATATAGGGCTTGCGAATGATATAGGGATGGGGGCGGCCAAAAGGTTCGAGGACTACGGCGACTCCTGCGCACATGGCCCAGTATCAAGCGTCTCTGGACTGGTGCTCGGCTATGTACGGGCCATAAGATGGCTAAAGGCGTGCGGCGATGAGAAACGTGCTGACAGGGTAAGCGACAAGGTTGTTGATATCTATGAAAGGAACATTTTTGTAAACTCCCTTAGTCTTGCTCTTGTAAGCGCGATTGCAGATCCTGAGCAGGAGAAACTAATAAGAAAAATACTTGAAAACAGGAAGAGAAACAGCGGAGAGCTAATCCTTGCAGAGAGTTGAACTGTTCCTTATAGAAAAGTAAGGATATGGTTTCTAATCTGGATAGATTCAGCCTGCGCGGTTTAGCTTGAACCGAATCTGTCTGTCCGGTATACTATGGATAATAATGTGACGGTATTTGTATTTATTTTCTTATGCGGTAAGCCGGCAGGGTTTTGGGATTTGAAACAACAAGCTGGGCATAGCCTTAAAAATCTTCAGTTATATAGATTAACCAATGTGATAGAAAAATATCACGTTGGTTAAATGATACAGACTATAGAAAATCAGCTTTCGGGTGACAAACTGAGAAAGGCGATGCTGCAAGACATTGTAGTGCGAATCATCTTTAAAAGTACCTCAAAAGCGGTTTTTCATGGAGGAACTTGCGTATGGAGGTGCTACAATGGCAGGCGGTTTTCCAAAGACATTGATATTTATATAGACAAGGAAAGCTCGATAAGAAAGGTGTTGAATAGGTTGGCACAAGAAGGTTTTGGGGTTCGAAAAGACGCACAAATGAGGGCCACGCTATTCTATACGATAAATAATTCCACGGACATATCGCTACAAATCAACAAGACCGCGATCGGTGGCATGGTAGTGCCGTACGTGCTTATCGACGGGACACTGGTGGATGTGCGCTCTTTATCTGCAGAGGCCATCATTATCGAGAAAATAAACGCGTATAACGATAGAAGGCTTGAAAGAGACTTGTACGATATAAAAGTCTTGCTAAACAGTGTGATGGAAAGGAATTTGGTAAGGGAAAAATTGAGGGCATTCATAATGCAAATGCATCAGCCAAAAGACAAAGGCGCGCTGAAAGATCTAATTTACGATGGGCTCGTCCCCACATCTCCTGAGATTATTGATTATATGACAAGATGGTGCAGCCTGTGAAATATAAGAGTGAATTTTTAAAGCATTTTGGAAAGTTCCAGTTGTTTACATTCGATGATGCCGGCTTATTCCTTTCGGATATGGGCGCGTCTCAATATTATATCAGAAAATTCATTAGCATAATGCTGAAAACAGGTAGGCTGAATAGGATAACAAAAGGGTATTACACATTGAATAAAGAGATAGAGATCATTGGTTATGCCTTCAAACCATTTTATTACGGCTTGGGTACGTCACTGATTTATTATGATTTGTCAGAGCAGCAAGCCAGCCAAACGGTCATAACAACAAAGATGGTAAGAGAGGGTGTAAGAGAAATTTTTGGGGTAAATGTGGTCATAAAAAGAATACCGAAAAGCCTGTACTTTGGTTATAACGATGTCATGGGTGAAAGATTCCATTTTTATCTGTCTGACATCGAGAAGACGCTACTGGATATGATTTATTTCAACTACACGGTAGAAGAGTATGTATACAAGAATATCTTTAGGCAGGTTAATAAGAACAGGATAAATGGCTATCTAAAAAAATACAGCGATAGGGTCAGACTAAAATTCAACATTTTGAAAAAAACATACAGGCAATGAGTTTTGCGGCTTTGGTTTATGCCGAAAAGCAGAGGCTACTATGCGAGAGGCATCAGAGGCGAGACTGCT
>CAWDPD010000002.1:0-312564 GCA_963804175.1 uncultured Microcaldota archaeon
AGGTCACCGCCTACATCCCCGGCGAGGGACACAACCTGCAGGAGCACTCGGTGGTGCTGGTGCGCGGCGGGCGCGTCAAGGATCTGCCGGGCGTGCGCTACAAGGTCGTGCGCGGCACGCTCGACGCGGCCGGCGTGAGCGACCGCAAGAAGGCGCGCTCGCAGTACGGCGTGAAGAAGAAGTAGCCGATGCCGCGCCGCGCACCCGCCCAGATCCGCCCGGTCGAGGCAGACCCCGTCCACCACTCGAAGCTCGTCCAGCAGGTCATCAACAAGGTGATGCTCGACGGCAAGAAGTCGACGGCGGAGCGCATCGTCTACGACGCCCTGGCGCTGATCGGCGAGCGCAGCGAGGCCGACCCGATCGAGACGCTCGAGGGCGCGATCAAGACGCTCACGCCGACGCTCGAGGTCCGCTCCCGGCGTGTCGGCGGCGCCACCTACCAGGTGCCCGTCGAGGTGCCGGCGCGCCGCGCACGCACGCTGGCGGTGCGCTGGCTGGTCGAGTTCGCCCGCCAGCGCCGCGAGAAGACGATGGCCCAGCGCCTGGCCAACGAGCTCACCGACGCGCTCTCCCAGCAGGGCGCAGCGTACAAGCGCAAGGACGACATCTACCGCATGGCGCAGGCCAACAAGGCCTTCGCGCACTACCGCTGGTAGCAGCGCAAAGTCGCTGCAAATAGCCGCCCGCCGCAGGGGCTGTCGCAGTGGTACGTTCCGCTTCCTGAACGGCCTTTGTGTTGGGGAAGCGAGTGGCGGAGTCGGTTGAGCCCAAAGTGGTGACGGATACAGCGGCGCCGTCGTCCAACGGTGCGGCCTCGGCCACCGGTGAGCCCGCTCCCGGCGCGGCGGCCCGCATTCGGCGCATCGCGCCGTCGCCACGCAGGGTGCTCGCGATCGCCTCGCTGGGCGCAGCGGTCGCGTTCGTGGACGCGACGATCGTCAACATCGCATTTCCCAACATCGAGCGCTCCTTCCAAGGGACCTCGATCTCCTCGCTGTCGTGGGTCTTGAACGCCTACAACATCGTGTTCGCGGCGTTCCTGGTGGCCGCCGGGCGGATAGCCGATCTGCTTGGGCGACGGCGCGTGTTCGTGTTTGGCCTGGAGGTGTTCACGGGCGCTTCGCTGCTGTGCGCGCTGGCGCCGTCGGCCAACGCCCTGGTGGCGTTTCGTGTGCTGCAGGCGCTCGGAGCCGCGTTCCTCGTGCCCTCCTCGCTGGCGCTCGTGCTGAACGCGTTCCCCGCCGAGCGCCGCTCACACGGCGTGGCACTGCTGGCAGCGGTCGCCGCCGCCGCGGCCGGTCTCGGCCCTTCGCTCGGCGGTCTGCTCGTGGCCGCCGCGAACTGGCGGCTCGTGTTTCTCGTCAACCTGCCGATCGGGGCCGCGGCAGTCGTGCTCGCACGACGTCAGCTTGTGGAGAGCCGCGCCCCCGGTAGCCGTCGCATGCCCGATCTCCTTGGGGCGCTGCTGTTCGCGCTGGCGATCGCAGCACTCGTGCTGGGCGTCGTCAAGGGGTCAGAGTGGGGCTGGGGAAGCGCGCGGATCGTGGGCTCGTTCGCTGCCGCAGTCGTGCTCGGCGCCGTCTTCGTGTGGCGCTGCACGTGGCATCGCTCTCCGATTGTCGATCTGAAGCTGCTGCGCGTTCGCACGTTCAGCGCGGCCAACGGCATGACGATCGTGGCGTCCGCCGGCTTCTACGGCTACACGCTTACAAACGTCCTCTTTCTCACCGGCGTGTGGCGCTACACGGTCCTCCAGGCCGGTCTCGCGCTCACGCCCGGGCCGTTCGTGGCCGCCGCCGTGGCCGTCCCGACGAGCAAGCTCGTGCAGCGGATTGGACACCGCCCGGTGCTCGTCGCCGGAGGGCTCATCTGGGGCGGAGCCGTGGTGTGGTTCATCGAGCGGGTCGGGACGAGCCCGGAGTTCCTCAGCGAGTGGCTTCCAGGGATCGTGCTTCTCGGCATCGGCGCAGGCACGCTGTTTCCCAACCTGAGCGGCGCGGCGGTGGCGTCGGCCCCTGGTGAGAGCTTCGCCACGGCCACCGGGCTGAACTCGGTATCGCGCCAGGTCGGGGCCGCGCTGGGCGTGGCAATCGTAGTGGCGATCATCGGGACGCCCTCGCCCCTGCAAGCTCTCGCGGCATTCGACGACGCGTGGAAGTTCGGTGCCGCGTGCCTGTTCATCGCAGGCATCGGATGCCTGCTCGTCGGCAGAGTAGAACTTTACATATACCCTCTTGACAAGTATCATCTGGATGCGCCTCTAGAGTATAAGCTGGTATATTATTTAAATATTCACTGCCAGTGTTTGCGGCCAGCATAACGCCAAAACACGGGTTTTTATGTAATTGCCGCAAACATTCCATATTCTGGATTTATAGAAAGTATTTAAAAACTAATCGTCATATATTAGTAACAAGGCGACGTTTTAAAATGTTAGATTGGTGAGAGCATGAGCATCTTTGAGAAGCTTGGAAAGACATTAGGAGTTTCATCGAAAGGAATCGATGTTGAGGAATACATGAATGCTGCTGAAATGGATGACGTTGACGTCATGCATGAGCCCGCAGATCATTATATAAAGCCGGTTGCATTGCAGCAGCAAACGGATGTTGAGCTAATAAAGAAGGAGCTAGGCTCAAACAACATAATCCTGATGAACATATCAGAGATGGCAAAGAGGCCGAATACGCTCAAGGCTGTTAATAGACGACCTGAAGGTTTATGTGGAAAAGATGAATGGGGACATAGCAAGGATAGACCAGGACAAGATAATACTAACTCCAGGCAAGATAAAGATAATAAAGACCAAGAAGACCGGCAAAGCCGGAAATCTTATAGCTTTTGGGCTTTCCACTATCTATTTTCTCTTTCTTTTTATTTTACGGTTCGTAGCGAGCGCTATGGATAGCGCATTTATCTCCTTCAGGTAGGCACGGACTCTTCTTATCACATGCCTGAATGCCATATTCACGGAGCTCTTGTCCCTTATTCTTGGATTCCTTTTCACAATCCTGTCGAACAGCTCAAAAATGCGCTTTGGTGTCCTCGTTGGCGTATATTTTCTTATTCGGCATGCCTTTGTCGTAATTGAGGCCGTAAAGCATTATTGCAAGCGCATGCGATATGTTAAGGATCGGATAAACGTTGTGGTCTCAAGGTATATGGTAGCGTCGCATGCCCTCAGTTCCTCCTTTGACAGGCCGGTGTCATCCCTGCCAAGAAGTATTATTATCTTTCTGCCCGCTGAACCCGCCCTTTTTGACATCTCTTTTATCTTTTCGAGACCATATAGGTTGTAAAAGGAGCTGTCTGTCTTATGCCATATGCCTGTTGTACCTATAAGCAATCCTGCGCCTAGCTCCTTTATGCTTTTGCATATTTTTGCGTTTTAGAGCAGATCGGTTGCGTGCTTTGAGTACTTTATGGCCTCCTTTCCTTTGTGGTTGCACCTGGGATTTATGAGGAAAATTCGCTAACACCAAAATTCTTGGATACTCTTGCTATGTAGCCAAGGTTTATCTGGTATTTGGGTTCCATTACCGCTACTTCAATTCCTGAAATTCAATCACTTAGGGAAATATTCATGGATGCAGAAGCATTCCAAGGGATATGATAGATGTTATGGTTATGAAGTTCACGATCATGTGCGCGATTATGCTTGGATAGAGCGATTTTGTTTTCTTGTAGACATAACCAGCAATAAGCCCGAAGAAGAACGCGGCTCCGAATTCGGATGCCGAAAGGTAGCTTAGGTGTAGCACTGCGAATATTAATGCGCTCAGTATTATACCTATTCTTGGTACAAGAAGCCCCCTGAAGAATATCTCCTCGTTTATTGGCGCTATTAGAAATGTGAATATCAGGAAGTATAACGGAGTCCCTGCAAGAACCGTCTGCACGTTTGTGGGAAGCTGTATGTTGGTTGCCAGGGAGAACAGGGAAAGCAGTATTGTGAATACAAGGACTGCGGCAAACAGGAGCAGCCCTATGCCTATTACTTTGAGTGTAAATTTGTCTTTTGATAGGCCCAGGTCGCTTATTATCTGGCCTATGGTTTTGCCCCTTTGAAAGAAGATAGGAAAATGCGATAGAAGACAGCAAAAACGAAAGTACAATCGATGACCATGCCTCAAGCAGAGGTTCGGATATGGAGGTTGTGTTGTATAGCGCGATTGATAGGATAAGAAGTATCGCAAGGATTATTGTTATCGTGTAGGAGACGAATCTTATAGCGTTGCCTGGCTTTTTTGCTTTTTTGGAGCTCTTCCTTGCCATTGCTTTTTTAGGTATTTATCCACCAATTATTTCTTTTGCTTGAATTCGGTGTAGCCGCATTTGCCGCAGGAGTATCTATCGGCATGGTCAGCCATCTTTGAGTTGCACTTGGGGCACTGCCTTCCAGGTTTGTATGGTTTTGTGCTTTTTTTCTCCTTTTTATCAGCCATATCGTCACTCTTTCTTATCCTTTCCGGCTTTCTGGTTCGCTTCCTTCTTTTCCTTTGGGGCTTCATCAGCCTTTTCCGCGGCGCCGGCATCCTGCTTTCCGGATTTCTTGTTCATCCTTGAGAGCACATGCTTGGGCTCGTACCTGTTGAGAAGCTCCCTGCTTGAATAGGAATGCGCTATACCGGTGCTTTCCCTGCTGCCGAAGCCCTGGTCTATCCTTACAACTATTGTTGATTCTGGATCCAGGCTCAATTTCCTGCATATCTCCCTTGTGATCTCCTCCCTGCTTATGGTGCTTGTGTCCTGGTCCACTGAGAAGGTTATCTCCTTCCTCTCAAGCAGCTTGTTCTCCTTGTTTGATGTTATCTTGAATTCCATGCCTAACCACTTAATACTCTTGATAATGCCTTCCTGCCCATTGCTTCCATGACTTCTACTTCTGCGCCGGCGTTAAGCTTGCCCTTGAATTCATCCGTTAGCTTTATATCATAGACGTCATATGTTTCAGAGTCCATAAGCTGTGCCGTGTCATCGCTTACGGATACCACCTGTGCTTTTGATTTCTTTATCACAGGAACCTCGATATCGGCATGGCTTGGCTGCAGCAGTGTCTTCTTCTGCCCGTCGAATATGCCTATCGCGGTTACCCTCATCTTCGCATGGCCGTGCTTTCCTGGAGAGCTTATATCTATGTCAACGACCTTGCATGGCACGCCATCTATGAGTATGAACCTTCCTACCTTTATCTCCTTCATCGATGCGAATGTTATCTCGTCCCCCTCCATGAAACACAACTACAGCTAGATAGAATAGATTAATTCATGCGAAAAACTATATAAAGGTATGGCAGGGTCACAAAGTCTGAAGCCCGGCAATGAAGTTGTTGTCTACAGCTGTCTGCTTGCCCAGAATCGCAGATGCGGTGCCGAACTTGGGCTTTACGCCTGTCACTATCGACATTACCCTTATCTGGTCCTTGAATTCCGGCTCCAGCCTTGAGCCGAATATTACATTTGCGTTGTCTGCTAATCCTTCAGTCACACCTGCTCCTACGTCCGTTGCCTCCTGTATTGTAAGCGCATTTCCTCCGGTTACATGGACCAGCGCGCTCCTTGCGCCCTCAAGGTCCACATCAAGCAATGGATGTGATACGGTTGACTTTACCGCTTTATCCACCTTGTCTGGCCCAAAGCCATAACCGAGGTTTATCATTGCAAGTCCTGATCCTCCCATTACAGACCTTACATCTGCGAAATCAAGGTTGATGAGGCTTGGCAGGGTTATTGTGTCTGCTATGCCCTTTACGGCGTTTGATGCTATGCTGTCTATAAGATCGAATGCCTTCTCCATCGGAAGGTTTGGTGCGTAGCTGAGTAATCTGTCGTTCTCTATGACTACAGTGGTGTCCGCCTGCTTGCTCAGTTGCTCTATGCTCCAGTCAGCCTTCTTCTTCCTGCTTCTTTCAAGCGCAAATGGATAGGTTACAAAGGCAACCACAAGCGCGCCCTCCTGTTTTGCTATTTCAGCAACTACAGGCGCAGAGCCGCCTCCCGTGCCCCCTCCCATTCCTGCAGCCAGGAAGACAAGATTGTATCCGCGTACAAGATTCCTGATCTCCTCCCTGCTCGCATCAGCGGCCTTTGCGCCTATTTCAGGGAAACCTCCGGCGCCGAGCCCTCTTGTAAGTGCGCCTCCCATAAGGAGCTTCTTATCAGCCTTAACTATATTTAGGTGATTCGCATCCGTATTCATTGCTATAGTTGTGGCGCTCTTTAGGCCATTTACGTATAGTCTGTTAACAAGATTTGATCCTTGTCCACCAAGGCCAACCACTGCCAGTTTCACTACAAAGTCGTCGCTTCCGAAGTCGTCCATATAATCCACCTTAAATATGATTAATAAAATTTAAAGAATATAAAAAGTAAAGGAATAAAAAGGTAGGCTTTAGCCTACCATTTCAAGGCCATCATATGCGGTTGGCTTCCTGTCATCCAGGTGTCCAACTATGCTTGAGCCCTTTACTCCAGTTACTATTGCCACTATCTCTATTTGGTCGTCATAGCCTGGCATGAGTCTTGCTCCCCATTTTATGTTGGCGTCAGGGCTCATCTGGTCTGTTATTATCTCTCCTGCCTTTATTGCATCGCCTATGGTCAACGATGCTCCTCCGGATATGTGTATAAGAGCGCCTCTTGCACCCTCCATGTCAACGTCAAGCAATCTGTTCTTGAGCACGCCATCTGCTGCGCCCTCTACCTTGTTGTTGCCTTTTCCTGTTCCTACAGCTATGAATCCTACGTCGCCCGTCGCCCATGATCGATCTTACGTCAGCGAAGTCTATGTTGATCAGGCTCGGCTGTGTTATCGTCCATACAAGACCGCCTATTGCCTTTGCAAGCACGTCGTCAGCAAGTGCGAATGCATCGTTCATTGGAAGGTTAGGAACCAGCTTTACAAGTCTGTTGTTGTCCAGGATTATTACGCTGTCGCAGAATTTCCTCAATCTCTGTATTCCCTCCTCTGCCTTTACCTTTCTGACTCTTTCAAGGTCGAATGGATAGGTTACAAATGCAACTACTATTGCACCCTGCTCCTTTGCTATCTGTGCGGCAACGGTTATTGCACCTGTGCCTGTGCCTCCTCCCATTCCGCAGCATAGGAATACCAATTGTGTGTCATTGAACACAGCTTCCAGAAGTGGCCTGTCAACCTCTGCAGCCTTTGCCCCTACTTCTGGAGCTCCTCCTGCGCCTAGTCCTCTTGTGAGTGACCTTCCGATCAGGATCTTCTTTATCCTGTCATCGATTATCTTGAAGTGTTGAGCATCAGTATTCACTGCTACGAACTCAGTGCCTTTCACTCCCACTTTAAGAAGTCTGTTTATTATGTTGCCTCCTGCACCTCCGAATCCTGCTGTTACTATTTTTATCTGCGTCGAGCTGAAGTCCTCAGCTGATTGACTAGTCGTTTCCTTCGTCTGTCCACCAAATACGTCGTGTACCATATCGGTCATGTGATCGCCTTATTTTTATGTTAATCTGATAAGCTTTAAAAGCCTTCTGTTTTTTCGGATATTAGAAGTAGTATGCAATTTCCCGATATTTTTTCGACACGGACTATACACTAAATTTTATTTTAGTTACTTTTGTTTTATCTAAGTAAATATAATAATATTCAGGTATATAGCTTTGGCAGCGTAAAAGCAGTGCCTGTCCCGCGGTTTAAGAATGTTTTTACGGTCCGGTATAATTGCCGGCTACTGCCCCAGAAGAATCAAGAACCGCATATACGGAATAGTTTGCAGCGGTAGCCTTGTACTTGATAAACCATACATTGTAGAAGCTTTGCCCAAGGTTGGTGGCATTTGAATTGAGATAAGGATAGAACATTGCAGTTACGGTTGTCTCGTTGTAGCCGAAAGTTGAGACGTAGCCTGTTATCTGTTTTATTCCCTGGTTGTATGACCTTGCAATCGCTATTTCAGGCGAACTTATTACATATGACGGTGCGGTTGAAAGCCCGTATATTATGCAGTTCTTTGTGTATAGGTTGTCAACGCTTGGCACAAGCCCTGTCGCTGGATAATCAAATTCCTCTATGAAAAGAGTTGGGCAGGGCCTTGTGGCGTTGTACACTATGCTAAGCGCTATATTGTAGCTGCCCTTCTTGAGCGTTGAATTGGAGACGTTTATTACGGTTATATTCGCTCCCGGGTTGCTGCTCTTCAGGTCATTGATTACCAATTGCACGGCCTGCGCTGAGGTCAACTGAGTCTGTGTGTTATGCCTCAATAATATGAATCCTGCGGTAAACACTATTATCAGAATCAATACTATCAGTGCAACGCTTCCTAACAGGTCCATGAGTTAACATCTCCTTAAAGAAATATATAGCTATCACCCGGCCTCAGGAGCTATGATTGCTCACTTGTCGCCAGAAAGGTAGAGAAGTACGGCCTTTTCTATGAAGAGCTTGTTCTTTGCCTGTTCGAATACAACGCTTCTCTGGCCGTCGAGCACGTCTGCCGATATTTCCTCGCCGCGGTGCGCGGGAAGAGGATGCATCACAATCGCACCGGGCTTTGCATAAGACAATGCCTTCTGGTCCAATTGATAGGGCGCAAACACCTCCCTTCTTCTTGTCGCGTCAGCCTCATCGCCCATGCTTACGAATGTGTCAGTATAAACCACATCAGACCCCTCCAGCCCATCCTCAATAGAGTCATAAACATCCACCTCGCCGTATTCCCTTGCTTTGTTGAAGTAGAATGTGTTCGGCTTTAGCTCCTTGGGGCCGACCAGGGACATTTTTGCGCCTAACTTGACGGCAGTTAGCATCAATGAGTTTGCCGTGTTCTGCGCTATGTCACCGATAAATGCTATTTTTAAATTGCTTAGGTTTCCCTTTTTCTTCAATATTGTATAGCAGTCTGCAAGCGCCTGCGTGGGATGCTCCAGATGTGTGAGCGCATTTATCACAGGAACCTTGGAATTGTTAGCTATTGTAAGGAGCTGCTCGTGGCTGTTCATCCTTACAACTATGAAATCGCAGTACAAACCAAGGATCTTTGCGGTATCTTGGAGTTCCTCTCCCCTTACAGTCTGGGATGTAAATGCGTCTATGTATATGGGTATGCCGCCAAGCTGCGCGACCGCAACCTCGAAGGAGAGCCTTGTCCTTGTGGATGGAAGCTCAAAGAATAGGGCAACTGCTGTGTGCTCTTTGAGCGCCAGGTCCTCCTCTGCTGAAACAATCTTGTCGGCTATCTTGAATATCTCATCTATATTTTCCCTTGATAAATCTGCCGAGCTTAGAAGATTCATTCAACTACCAAATATTGACCCGAATCCCGCATTCGCCCTTTCCTCCTCATCTTTTATTATCATTGTCACCTTTTCCTCATCTTCCCTGCTTGCCCTTTTTATCGTCTTGAATTCTATCTTGAAGCGCTCCTCTGCGCCCTTGAGGAAATCCTCATTTGCGCTAAGATACAAATAGCTGGTATCGCTCTTCAAACCAAGAGATGCGCCGTCCCTAAGGCTGTATTCCTGTCTAGAGAATATGAACCTGCCTTTCGGGCTTTCATCCAGCATCTTGTGCGCTTCTGCGACTTTTTTGTCCCTTTCCTCTATTTCCTTTTTTTGCTCGGGAGTTAGCTTGTCCTTGTCTACGTGTTCTGCCTTGATGTCCGGAGGTATAAGGTTGGTGTCAAGGTAGGGATCGTATGCCAGAACCTTTTTAAGCTCCTCGGCCTCGGACTTGCTGCATTCGTATACTCTGGCAGGCAAGAATCACACCGGTCTTGCGTTTATGCTTCCCTCCCTGCCCGGCCTGTTTATTACCACAGCATTCCCCAATTCGGTTATTATGATGCAGCCTTTTGTTATTATGTTCTGCCTCGCAAAGTTCCTGTTGTCCTTTGATTCCAAAACACCTGTTATCTTCACTTTTTTGTAGCCGTCCTTGGTAAGAAGATTGGCAACTGCGGCTTTCTTCATCCTTACGCCGATATTGCCGCCGCGCCTTCTTACATTTAGGTTTACGTTTGAGTCGGCGAATTTCGTGGCTGAGAAATAGTTTCCGACCTCGCTCCTTCGCTTGTCCCTGAACTTTATGTTCTTCCTTCCGTTGCCGGACATCTTCGTGTTTGACCTTTTGTGTATTTGCATGCCCATTTGGCTCATTGTACCACTTTAAACCGATTAGAATTTCTTTTAAAATAACTAGAAATCATATATAATTTATACTATAGGTTATTAATCTTTACTTTATTAAAGGTTCTGTGGGATGGTTGTTTGTCGTTAATAACAGAGTTTAGGGACTTCCTGATGAAAGGCAACGTGATTGATCTTGCAGTTGCGGTAGTCATAGGCGTTGCATTCAATGCTGTCGTAACGGCTTTTGTTACAGATATAATTACACCGCTCATAGGAGTTCCGGGACACCTGAATTTTGCAGCTTATACATACACCATAAATGGCAGCGTTTTCATGCTGGGATCTTTTGTCAGTGCGATAATAAGCTTCATTTCAATTGTGGTCGTTGTTTTCTTCTTCCTCGTGAAGCCGGTATCGAAGATGAAAGAGTTTAACGACAGGAAAAAACCTGCAGGTGCGCCTACAACAAAGCAGTGTCCTGAATGTCTTTCTACAATACCTTTGGGGGCCAAGCGCTGTGCGTTCTGCACCTCAGAACTCAAAAAGTAGTCTTTTGGAAATGTTATAATTCCGCTAATCTCCTGATTTGGTAATATATAAATACCAATCTATTGTAGCTTATTTACGACCAAATATCAGAAATTTATGTTTTTCACGCAAAAAAAAGTGAGTTAATGGGAGCACTAGCAGTACGAGAATCACAAACCAACAGTGGGCCTGGGCCCATGCAAGTAAATACAAGAGAACAGAGAAAAAATGTTCAAACAGAGCTTATAGCAAAATTAAGACATGCTGCATACGTCAATGCATGGGAAAGGGAATTTGAGGCCTTTGATAAACTTGGCGATACAAACATGAGGCGCAAAAAGGCAGAGGCAGGAGAAAACCTTAGGGAACTAACACTAGAGCATATCACGCCCAACTTAGTTATAATAGTAAATCAGCTTAGCAGGGAAAAAGTAAGAGAGGCAAACGGAATGACTGAGCAGGAGGCGCAAAACCGCATCGCGTTCATTGCAAAAAAGATAAGTAAAAGCTCATCTCCATTGGTTTACGATAAAGTTGCATCTGCCATAGCACAGGTTTCCAAAAGAGAGGACGTTCTTGAACTGGTTGCCACTAGATACAAAAGCGAGGAGGTGAAGTCAGCTTTGAGAATGAACCATTATACACCGGATAAAGTAAAACAGGTGCTTGATGTTGATTCGAACCTAGGTTTTTGGGGGAAATTCATGAGGTTTAATGGGCATCAAAACGCAGCACAAAGCCATGCAGCAGGTGATTAATCAAATTTTGCCACTCGTTTGAAGTGAGCTAAATGGCAACAATTGATGATTTTGCTTCATTAGGATTGCGGGTAGGGAAGATAATCGAGGTTGAGGACCATGAATCTGCAAGAAAGCCGATGTATAGGATAAAGGTCGACCTTGGAGATCTTGGAACAAGAGGTATAATAGCCGGCTTAAAGAGCCATTATACAAAAGAGGAATTGTTGAACAGTCTTGTAATAGTTGTATCAAATCTCGAGCCGAAAAGCATAGCAGGAGCAGTTTCGGAGGGCATGATACTTGCGGCCGATGATGGCACAAACATATCGCTTTTAAGGCCTGATAAGGACCTGCCGCCAGGAAGCGTCGTAAGGTGACTATACTTTCTTGAAAAGAAGCTCTCCTTTTGTGAGCTTGTCTCCGAATGTATTCCTGAATTTGCAGTCTATCAGGAATGGTTTTTCGGATCCAAGTTTTGCGGCTATCCTATCGGACGTTTCAGGTATGAACGGGTAGAGCAGTATTGATATTATTCTTATTGATTCAAGCAGGTTGTAAAGAACGCTCTCCAGCTCGCTGCCTTTTAGCGCCCACGGCTTCCTGTCATTTATGTACTTGTTGCAGTACCTGACGAAACTCATTATCTCATCTAGTGCGCTATGCAGCTCCAGCTTTTCCATATGGTTTTCTATATCTTGCAGTTTGATCTTTGTTTCCAGTTCGTTTTCGCCTGAAAATTTGAGCAGTTTTGAGTTCTCCGTAAGCGTGAGTACCCTGTTTACAAGATTGCCCAGGTCGCCGAGAAGCTCGCTGTTTATCCTCTCCTTTAATGCGGACTCCGAAAAATCCCCATCGTAACCGAACGGTATCTCTCTTATTAGGAAGTACCTTAATGCATCGACACCGTACTTCTTTGCTATGTCAAGAGGGTCCACAGAATTGTGGAGCGATTTGCTCATCTTTTTGCCTTCTATCGTCAGCCAGCCGTGCGCAAATATCATTTTTGGGGGTTCAATTTTTGCCGATAGCAGCATTGCAGGCCATATTACCGAATGGAACCAGTTGATTTCCTTGCCGACTATATGCACGTCAGCGGGCCAGAAAGAATTAAATTTATCGCCACTCGGCCAGCCCAACGCGGTTATATAATTCAGTAGTGCATCTACCCAAACGTATACGGTATGATCATCGTCAAATGGCACCCCCCATTTTATTGTTGCCCTTGTTATGCTTACGTCCTTCAGTCCATCTTTTACCCTATTGAGTATTTCTTCTGACCTTAATTTTGGGGAGAGGAATTCTGGCCTGCTTTTGTACAAGTCGAGCAGCCTTTTCTGGTATGCGCTCAACTTGAAAAAATGGGTGCTCTCCTTTAATCTGACGACCTCTCTTCCGCATTCTGGGCATTTTCCGTCCTTTAATTGCAAATCTGTGAAAAATGTTTCGTCAGGCACGCAATACCAGCCCTCGTATTCGCCCCTATAGACATCTCCGTTTTTCACCAGTATTTGAAGGAATTCCAAAACAGCATCCACGTGCTTTTTGTCCGTAGTTCTGATGAAATAATCATACGAGATGTTTAATTTTTCCCACGCCTCTTTGTACTGTTCTGCTACTTCGTCGACAAACTCCTGCGGGCTTTTTCCAGCTGCGGCCGCGCTCTTTGCCACTTTTTCACCGTGTTCATCGGTGCCGGTTAAAAAGAAGACCTTCTGTCCCTTCAGCCTGTGCCACCTTGCAACTATATCCGCAGATATTGTAGCATAGGCGGTGCCTATGTGCGGCTTGTCATTCACATAATAAATCGGGGTTGTTACGTAGTATCCTATTTTGTTGTCTATTTTATCACCGCTTGCTTGTTTATCCTAATCTATGGGACCTGTAAAAAGGCTTAAATAGAAGTTCCACTAATACTATTTATTAGACCACCTTTTTATTAGTTATCAAACCATCTTAGTTTTCTTAAGGGGGGTATTGGGCGTGATATAATGGCAGATGCTGTGCTTGATGGCATAAAGAACAGGTTTGACGAGTTTTTCGATACCTACTGCAAGGACGGCTTGGCCGATATAATAACATCTTTTCCTGACAAAAGGAGCCTTAACATAGACATAAAGGAACTCAGCAGATTCGACCCGGATCTTGCGAGCGAGCTTGTAGAAAACCCCGACACAGTTATGGAGGCTGCACTTGAATCACTGAAGGAAAAGATGAAGGACGTGGAACTAAAGGAAAAGGAGCCGCATCCAAGGTTCTTCGGCCAGACATATAATACGCCGCTCGTGCAGGACGTGGGCTCGTCCTTCATAGGCAAGATGATAATGCTTGATGGCCTTGTAGTAAAGAGATCCGAGATAAACCCAAAGGTGAAGGTCGGCACATACAAGTGCACATATTGCGGATACGTGCAGAAGTTCAGGGTCGACAAAGATGAAATACCAGAACTTTGCCCCCAATGCAAAAGGAGATCGTTAAAACCAGACACCAAGGAATCACAATTCATAAACCTGCAGAAGATAGCTGTGCAGGATCCTCTTGAAAAGCTGCGAGGCAACACCCCGACCTGGCAGCTTGAGGTTTGGATAGAGGATGACCTTGTAAATACAGTAATACCTGGAGACAGGATAGAACTTACGGGAATACTGAGGATAAGGCCGAGAAGGAATGTAAGAGGCAGAATAGAGGGCAACCTATACACGATGTTCCTTGATACAGTAGCAATAACTCCAAAACAGAAAGACTTCATGGATATACCCATATCAGAGGAGCAGGAAAGGGAGATACTTGAGCTCTCGAAGAGCCCAGATATATTCGATAAGATAACAAGGTCTATAGTGCCGTCCATATACGGCTACGACGAGATAAAGCAGGCTGTTGCATTGCAGCTCTTCGGAGGAACTCCTGGCAAACTGCTTGTCGACGGGGGCGCGATAAGGAGCGACATGCACATACTTCTGATCGGTGATCCAGGAAGCGCAAAAACAAGGATACTGCAGGCTGTCTCAAGGCTTGTTCCCAAGGGAATATACGTAAGCGGGAAATCTGTCACTGGCGGAGGAATGACAGCCGTGGCCGAGCGCGACGAGTTTTCTGAGGGCGGATGGACGCTGAAGGCCGGGGCCATGGTATTGGGAAGCGGCGGGATTGTAGCCATCGACGAGTTCGACAAGATAGACGAGGAGGACAGGGCCTCGCTCCACGAGGCGCTTGAATCACAGACAATAAGCGTCGCAAAAGCAGGAATAGTCGCGACATTCACGGCAAAGGCCGCGGTACTTGCGGCCGCAAACCCGAGGTTCGGAAGATTCGATCCGAACATGTACCCAGCAGAGCAGTTCGACATACCAACAACGCTGCTATCAAGATTTGACTTAATATTTCCGATCAAGGACAACATGGACGTTGAGCTTGACAAGAACATAGCAAGGCACATACTGCTGCAGCACCAGGCTGCGGGCGCGCAGATAGCCGAGATGCAACAGTACGAGCAGGTGGAGCTGCCGCCATTAAGCAGCGAGCTTCTGAGAAGGTACATAGCATATTCAAGGAAGGAGATAACGCCAAGGCTCAGCGAAGAGGCAGCAAACAGGATACAGGAATACTACATAGACCTGAGGCAGCTTGGGCAGAAGAGCGGCGCAACGGCGATAACGCCGCGTCAGATAGAGGGCCTTGTAAGGCTTGCCGAGGCAAGCGCAAAATCAAGGATGTCAAAGATTGTGGAGGTGCTTGATGCCGAGAGGGCGATAGGGCTGAGCGAGCATATGCTTAAGACCCTTGCGGTCGACAGGGGCGGAAGAAGGGACATAGACACCATATTGACGGGAATGCCTAGGGAAAAGGTCGACAGGATGAATTCGATAACAGCGATAATAAGGCGCCTTGAAGGAAGCGAGGGCATAGCGAAGATACAGCGCGTCATCGAAGAGTCAGCAAAAGACGGGATAGAAGAGGGGACAGTAAACAAGTACATAAGCGAGCTGGAAAGAATGGGCGACATATACAGGCCAAAGGCCGGAGTGGTCAAGCTTGTCAAGCACGAGAATGAGTAGGTCCTATTGTGCAAAAGATAATACTTGTGGACAGGAATGACAGGGCGATAGGCCTAGGGGAAAAGATAATAACACATAGAGATGGGAAACTGCACAGGGCAATTTCCGATTACATATTCAATTCAAAGGGGCAGCTGATGATGCAGCAGCGTGCAGCTGGAGTATACCATTCGGGTCTATTGTGGTCGAATACATGCTGCTCGAACTGCTACGAGGGCGAGACGGCATCGGATTCAGCGCACAGGAGCCTGAAGAATGAGATGGGTTTCGACTGCAAATTAGAGGAATCATTCAGCCTGATATACAAGACCCCGGTAAGCAATGGATTGATAGAGCATGAGTTCCTGCATGTCTTCTTTGGCATATACGACAAAGAGCCAAAAATAAACAGCGAAGAGGCAGCTGACTGGAAGTTCATGTATCTTGATGATTTGAAAAGGGATATTAAGATGAACTCTAATGTATATTCGCCGTGGCTGAAAATACTGGTTGAAAAAAGCGCGCTTTACAAGAATGCAAGCGCATTTCTTAAGGATAATGTTGGTGTATAAAATGGTTACTGTAACTACAAAGGGAAAACTTTTTGCTTTTGAGGGCATAGACGCATCAGGCAAGGCCACTCAGTCAGAGCACCTGCAGGCGTTTCTAAGATCGAAAGGAAGAGAAAGCATAGTGACAGGGGAGCCGGTATACGATAGTCCCACAGGAAAACTTATCAAAGATATGCTGTATTCCAAAGAGAAGTTTAGCGGCTTTTCACGGCAGCTTTTGTATTCCACAGATAGATCTTTCCATGTTGACAATTTAATTATGCCAACACTTCAAAAGGGCGTGGATGTCATCGCTGACAGATACTTTCTTTCCACATTAGCTTATTCAATCGCTTCGGGGGTAAACGGTAATCAGCTTGATGTGTTGAAGAAGCTGAGTGGCGTTTTTCCCTATCCTGAAATTATTTTAATATTAGACGTAGACCCAAAAGAATCTTTCAGAAGGATGAAATTCGTTAGAAGGAGGCAACAGGACAGAAAAATGGATGAGTTCGAGAAAAAAACAGGCTTCATGGAAAAGGTGAGGCTGGCTTATCATGAGCTATCCGTGGAATACCCAAACGTTTCCATAATAGACGGCAACAGGAGCGTTGATGATGTTAGCAAGGACGTAATAAAAATAATCGGTGACAAACTATGAAACTAAGCGGCAAGATAGACGGCATAGAGGATGCATATATAAGCGATAATGCTGTTGGAAAAACGGTAAAATTCATATTGGTAAAAATCAGCGACGGAAGAAGCAGCAAAGTGGTGCTCAGAGCTGAAGAAGTAGAATTCCATAATGAAATATACATGAAGATGAAAGACGAGTTGGGAAGCAACTTCGAAATAGAGGTAATCGGAGGTGGAAAATTATATCTTGATAACAATGAGAAGACGATAAGGCTGTCCGGTTCAAGCACAGCTTTCGGTGCGCCTGATTACAAACTTGCCCAGCAGCTATTGAAAACAAACTACTCTAACTTTAAGGTTATCGTAGCTCCCTGATATTCTCTCAGTACCAACCGCGGTATTTCATTGCCTTGGATACCCTATCGACAGCTATGATGTATGCGGCCATCCTGGTGCTTATCTTTGCGCCCTGCTTCGCATATTCCTCCTGCTTTGCGATCACGTCCTTGAATGATTTTGTCATTATCTTGTCTAGCTTTTTGTATACCTCGTCGGCTTCCCAGTAATAGCCGCTTGTATTCTGGAGCCATTCGAAGTACGATACGATTACACCTCCTGAATTAACAAGGAAATCCGGAAGGCCGAATACCTTTTTCTGCGCAAGTATCTTGTCGGCATCTGGCGTGACAGGTCCATTCGCAAGCTCAAGCAGTATTTTCGCCTTTATCCTGTCGGCGTTTTGCCCTGTTATCTGGTTTTCCAACGCCGCGGGCACAAGCACATCGACATTGAGCTCAAGCAGTTGCTCATTGCTCAGCTTCTCCGCATCGGCATATGACTGGACCTTGCCTTTTTTCCTTTTTGCTTCCATAACCCTGTCATAGTCAAGCCCTTTCTTGTTGTATATAGCACCCTCCGAGTCGCTGACGGCAACCACCTTTGAACCAAAATATTCCTTTACAAGTGAGAATGCATAGCCGCCGACGTTGCCTATGCCCTGTATGGCCATGCTTGCGGTCTTGAGGTTCATTTTCCTGTATTTTGCTGCCTCTCTTAGGACATAAAGCCCTCCTGCGGCCGTTGCATCAGCTCGTCCCTTTGATCCCCACACCTCCAGTGGCTTTCCGGTTACCGCGCCGAATTCGTTATGTCCTGATATGACGCTGTATTCGTCCATTATCCATGCCATCATCTGCGGAGTTGTGTATACATCTGGCGCAAGTATGTCTATCGACGGGCCCATAAACTTGTAGATAGCCCTTACATAAGCCCTTGTGAGGTTCTCAAGCTCGTAATCGTTCAGCTTCTTCGGGTCGCATATTATGCCGCCCTTTCCGCCGCCGAATGGCAGATCCGCAAGCGAGCATTTCCATGTCATCCATGCAGAAAGCGCCTTTACGGTGTCTATGTTTTCCTGCGGATGAAACCTTATGCCGCCCTTTGCCGGGCCCCTTGCGGTGTTGTAGTGCACCCTAAATCCGGTGAATGTCTTGGTCGACCCGTCTCTCATCTTTACAGGTATGTTTACCGTAAGGATTTCCATAGGTTCCCTAAGTATGGAATGTGCCTGCCTGTCAAGCTTCATTATCTTGGCAGCATCATCGAGCTGCTCCTGTGCTATCTTGAATGGGTTCAGTTCCTCTGGCATGGTTTCATCTCGTTTATCATACAGATAATCAGGAATATTATAGATACAATGGAAAGAAGCTTATAAATTCTATCACTTTGGCCTCACTTCCGCTTTATAGCAACGTTTTTAAATATATCTTATGTATTATAATCAATAGGTGTAAGTATGTCATTCAAACCTTTCAGACATCAGAAGGCTCAAAGCGCCATGGAGTACCTCATGACTTATGGCTGGGCTATATTGATAATAGCTGTAGTGCTCGGAGCACTATTCTCTCTAGGAGTATTCAGCGGTTCGAATTTACTTGGAAGCGCATGTGTAGCTTCATCTGGGTATCTTTGCCAGAGTCCTGTATATTCACACGCAAACGGTGAAATTCTTGCGACTCTTGGACAAAACACAGGTACCAACTGGGCTACTGCAAACTTTGTGTTTGTGCCGCAGGGTACACCTACAAGCGGCGGACTTCCATCTACGTTGGCATCGGCTGGAGGGGTCACCTTTAACGGCAACACCCTCTATAGTACTAACGGCGAGGGCATAACCTCCGGACAGACTGTTCAATTGTGGCTTCCTGTAAATGGAGTATCAAGCAGCACCGCAAATGGTTTTGTTAATGTAGGCATACCTGCAACTGGATCAATATGGGCGCAATACACCACATCATCAGGAGTAACCCAATATGCACAGATCGCAACAATAAACATAAAGGCATCCTAAACTGCCTTTTTTCTTTTTCTTATTCTTTTTTTATTTTTTTTATTCTAGCGCCAGCACTGATATAAGTAAAATATTAGATTTGCAGATTACCGTCTTATTTATATTTGTTTCTTTCTTTAATATCTCAGGATGATTGTATAGCGACCATGAATAAAGGGCAGAAGGGCCAAAGCGCAATGGAGTACCTGATGACATACGGCTGGGCGATATTGATAATAGCTGTTGTTCTATCGGTACTTTTTGGACTGGGGCTCTTCAACAGCAGCAACCTCTCAACCAGTGCCTGTATAGCGTCTCCAGGCTACCTCTGCATTGGCGCCATATACGACCATGCCAATGCCAACATAATAGTTACCTTGGGCCAAAACACAGGCTCGGATTGGATATCGGCAAACTTTGTGTTTGTGCCGCAAGGAACCCCTTTCGTTAGCGGCATACCAGCTATATCTTTTGATTCATCACCGGCAAACACACTGCTCTCAACGAGCGGGATGTCAAGCGGCAGCACAGAATCACTTTATCTGCCGGCAAACAGCATTGTGCCCCCGGTGAATGTGGGTACTACGATAACAGGCACGGTATGGGCTGAGTATTCTTATACAGTCACATCTGGAGGCATAACCCAGGTTGTTGGGCCCTCATATGCGCAGGTTGCATCACTGAATCTGAAGGCATCGTAATTAGAACGCTTACTTGCTCCTTATTTTCTGAAGCTCCTCTTTCATCTTCAGTACTTCAACCAGCTCGTTTGCGCTCAGGAGCGGCTTGGATATCCTGTCGGTATCGTCTATCGCTATCCTTGGGCATGCGGTGTTGACGAATGCATCGAACTCGCGCATGTTGCTCAATGACTCAAAATCAAATGTGTTTGCAACAAGTATCTGAGCGTCAAGACCCTTTGATTTTATCTTATCCTTCAGGATCTTGCCCAGGCCCATGTTGTGCTGGCCGTTCTTGGTGCTTACCATTATGCCGAATGCCTTTGCGTCAATCGCGCTCAGTATTTTTCCTCTGCTCCTTTTTGTATGCGTCTCCCTTAATTTGTCTATGAACTCTATCTTGTTGGCGAATGGCTCTACGACAAGGAAGGGTTTTGTGGTAGAGAGAAGCGCACCAAGCGGATGGAACATCCCGCCGCCGAAATACACGAATGCGTCTACGTCTCTGTCTATTGTGGCTGCGCTTCCTATATCGCAGCCCAGTATCTGGCCCTTTTTCTTTGCAAACCCGTAGGGCTTCCCTATGATGATGTTCTTGCCGTTGCTTTCGTAGAAGGATTTTATATTCTCGAGCTGGTGCACGTGCTGTATTGTTGTCACTATCCCTATATTTGTGAAACCTCCAAGGTATTCAAGCGACCGTCCAAGGATATCCAAAGGGGCATCTATATGGTATTCCACATATTCCACGTTGAAATCCACATGATGGAACTCGCCGTGACCGAAGTGGACGAGCTTATCAGCCTTTATGCTCCTCGCCTCGTCCAGTGCAAGGTCGCATGCTCCGAATGTCGGAGAGGCGGATATGAAGACCTCGTTTCCCTCTTTCTCGAGGAACTTTGCATGTTCCAGGGCGCTTTGTTTTAGGCCTTCAGGAAATTGGAGCAATATTCTCATGTCCTTACCTTGTATTAATAGGATAAGCTAGTTGATCTGCTGGTTATGAAGCCCTTACCTTGTATGTCCCTGAGAGCTTTGATGCTGCCCTTCTGAATGCCTCCACGGCCGCAGCCTTGTTTGCCTTCATTGTTCTTATCTTGAATATCGGCTGGCCCTCTTTCACTCTCGCAGCTATGGATATCGGCCTTCCAAATGCCTGGCTCATTCCCCTTGATATTCTGTCTGCTCCTGCTCCCTGTGCCATCCTGTGCTCCCTTATGACATTGTGAGGGTATACAAGAACCTTGAATGAGAATTCAAGCGGTATCTCTGTTTCAAGATATTTGTTCGCGACCTGCCTTGCTGATTCTAGCGAATTTGAACGCAGCTGTATGGGCTGCTCTGGATTAAGCGTAAGCTCAAGGTCGTAGGTAGTCTTTTCTGTGCCCATGTTGAAGACCAGCAGACTCGTATGCGGAAGTGCCCTTACGTAGTTCTTCCTTGGCTTCTTCAGCGAGTAGCGTGCCCATGCCTGTGAGTTGGGATTTCTCATCGTCCTTGCGGGCCTTATTCTTGCCATATAACCATTTTTAGTTTAATTGTGAATTATTTTGCCTCCTCTTTGTTGTTGGCTTGTAACCTTAGAAGAGAGCAATATACTTTAGATGGGAAAGATATAAATAGATACTTCACTCCTGGTTCTCTTCAGGTTTCCTTTCATAATAGATTGGGTCCAGAAATTCCATGGAGAAGCTGTTTTCGTGGCTGGCCTTTGGCTCTGGAGCTATTGTCTTAGCGATGTTCTCTGCCTTCTTTTTGTCAACCATTGCGCCTATGTTTATGACGCTGCCGCTTCTGAGGCTGCTCATGATTGTTTCTATCTTTGGGCGTTCCATTCCTGCTTTTAAAAGGTGAAGCGCAACCCTGCCCTCTGAACTGATTTTTGAGGCGGTATTGTTGAGAGCACCGTATAGTTTAGACAATATAAGGTAGTCTGCTGCGATCTTTTCATTGATTTCCCGGCTTCTTTCTTTGTCCATTCCTGATTCTGGGGTTTTTAGCGGTGCGCTCCTTATTTCTATCTTGTGTTTATGCTCTTTTACTAGCTCGATAAGCACTGATCTTTCATATTGAGTAGGGGAATCCTTTCTTAGTTGCGCCTGGCTCTTGGGTTTTTTCTCCTTATCTTTGTTGACTTTGTTTATAATCTTATCACAGGTTCATTCGGAATTTAAAATATATAATCCTTTCTGATTATGCAACGGTTACGAATAGTCTTTTATAACTTATTTGTGTTATAGGTTTAAGTGTTTGGATGAGCATACTCGAAAGCGCCCTAAGCCAGCAGGCAACCGAGGATGACACTTTCAGGGCAAGGATCTCAGTCTGCGGGGTCGGCGGCGGGGGATCCAATACAATCCAGCGAATGAGCAAAATGGGTATAGCTGGCGCTGACCTCATAGCGATAAACACAGACGGTAAGCACCTCAATACCCTTGATTCATCGGTAAAGAGGATACTGATAGGTGGGGCTCTTACAAGAGGACTTGGCGCGGGGGGATTCCCTGAGATGGGGGCAAAGGCAGCTGAATATTCAAAAGGCGATATAGAAAGATCCATACAGGGAAGCAACCTCCTTTTTGTAACTGCAGGGATGGGTGGAGGCACTGGAACTGGAGCTGCACCGGTAATAGCGCAGTTGGCAAAAGAGTCGGGCGCCATAGTTGTAGGAATTGTCACATATCCGTTCGCCCTGGAAAGGGTAAGGCTACAGGTAGCAAGGAAGGGCATAGAGGAACTGAGGAAGAACTGCGACACTTTAATAGTTATAGACAACCAGCGGCTTGTGGAGGTCTACAAAAACCTTGCGATAGACCAGGCATTCAAGGTTGCGGATGAGGTTGCCTCAAGAGCCGTGAAGGGCATAACAGAGACAATAAACAAACCCGGGCTTGTTAATGTCGATTTCGCTGACATAAGGACGATAATGAGGAACGGAGGCATAGCGATGATAAGCATAGGCGAGGGCAAGGGCCCAGGCAAGGTAGACGAGGTAGTGCAGAGCACGCTGAGAAACAAGCTCCTTGAGGTTGATTACGAGGGTACAACTGGTATAATGATATACATGGTCGGAGGCGAGGACCTTACGTTGGGGGAGGTAAACCAGATAGCCGCAAAACTCTCAGAAAGCTCGGCGCCAAACGCAAACGTGATATGGGGCGCAAGGATAGAGCCGGAGTACAACGGAAGGGTTGAGGTGATAGCCATATTCACAGGCGTGAAGAGCCCGCAGATACTATCAGGATCTGCAAAGGAAAAGAGGGAGGACTTCGACATAGGATGGGCATAGCCCCATCTCGATACCTAAATTTCCTGAAAGGTAATAGGCGCCCGAAGCAGGTGTTATTTGTTTTGTTCATAGCCCGCACCTTAAATTTCATCTAGAATTTGTAGAAATTCTTCCTTTGATACCTTTGCATCTCTAATTATTTTGAGAAGTAAGCCTCTTCCTATTTCTTCATTACCGTGAACTACAACAACTGTCATCCTTCCATCAGAATGTTGCAAAATAAGATGACTACCTTTCTGTCTTACGGGCTTAAAGCCAAGTTTAGCTAGCACTTTAATTATCTCATTTGGAGACATCGGCCTTAATTTAGCCATAATTATGCCTCCACAATTTGTACTCCTAGAAATTCAACTAAATGCTTTTTATAAGACTTGTTTGCCTTTCTTGCACTCAAATAAAGAGAAATGGCTTCTTTTATCCTTTTATTAAGATTATTTAAATTTTTAGCTTGGGTATGACATCCCGGTAACTCTGGAACATCAGCCACATAATAGCCGTCTTGATCTTTTTCTATTAAAACAGTATATTTCATTTTCTCACCACTTTTAATAATATTATGATTAATAACATTATTAACACTTTTTGGGTCTTAATTTGAAAATATTTGTTGTCAGTAGCAAGCACCTCTATCATAAAGTAGATCAAATAAAGAATGAATTAGAAAGATTAGGGTATATAATAACTTTACCAAATAGCTATGAAGACCCATCAATGGAAGAAAGGACTAAAGCGATGGGAAAGGAGCATCATGAAAAATTTAAAGCTGAAATGTTCAAATTGCAAAACAAGAAGATTGAAGATAATGATGCTATTTTAGTTCTGAATTTCAAAAAAGGAGAACAAGATAATTACATTGGTGGATCTGTGTTCTTAGAGATGTTTAAGGCATGGGAATTACAAAAGAAAATTTACTTGTATAATCCTATACCAAATAATATGTTAAGAGATGAAATTGAAGGATTTTGCCCTATAATTATTAATGGGAATTTGGAAAAAATACTATAAACCGAACATAGACGACAAAATCTAAGCTATCCGAAGATAAGCTTCCCGGATCGCCCTAGGCAGGCTCAGGACTCAACAACAGAGGTATATTCGTTCTTGTCCTTGTTCCTCTCAAGCGAATACACCCTTGCGGAGCTGATGTTCTTAAGGGCATTGTCATGCGTTATTATGAATATCTGCTCAACAACTTTTGGCAGGGAGCTGCCCAGAACCTCTATGAACTTGTTTATCCCGTTCTCGTCTATGTTGTGCGTCGGCTCGTCCAGTATCAGCCATCTCAGGTTCGGGACTATGACCATTGCGAGAGCTATTCTCATCGCAAGGCAGGCTGTGCTTCTTTCTCCTCCACTGGCTATTCCGTCTATCTCTATCCAGTTCCTTTTGCCGCCTTCATCGGTTCCGGTGCTTGCCTCAAGCAGGTAGTCATCCTTCCTCGCGTTCAGCTTTATGCTTGAGTAGTCGGCATAGGGATACAGTTCAGACCATATGTCCTGCATCAGCGCATTTATCGAAGTGACAAGGTTGTTCCTTAGTTGCGCCTCTGTCTCGACCAGCGCGGTCCTGAACCTGTTCATGTTGCTTATCTGGCCTCTCCTGCTCTCTATCCTTTCCTGGAGCATGTTGAGGTTGGCTATGCTTTTCGCCTTGTCAGATATCTGCGTGTCAAGGCTTCCGGAATAGCGCTCGTTGCTTTTTATCTTGGAATTTATGTCGCTTAGTATTGAGCTTTCCTTTGTTATAGTGTCTTGTAGTTTGTAGAGCTCCTTCTCATCGAATTTTGCCTCTTTTGTTTCCTTTATTCTCTTTTCAAGCGCGTCTGAAGATTCTTTGATTTCGATTTCGTACTTCTCCTTTCTTTTTATTGAATCCCTTTTGATGTTTATCTCGTTCAATTCCGTGTTTATCTTCTCGCGCTCTTTGGTCAATTTTTCTATTTCATCGTTGGCCGTTGCCCTCTTTTCTTTGTGCTCCATTGCGTATGCACGATTCTTTGATATTGTCTCGTTTACATCCTTGTAATCAGCAAGCTTGCTATTTGCTAGCGAAACATTCTCGAGCTCCTTCCCTGATTCTGCGAGTTGCCTCTCGCTTTTGGTTATATGCTCGTCAAGCGCCTTTATCTTCGAGTCTAGCTCCAGTACGGCATTGTTCTTCTGGTTGAGCAGCAGCTTCCTGGTATTCTCGTCAAGCTCCCTCTCGCATACCGGGCACTTGCTTATGTGTTCCGCTAGCTCGCCAACCCATTTCTTTAGCTCCTCCCTTCTGCCATTAAATGAGGCACGTTCCTTTATTGAGTCCTGGATCTCCTTGCCACTCAGCTCTGTTTTTTTCTTTATCTCTTCCAGGCTCTTACCCTTTATCGATTCAAGGAGCCTTTCCATTTCCGCTGCCTTCTTTTCATTGACCTTTACAATGGCTTCTGAATCCGCTATCGCCTTAATAATATCGGATTCGGTTTTCCTCAACCTTTTTATCTCAGCATCGTGCTTTTCCTGGATTTTGCTCTTTGCTATGAATTCCGACTCTATTTCCTTGGATTCTGTGCCCAGTTCATTTATTTTCTTGACCTCCTTCCGCAGCGTTTCTATCCTGCTTGACAGCTCCGCAATTTCCTTCTCCAGTTTCTTGCTTTTTTCATATTTTGATTTTATCCCTGAGAGCTGCTTCTCCAATCGCTCCATGTTTAATCCTTTTTCCTTCCTTTGGTCTGCAAGCTCCATCTGCTCCTTCTCCAGCGCCTGCCTTTCCTTTGCGAGCTTTTCCAACTGCGCCTTGAGCTCTTTTATGTCGGTCTGCGCAAGCACCTGCTCCTCATCGGCTATAACTGACTTTATGCTGTTTACCAAGGATGTGGCGTTCTCCTCGGCTTTGGCGAAGCTGTCCAGCCCAAGCATCTGGTCTATCTGCTTCTTTCTTTCACTTTTTGCAAGTTCCAGAAAGTAGTCTATCCTGTTCTGCTCCGCGTATATGGCCCTTGAGAAGGTGTCATAGTTTACCTTTATCAGGCTTTCTATCTCCTCGTTGACTCTTGCTGATTGGGCCTGGAGGTAATTGCCGTTTTTCTGGAGCTTTGCTGATGTTGCCTCGTTCTTGCTTATCTTTCTTGTTACTGTGTATTCGTCATTACCTACGTTGAATGATATCTTAACCTGCGCGTCATTCTCTATGTTCGGCCTGTTAGATATGAGGTTCTCGGTGTTTGTCCTCCTCTGGTTCAGCGATGGGAAGGTACCGAAAAGCCCGAAGGATATGCCATCGATTACCGAGCTCTTACCTGCCCCCATCACTCCCACGAGCACGTTTACGCCCCTCTGGAAGTTCATTACTGTGCGCTTGTGCGTCTTCCAGTTGATGAGCTCTATTGATTTTATCATCCGACCACCGGATACTGATGCGATTATTGGTTAAGCAGTAAAATTATATTAGGCCTTCCTCGACTACCTCTATCTCCCCGACCCCATCGACCTTTCTCAGCTCATCCTCTATCTTTGAGGAACTTGTCTGCGAATCGTCGAACTTGAACATTACCTTTATGACTTTGATACCGAATGCGACATCCTCGGTCTGCATTCCCGCTGGGTTCATTTTCTCTTTTATGTTTGAGGCGGCCTTGTCAACTAGGTTGTCCTTTGGGTATACCTTGAACAGGATGGCGACTTTGGACATCAGGGTCCCTCGAATCCGCAAACCTCGCATTTGTAGGTGTTTGATATTTCCCTGCAGTGCTTGTCCCTTATTATGTTGCCTTTTCCGCATGAGGGGCACTTGAATTCCGTATACTCGTTGGTCAGGCGGCCGCAGGAGCTGCATTTCTTGCCGGGTAGTATAGCCATTGTATCACTTTTGTCTTCTTTTTCTGTTTCTGCCTTTTGCTTCAGGTTTATTATTTTTCATTACCATTATTATAAGTACCGTATTTATCATCAGCATAGCTATGACTATCAGGAGCAGCGCGAATATCAATTCCTGGCTGAATGTAATGTACTGCACAAGCTGCGTATAGTTGCCCTGCTGCTGTGTCTGCTGCTCAACCATAAGGTTCTGGTTTATGTTGTATGTGTCGTTGCTCAACTGCTGCGCAAGAAGCGCTGCCGAATATCCAGATTCTGCATAGGACTTTGCAAGGCTGGAGTTTGTCGTGAGGTTGGATTCGCTTACGTAGAATTGAACCTCCTTAGCAAACTCTGTCGCCCATACCCCGTAGGTCGAGTTGTCCGCAATAGATGTTGAAAGCGCGTTTAGCTGTGCCGCGGATAGGGTGTACCTCGTGCTTGCGTTCGAGAGAGCGTAGGCATAGTCAGCATCCAGTATTGCAAGCGGATAGTTGTCCTGGTTGTATGCCTGCTGCGCCGTAACGATATACAGGTTGGATCCGTATGGAAGCGCTCTCTGTATCCTGTTGTATGCGACAGCCTTCAGCGATTCCGAAGGCAGCAGGTAAGTGCCAGTGTAATTCTGAGATGACTCGCTGTATACCAGATTTGCCGCAGTGCACCAGCCGTTTGCCTGCGCGCCAAGATAAAGCTCGTCAAGTATCTCGTCGGATTCTATAGATGATGAATTATACGAACTGATTACCTGGTTTATAGTGTAGTTCCCCCATTCCTGCCTGAGTTCGGCACTTATGACATAGTTGTAGTTCTTGCTCGTAAGCGGCGGAGGCGTCAGCGACGTGCAAAGGCTTTGTATTTTGTATAGGAGGGAAAGCGCGCTGCTCCTGTTTGACGGGTAGCCGTTGAAATAGAATGCATTGACATAATCCAGGAATGCAAAGTCAGCGGACGTGTATATGTAGCCGTGCTTTGATATCTGGGCGCTCTGGTTAAGTACGTCCCCAAGCTGCGAGCTTATGTTTGAGAACTTAGGATTGGCGTTCAGGCCGTTTATCTCGTTCCTTGTAAGGTTGAATGTCGCATTGAGAAGCGTGTTGAATATGCTGTAGTTGCATGATTCCGTACATTGTAGCGTTGCGTTGGGAAGTTCGCTTGCATGATAGTCTTTGTAGAAGTTGTATGTTGTCCTGTTGGCCGTTCCGTTTATGCTGCTGTTGAATGCAAAATAGGACGCCTGTGATATGTTTGCAACCTGCACAAGCGGTATTCCGAAATTTGTCTGGACAAGAAGGTATAGCTCATCCTCAGGATCTGTTGGCTGAACCTTTGGGACAAGCACAAGCATTATCCCTACACTCTGCGCCGCGCTTACCTTATCGTAGACGCCGCCTATCTCGCCTATGGTGCCATTGGGTGATATTGTTCCTGTCATGGTGAAGTCGTTTCTCAGCGGCTTGCCCTCAAAGGCTGAGATGGCAAGCATCGTCATTGCCGCGCCTGCGCTGGGTCCTGAGACGTTGTCGCCAGCGCCCATTATTTCATATGTGAAATTGTAATCGTAAAAGCTGCGGTTTGTGTAGTTTGATGCGTATTCGGCTGCGGTATTCGCGGATTGCAGGGTTGATGAACCCACGTTCTCGGGCCCGATTACGCTTACTTTGCCGGTGCCGTTCGTGATTCTCAGTGTTATGTTTGTGAGGCTTCCTGTGTTGTTGTTGATTATTACGGCTGGAGCCCTTATTGATGAGCTGCCGACCAGTGCCGCACCAGAATATGATGCCAGCGGCAGGAGCATTAGGGCGACTAGCACTAACATATATTTTCTAATCATCAGACAACCGTGAATAGTATTATAAATCTCGGTTATAAGTATAAAAACTTATCCTGATAACCGAAATGACTTAAGATTCTCGAATTTTGTAGCCTTTGACCAGAGGCTGTTGAACCTCGCCAGGCCTCCCTGCCGTTTATTCCGACTATATGCTCGTTTTTCTTGTTTATTATGTTGAGCGGGGGTATCTTGTAGGCAAGATCGCTGTCCATGATCAGGCGTTCGTGCTGCCTTGCTGCTTCCTCTGGCTCAAGCACGCGAAGCTCAAAAGCGACATTCCTGTTTGCAAGCTCGCTCTTGAAATCGTTGTACGATTTTCCGAATTAGCTCCCAGTCTTGCGGCGCTGGTAAGCACTGATACATTGTTGTACTGATCCATGTGCCTGTCCATCAGCTGCATGAGGTTGTCAAGCGAGTTTGTGTCAAAGTGCATGTCAAGTATCCTTATATCGCCGCTAAGCCTTCTCATTATCCTGTTTGAAAGCAGCCTCATGTTAGAAAACGGAGTATCGGGATTTATCGATATCGGGTGTGCGATCCTTTTTGCAAGCGGCGTTCTGTTATAGATTTTCAACAGCGAGTATCCGCCGCCGGCAAGCGCGAGCGCGCCGCCTATGTATGCTACGGGGAATGTGGAAAGCGCGCTGCTGAAAGTGAAATCAAATTCCAATATTGCAACAAGTATTAGGTATATCGCCGATGAGATCACGAGGATTGATGCGGTGAGTTTTGACGGCCTTAAGAAGAGCCACATTATGCCGATGGCAAGTATAAGCACGGCGAACGGCAGAATAGTATATGTAAGGTGGAGCGCTAGGGTAAGTGTGCCCGACTGGGAAAGCGCTGCAACCAATGCCGTGCTTGCGTTTTTCCCGGTTATGTTGTATGCGGCTATCGCCCTTGTGACGCCCGAGTAGACGCCAATGGAATATGACAATTGCTGCATGTAATAGAATGTATAAAGCAAGGCGATGAATCCACTTACAAGCACCAGAGCTTGGCTCACACCTAGATCACTTTCCCTGCTCATTTATAAACCCGTATATTAATGGCTGCTAAAATTAATAGCCTTAATGCAGGAAATGCACAAATGCAAGATACACCATGACCGATACGGCTATACCAAAGAGCAACGGAGGTATTGCGGGAAGCGCCCGCTTGTACCTTCTGAGTATAAGCATAGTAAGCACCAACCCGAAAATGGCCCCTATTATTATCACAAAGCTAAGGATGAAGTTCAGGTGCACCTTGTATGCAGCTATCGCAAGCATTAGCGGCATAGCCAGGTCGCCGGTTCCAAGTGCTGTCCTTGCCATGAATGGCACCATGTTGCTGTCAACCAGCTTTCGTATCACGCTGCCGTTCTGCTTTACTATGTCCTTCTTAGTGCGCTCATATTCCTTCTTCTGGGAGGCGCTGAGTGAGCTCAGCGGCACTGCCTCGACCTCGTTTACCATTACGAGGAAGGAAAGGTTCTTGCTTATGGCCATGTTCCCTAGTGCTATCATGTGCTTTGTTATGAATACCGCAATGAAATCATAGACAGCGAGTATTATCATGAAGATTACAGCGGCAAGGAAGCTGAAGCTCAGGCCGAGCACCAACCCGACGCCAACGCTTGCTATCATTGCGGTGATGTTCCTGAGTCTGGGCCGCTTGTATTTTGCTATTACAAGCCCTATCGCGAGAATGGCGGCAATTGCAAGTACGAGCGTGGTGCTGTTTCCGTAAAGGTTGTAGAACGCGTTTCCCGTAAGCGCGGATATTGCCACTACAAACACAACAAATGAGGCAATGAAGACTACAGCGCCCTCAAGGATGAGGAAAAGCTTGTCGCCCTTGTATATTTTGAATATGAGTATGAGTATTACCGAAAATATGACTATGTATGCGATGTAGAAGAGCGCGTTTAGCGATGAGGAAATGGTCTGGATGCCGCTTACCTGCTGGTATGTTGTCCCTGTAAACACCTGCGTTGCAAGAAGTAGACCAGCAAACTGCACAAGCACGAACATGACGATTATCTGTATCAGCTGCCTGTATTCTATGACTCGCAATTCCAAATATTCACCATGTGGTTTGGATTATAATTGCAAAAGCGTATAAATAAAACTATCTGTTGACGGGTTCCTTAGGATTAGAAAATTAAAACAAAAAAAGAGAAGGTTTACTTTGCCTTCTCAAGATCCTTTATCTTTTCAGAGACTCCCTTCGCCTCTTTCTCGAGCGATTCCTTGTATTCTTTAAGGAGCTCTATTTTTTCCTCTTTTGTGAGGAATCCCCTGAATCCGTGCCCGTACCCTTGTCCATATTCGTTTCCTTCGCACATTTGTATTCACCGATATATTGGATGTCCGATATATCGTATTATATAAGAAAGGAATAAATATTTAAATATATATGATATCCTATACTTATTGGCGAATCGCATGCATGACTACGGCTGTGATATGAGGGGACTGCTCTCATTCCAGATACTGTTCCTGCTCTCCAAGAGGCCTATGCATGGCGAGGAGATAGCACAGGAGATGAAGAAAAGGAGAGGAGAGAAACCCAAGGCAGGCACCATATATCCCGCACTTAAGGATCTGAGCTCTAGAGGGCTCATAACCGGGAAGAAAAATGGAAAGATAATAGTTTACTCTCTAACAAGCCAAGGCAGGGATTCTTTCAGGCATGCGATGAGGTACTTCGTGCGCTCTTTCGGTGACATGATCGCCTGACCCTTTCTTTTTACTGGGTGAAAAATAGCCCATTCCTTCTGCAGCTTTCGGATTAAACCCTTAAAATTTCAGGCAAGAGCTATAAATGTATAATTTTATATTTACAAAGAGCTTTAGGAGTTGGGAATTTTTGGCCGCTAAAAAACGTCATAAGAAGAGTCTTGATAGACGTTCAGGTGGCCAGGGCATTATAGGATTGATAAGGCTTAATTACGCTTATATAATCCTTGCAGTCATCTTAGTGTATTCTGCGGTCTACGCCGTATCTACGGCAGTTGGTCCCTCAAACTACGGGGACGATCTCAGCTATGCTGGGCTTGCGCTTCAGATAATCCATGGCCATTATTCCGAAAGCGCCTCTAACATATATACCGTTAGGCTCCTGCAGATATTTCCCATAGCGTTTTTCTATAAGGCATTCGGGGTCGGCTTATTGACCAGTGCTGCTTGGAACATATCATCATTTGTCTTGAGCATACTAATCGCATTTTTTATAGGCAAAGAGCTTTATAATGAAAAGGTAGGGGTCATTTCGGCGTTGCTGCTTAGTTTCTTTCCTTTAGTTGTAACCTACATAGGCACAATGAGCGATGACTTGCCGCTGATGCTTTTTACATCCCTTGCTGTGATGGCGATAGTATATGCAAGGAGCAGGAATTCCAAAAAATGGCATTTTGCAACGGGTTTGCTTGTTCTGACCCCATTATTGGTAACGCCTTTGGGCGTTCTCATCTTGCCTTTCCTTTTGGTTTATATTCTGGTGGAGCTTGGAAGGAAAAAGATTGCGATAAACAGAAGAACGCTTTATTTCGCATACGGTTTGATCGTCGCACTTGTTTTACTTACCTCATTTAATTATTTTGAGGCAAAAAGCCCGTTGATAACCTTCAGCCTTAACGAGAATTACTATAGTCAGGTAAGCACGACAGGGTATGCAACTGCAGGGGCAGTGCCCTCTGTGCCATCTTATTACATAGCTGGCATGTTTCCTTATAAAATAATAACAACATTATACGAAAGTCTTGCCTCGCGCCAATTCAACCCTATCTCCATATGGCATAACATATATACGGTAAACTACAACGAGTTCGGCTTCTTCATGTACTTTTTTGTGATTGCGGCCATATATCTGGTAATAAAAAAAGAGAGCAGGGCTTACATACCGCTGCTGTGGTTCGGCATAATCTTCGCGTGGCTGGACATAGGCCCAGAGCACATAACGCTCATGCCGTTTAATTATCTCCTGATGATAAGGCTGCTTCGCTACATGATGCTGGTGGCGGTTCCAATAGTAGTCGTAATGGCCATGGGCATAGTCAAATTTGTTGAATCAAACAAGAAACAAAGGGGCTTGCGCGTGGCGCTATCAGCAATACTGGTGGTCTTTCTCATTGCCACCGCAATACCGGTAAACGCGCTTAACCGCAATATACAGATAGTGCAGGCATACGATATGCGAGTAATTGGCAGTTATATATCAAAACTGCCTGATAACACGAGAATCTACTACCTGTCGGGCCTGGAGGAGCCCATGATATATTCCGGGGCGCAGAACTTGAGCAGGTTCTACCTTTATGATGAGGGTGAGAGCTGTACACAGGTAAAGCCCGGGTCCTATTTGGTATTCCCAAAGTATGACACATACTACAATTTCGCTCCGAATTCGCTGGAGAACTGCACAAACTGGAAATTGGTCCTTTACCCAGAGCTGACGCAGAATTATTCATATCAGGTGATAGGGGCATCATACGTCTTTAGGGCGGAGTTATACTATGTGCCTTATCAGAATAGTAGCACAACATAGCTTGCGGCTGTGCATCCAAACTATATATTGGTTGGAGTATACAACTGCCCGCTGGAGTTCACGAATATTGTATATGTGGAGCCTATGAAACTGCTGTTCGATTCCGTTCCATTAAGCCATACCTCAATCGTATATTCTCCAGGTCCGTTGCCGCTTATAAGCTTGTCCATATCGAATGATATGAAGAAGTCGTTCCCTTTGGTGTAGTAGTTGCTTGCAACTATGGTTGTCAATGATGGGTAATAATTGAGCGGACTGCTTACAACTCCTGCAACTGGCTGGCCGTAGCTGTATTCCGATGTATAGTCCAGCTGCGACATTGTCATGTTTGTCACCGGCTGGTCGTAGCTTATCTCTATCGTGGACAGCCTGTAGCTTTGGTTTATGCTCCCTTCAAGCACGGCCTGCATGCTGCTTGAGTTCACCCTCGGGGTGTCGTTTAGCCAGCTTATGTAGTTGTTTATGAAGTCCTGCACAAGATATACGGTGCTGCCGTTGTATGATATGCCTATGGAGACCTGGTTGTGGTTTGGGTCGAGGATGTTGTCCCTGTGGCCGTTATTGCAGCATGCGGAGTCATTATATACGAAGTTGTATTCCATGTTCTTTAGGGCCATTGTCACGTTTATGTTGCCTATGTTTTGGCACAGTGTTCCTATGCACGCCTTTACCCCGGATTTTGTATAGGCTATGTTCTCTTGAACGGACTGGTTGCCGCCAAGCAGCGTGTACCTCATATAAGGTTTCATGCCATATACGTCCCAGTGGCTGAAATAATCATATTGAAGCATGCTGTCGGCGTGCTGCTGCGCCGATGGCTCGGGAGAGAGCGTCACGTTGCTCAGGCCATAAGCTGACCTGTCCTTGTTTATCAGTGAAAGCGTGTAGTTTATCAGCGGCCCGGGCTTTAGGTTTTGATTTGATGTTAGTTGGGTAGAGTTTGGGAAGTTGAAGCTTTTGCCGAGGTTGCCCAAATTGAGGCCTGGAATCAGCGAGCTCGCGAGCTGGATAGTGGCAACTATCTTTGGATAGAATACGATTATAATTATTACTGCTATGAACAGAAGCAGCAAATCAGTTACAAGCCCCATGTTCCCACCTGATCCATATCAAATATAAGATAGAACCCAAACTATTTCTAGGTATCATTTTTATTCGGTTGTAATCGCCGAGAGGGGGATTTGAACCCCCAAGTCTTTTCAGACGCGGATTAGCAATCCGTCGCCCTACCGGATTAGGCGATCTCGGCACTGGTAGTATAATTCTTGAGCTAAGGCTTTTATCTTATATGATTGGTCCCTATTCCAAGGATAAGATCTTTGCAGCTCTGGATCCAGAATCAGGCTACTGAGGGAGGTTCTGAGGAAGTATCTGGGCTCTTCCTAAGATAATCCAAAAGCATGCCCCTTGTAAACAATTCCCTATCAAAATCCGACCTGTCCATTTTCCCTCTAATCACGGAAAGCCACACCTTATCCGTATCATGGTCGCCGTATTGAGCCAATGCGTCCCGGATGTTTGCCTTAGCAAGCTTTTCTGGTCCATTCCTTGAATCCGCCGCCTTCCCGGCCTTTCTTATATATTCCACATATGCATCGTAGAATCTTGCTATATCCCCAAACCTTGATATCTCATGCACAGCGGCAGCTGCAAGGGTGTCCTTTATGAAAGTCTTGCCGCTTATTACACGAAATGCATCAGTCCTCCTCAAATCCTCTATTATTGCCATTCCGGCCTCCAGCTCTTTATGATTTATTTGTATTACCCTGGCTTTTTTGGATTTTTCCTCCGCCATTTTATCATTCCTTTTGGTGCTATTTAGCATGTTTGGCTATTATAATATTTAATAGTGGCAGAAGCCAGCCCTGCATTACCGGAACCATGCAAGTGATCTGCACCTCGGCTCAACCCTGTATCTTAAGAGCATAGCCAAAATATGCTTAAGGTTGCTCCTTCCGGTCTGGCCTGGTTCACATACCAGACTATCACCTAAGGCAAGATCTCAGCGCCTAAATGCAGGCTTGCATAATCCTGATAACACTCAGCTGGCATTGGCCCGCCGAAAAGGGATTTGCGGATGGGAGACCCTTAGCTTCCCGCCTATCTGCCAATGATGATGTTGTTTTTATGTATTAAATTGTTTCCATTTGTGGTGTTTTCCTGCCATGGAGATTGGTAGGCCTGGCAAGGATATCGAGGTGCTCCCTTTTTATTTGTGTAATTATTAAATATTTAGTAAGCTAATTCTTATACAATGGATTTAGCATAAGGTTTGCAATCGCAAAGGTGTAATATTGAGCGAGGAGGAATACCAAAAGCTTCTGGACAGGGCGTTCTCAAAGCTGCCCAACCTGACGGCGGAGAAAACAGATTTCGTGATACCGGTAGCTGATGTGCTGTCAGAGGGAACCAAGACGATAATAAGGAACATAGCGATTATAGCCGATGCGGCAAGAAGGTCACCATCAGACATCGCAAGGTACATAGGCAAGGAATTCTCGGTGCCGGTAAACGTGGAGGACCAAAGATTGATAATAAACGGGAGGTTCCCGAACGAGGAGGTAAACAGGAGGGTAAAAAAATACTTCGAGATATATGTAATATGCAAGGAATGCAAGAAACCGGATACGCGCCTGGAACAGGCGGAGAAGGGGATGTACCTTATATGCGAGGCCTGCGGCGCAAGATACTGGGTAAAGAACTATTAGGTGTTTAGATAAGGAGAAGAGGAGGAAACTATGATCAAAGGCGTGGCAAGCCCATAGAGAGTTCGCTCAAGCTGCCCAATCCAGGGGACGTGATAGGAAAAGTGATTAGGATAGCCGGGGCCACAAAGTTCCTTGTAAAATGCACGGACGAGAAGGAAAGGCTTTGCAGCATTCCCGGAAGGCTAAGGAGGGCATTCTGGATAAAGGAGGGCGACATAGTAATAGTAAAGCCCTGGGTTGTCCAGACAGACGAAAGGGGAGACATAGTCTGGAGATACAGCCTGTTGGACATAGGCAAGCTCAGGGACAGGAATATACTTAAGAACCTCTGATTATGCAGCCAATTTGCAGTTACCTTGCGGTTGCGTTTTTAGGGAGAATGGATTTTATTTCCACGCTGAGCCCCCAAAGCGCGAGGCCTCCAACAACCAGCGTAGGTACAGATTCAATTGCGGCTGTTTTTAGGTTTTGAAAGAAGCTTAGTATTGTGGATGTGGGAGCGGTAGCTGCAGCAGGAGTCATAACGCTAGGAACATCAGTCGTAAAATGGGTTGTATTTGCAACCGGCTGCGTGGGTTTTATCCTAAGCAAGCCGCCCAACATGCTCTTTGCTATAACTATTGCAACCATAAGTATCACTTATTACATATTATGAGTTACCATATATTTATACCTTTTGAATATGGGGTTTTTGTAGAAATAATGAGAGTATTCACTTTTTGCCTTTCCTTGATGTTGTAATATAATTTGCAGCGAATAGAATAACTGCGGCAAGGGCAGACCAGAAGATAATATCTTCTATAAGCATAAGATTAAGGTAATAGGCTCTGATTGGATTAGGTCCCTCGCCCGCGCTGATTTTGATGTGCCAAATAACAGGAAAGCCCGCGCCATATATCGAACCGCCCGGAGCTGTAGACTGTAATTTCAACGGAAAACCTGATATAATTGTTATTATTACGCCACATATGATTGATATAACAATTAAGCGCGATTTCTCCATGTATTTTTATGGAGCCGGGGGAATTTAAGTATTGCTTTTTATGCATATGGAGCTTAGGCTCATCCCTACGATTTGTCTTTCAGCTGCTCTGGGGCGCGCGGAGTATATCCTGAGCCTGTTGGCGGCTGCCTTTTCCCTTTCCTCAGCTCTTCCTCCTCCTTCTTTTCCTTCTTCTGCCTGAACAGGAAGAGTATGATAAGTATCAGTATCAGTATCACGGCAATCGCAAGAAGCAGCGATGCCTTTACCGTCGTGCTGCTCGTTATGGTGCTTATGAATGGTATGAAGATAGTTGTCCTGATTGTTGTGGTCCTGGCTGTGGGCACAGAGGTAGTCGGGAATGTCTGGTTGACGGCAGGCACCGTAATTGGTATCAGACATTCGGTAGAGGTGAAGTTCAGCGTTATGGTGTGCTCTATTGGAAGGTATGAGATGCCTACAAGTTCAACATAGTAATATTTCCCAACGTTTGGAAGTGGGGTCAGTGTCCCCGGATATATGGCGTATTGCACATTGTTTATGGTGATACCAGCGTATATCGGCGTTATGTAGTTTTCGGTTACGTTTATTGTGACGCCGCAGAGGTTCAGGTTGAACTGATTGAATGCCGAAACGTTTGTTACCTGCAGCCCTCCTGCTATTTTTACGATTGAGGGTTTGAACGAGCCTCCGCTCCCGCCACCGGCTCCGCCGCTGGCTCCGCTGCTGCCTCCTCCTGCACCGCCGCTGCTGGTGCCTGATGGACTTGTTGTCACTGTAGTTGTCGACACTGACGAGGCTGATGTAAGTGATGTGTTTGGTATTATCGTAGCAGGTATAGAAGTCAAGAAGGACGATGAGGTTGATATTGAGGTCGATGTTGAGCTAGTTGTTGATATTGATGTGGTAGCTGTTACATTTGTTGGAGGCAGTATTACATTTGCGGGCGGTGAATTGGGTGATATCACGTTAGCCGGGTCGCTGCTGTCTGTTACCTGAAGCTTGTAGGTGTAGTTGCCGGTTTGGATTGATGGCGTAGATATGCAGTTTACCCTCTCGCCGGGTATTATGCCTCCTGACGTTAGCTGGCATGCCGGGGATCCTGGTGTGAAGTTCTTGCTGAAGTTATAATTAATGAACCACTGGTAGAAGTAAGGCGGCGTGCCGTTGAGCGGGTTAGGAACTTGGTCTGTTGCAAGCACAAGCACCTGGCCCCTGAATATAGGCGAGTTTACTACCATCGGTGTAGGTATTGGGACAAGATGCGGGTTAAGCAGTATGGCTACTGGCCCTGAGGTTGCATTCTGGTTGTTGCTGTCTGTTACCCTGATTTTGAAGTAGTATGTCCATAACGGAGTAGTGGTGTTTACCGTGAACCAGTCGCAGCGCAGTGAATTCACTACCTGTGTTGGACAGACCAAGCTTGCGTTGGTTATGGTGTATGGACCCAATAGGTTGTTGCTAGTACTTACCAGCCAGTGGTAAGTATAGGGCGGGGTTCCACCAGATGCGCCTGAATCGCCTATGAATCCATATTCACCTTGGTCTATTACAGGAGTATTAGTAAATGGATTCGCTATTGAAGGCAATGGAATTACGGTAGAGGTTGTTGCCACAGTAGTTGGCACTGTGGAAGTTGATGCTGTAGTTGTTGGTACTGTAGTAGTCGGAGCTGTAGTTGGTGCAGTTGTCAATAACGTGCTGATTGTTGAGGTCGATGATGTTGTTGTGGTTGGCGGGCATGTTGTACCTGTCGAGCATATGGATGTAGTTGGCACTGATGTGGATGTGGTTGAGGTACTGGAGGTTGTGGTTGTTGATGCGGGGCATGTGTCGCCTGTCGGGCAGATTGTTGTAGTAGTAGGCACCGATGTCGTTGATGTGGTTGATGTGGAGGTTGTTGATGGCGGACATGTGTCGCCTGTCGGGCAGATTGTTGTGGTTGTAGAAGCGGTTGAGGATGTCGAGGATGTGGTTGATGTCGATGTAGTAGAGGTTGTGCATGTTGTGCCTGTCGGGCAGATCGATGTTGTTGGCAGCGATGTTGACGAACTTGATGTTGATGATGAGGATGTTGTGGTTGGAGCGCATATCGTTCCTGTCGGGCAGATTGTCGTTGTAGTGGAGGTCGTCGGGACTATCGATGTGGAAGTTGATGTTGTCGATGACGGGCATGTGTCTCCCGTTGGGCAGATTGTCGTTGTTGTGAATGAGGTTGTTGCTACACTTGTACTTGTAGTAGATAGTGTCGATGTGGTTGATGATGAGGTTGTGGATGTAGTGCATGTTGTGCCTGTCGGGCATATGGATGTAGTTGGAAGCGATGTGGATGTGGTTGAGGTACTGGAGGTTGTGGTTGTTGATGCGGGGCATGTTGTACCTGTCGGGCAGATTGTTGTAGTAGTAGGCACTGATGTGGTGCTGGTGGTTGATGTGGATGTTGTTGATGGCGGACATGTGTCGCCTGTCGGGCAGATTGTTGTAGTAGTAGGCGCTGTCGAGGTTGTGGAGGATGTGGTGGATGTTGAGGTTGTGGATGTAGTGCATGTTGTGCCTGTCGGGCATATGGATGTAGTTGGCAGCGATGTTGATGAACTTGATGTTGAGGATGATGTTGTTGTGGTTGATGGGCATGTTGTACCTGTCGGGCAGATTGTCGTTGTAGTGGAGGTTGTGGATGGTACTGAGGTTGATGTAGTAGTGGTTGATGCGGGACATGTGTCGCCTGTTGGGCAGATTGTCGTTGTTGTGAATGAGGTTGTAACAGGGATTGTTGTTGTTACTGATGTTGTGCTGGTTGTTGAAAGTGATGTTGTAGTTGGTATTGATGTAGATGTTGTACTGGTTGTTGTGGTTGACGATGTTGTTGTGGTTGGCGGGCATGTTGTGCCTGTCGGGCATATGGATGTGGTTGGCAGCGATGTTGATGTGGTTGAGGTACTGGAGGTTGTGGTTGTTGATGCGGGACATGTTGTACCTGTCGGGCAGATTGTTGTAGTAGTAGGCACTGATGTGGTTGATGTGGTTGATGTGGAGGTTGTTGATGGCGGACATGTGTCGCCTGTCGGGCAGATTGTTGTGGTTGTTGATGCTGTGGAGGTTGTGGAGGATGTGGTTGAAGTTGAGGTTGTTGATGTAGTGCATGTTGTGCCTGTCGGGCATATGGATGTGGTTGGAAGCGATGTTGATGAACTTGATGTTGAGGATGATGTTGTCGTGGTTGATGGGCATGTTGTGCCTGTCGGGCAGATTGTCGTTGTTGTGGAGGTTGTTGATGGTATTGATGTTGATGTAGTAGTGGTTGATGCGGGACATGTGTCGCCTGTTGGGCAGATTGTCGTTGTTGTGAATGAGGTTGTAACAGGGATTGTTGTTACCGGTGGCGTGGTTGTTGTTGGTGCAGTTGTCAATAACGTGCTGGTTGTTGAGGTCGATGATGTTGTTGTGGTTGGCGGGCATGTTGTGCCTGTCGGGCATATGGATGTGGTTGGCAGTGATGTGGATGTGGTTGAGGTACTGGAGGTTGTGGTTGTTGATGCGGGGCATGTTGTACCTGTCGGGCAGATTGTTGTAGTAGTAGGCACTGATGTGGTGCTGGTTGTTGATGTGGAGGTTGTTGATGGCGGACATGTGTCGCCTGTTGGGCAGATTGTTGTAGTAGTAGGCGCTGTCGAGGTTGTGGAGGATGTGGTTGAAGTTGAGGTTGTTGATGTAGTGCATGTTGTGCCTGTCGGGCATATGGATGTGGTTGGCAGCGATGTTGATGAACTTGATGTTGAGGATGATGTTGTTGTGGTTGATGGGCATGTGGTTCCAGTTGGGCAGATTGTCGTGGTTGTTGAGGTTGTGGATGGTATTGAGGATGATGTTGTTGTGGTTGATGCGGGGCATGTGTCGCCTGTCGGGCAGATTGTCGTTGTTGTGAATGAGGTTGTAACAGGAATTGTTGTTGTTACTGATGTGGTGCTGGTTGTTGAAAGTGATGTTGTCGTTGATATTGATGTAGATGTTGTACTGGTTGTTGTTGGTGCAGTTGTCAATAACGTGCTGGTTGTTGAGGTCGATGATGTTGTTGTGGTTGGCGGGCATGTTGTGCCTGTCGGGCATATGGATGTAGTTGGCACTGATGTGGATGTGGTTGAGGTACTGGAGGTTGTGGTTGTTGATGCGGGGCATGTGTCGCCTGTCGGGCAGATTGTTGTAGTAGTAGGCACTGATGTGGTGCTGGTTGTTGATGTGGAGGTTGTTGATGGCGGACATGTGTCGCCTGTCGGGCAGATTGTTGTAGTAGTAGGCACTGATGTGGTGCTGGTTGTTGATGTGGAGGTTGTTGATGGCGGACATGTGTCGCCTGTTGGGCAGATTGTTGTAGTAGTAGGCGCTGTCGAGGTTGTGGAGGATGTGGTTGAAGTTGAGGTTGTTGATGTAGTGCATGTTGTGCCTGTCGGGCATATGGATGTGGTTGGCAGCGATGTTGATGAACTTGATGTTGAGGATGATGTTGTCGTGGTTGATGGGCATGTTGTGCCTGTCGGGCAGATTGTCGTTGTTGTGGAGGTTGTGGATGGTATTGAGGATGATGTTGTTGTGGTTGATGCGGGGCATGTGTCGCCTGTTGGGCAGATTGTCGTTGTTGTGAATGAGGTTGTTGCTACACTTGTGGTAGATAGTGTAGATGTGGTTGATGTTGAGGTTGTTGATGTCGTGCTGGTTGTTGGTGCAGTTGTCAATAACGTGCTGGTTGTTGAGGTCGATGATGTTGATGTGGTTGGCGGGCATGTTGTGCCTGTCGGGCATATGGATGTGGTTGGCAGTGATGTGGATGTGGTTGAGGTACTGGAGGTTGTGGTTGTTGATGCGGGACATGTGTCGCCTGTCGGGCAGATTGTTGTAGTAGTAGGCACTGATGTCGTTGATGTGGTTGATGTGGAGGTTGTTGATGGCGGACATGTGTCGCCTGTTGGGCAGATTGTGGTTGTCGTTGGCGATGTCGAGGTTGTTGTGGAGGTAGTAGTTGTTGAGGTTGTTGATGTAGTGCATGTTGTACCTGTCGGGCATATTGATGTGGTTGGCAGCGATGTTGATGAACTTGATGTTGAGGATGATGTTGTTGTGGTTGATGGGCATGTTGTACCTGTCGGGCAGATTGTCGTTGTTGTGGAGGTTGTTGATGGTATTGAGGTTGATGTTGAGGTTGTTGATGGCGGACATGTATCGCCTGTCGGGCAGATTGTCGTTGTTGTGAATGAGGTTGTTGCCACACTTGTGGTAGATAGTGTAGATGTGGTTGATGTTGTGGATGTTGATGCTATGGTTGTGGAGGATGTGGTGGTTGATGGCACTGGGATTGTGGTTGATGGTGTTGTAGTTGTTGTCGTTGAGGTTGTTGTTATTGTTGGAATGATTGTTGTTAGAGATATGGTTGGTGGTATTGAAGTTGTGGTTGTTGTCAGGGTTGTTGTAGTTGTGGTTGATGGCGGTATTGTGGTTGTTGAGGATGTGGTGGTTGGCACTGGGATTGTGGTTGATGGTATGGTGGTTGTTGAGGATGTGGTGGTTGTGGGCGGTATTGTGGTTGTGGAGGATGTCGTTATGGTTGATAGGCATGTGGTTCCTGTCGGGCAGATTGTTGTTGTAGTGGATGTGGTGGTTGTTGGAGCGATCGAGGTTGTGGAGGATGTGGTGGTTGGCACTGGGACTGTGGTTGATGGTATGGTGGTTGTGGAGGATGTGGTGGTTGTAGGCGGTATTGTGGTTGTGGAGGATGTGGTTGTAGTAGGCGGTGGGATTGTTGTTGGAGAGGTAGTGGTTGTTGGCGGAGGCACTGTTGTCGGGGTTGTAGTAGTTATGACATTTGTGTCTGTGAATACGCACGTTATTGTCTGCCCTGCTTTCACTGTTATGTTGGTTGGCGTGCCGCTGCTGCATGTCGCACCTACGAGCGACCACCCTGCCGGCACTATTTCAGAGATCGAATATGTGCCTGGCTTAATGTTGCTGAATGTCTTTGACCCTGTTCCCGATGATGTTGTTATGGAGAACGAAGATGGCAATGAACTTTGGGTAGGCTCATTGCATGTAGTAGTTGGATATATCGTAGTTGTGGTGGTTGTGTTTGCTACTTTCACAGGACATATGAGCAAGGATGTGAGCTGTCCTGGCACGATTCCAACAAGCGTTATGTTGTATAATAATGAATTGCCGCTTGTTACCTGAATTGTTGTGGATGTGGAGGTGCTGGTTGTGGTTGATGTGCTGCTTATGGTAGTTAGCAGAGAGGTGGTGTTGGATGCTGATGGCTGAGCAAATGTCCCCAATCTAAGCTCATTGGAATTGCCTTTGGCTGGCAATGCTGATAATGAGGTTGAGGAATTTTCAAGTTTCCCGAACACCACTGTGGGCATCACCCCGTCTGGCGGATTTGGCCTTTCCCTTATCCATGACAGGATGGGGCTTGGCAATGCTGAATGGTAATCGGAAATCAGGTAGAATGTTTGGTAGCTGCTTGCGTATGTCGACGCTTCTCTGACAACCAATGAATAGTCGAAGTGGCTTGATTGGTATGAGCCGTTTGCGGATATGCCGTATATGTAGGTGCCCGATGAATCCGGTACGGCCTTTGGCGCGGAGTTCAACGATTTGTAGCTGTTTATTGAATAGCGAAGAGTCTCGAAGTTTACTGTGCTGATGTTGAGTGCTATATAACCGCCCTGGAAGTTTGATGGATAGCCGCCCAGCATCAATGAGCCTCCGGATGTTGCTGAGGTTATTGTTGTTGGGATTGTGGTTGTTGATTTTGAGGTTTTGGGCACGGTTGTTGTGGATTTTTTAATGGATGTTGATGGAACTGTGGTTTTGGGCACGGTTGTTGTGGATTTTTTAATGGATGTTGATGGAACTGTGGTTTTGGGCACGGTTGTTGTGGATTTTTTAATGGATGTTGATGGGATTGTGGTTTTGGGTATTGTTGTTGAGGATGTTGTGGATTTTGTGGTTGAGGTTGGCGGTCCTGTGGTTTTTGGTATTGTTGTCGTGGATGTGGGTGTTGAGTCGCCCATGTACCATTCGAAGGTGTTTGACTGGTTTACGCAGCATTCCACTATTGCGGTGAAGTTGGCGCCCTTTTCTCCTGTCAGCTGCAGTCCATTGTTCACTTTATAGTGCTTGTCCCCTTGCACGGTCCACATGCTGCTCAGGCTGGTGCCGTTGAAATTGTCATAAAGCGGGAATACGTATCTGCCATCATCGTATTGGCCGTATACGCCGCTAAGGTAAGGCGCCTCCCCGGTGTTTTGTGCATTGAGCAGGTTGGCACCTGCGGAAGCGAATCCCATGTAGATGGTTATGCTCCCGTGCGCGGGTATTGCCGCGGCTAGCTTCACCCAGTACAGTGTCTTTGTGCTTGAGTTTGTGTTGTTGCTCTCAAGCCAGGATGGCACTACTGTGCCGTTTGCATAGAAGAACAGTATATTCTGTAGGTTTGCCGCCTCGTACTTCGAGTAGCTCTGGCTGTCCACCATAAGGCTTTGCACGAAGTTGCGCGTAGTGGGTATTTTCTGCGAGTTGTTTATGTTTATCGGAACATAGCCTGATAGGTTTTTCAGCAGTGCAGATGCTTGTGGCTGAGTGAGCGTCTTGCTTATCGTGGTGTTTCCCGCAATTGCGCTAACCACTATCTTCTGTACAGCCCCTGCAGCATTGTAGAATATGCTTACGGTATAATTGTACAGCTTGGAAACCGTATTCAACAATGACAATGCACTGCCAAGCACGTAAAGTGTGCCGTCAACTGGTATCACCACAGCACCCGTAAGCCCTGTTGTTGTTATGTTTAGAACACTCACACTTGGGCTTATGGTTGTGCTAATGGTTGTTGTATTTATCGTGGTTGGGCATACGGTATTGCTTACTGTTGTTGTGAAGTTGAATGTGCTGTCGCCGCCATTTGTGTTCTTTATGATTATTATTGTTCCTAGCTCCGTATCCGTGAACGTACATGTCACACTCTGGCCTGGATTGACTGTTATCGAGCTTGGGCTGTCGCCATTGCTGCATGTTGCATTATCAAGAGTCCATCCACTCGGAACTGTTTCTGATACTGAATATTCACCTGGCGTGACGTTGCCGAATGTCTGGGAACCTGTTCCTGATGAGGTTGTTATAGAAAATGATGGTGGTACGGTGCTGCCCCCTGTTGAAGTGAACAGGAATGTCCCGTCTCCCCCTACTGTGTTCTTTAAGATTGTGATGGTACCTGGCTGAATCGTTGTTGTTACAGTGGTGGTCGTGGTTGATGTGGATGTGGTTGAGGTTGTTGTTGTGGTTGTTATAACATTTGTGTCTGTAAATGTGCAGGTGACCGTCTGTCCTGCTGCTACTGTTATGTTACTTGGGGTGCCACTGCTACACGTCGCACTGACAAGCGACCATCCTGCAGGTATTATTTCGTTAATTGAATATGTGCCAGGCTCAATGTTATTGAATATCTCTGTCCCTGTCCCTGATGATGTTTTTATAGAGAACGATGGCGGTAATGTTTGGGGTGATGACGTCCCACCTGTTATTAAGATGGTTGTTGGGATTGATGTAGATGTTGTTGGAGTTGCCTGGAATGTTTGTGGTGCAAGGTTCCTGGAAGTACTGATGTATTGTGCATTAGATGATACCAGATTCTGTGAGATGAATGATAATAAAAGAATTAGAGCCAAAGCTGCAACTAAGAATATGCCGTACTTTTCTCTTATGTACATCTAACCCCTAATACACGTTCTATTTAAATAGAAAGGCAACAATTTAAAGCTTTAGTTAATCAATTCTTGGTAAAAAATTGGGTTGTTTTGCGTTTTTTGGACATTTTTTGCTTATCCGCATTTTTTCGTAATTATGAAATAAGGCTGAAGGGCTGTTTTACCGTAAATCTGCAAAATATTAAAATTAGGCTTTGTATTTTTAACTCCGGCTTTTCCTACAATTTGGTTAGTTTTCCGAAAACTCATAAATTTATATCAATGCCAATGGAATCAGGTTTAACTTCTCAACTTCATATTGCTGCATTATGCCGAGTATCAATTGTACTGTTTATGATCCGTGTCCCTGCCGCGGCATTTACATTTGCTTCAGGGTCATTGACCAGTATAGATATCATACGTATACAAATGGAGATCCTTCGGTTCGAAAAGATGCGCAATGTATTTATTTGTGTGTTTTGTAGAATAGGATATGTCAGGAATTATCAGGGGTTCCATCCTGTGCTCTGCCCTTTTGGTCATTCTGCTTTCAACAATGCCTAATTTTACGTTTGCTGCATCATCAAAATGCCCGGCACCACCCAAGCTAGGCGGACCCACATCGAATGGAATTCCAGCCCTGTATGACTTGCAGTATGGACTTACCTACACGAATTCCATAACTGCGATCTCAGACAACGTTAATGCGACATGGCCAGTTGCAGATCCGTTACAACCTACATATCTTATTAATGGTTACACAATAGCGGGAAACAATCACTATTGGTATCAGCTGTTTAGTCAATGTCTGGAACACAAATGATGCAGAAATTCATCTTATTTATGCTGTATTCTGCAATGGTGTTATAATAGAACCAGCCGGAGGCGAAGGTGGCGACCTGAACTTTGTTAATGGTAAGGTAAATCAAGGCGACACTATTACCCTTACCATGAATATAGCAAACAATAAGGTCTATATGCTTGCAGAGGACAAGAAGACTGGAGCGTACGCAACACTTGATTTCAATGCCCATGGCGCAACGGTTTTTCAGGGATTGCCAGATGGGACATCTGATGAATATTACACATTCACAGGTTTGATGACAGAATGGTATCATGAAGCAGAGTACTATGGCAATGCAGCTTACAATGAATATGTTCCTGTAATCCCGAACAACGATCCATCATGGCTGTGGGTTGAAGAGTTTGGGACAAACGCAGATGGATCAATCCATTATAAGTCAATTTTTGATAGTGATACACCCTCTCCAGTAGTGCCTACGCCGTCTGTTATTTGGAATTGGGAAGTTGGCACGGGGCCTGAAGAGGAATACCTTGCCAATGGAATTTTCATTACTGGGGTCAATGAAAGTACGAGCGGACAGGTTTCAAATCCCATATCGGTTGTATTCAGTCCAGACGGATATTCTGCATATGTGGGCAGCCAGGGAACAGACAGCGTGAGCGTCATTAATGTAGCTACCAACACTGTAGTAAAAACAATCCAGCTGGCAGGGGAGACGCCATGGAGCATCGCAATAAACCCCTCAGGGACGACCCTTTATGTGGCTGTCACATCATCACAAGAGTATGGAGCTGTTACAGGCACCAGTTCAATAGACATCATTGATACACAAACCGGCGAGATAACAGGAAGCATACCAGTTCCAAATGCCCAAATAGGAAGCCTTTTAGGTGGTGATGATAGTCTTGATGGGGAGATGGCACCCCAGGCCATAACAGACCTTGTCATTAATCCGGCAGGCACATATGCATTCGGGACCAGCCAGGAGGCCCTGGTTGAAAAGATAGACCTGATGACAAATACCGTTGTCGGTACATTAAATGCATATACCCCTCCTATGTCTCCTCCACCCAGCAGCCCGCTGGGAAGCTACAAATGTTCAGATGCTATGTATGGAATAGAAGGCCTCAGCGGGGGCATTGCGATTGACCCTACAGGCACATACGTTTATGTGCCAGGAGGAACAGGCACCGGCGCTTTTAGTGGCTGGGAAGTGGGGGTGAATGGAATATTGGCAGCTGGTGTGCCATGCGAAACCGGACCTCAAGGTACGGGCGAGGAATCAGTTGCGCAGATCAGCACTAGTACTTTGAGTGTGAGCATTATTACCTGTGGAAGTTGCTCTGCGGCAGCGGCAACGCAAGGGTGGTTGTACAGCACAGGTGCGGTAGGAATAGGTTCAGGAGGCAACGGGGAATTTGGAGGATATTATGGTATGATAGGCATACCAGGAGGCAGCTTTATGCAAACTGACTACTACCCGTATTCGATACAATACAGCCCTCCAAGTTTGGTTGCAGCAGGGAAGCCGCAGGTATTGTATGCAATAATGTGCAATGCCATTCCAAATTCTGCAGCTAACATTGCTGCGTATTTAGGTTACGTATATTCGCCCCCGACCGATTCATACCTGTACGAAAACGGTGCCAAAATAGATCTTGCTGGTTATGCTGGATGCCCGACAGTTAATGGGGGCTGGGGCGATTCAAACAATGGTGCCCTTGCAATAGATCCAAATCCAAGCATTCCTTTAGCATATATTGCCGATTACTTTGATGATGGTATATTAGTAGTCAACACACAGACAAATGAGGTAGTTGGAGGAATTCCTGTCTGATTGGATAGTGATAGTGGCAATTTTGCCGCGCTAGCCGGGCTTAAAAGATATTTTCCAATATATACTGAAGATTTTGGTTGAATACCTTTTCGCTCCCTACTTGTGAAAATTGCCGTGCCCTTTCTTTCAGCTGACTTTTAGTTATATTAAATTTCTTAATGCAGTCCTTTATGTCCTCCATGTCATCCTGGCCGAATCTGCTTATTTTTGAACATGCAATATCTATAGGATTCAATATTCTGATGTCTATTTTGTTGAATTTTGATTTATACTTGCTTGCAAGCTCCAGGTAATTCTCCGGTAGAACCTCGCTAAATACCATATTTGATGGCCAGCAATCAATACTTACGCCGGGTTTTATTTTATTCATCAAACGCTTGAATTCTTTATAATTCTCTTCTGATGGTATGTTGAAATCTATGTCCTTTGTCGAAGGTTTTATGCCCAAAAGTGTCATTGCAGTTCCCCCAACTGCGACAAGCATGATCCTCTTGCTTAATTGCTCATCAAACGATTCAAGAAATTCTAAAAGTTCTTTTTTCGAAACTTTTCCCATTTAATCATACACTTCCATATATTTTTTAATAATCCTCTTGTCATAAGGCATATCCGGCTTATTAGAGATTATATCTATGTAAAGCCTTATGCTGGCATTGCTTTTTAGTTTGCTAAAATCAGCCAATGAAAGTAAAATAGCCTTAAGTTTGCCCAAGTCCTCATACCTTTTATAAACATAGTATAGATAGGCCCAGTTTATTTTTTCAATATTCTTATATAACAGGATAATAGCACCGTATTTTATTCTTATTTCATTTTTAATGCTCATTGAGAATATTATATATTCGAGGGATATTTTATTAGAGGTACTAATATTTCCATATAGTTTATATCCAAACCTGTTGTAATTATATGCTAGTTCTTCTTCTGTTAAATCTTGCGGGAATTTATTGAGTTTTTCATATTTGGCGTTTATTTTATAATCTCTTATTATGCCCCAAAAGCCCTCGCTATTGTATAATATATTTTTACTTAAAATAAGGTCTCTTATTGGGCTTAGTTCATCAGTTTTCATAATCTGTGTAAATTCCTCTAATGTAAGTATGATAGGGTCGATCTTTGTACTATAATTTGATTCTATCCGAAGTAATGATTTTATTAACGCGGCAGAGTCATTCCTTCCTTTAATAATTAGCAATAATTCTATCCTGTTCATTTTTAGGTATTTTTCAGTTTCTAAAGTGCAAATGGAAAAAATGTCGAACTTTTTGGCAATGTTTAATATGCTGTTTAGTATTTCTTTGGATATTCTTATCTTAAAAGTTTTGTGGTTTTCTGCCTCTGATATGTAATAAATAGAAAGCGGGTTCTCCATATTGAGTTTTATTAGCTTGTTCTTCCCGTCTAGTTCTATATCTATAACATTAATCTCCTTAAGCCTCTTTATTGTGTTATATATGTTCGGGTAATAGGCAGGGCTATAGTTTTTGTTTATTTCTTTTGACATTTCTAGTATATTTCCACCAGTGCCCAAATTGTCCGAAAGATAACTCATTATTTTCGTCTCCTCTTTGTTCATTCTCAATCACATTATTATTTTTACTATAATATTATAGCAATTATAATATATAAACCTTCCGGTAATAAATTTATCCTATGAGGGGAATCTGGGGCATGGCATGATAAGCATACCGGGAGGCAGCCTTATGCAAACCGATTACTACCCGTATTCGATACAATACAGCCCTCCAGTTTGGTTGCAGCAGGGAAGCCGCAGGTATTGTATGCAATAATGTGAAACGCCATTCCTAATTCTCCGGCTAATTTAGGTTACGTATCCTCGCTTCCGACCGATTCATACCTGTATGAAAACGGCGTCAAAATAGATCTTGCTGGTTATGCTGGATGCCCAACAGTTAATGGGGGTTGGGGCGATTCAAACAATGGAGCCCTTGCAATAGATCCAAATCCAAGCATTCCTTTAGCATATATTGCCGATTACTTTGATGATGTTATATTAGTAGTCAACACGCAGACAAATGAGGTAGTTGGAGGAATTCATGTCTGATTGAATGGCTATCTGCTGATTTTCTGCATTCTGCAAAACATTAGCAGGTATATTCCAAAAGGCTGGAAATAGATCTCTGCATCAGCTTTGTGTCTTTACCGCAAATCTGCAAAATATAAAAATTATGGGTCTGTGCTGCTTAGCAACTGCTTGGCATTCAGAATCCGTAGTGCCTCTGGCAGGCTTCGCATTTTTCTAATAAATCGTAAAAATTATTTTTATGTTCTGTTGGGCTGCGGAATCCATCCCTGTTTTATATTATAATATATCTTGCCGTTGTGCTGGTCTGCTTTAGGGATTTGGTGTCTTGAACGGTCTTACTTCACGCCACAATTGGAATTCAAAGTAATCAGCGCCACATGCTTGAGCTAGGGATGATTGTTGGGATTCGGTTATTTGATGATCTCGTATAAAGGTAGAAAGCCACACAACTAGAATTGCAAGCACCGGGGCGATTATCATGGTTATTTCATGAGGATCCGCAGAAGGTCTCAGTATAGTAATCGTCCGCTATTATGTTAGCATGCAGGCTTGTGAAGGGCAGTTCACAGTTATAATTCCCAAGATTGCCGGTTTCTGTGCATCCCGTTTCGAAGGGATCTAGTGTCGAACCATTAGCATATTGCGCGAAGCCGCCGTTAGCCGCGTTCACATAGACGTTTGGACCACTACAAGGATTGTTGTCGTCATCAGCAGGAACATATCCGGTAGAGCCGGCTAAGCATTGCCATAATGTCCAGCCGTGGTCTTTGTCTGTTTCGTCGTAGGTAGCTTGGTAATATCCATGCGCTATTGCGATGCAACCGCCGAGTGTGGTGGTCGGAGCAACACCCTGCACAGACGTGATGACTGGCGTGCCGCCCTGCAGCGCGCATGGCCCGATGTCCTTAAATGTCTTCGTGCTGTTGCAGGCATCCCCCTGGCTTGTGGAGTTTATGTAATAGTATAGTATTGATGTTGAGGTTGTGGTGGCTGGTACGGTTGAGGTTGTTGTTGTCGAAAGTGATGTTGTGGGTATTGATGTTGTTGTTGATATTGAAGTAGTAGTTGTGATTGAAGTTGAGGTTGTGGTGGTTGGAGGTATTGTTGTTGGTGTGGTGGAAGCTGTTGATTGAAGAATTGTGGTGGTTGTAGTAGGCGGTATTATGGTTGTGGTTGTGGAGGATGTGGTTGTTATTGAAGTTGAGGGTGTTGTGGTTGGGAGGATTGAAGAGGTTATTGTAGTCGTTGGCAGTGCTATTGTAGTTGTTGGGTAGCTGGTTGTAATCATTGAGGTTGTGGTTGTTGATGCAGGGCATATGTCGCCTGTCGGGCAGATTGTTGTGGTGGATAAAGTTGTGGTTGTTGATGGGAGGCATGTTGTTCCTGCTGGACATACTGTTGATGTTGTGGATGTAGTAGGCGGCATTGTGGTCGTGGAGGTGGTTGTTGAGGTTGTAGCTGTGGTGCTTGTTGAAGTGGTGGCTGTAACTGTGGTTGTGGTGGATACTGTTGGACACATTACATTGCTTGCATTGCTTGTAGAGCTAAAGTTGAATGTTCCATTACCACCTATTGATTTCTTTATAATTATAATAGTTCCTGGTTGACACATTGTGGTTGTGGGTGCTGTTGTTGAGGTTGTTGTGGATGTGGTTGATGTGGAGGTTGTTGATGGAGGTACTGTTGTGGTTATTGAGGTTGTGGTTGGTATGGAGGTGGATGTTGTTGTTGAAGTAATTACGGTTGAGGTGGTGGTTGGCGCGGTTGAGGTTGTGGAGGATGTGGTTGTTGTAGGAGGTATTGTGGTTGTTGAGGTTGTGGTTGTTGTGGTTGTGGTTGTTGTGGTTGATTGAAAAATTGTTGTGGTGCTGGTTGTTGATGTGGTTGAGGTTGTTGTTGAGGTTGTTGTGGTGGTTGTGGTTGTTGGGCTAATCGGAGGCGGAGCTATTGCAACTCCCCAGGGCCCAGTTCCAACAGCTATCCTGTTTACTATCTGGCCTGTGCTGGTGGAGATTTTTAATACCTCATCAGTGCTGTATGAGGATGTGTATAGGAAGGTGCTGTTGGGGGTTGATGCAATGCCTCCAAGTAACGAGGTGTCTGGCAGCGGCCTTGATGTCTCGCTGGCATTGGAGAAGCTTGATACTGGAACACTATTTAGCGTACCGTTGAATGGACCGAAGCAAGGGAGTCCAGTAGGCTGACAGGCATTTTGGGTCCAGAAAAGGTTTTTGTTGTCAGGGGTCACTACCTCATAATCCGGACTACCGTTGATTAGTGCTATTGGGGCGTTTAGGGCTCCGTTGATTTTGGATAACGCCGCAAAATCGAGACCTAGGGTGGTGACTCCGAGGACAGCCTCATACACATTGTCGTCGGGGCCAATGGTTATGCCGGATCCTGGTATAAGGTAACAGGAAGTAGAGCCTGCTGTATTATTGTTAACTTCAGCCAGCGTCGTGGCGGAGAGCAGCACGGTGAAATAATCGTAAGATATACCACCAGTACCACAACCGCCACCAGGATAGGCGTCTCGCACATATACATAACGGCTATCAGGAGTCACTGCCAGATTGGTATTATAGGGCCCTGTCGGCGTGCCTGGAGCTGGCACGTCTACGAATGTTTCTAATGGGGCAGTATTTTGCTGCACAGCAAATGATGAAGTGGAAATGCGTGCTATGAACTCAGTGTCATTATCCAATACATAAAGCTCCTGGCCGTTAGGGCTTATAGCTATGTTTGGACTTCCTTCTCCTGTGCATTGGTTGACAAACACCCCGCAATCGCTAAGGACTATAGTGCCTACCACGCTGTCTGTAACGGCGGATATTTTTGATACTACGATTTCGCCTTGAATGGTTGATGCCGTGGAATTGGCTGTTTCTTTTGCGATATACAGACCTGATGTATAAACATATTTACCGTCAGGACTTGCAACTATGTCCCTAGGACTGGAATCAGGAACCTGGATCGTGGCGATTACTGCATCGGTAGCCCAGGATATGACTGATACTGAATTGCTTCCGATGTTGGCCACGTAGACGTAATACGTGTTTGTGGTTGAGGTTGCCGGCGGGACTGTGGTTGTTGAGGGGCCTGTGGTTTGTGGTATGGTTGTTGTGGGTGCGGTTGTTGTGGACGTAGGTGTGGTTGTCGATATCGAAGTGGTAGTTGGTATGGAGGTTGAGGTTGTTGTGGATAGGGATATTATTGTGGATTTGCCTGTTACCTGGAATATCTGTGGCGTCAGATAAACTGCGCCTGTGCTATTGGCTTTTGTTTTTGGCAATAATCTGCTGCTTCCTGCAGCTATTGATGTACTAATTGGCGTTGCATTTGATATAGCAAACGATTGGGTCTTAATAACAGATGCACTTGTACCATTGTGTATCAGTGTTGCTGCCATTATTATGGCCAGCAGGGCTATAGCTACAACTAAGGATATTCCGTACTTTTCTCTTATGTACATCTAACCCCTAATACACGTTCTATTTAAATAGAAAAGCAACAATTTAAAGCTTTAGTTTATCGATTTTTGATAAAAATTTGGATTGTTTTGCGTTTTTTGGACATTTTTTCGTTTATATGCATCTTTTTCGTAATTATGAAATAAGACTGAAGGGCTGTTTTACCGCAAATCTGCAAAATATAAAAATTAATCTTTATAGTTTGACTCCTACTTTTCCCACAACTTGGTTACTTTTACTAAAATCCATAAATTTATATCAATGCCGGTTGAAGTGGGTTTGAGTTTCCAGCTTAGTATCACTGCATTATGCCTAGTCGATTGTCCTGTTTACGATACGTGTCCCTGTCGTGGCACTTACATTCGCTTCGGAATCATTGACTAGTTATAGATGGCACAAGCACACGAAATAGAGATTATCCCGCCTAAAAAGGTGCATAATGTATTTATTTGTGTGTTTTGTAGAGTAAGATATGTCGGGACTTGTCAGAGGCTTCATCCTGTGCTCTGCCCTTTTGGTTATTCTGTTTTCAATAATGCCTAATTTTACGTTTGCTGCCTCGCCAGAATGTCCGATACCATATAATCCTGCAATAAACACAAACGCACCAACTTTTAACTCCGAACTTTACAATGCAATGCCCAATGGATACGTGTTTGATTTGCAACAAATATTGAGCTACACAAATTCCATAACTGAGGTCTCAGACAACGTTACTGCAACATGGCCGGCTGCGGACCCAACTCAACCTGCATATCTTGTTAATGGTTACACAATAGTGGGAAACGATCACTATTGGTATCAGTTAGGTCTGAGTAATGGTTGGTATGGTTCGGACAATCCAGAAATCCATGTTGTTTATGAAGTATGGTGCAACCTTGACTCCATCGCCCCAATTGATGGTGGGGCTGGCGACCTTGACTTCATTGGTAAAGTGAATCAAGGCGATAATATTACCCTTACCATGTTTTTACAAAATAACAATGTCATCATGTTTGCAAAGGACAGGAAAACAGGAGCATTTGCGAATATTCTTTTCAATGCTCATGGCGCAACGGTTTTTCAGGGATCGACAGATGGTATTGTTGATGAATATGGGCAATTCACCGGTTTGATGACGGAATGGTACCATTATGCACCGTACTACGGCAATGAGGCTTACCAGAAATATGTTCCTGTAATCCCGAACAATGATCCCTCATGGTTGGGGGCTGAAGAAACTGCAATATTATTATCAAATGGAATTATTTCTGAAAGCTATGTTATTCCCGAAAGTAATACGCCTGGCCCGGTGGCACCGGCCCCGTCTGTGATTTGGACCGCTTATGCTGATGGCACTGGACCTGGAGAGGAATACTTTGCAAATGGAACTTTCATTACTGGAGTCAGTCAAACTGCGAGCGGTCAGGTTTCGGATCCAGTATCAGTTGTATTCAGCCCTGATGGATATTCCGCATATGTGGATAGTCAGGGAACGGATAGCGTGAGCGTGATCAATGTAGCTACCAATACAACAGTAAAAACAATCCAGTTGGGGGAGACGCCATGGAGCATTGCAATAAACCCCTCAGGGACAACACTTTATGTAGCTGTCACCTCTTCACCAAAGTATGGAGCTGTTACAGGCACCAGTTCGATAGACATCATTGATACGCAAACAGATGAAATAACAGGTAGCATACCAGTTTCGAATGCACAGATAGGAAGCCTTTTGGGCGGTGATGATGCTCTTGATGGAGAGCTTGTACCCCAAGCCATAACAGACCTTGTCATCAATCAGGCAGGCACATATGCATTCGGGACCAGCCAGGAGGCCCTGGTTGAAAAGATAGACCTGATGACAAATACAGTTGTCGGAACATTAGATGCGTATACTTCTCCAATGCCAGGCAGCACCCCGGGAAGCTACAAATGCTCAGATCCTGCATACGGAATAGAGGAGCTCGGCGGAGGCATTGCGATTGACCCTACAGGCACATACGTTTATGTACCAGGAGGAACAGGCTTTGGTGGAGAGGGCGGCTGGGAAGTTGGGGTCGGTGGCACACTTCAAGTTGGTTCGCCATGCGAGCCTGGTGCTCAAACTGCTTCAGGATACGCATCAGTTGCGCAGATCAACACCAATACTTTGGGCGTGAGCATTATTACCTGCGGAAGTAGTTGTCCTGGGTCGGGTAGCGGGACGGCAGAGGCATCGCAAGGGGTGCTCTACAGCACAGGTGCGGTAGGAATCGGTTCAGGAGGCAGCGGTGAATTTGGAGGATGGCATGGAATGATAGGCATACCAGGAGGCAGCTTTATGCAAACTGATTACTACCCGTATTCTATACAATACAGTCCTCCGAGTTTGGTTGCAGCTGGGAAGCCGCAGGTATTGTATGCAATAATGTGCAACGCTATTCCTGATTCTCCGGCTAATTTAGGTTACGTATCTCCACCGCCGACTGATTCGTATCTGTATGCAAATGGTGCCGAAATACTTTCTAGTTATGCTGGATGTCCTGCAGTTAATGGGGGTTGGGGCGATTCCAATAACGGAGCTCTTGCAATAGATCCAAATCCAAGCCTTCCTTTCGCATATATTGCAAATTACTACAATAAGGATATAATAATAGTCAACACACAGACAAATGAGGCAGTTGGAACTATTCCTGTCTAAATGGCTATGTGCTGATTTTCTGCCATACATTAACAAGTATAGATCCACGGCACTTAAACTCACTTAAGATCATTGACTGGTATGTATAATACAACACATGAAATAGAGGTTTTTCCGCCTGAAAAGAGGCATAATGTATTTATTTGTGCGTTTTGTAGAATAGGATATGTCAGGAGTTGTCAGGGGCATCGTCCTGTGCTCTGCCCTTTTGGTTATTCTGTTATCAACAATGCCTAATTTTACGTTTGCTGGCTCGTCAAAATGCCCGGCGCCTGCATCATCTAATTCAGGCGGATCCACATCGAGTGGAACTCCAGACGAGTATGATCTGCAGTATGGACTTACTTATACAAATTCCATAACTGCGATCTCAGACAACGTTATTGCAACATGGCCTGCTGCGGATCCGTATCAACCTTCATATTTGGTGAATGGTTACACGATAGTGGGAAACAACCACTATTGGTATCAGTTGGGCTTGGATAATGTCTGGAGTACAACGGATACAGAAATTCATATTGGTTATGAGATATGGTGCAATGGCGTTTCAATAGAACCAACGGATGGTTCCGGTGCTCTGAACTTTGTTAATGGTAAGGTGAATCAAGGTGACCCTGTTACCCTTACCATGAACATAGCAAACAATAAGGTCTATATGTTTGCAATGGACACGAAAACTGGAGCTTTTGCCAGTATTGGATTCGATGCTCATGGCGCAACGGTTTTTCAGGGATCGACAGATGGTATTGTTGATGAATATGGGCAATTCACCGGTTTGATGACGGAATGGTATCATGATGCAGCGTACTACGGCAATGCGGCTTACCAGAAATATAATCCTGCAATCCCGAACAATGATCCTTCATGGATATGGATTGATGAGTTTGGAACAAACAATAATGGAAATCCAACCGGTAGCCCAATTTTTCATAGTGCTGCACTAGCGCCAGTAGTGCCTACTCCGTATGTGATTTGGGGTACTGATATTTTGGAAGGGCCTGTAGAGGAATACCTTGCCAATGGAAATTTCATTACTGGAGTAAGTCAACTTGCAAGCGGAGAGATTTCTGAGCCTGTATCAGTTGTATTCAGTCCTGACGGATATTCTGCATATGTGGCAAGTCAGGGAACGGATATTGTTAGCTTCATTAATGTGGCTGCCAACACTGTAGTAAAAACAATCCCGCTGGCAGGAGAGACCCCATGGAGCATCGCAATAAACCCCACAGGGACAACTCTTTATGTAGCTGTCACCTCCTCACCTGCATACGGCGCTCTTACAGGCACAAGTTCGATAGACATGATTGATACGCAAACAGGTAAAATAACAGGAAGCATACCAGTTCCAGATGTCCAAATAGGAAGTTTTTTGGGCGGTGGGCAGGTTTTTGATGGAGAGATGGCACCCCAGGCCATAACAGACCTTGTCATCAATCCGGCAGGCACATATGCATTCGGGACCAGCCAGGAGGCTCTGGTTGAAAAGATAGACCTGATGACAAATACGGTTGTCGGAACATTAGATGCGTATACTTCTCCAATGCCAGGCAGCACCCCGGGAAGCTACAAATGTTCAGATGCTGAGTGGGGGATAGAGGGCCTCAGCGGGGGCATTGCGATTGACCCCACAGGCACATACGTTTATGTGCCGGGAGGAACAGGCACAGGTGGAGAGGGCAGTTGGGAAGTTGGGGTAAATGGTTTACTAGAAATCGGTTCGCCATGCGAGCCCAGCCCTCAGGCTACTGGAACCGCATCAGTTGCGCAGATCAACACTGATACTCTGAGCGTGAGCATTATTACCTGCGGAAGTAGCTGCCCGGGTTCGGGCGGCGGGACAACAGAGGCATCGCAAGGATGGCTGTACAGCACAGGCGCTGTAGGAATCGGTTCGGGAGGCAGCGGGGAATTTGGGGCATGGCATGGAATGGTAAGCATACCGGGAGGCAGCATTATGCAAACTGATTACTACCCGTATTCCATACAATACAGCCCTCCGAGTTTGGTTGCGGCGGGAAAGCCGCAGGTGTTGTATGCAATAATGTGCGACTCCATTCCTGATTCTCCGGCTAATTTAGGTTACGTATCCTCGCCTCCGACTGAATCATACCTGTATGAAAACGGTGCCAAAATAGATGTTGGTGGAGAGCTGTATGGTTCTGGATGTCCCGCAGTTAATGGGGGCTGGGGCGATTCAAGCAACGGGGCCCTTGCGATAGATCCAAACCCAAGCATTCCTTTGGCATACATTGCTAGTTACCTTGATGATGGTGTATTAATAGTCAACACTCAGACAAATCAGGTAGTTGGAGGAATTCCTGTCTGATTGAATGGCTATGTCTGATTTTCTGCGTTCTGCAAAACATTAGCGGATATAGACCCTGCAAATCAAAAAAATAGGTTTCTGCATCAGCTTTATGTCTTTACTGCATATGTGGATGTGTTTATTATAGACTCAGTGGTGTTGAAATGGCTGGTAACGTATACGAGTTTGCCGTTTGGCGCTACCTGCACATCAACAGCGCCGGGAACTACAGGCACAACCTTGATTACCGAGTCTGTCTGCGTACTTACGACAGAGACCGTGCTGTTGCCTATGTCAGAAACATAAAGGTACCTGCCATCAGGGGTTATCGCTAACGTGTCTGGTGATGTGCCGATGGGTATCGAGCCAACAGCCGCGTTTGTCAATGTATTGATTATAGTAAGATTGCCTGATCCCTCATCTGTAACATATGCGCGTGTGCCGTTCGGGTTTATTGCGATGTCTGTCGGGTTCTCCCCAACATTTATAACCCCTGTTACTGTTTTTGTGGATATATTAATGATGGAAACGTTGCTACCGCCGCCATTTGTCGCATAAACAGATTTCATGTCAGGCAGTATCGCAATCCCGTAAGGCAGGAAACTGCCGGGCATCTGTATGTAATTTACTGCATGTGTGTGGAGATTAATCACTGATACCGTATAGTTACCGGAATTTGTCACATACGCAAAATTACCGTCAGGGCTTATTGCAATAGAAAGCGGCGCTACACCAATCGATATGTTGGCAATTAGATTATGGGTAATTGTGTTTACCACAGAGACTTTGTTGGTGCCATAATTTACCGCATATAATCTTGTATAATTAGGGGCTATCGCGAATGAGGTAAGATAACTGCCGAGTGAGATGTTCGCAATAAATCTGCCGCTTGTAAGATTGAAGATGCGTAAGTTGCCATTGGAATTCGAAACATATCCCTGGTTTGTATAATTTACTGCAGATGCGGAAACTGCTATTGCTGCTGAAACCTGCGTACAGTATTGGGAGCTTGTGCTTTGCACGCCTGTGGTAAGGTTCAGAAGCGTCTGAGTTATTCCCTGGTAAAGAACATGACATACGCCGTTTACTGTGACGTTTGTATAGTTTGATCCTATGTAGTCATCGGTCAGGTTGAGGCTCTGATTGTTTATCGTGAATTCCACGTTTGTTGAATTTGTCACGTTTGATATCAGTACGCAGCTATTTGGCAGATGCTGTATTGTAAGCCTTGGTACCCCTCCGCCGCTGCCTCCACCACCTCCACTAGATATTGTTGTTGTAGCTGCTGCTGCATTGATCGTTAGCGACTGGGTGCCAGAACTTGCCAGGTTGTTCGAATCACCAGGATAGGATGCGGTTATCGTAGCGCTTCCGGATCCGGCAGTCAGGCCTGTCACTGTTACAGAGCATGAGTTTGAGGATAGTGTACATGTTGATGATGAGAAGGATACCGATCCTGTTCCTGGCGTTCCGTATGTCCATGTTATCGTCTCCCCGGATATGGAACCGGAGACGCCAAAAACTGTTGCGGTGCATACTGATGTGGATCCGCCTATGGTGACAGTCGCGGAATTGCTGCAGGATACGGTTGTTATGAATGGGACAATTGTAAAGGTGTTGGAAACTGTTATGGTGTTGAGTCCCGTGCCGTCCTCAGCAAAACCATACAGAATATAATTTCCGTATATTGTCTCGCCGCCTGTTGTTGCCTCCGCATAGGCAACCCCATTGAAGGTGAATGAGATTGTGTTGCTTGATATCGCGTTCACGGTAAGCTGCAGCAGGCCGTTCGATGTCTGCACCATTGGCAGATTTTGGACAGCGGTTTCCGGCGTGTCTATCACGCCTACCATGCCGCTGATTGAGCTTGCCACGTAGGCCAGCGTGCCTGAGGGGTTGAGCGCTATTGCATCTAGGCCTGTGCTGATGCCTACCGGGATTGTATTTACCACCGTGTCTGTTAAGGTGTCGATTACGCTTACCGTGCCGCTGTCTTCGTTTGTGACATAGGCCAGTGTTCCGGAGGGGTTGAGTGCGACCGCTACAGGAAACTCGCCTACCGAGATTGTGTTCACTACAGTGTATGAGGAGGTGTCTATTACATTTACTGTGGAGCCGAAGGCTTCTGTGACATAGGCCAGCGTGCCTGAGGGGTTGAGCGCAATCGCTTTTGGATCTGTGCCTGTGAGGGAGCCTACTCTTATTGTATTTACTAGTGCGTTTGTTGAGGTGTCGATTACATATACATTGCCTGGGGCTGATCCACTTGCCACATAGGCCAGCGTGCCTGAGGGGTTGAGCGTGATCGCTTCTGGACTGGCGCCTACTGGGATTGTGTTTACTATCGCATTTGTTGAGGTGTCTATCACGCTTACCTCGTCTCCTCCTGTTACATAGGCCAGCGTGCCTGAGGGGTTGAGTGCTATTCCAGCAGGTTCGTTGCCCACTCGGATTGTGTTCACTACCACGTTCGAGGAGGTAGAAATTATATTTACTGCATCGCTACCTTCCTCTGCAACATAGGCCAGCGTGCCTGAGGGGTTGAACGCGATGTATATTGGCTCGCTGCCCACTCGGATTGTGTTTACTACCGTATTTGTTGAGATGTCGATTACATTTACTGTGGCTGTGGGGGTGCCAAATTCTACAACATAGGCCAGTGTTCCGGAGGGATTGATTGCTATCGCTTCCGGTTCTGCGCCGCTGCCTGTTGATATTGTGTTTATTACATTGTCATTCAGCTGGTTTGTTGACACCCATGACCATTCCGCGTTATACGGTATTCCTGTGCCCCCGCTTATTACGGTGTCTGCTACGGTTATCTGACCGGGCCCTAGGATTGTATTGGATATTGTTGGTGGATTTGGAGTTGCGGTGAGCTGCCCGGTTGTGGTTGGTATGATTGTTATCAACTGGGTGGCTGAGGCTGCCACGTTGTTTGTATCACCAGGATAGGATGCGGTTATCGTAGCGCTTCCGGATCCGGCAGTCAGGCCTGTCACTGTTACAGAGCAGGAGTTTGAGGATAGCGTGCATGTTGATGATGAGAAAGAGACTGTTCCGCTTCCGGGTGTGCCGTATGTCCATGTTATCGTCTCTCCAGATATGGAACCGGAGGCTCCAGTTACTGTTACGGTGCATAATGAGTTGAATCCGCCTATGGCAACAGTCGCGGAATTGCTGCAGGATATTGAAATTGGATCTGGAATAATTCTAAAAGTGTTGGAAACCGTTATGGAATTGAGTCCTGTGCTGTCCTGCGCAAAACCATACAGAGTATATGTTCCGAATATTGTTTCGCTACCAGTAGTTGTCTCTGTATAGGTAACCCCATTAAAGGTGAATGAGATGGTATTGCTCGATATCGCATTTACGGTAAGTTGCAGTGAGCCGTCTGATGTCTGCACAGTCGGCAGGTTTTGGATAGCGGTTTCTGGTATGTCTATTACGCTTACTGTGTTGGTGTCTCCATTTGTCACATAAGCCAGAGTCCCTGAGGGGTTGATTGCGATGCCTGCTGGACTGGCAGTAATTGCTGAGGTGGAGTCTATCACTGCGTTTATTGATGTATCTATGAGTATTTCTCCTACGTTTCCTATCACATAGGCCAGTGTTCCGGAGGGATTGAATGCGATTCTGCCATTATCGCCAACAGAAGAACCTTCCGAGATTGTGTTTACAACTGCGTTTGAGGCGGTGGAGATCACGTCTATTGATGAAACTACCCCCACCACATAAACCATTGTCCCGTTGTGGTTGAATGCTATGCCATATGGGTTGACACTGCCTAGGTTGATTGTGTTTACTACTGTGTTTGTTGAGGTGGAGATTACGTTTATTGTGCTGGCGCCGGGTTCTGTGACATAAGCCAGAGTGCCGGAGGGGTTGATTGCGATGCCCACTGGGTTGCCGCCTACTTGGATTGTGTTTACTACAGTGAATGTTGAGGTGGAGATTACGTTTACTGTACCTTGATTTTCTTGTGTAATATAGAGCAGTGTGCCGGAGGGGTTGAATGCGAAGCTGGATCCGAAATTGATACCTGCTACTGGAATCGTGTGTACTACCGTGTTTGTTGAGGTGGAGATTACGTTTACTACATTGCTATCTCCGCCGGCTTCTGCAACATAAGCCAGAGTGCCGGAGGGGTTGATTGCTATGGCTACCGGGCCGCTGCCAACACTGATTGTTTTTATTACTGTATTTGTTGCGATGTCGATTACATTTACCGTGTCGCTAGTCTCTTCTGCAACATAAGCCAGAGTCCCGGAGGGATTGAGTGCGATGCCTACCGGACCTTTGCCTACCAAGATTGTGTTTATTATATTATCATCTAATTGGTTTGTTGACACCCATGTCCATTCACCATTATATGGTGCTCCTGTGCCTCCGCTGATTACAGTGTTTACTATTGATGTAATGCCTGGCTCTATGATTATTGTATTAGATATTGTCGGGGGATTTGGAGTTGCGGTAAGCTCCCCGAATATGTTGATCGTTAGCGACTGGGTGCCGTAGCTTGCGCCGTTGCCTGAATCACCAGGATAAGATGCGGTTATCGTAGCACTTCCGGATCCTGCAGTCAGGCCTGTCACTGTTACAGAGCAGGAGTTTGAGGATAGCGTGCATGTTGATGATGAGAAGGATACCGTTCCTGTTCCTGGCGTGCCGTATGTCCATGTTATCGTCTCTCCGGATATGGAACCGGTGTTGCCAGTTACCGTAGCGGTGCATGATGAGGTGGCTCCACCTATAGTGACGCTTGCGGAATTGCTGCAGGTTACTGTAGTTGTGGTTGTGATGATCGTCAGCGACTCGGTGCCGGTGCTTTCGATGTTGTTTGAATCACCAGGGTAAGATGCGGTTATCGTAGTGCTTCCAGATCCTCCAGATCCGGAAGTCAGGCCTGTAACCGTTACGGAACATGCATCTGACGACAGTGCGCATGTTGATGATGAGAAGGATACCGTTCCGCTTCCTGGCGTTCCGTATGTCCATGTTATCGTCTCTCCGGATATGGAATCAGTGTTGCCAGTTACTGTCGCGGTGCATAATGATGTGGATTCGCCTATAGTGACGCTTGCGGAATTGCTGCAGGATACTGTTGTGGTTGTTACGGCGGATGTGGATGGAATGATTGTAAAGGTATTGGAGATTAATATGGTATTGAGTCCTGTGCTGTCCTCTGCAAAACCATACAGGGTATAAGTTCCATATATCGTATTTGTGCCTATTGTGGATTCTGCATAGGTAATCCCGTTAAAGGTTAATGAGATGGTATTGGTTGATGTCGGGTTTATAGTAAGCTGCAGCAGGCTGTTTGAGGTTTGCACTGCTGGCAGGCTTTGGATTGCCGTCTCTGGTGTGTCTATTACGTTTACTGCGTCGCTGCCCTCTTCCGTAACATAAACCAGCGTCCCGGATGGGTTGAATGCGATGCCGTGCGGGTCGGTGCCTACTTTGATTGTGTCTACTACTGCGTTTGTTGAGGTGTCGATTACAGATACTCCTTTGCTCCCGGTATCTGCAACATATGCAAACGTTCCAGAGGGGTTGAATGCGATGCCGTGTGGGCTGGTGCCTACTGAGATTGTGTTAACTATTGCGTTTGTTGTGGTGTTTATTACAACTACTTTGCCGCTTAAATCTGTAACATAAATCATTGTCCCGGAGGGATTTAGTGCAACGTCTGAGGGCTGTACCCCTATCGCGATTGTATTTACCACTGCGTTTGTTGAGGTGGATATTACGTTTACTGCGTCGCTGTTCTCTTCTGTAACATAGGCCAATGTGCCGGAGGGGTTGAGCACGATGTCCTGCGGGTTGCTGCCTACAGAGATTGTGTTTACTACCGCGTTTGAGGAGGTGGATATTATATCTACTTTGTCGGCTAAATTAAGTGTAATATATGCCAGCGTGCCTGAAGGGTTGAGTGTGATGCTTGATACTCCGGTGCCTATCGGGATTGTGTTTACTACCGCATTTGAGGCTGTGGATATTACATTTACTGCACCGGATTCTGAAATATATGCCAATGTGCCTGAGGGATTGAGTACGATTCCATCTACTTCACTGCCCCCCTGCGGGATTGTGTCTACTACTGCATTTGTTGCGGTGTCTATTACGTTTACTGCCTCGCTGCTTAGTTCTGCAACATAGGCCAATGTTCCTGAGGGGTTGAATGCGATGGCCTGCGGGCTGCTGCCTACAGAGATCGTATTTACCACATTATTATTCAGTTGGTTTATTGGCAACCATGACCATTCACCATTATATGATGCCGATGTGCTCCCGCTGATTATAGTGTTTGCTACTGTTATCTGACCTACCTCTATGATTGTATTAGATAGTGCCAAGGGGTTTGGAGTTGCAGTAAGCGGCCCGTATGTTGGCATCACCAGTGCTGGTATCGTCAGCACATTGGTATAGATGCTGTTGACAACAGCGTTAGTTGTTGCGCTGTCTGATATTATCACATTTACTTCGACCGCATTGCCGGCATCTGCAGTGGGTATCGTCCAGCTGAAGACGTTTGAGGTAATCGAATTCACTACAAGATAATTTGCTATTGCAGTCAATGTAGCAGTGTTCACAACAAGGAAGTTGTAGGTGTATGGCGTTGTGCCTCCGGATATCCCGCTTGCGGTAAATGTTATTGTGTTGCCTACTACTATCGTTGCAGGGAGCGACGGGCTTGGAGTCAGTGATGGTGTTGCTGTGAATGCCGCGTTATAGCCGAACGCTGTATAGACTGTATTTACTGTATTGGCAAACCCGCCGAGTTCCTTGATCACCACATTGGCTGCAAACGTGTTTGAGGTATAGAGGTTGGCTGCCGGTGTCCAGAAGAATGTGTTTGAGTTTGACTGCACATTCGTATAGAGCTGGTTTGCGATGACTACATTTGTTATCGAATTGACTATCATGTAATTGTAGGAGAATAGCTGGTTGCCGTTTGTCACTGTTGCGGTGAATAATATGCTCTGGCCCTGGTCTATGAACGTGTTGCTTAATGATAGGGTTGGCGCTGACGGAGGTTGATAAGAGGACGCCTGGACTACCGTACCAAACGAGGTACTCGGAAGAACCCCATTCGGGGGATAGCCTCTGTTCCTTACCCATTGCATACTCAACTGCGATCCCGGAGCGGCTTCCCCAGGGAAGAAATATATACCAATCTGGAGAGGTGAAGTCGGAGTGATCGAACTTGGTGCTGTATCACTTGCACCGCCGTAATCGTACGTAAAGGTCATCGTGGATGGCCAATATATGCTGAAAACGTGGTACATGGTATTTGACGGGTTAAGGCTGCCGAAGTTTGTGTCACCCGAAGAGCAGCCGTTCTCCACAAAATCTACGATTGTGGGGTTATTTTTCATTGTCCATCCGGAACATGTGCTATCACCATCATTCGTATAGCCAAGCACCATGAATGTTGCCTCTGAATCCCCTACAAACTGGCCGTAAATATCCAATATGTTTCCCGCGACATCCCCATAGTTTGCACTCGTAAGTATGGCATTATCCTGACCTTGGTCTGTTACAATTACCCCGTTATCTATCTGTTGGTCTCCTAGGGAACCTTCTGATGTGGCAACCCACCCGGATGGCACCGAGCTTCCGGCAAAGTTCTGGTATAGCGAGAATATATTCGCCCCGGTATCATATTGGCCGTATACTCCCTTGCAACTTAATGTACTTGAAGGCACATTGCATGACAGTTGTGGCGCCTCTCCTGTATTTGTTGTAAAGGCAAAGAGTGTGTTTGATGTGCTTATCACATTCCCGGCCCAGCCTAGGTATATCGTGTTTGTGGATGCTGTTCCCGAATTTGCAGGGAGGAAGGAGCCAGGCCACTTGTAATCTACCCAGTAAAGCACATTCTGGCTGTCCACCAGTGCATTGGTGGAGCTTGATGAGGTGCAGGCGGAATTCGCGGTATCTTCGTTCAGTATGTTGCCTTCCAGCCACGATGGTATTACCGTGCCGTTTGCAAAGAAGAACTCTGCGTTGTTTAGGTCGCAGGTGAAGTATTGGCTGTAGCTGATCGCGTTGATTCCGATCACATTTCCGTAATATGAATTTGTGCCTATCGCGAGCGGCGTGTTCGGGGACACTACAACATTTTGCTGGTTCTCAAGCGTTATGGGCACATAGTACACTACGCTTGTTGGGATTGTTATAGCATGGATTGGCAGACCTGCGAGCATCAGCACCAGCACTAAAGCTACGACTAACAGCATGCTCTGCCTGGTTATGTTCCGCATCTAACCCCTTGTCTGTATCTATTTACTTGGAGTGACAATAATTTAAGCCTTTGTAGTGGAATTGATATTGGTGTGATTTCTTTCATCGATTAAAAAGGAAGGGTTTTAAAGTAACGCACCAAATATTATAACAGACGTCTGGAAAGGGGGTTTTCGTGCAATCGCTCAATGAGATGCTTTCTGAATCAAGAATTTTCGCCAACAGGGAAGTGCTCTCTCCACATTACATACCCAAAAAGCTCATATCGCGAACAAAGGAGATAAACAGCATAGAACGCGCGCTTGCGCCATCGTTGAAGGGCGAGCGCGGCAGGAATCTTTTCATTTACGGCAAGACCGGCACAGGAAAGACCTCATGCACTAAATATGTTCTTGACGAGGTAAAGGGCATACCCAACACAAAGGCTAAGATAAGCTACATAAACTGCAAGATATACAACTCGCGCTATAGGGTGCTCAACAAGGTAGTGAGCGACCATCTCCCGACTTATGCGAAGAGGGGATACGGGACTGTAGACCTTTACGAGAAGCTCACCAATTGGATAGAGGAAGACAACAAGATACTCGTAACAATACTTGACGAGCTTGATGCCGTAAAGGACCTTGATGATTTGATATACACGCTTACAAGGATAAACAGCGACATAAAAGCAGGAGGAGTCACAATAATAGGGATATCCAACAGGGTGTCATTCAAGGAGACGCTCGATCCAAGGAGCCTCTCCACGCTTTATGAATCCGAGCTTGTGTTTCCACCTTATTATGCAACAGAGCTTTACGAGATAATAAAGGACAGGGCGCTTGGCGGGTTCCGGGGCAGCGCGATAACCGAGGATGTGCTGCATTACATAGCCGCGACCTCGGCAAAGGAGGGAGGCGATGCAAGGCTTTCGCTAAAGATACTGTCAAGGGCTGGTGAGATTGCGGAGGAGAAGGAATCCGAGAAGATTACAATGAGGGAAGCGGAGGAGGCGGCAAGGCTCGCGGACAGCGACATAGTTTATGAATTGATCGGCACGCTTCCTGAGCACCACAAGCTTGTCCTTTATTCCATTGCTATGCTCACGCAAAGCGGCGGCTCATACAAGAAGCTGACTGACGGTGTCGACACATACCTTTTCAGCGGCGAGGTGTATAACAGATACAAGAGCATAACAGAGGGGATACACAAGGAACCCAAGAGCGAGAGATGGTACAGGAAGTATCTTTCGGAATTGGAGATGCAGGGCCTTGTTGTGTCATACGAATCAGGAAAGGGCATAAGGGGCCACACCAAGCTGATCAAGCTGATGTACCCCCCGCAGAAGACAAAGGAGGTCCTTGAGGTAGAGCTTTTCGGACAGGAGAGCAAGGACCGCATACACGGGTAATCGGTGTTTCCCTGGATTATTATGACATAGCATATGATACGTGCAACATTGATAGGGAACTTGAGGAAAGACTGGGCTACAAGCGAATTCTAATCTCTGGCAGGGATGTAAAGATAATAGATGGAAGCCGCTACAGGAAAAATGATCTGGAGGATGGCATATTCGTAAATGCCAGTGAGAGCAACCTCATAGGCATACTCAACATGTCCCCTTGTGCTGTTGTTTTTCCTGACTCAAGGATCAACAAGAAGGCACTGGAGCAGATGAAAGAGAGAGAGATAGCTTTATGCATACAGCTGAGCCAGCTGACAGGCTCGCACAGCCTCCAGAGGTCCAGGAACCTTTACATGGCTAGCAAATTGTTCGACTATGCAGCAGGCATTGGGATAGAGGTTTCATTTGCGACATTTGCAAAGTCAAGGGAGCACCTTTGCTCCTACATGCAGATTATAGAGCTGGCAAAACTGCTTGGCGCAAGCGAGGAATATGCAAGAGGGAGCTTGAGCGGCACAAATAACTCTTTGGTGATTGAATGATGCGGGAGAAGCGAAGGTACCTTTTGGTTGAGTCGACCCTTGAAATTGTAGAAACTGCAAGAAGGGATTTTGAGCTTGAGCTTTACAGGGAGCTGCTCCACAGCATAGGGGAGCTCTCATATTTCAAGGCGAATCCAAAAATAATAAAATACATAGACAGGAACCGCTTCGTGCTGAAGTGCAATCTTGTGAGATACAAGGAGACAATACTTGCATTGACATTCATAAAGAGGATAGCCGGCAGGGACGTGGGATTCTACACCCTTAACTCATCAGGCACTATAAAGGCGCTTGAGGGCAAAAAATAAGTTGCTGCTGATTACTTCCTTCTGGTTTCCCTCCATTTTGCCATTGCAGCTTCAACGTTTTTCTCGTCCTTTACAATCATGTAGTAGCCTGCTGCCTCGTAATATCTGCCATTTCTTATGCTCTCTGCTGCTAGATTGTTTGCCATAGAAATTGCCCTTGGCTTTTGTCCGACCTCGCTTGCAAAGCCTATTGCCGGTTTGTACAATTTACGCTCAAGGTAGAATTGGATCGCTCGCTCCATGAGTGCGCCCCTGTCCTGCTCGCCTACAGTAAGCCTTAGCGCAGAGCTGTAGAACCTTTCTTTCTCAAGTAACTCTTTTGCTATTTCCTTTTCGCCAATCTTTGTGGCGAAGTCCGCAGCAGATAGGTTGTCGCCATCCGCTATTGATTCCAGCATCTCCCCCTTTAGAAACCTTATATCTTCTGGGGATAATTCGGTAGGTCTAGGTATTCCCTGCTTGAAGCCCAATTTTACCACTAGTAGGCTTATAATTACTATAATATAAATAAGTGCGCTCGGAAGGCCCAAAACGGCATAATTGTGCAGATGGCTTACCGGTGCTTGGGGAAAAGATTATAAATGTTCTATTTCTAATACTAATCTTACAAGGTTGGGGGTCTAATTATTCATAAATCCTACAATCCTAACACTTAAATGGTGAAATAATGTATCCAAACGTACAAGCTTATGACAGAGGAGTGATGTTCAGCCCTGATGGAAGGCTATTCCAGGTAGACTATGCAACAGAGGCAGTAAGGAGAGGCGCGACCTCCATAGGCATAATTGCTGATAACGGAGTTGTGCTGATAGCGCACAAGAACGTGATAGCGCCGCTTGCGGTGCCAAGCACCATGCAGAAGATATTCCGCGTAGATTCATATATAGGAGCCACCTACAGCGGGCTTGTTTCCGACGGCCTTCATGTAATAAATCTGATAAGGAACAAGACGCAGACGCACAGAATGATATACAACGAGACCGAATCTGTTGAGACAACCGCAAAGGAGATTGCTGAGGAGATGCAGACAGCGACACAGTACGGTGGCATACGCCCATACGCTGTATCGTTGCTCATTGCGGGTATAGACAAGTCGCCAAAGCTCTTCGAGATAGAGCCAAGCGCCTCGTACCTGGGATACAAGGCTGATGCAATAGGTTCAGGCAAGAAGGTTGCCGAGGATATGCTGATAAAGGGATGGAAGGAGGGCATGAGCATCGATGAGGCCATAGAACTAGGAGTAAGCATAGTGAAAAAGGTGAACGAGGGAAAGCTCTCCGAGAATAACATTGATATTTCAACAATCAAGAAAGACGTAGGATTTGAACTCTACCCGATAGAAAAGGTAGCAAAGTACCTGTAGTCTTCTCTTTTTGACTGTGGTGAAGATGTCTTCGAAGACAGTAATTGTCAAATTTCGCAGAGAGGGGAATGAATTCGAGATATTGGTGGATTCAGACCTTGCTTACGAGTACATAACGGGCAAGAGAGGCGAGGCGCTCTCCGTGCTTGAGGCCGAGGAGATCTTCAAGGACGCAAGGAAAGGGGAGAGGCAGAGCGATGACAAGATAAGGAAGGCCTTCGGGACCACAGATATTGCAAAGGTTGCCGAGTTCATGCTGAAGAACGGTGAGGTCCCCATAACAACAGAGCAGAGAAACAGGCTGATGGAGGAAAAAAGGAAGCAGATAGTCGACATAATAGCAAGGAATTCCATAGACCCGAGGACAAATGCGCCCAATCCATCGTTAAGGATCGAGAACGCCATGAAGGAGGCAAAGGCCTCGATAGACCCGTTCAGGGGCGCGACAGAGCAGATAGATGACATAGTCAGGAAGATAAACATGATAATGCCGATAAAGTTTGCTGTTGCAAAGGTGGAGGTTACGATACCGGCAGAATATGCCAACAGGTCGTACGGAACCCTGAAGAAATATGGGCTAAAGTCAGAGCAGTGGCTGCCAAATGGAAGCCTTCAGGCATCGCTTGAGTTTCCTGCCGGGATGCAGACGGAGTTCTTTGACAGGATAAACAACGCAACACAGGGAAAGGCAATAGTGAAGGTTTTGTGATCATATGAGAGAGATAGTGACCCCGGGTGAGCTTGTGTCGGAGAACGCGATAAGGACCGGCAATACCTTCGTGGCCAACGGCAGAACATACTCAAGGGTGCTGGGCATACTTGACGAAAAGACAAAGGAGGTGATACCCCTTGAGGGAGTATGGACGCCGCGCGCCGAGGATTCTGTGGTTGGCATAATCTCTGAGGTAAAGGCAAAGGTCTACATCGTGGATCTATCATACTTCGGCAGGGCGCTGCTCATACCGAGCAAATATGACAATTACGAATTCAAGGAGGGAGACGTGATCAACGCAATAATAAAGGATGTGGAGGGAAAGAAGACGATAATACTCAAGGATCCAGAGCAATTGAAAGGCGGGACCGTGCTTTCAATAAAGCCGAGGAAGATACCAAGGGTCATAGGAAAGAAAAGCACCATGATAAGGCAGATCGCTGATGCGACAGGCAGCCACATAGTAGTAGGGATGAACGGGCTCATATGGCTTAGCGGCGGCAACATAGTGCTTGCAACAGATGCGCTGCTGAAAATAGAGAGGGAGGCCCATTTCACCGGGCTTACAGACACGATTAAAAATTTTTTAGAGGAACAAAAGTGAGAGAATGGCATCATCATTGAACAAACCAAAACTGGTAATAGACGGGAAAAGAATCGACGGAAGGGACTTCGACGAGATAAGAGAATTGAAAATAGTGGCATCGCCGCTCAAGAATGCTGACGGCTCCGCATACATAGAGTGGGGCAACAACAGGATACTTGCCGCGGTTTATGGCCCTAGGGAGGCAACGCCAAGGCACCTTGCCAATCCCACAAAGGCGATAATAAAGTGCAGGTACCTTATGGCGCCATTCTCAAGCCTGTCGGAGCACGGGAGATCAGGACCAAACAGGAGAGCAACCGAGATATCTAAGGTAATAAAGGAGGTATTCGAGAATGTGGTGATGGTGAATGATTTCCCAGGAAGCGAGATAGCGATATTCATAGAGGTACTTCAGGGAGACGGTGGAACAAGGGCTGCGGGAATTACGGCTGCCTCGGTTGCGCTCGCGAGCGCAGGTATCCAGATGAGGGATCTGCCGTATGCACTGTCTGTGGGAAGGATAGACGAGAAAATAGCTCTGGACTTCGACATGATCGAGGACAATTACTCGGACAGCGACATGCCGATAGCCGTGGCGCCAAGGAACAACGAGATACTGCTTCTGCAGATGGACGGCGAAATGACAAGGGAGCAGATGTCAAAGGCGCTGAAGCTTGTGCTGGAGAAGGGGAAAAAGGTAAGCGAGGCGCAGAAGGCTGCCCTCAAAATGGCTTACTCGCAGGAAGCAAAAAAATAATGGTGTTGACATGGATGCAATAGACATAGTAAAAACAAGCTACATAAGGGAATTGTTGGCAAGGAACGAGCGAGAGGATTCAAGGCAGATGCACGAGTTCAGGCCCATAAGAATCGAGACAGGGCTTATAAAAAACGCTGAGGGGTCTGCGCAGGTCGACATCGGCACGACAAGGGTCCTTGCTGGAATAAAGCTTATGCTTGACGAGCCAATGGAGGACACGCCAAACCAGGGCAATCTCATATGCTCGGCAGAGCTTCTGCCTCTGGCTTCGGCATCATACGAGACAGGGCCGCCAAGCCCGGAGTCTATAGAATTCGCAAGGGTAGTTGACAGAGGGATACGAGCCGGCAATTGCGTGGACCTTGAGAGCCTTTTTGTAGAGGAGGGCAAGGCATGGAGCATTTATATCGACCTTTACGTGCTGAACTACAACGGCAACCTTTTTGATACCGGAGAGATAGCAGCGATGAGCGCGCTGCTCAACACCGGCATACCGAAATACGAGGACGGCAAGGTGATAAGGGAGGAAAGGACAAGCAAGCTCAAGATAAAGAACATAGTTACATCAGCAACCTTTGCAAAAATAGACAGCAGGACGATACTCGACCCCACGGGCAGCGAGGAAAAGACCGCAAATGCAAGGATAACCATAGCAACAGACAAGGAGAACGTAAGGGCGATGCAGAAGGGACTGAGCGGCGGCTTCTTCGTCAATGAGATAGAGGAGCTTATAGACGTAGCATTTAATAAGCATAAAGAGCTAAAGGATATAATAGAAAAGGGGCAGAAGTGATAATGTGGCAAATGCCAGCATAAGATATGGTGCAAGCATAAGGAAGCGCTATCGCAAGATAAAGGAGGAGAAGACCTCAAGGTACATATGCGAGATGTGCGGCAAGAACTCGGTCAAAAGAATAGGCACGGGCATATGGAGATGCAGGCACTGCAACGCCACATATGCGGGTGGAGCCTATTCTATGACAACACCAGCTGGCACCAATGCGCGCAGATTGATAGGAAACATGAAAAAGTGACAAAATGGTAAAAATATCGTATTCGCCGATCAAGGAGCTTGTGGTACATGAGGTTGTTAGCGTGGAGCGCGACGACCTTCTCAGGGGCAGGATAACGCCTGCCGGCAATATGCCCTTGTACTGGTGCGACGGCATACTGTTCAGCTTCAATTCAATGCCGATGACAAGGGACCTGGTAAAGGAATATCTTGAAGGTACAATACACTGGATGGAGGTTCATTACACCCACATGAAGAATTATGAGCCTATAGTGGTGCTGAATGATGAGCAGTACAAGGCCGCGATGTACATAAGGGTTCTTGACACAAGCAAGTCTGGGCTACATACGGAATTCGTAAAATGGCTGAAAAGCAGGAAGTGATTTTATGGCATATGTGTGCGCAAAATGTGGAAAAAAGCAGAAACAACTGGACAACAACGTAAGGTGCAGCTACTGCGGTTCAAGGATAATAGTAAAGGGCAGGCCGAACCTTTCAAGGGAAGTGCCTACCGACTAGTGGGATAAACACAGAATGCAATAAAAGAATCAGCGCTTTGTGAGTTCTGAGCTTACTATTATTGTCTCGTCTACGTTCTTTACCCTCTCGTACCTCACGCTGTTCTTTACGAATTCCCTTGAGGTCTGGTTGCTTCTTATCAGCTCCTCTGATTTTACAAGCAGCATAGATGCGATCCTACCTTCTTCGAAATCAATTATTATGTCCTGTACCGAGCCGATTCTCGATCCAGTATTGGTTATTATCTCCTTGCCGTAAAGCTCTGATAACAAAATGTTGTCCGCCATCTCATCCACTCCCTACTCGATGCACATAACCTTTTTGGATGCAAAGATTCTTATTATGTAGGCCTTTAGCTCGGCAACGAATGCATTCCTGTCTTTCTTCATCTCCAAAACTTCCTCATCGCTGAAGAGTGTCCTGTTGTTCTCCACAAGATATTCAAGGTAGCTGTCTGTCATGTGATAACTTTGCGTCTTGCAGTTCGTGCAATAGTAGATGGGCATTATCGGCACCTCATTCTTGCTTGCGAATGCCTCAACGTATCTCAAAAGCCTGTATTCGCCGCATTTGGGGCAGGGTTTGTTGAGCTTCACATCCCTGAAGCCCGTTTCCCTTGTCTGGGTTATGCCAAACTCGCGCAGCGATTCGTTTAGCATACGATCCAACATGCCGCTTTCGTGTTTGGTGATCCTTTGCAGCAGTATGGAGCCATTGGCATCAAAGGTGGTCTCGAGAAGCTTGCCGTTGCTGGGTTCCCAAAGCCTTATGCGGTGCTCTCCCTCCTTTGCGTATTCGAGTTTCATCCGGCCTCTTTCATCCATTGAAACAAGAGCAACTCTCTCCTCCATGACATCATCTGCTGAATGCCTTCTCGAAGAATGTCTCCAGGTCTTTGTCTATAAACAAAAAGAATGAACCGAGCAGGATCACCAGCCACCATATTATAGTCAACGTGGAGGCTGTGGCTGATATAGTATCAGAGAAATACGGGTGTCTTGTTTGCAGTATGGCTGTTACCTGGTCCCGCCATTGGGTCGAACTTATCGAATTCGTTATCTCTATTATCGCGGTTATCATGATGAACAGCGTGAATATCCTTTGGCCGGTCCAGAATCGCCCTTTGTTTTTCTTTGCCAATTAATTCCCTCAGATTACAATTTTGTTAAATCAATTACTATGCCATTTGATGTCAAATGTATGTAATTAATATTAAAGTATACTGATTATAGAACTATCCTATTAATCCCTACTTTATCATATATATGATCAGAACTTATTATTTCATTATCGCATAATGCAGCATGGAAAGCATCGAAAACGCTTAGTTTCTGTTCTTCTATATAAATTGTAGCCAATAGAATCATGCTTATCTCGGCATCTTTAACTTTAGCTATTTTTAACAAGTAATCAATTGCTTCGCTTGCATTTATTCTGAATCTTTTTGTTATCAACAATATCTCTATCACAACCGCTAATGAGGTATAAATATTATTCTTATATTTGTCGTAAATCTCAAGAGCCGATTGATTTAAACGATCGTTCGTCCTCATCAGTGCGATAAAAAAATCAGTATCTGCATATGGCAAATAATACACCCAAGTATCTTATCTTATGTTAGCCATAGCCTCTTTCATTGCCTCTTCTTCTGCAATTTTCTTAAGCCTTTTAATGGACAGCTTATTTATTCCTGATTTTTTGCCTAACTCTCTTAACCCCTCTATTGGATTTTTTGTGGATATAGGTTTCAAGATAATCTCGTTCTTGGTCTTTATCAAAAAGAATTTTTTGCCGTATTGCTTCTGTATTTTCTTGCCTAATGTTACCCTTCCTCTTTCGTCCATTAGCATTTCTTGCACATAATCACGTTAATATTATGAGTAAATAGATATATAAAACTAATGGGTAAATAAATACTTTAGTGGGTACTATTATAATTTTTCCCATATTACAATTCTTGCCTGAATCTCTTTTGATATCGTTTGTATGCAAATGTGATAAAGGTTGCTGCTATGTTCTCAGTTGCCAAATTTAAGCATGTACGTATCTATGTCCTCCTCTGTTATCGTGTCTCTCTTCTTGCTCTTGGCCCTCTTTACCGCATACTTTGCTATCCTTCTGGCCTTATTCTCCAGTATTCTAGCAATCGCATCGGCAGCCCTGTCGCTTATTATGACATTGGGGCCTGACCCGTTCTTCATAATCTTCTTTATAGAAGCCTTTGATATGTTGCGCATCTATGCACCAGTTCAGCACTCAAGATCCTCCTCATCGCAAATTTGCTCGGTGAATTAAATCCTCATCACACTGGTTATTGTCTTTAAAACAATAAATAGTTTGCTATTCCCTGGATTGTAGGGCCTGGGATGGAAATGACCTACGTTGAATGTTACTAATCTATTTATAGTTATTTAAGTCTAAATTGTATAAGGTGCTAACATGAGCGTAAAGGATGTAAGCGATGCGGATTTTGACGCCGAAGTATTAAAATCAGGTATACCAGTTATCGTCGACATATGGGCCTCTTGGTGCGGGCCCTGCAGGTTGTTGAGTCCAATTATAGACGATGTTTCAAAGGAATATGAGGGTAAGATAAAGTTCGTCAAGGTGGATGCTGACGCAAACGAGAAAACGGTAATGAAATTCAACGTAAGTAGCATACCTACCATCCTTCTTATAAAGAACGGCCAGCTCAAGGCCATGAATGTCGGCGCTGTGCCAAAGGAGACGCTCAAGAAATGGATATCGCAGAACATGTGATACCCAAGTCTTTTATTAATCCTTATTTCAGATATTAAGTAGTATTGTGAATAAAATGGCAGATATTCCTTTTCCGAGAGGGGTAAGAGACCTTCTGCCAAACGAGGCGCTGTTCAGGAACGAGCTGCTCAAGAACATAGAGCAAACATTCCAGCTCTTCGGATTTCTCACCATAGACACGCCAACATTCGAATCTTTGCAGATCCTGAACGCCAAAAATGCAATAGGGGAGGATGCAAAACTCATATACGAGATGAAAGACGAAAAGCTGGGCCTCAGGTACGATAATACCGTATCCCTTGCCCGCTACATGGCAATGCACCAGGACCTTCCACTGCCTTTCAAGCGGTACTACATAGGCAAGGTATGGAGAAGGGAAGAACCACAAAAGTTTAGGTACAGGGAGATTACAATGGCGGATGTGGACATCGTAGGAGGCAGCAAGGTCAATGCGGATGCGGAAATAATTGCGGTAACCTCTACTGTGCTGAGCAACGTAGGATTGGACTACACTGTTTTCATAAACAGCAGGGAACTGCTGGAGAGAGTATTCACGAAATTCGGCTTGGACGAAAAACAGTTCACCGGTGCCGCGAGGGCTATAGACAAGCTAGAGAAAATAGGGGAGGAGAAGGTGACGGGATTGTTAAAGGGGCTGGGCCTTAGCGACTCGGTTGTCGACCAAATAATAGAGTTCGTGACCATGAAGGGCTCAAACCAGGAGAAGTTGTCTTATGTGGATAACCTGCTGGGAAATAAAACAGACACCAAGGAATTCGGGGACACATTGAGGCTGCTGGAAAACTACAGCTTAAAATGCGAGCTAAAAATAGATTTCAGCATCACACGAGGGCTTGATTACTATACGGGTATCGTCTTCGAATGCAAGAGCAAGAGCGATACATCAGCATCCTTATGCGGCGGAGGTAGATACGACAAACTAATAGGAATCTATGGCACCAAGCCAATGCCTGCGGTTGGGGTTGCATTAGGAATAGACAGAATACTGGAAATGCTCAATTTTTCATCGTCTCCGGAATATACCTATGCAAAGGTTTTCATAGCAAATGTAAACGAGGGGAATTATCCGTATGCCATCAAGACTGCAAACGCGCTTAGAAGCAACGGCATACCGACCGAGATAAACATGGCATCAAGGAACCTCTCGAACCAGTTTGCATATGCAAATGCGATAAAGACCAAGTATGTCGTGGTAGTCGGAGACGCAGAGGAAAAAATCGGCAAGGTGAAGCTCAGGAACCTTCTAACAGGAAGTGAAAGCGTTCTCTCTGCCGAGGAGGCAATAAAAGCAATAAAGGGCGAATAAATGGCAAAATCTGATGTGGAAAAGGTAACCGAGGAAAAGATAGCCAGGGGCGGAGTGCTTGTGAAGATGTATTTTGACATGCAGCACAAGGAAAAGGATAAGCTGCAACCGCTTCTTGCGGATCTGATAAATGAAAGGCTGATGAAGGAGCAGGGAGTGGTCTATTGCTACGGCTCGATAGAGGAACCGGTTGAGAGAGAATCTATATTTATAACAAGCGCTATCGTGACTCTTCTTTTTGACAAATTCCAGCCGCTTGTAGGCATAGCCTTCAAGTACTCCCCCGCAGGGATAGAGATATTGAAGCCGACAAATTCCATGACGTTCAAGACCTTTGAGCTGCAGTCTATGCTTATGGACCTTTCCCAGATATCCCTTGACTACTCGAAGTACATACTCGAGAAGGTCCTAAAACCTGAGGATGTGGAGGCGCTGAAGGGCCAGCTGGACAACAGGTTTGAGACTGGCAGGAAACTGCTCGAGAAGAAAGAGGAGAAAAAGGAATAATTCACGTATTGTACCATACGGCGCCGTATTCTGTGTCCTCTATCCCTATCTTGTATTCTTTTCTCAGGCGGTCCCTTATATTGTCGGCATCCTGGAAGCGTCCCTGCTTCCTGAGGGATTCCCTTTCCTTTATAAGGTCGTAGACCTTTTGCGGCAGCTTTTTCTTGTATGACTCGTTCTCCAGAATTCCCAGCGTGTTCGCCAGCAGGATGATCTTGCTTGTTGCTGATTCCTTTGCATCAGTGCCTATCTCCGTATGCGATTCCGCAAAGCTTCTCAGGCCTCTTATTGTTATCATGAGCTTCGTGATTGCAAGCGGCGTATTAAAATCGTCATTCATCGCATCGGTAAAGTCCTTTTCAAAGTCGGATATGGTTTGCACTATTGATCTGTCCTCTTTGGTGAGCTTTGAGGCATTCATGTTATAGAAGAGGCTGAATGATGAATAAATGTAAAGAAGGTTGCTTTTTGCTACGTCCATGAGCTTATTCTCATAATTTACCTCTTTCCTGTAGTGCGTAGAGCTTACCATAAGCCTGATCACCTCAGGCTCGTATTTATCAAGCAGTTCCCTTATGGTTATGAAGTTCCTTAGGCTCTTGCTCATCTTTTCTCCCCTTATGTTGAGCACACCAGAGTGCATCCAGTACTTGACGAATGGTTTTACGCCAAATGCGGCCTCTGCCTGGGCTATCTCGTTTGAATGATGTGGGAAAAGAAGCTCTATCGCGCCCCCGTGAAGGTCGTACTGCGCACCGAACACGCTTGCGGTTATGGCCGTATCCTCTATGTGCCAGCCCGGCCTTCCTGCCAATTCAACCTCTTTTGATTCTATGACAAGCGTTATGCTCCAGCTGGGCTCGCCCTCCTTTGCAGCCTTCCAGAGCGCGAAATCATAGACATTCCTCTTGCCCTGCCGCGGTTCTATCCTGTGCCTTACAAGCTCGTCAAGGCTGATACCGGACAGCTTTGTGTAGTCCTTGAACTTATCCACGTCGTAGTATATGTCATCGTCAAGCCTGTATGCATATCCCTTGTCAAGCAGCAGCTGTATCTGCCTTTTTATGTCGTCCATATGGTCGTATGACCTTATATATCTGCTTACATTGCTCCTGACACCTATCCTTCCCATGTCCTCAAGGAACCTTTTTTCATAGTCGCGCGCAAGCTCCAGCGGATCGGTATTGCGCTCACTCGCCCTGGCTATTATCTTGTCGTCTATGTCCGTTATGTTCTGGATGTATGTCAGATTGAAACCTGAATGTCTGAGCCACCTTGCTACTACATCAAAACTTATGTAGGTCTTTGCATGGCCCATGTGCGCATCATCATATACCGTTTGCCCGCAAACGAACATGTGCACATCTTTGTCTCTGATAGGTATGAACTCCTCTTTTGACCTTGAAAGCGTATTGTAAATGTACAAAGGCATTTTTTCACTATATATTTATATGCAGTTTTAGCCGCTTATGGATGTAAAGTTTGATGTTACGTACAGGTCCTGGTGCGGCCTGTCGGCCAGGACAAAATCCCCTGCGGCTATGAAATTGCTTCCCACTTCCTTTGCAACTATCCTTACCTGGACTACCTCGTTTGTGAATAATGTAAGCGGTATTGTGGCGTTGGCGAATGTCGATGATGAATTCGCTGTTACTGAAAGATTATAGGTATTGAAATGGACTATTGCGACTGGTGTGCTGTTGGTATATACCTGCTGGTCATTTATTATCTTGTAGTTTACGCGGAGAATTTCAAGATAAAGGTTGTTGTCCTGCGGGCTTATGAGCCTGAAATTCAGGAACGGGCTTGCGGGGTCCACGATAAACGGGGATGATGTCATGTTTCCAGGAGATGTGCTAATTCCACAATTATATGTAGTTGCTAGGTAACTCCCATTATAGTTGGACCATGGCCTTCCCTGATAGCAGAGTTTCGAATCTGCATACGATATGTTTAATGGTGCAGTGCCAAATCCCGGGGATGTTACATTCCAGCCGGTATACTGCCCGTTACCGAAGTTTCCATTGTATATGTATTCGTATGCCTTTACTGGCGGTGTTGTGGTTGTGTTTATTATCAGCATGGGGCTACCGCACGAGCCGCCACCTGCGCCGGTCTTGAATATTACAGTATAAAGTTGCGCTGGGGCCGTAAAGTTCTGATAGAAAGCTGTGCAGTTATACATGGAGCTTTCGTTCACATACGTCTTGCCGTCCGCACCAACTATCTGGACGCTCTCCCTGCCGCCGTATCCAGCGGCCACCCATAGTCCAAGCATGCCACCATTATAGGTGCAATTATCCACATATGTGGTATTCAATGCCGATCCGGTGATCTGGAAATTGGAGCACAATGCAGTAGACTGGATTGTGGATGTTGATAGAGTGACGTTTTGGATAGAGGATGTTGTAGTTTTTGCTGGTATCGTGGTGGTCTTCTTGGCAGAGAGGAACCTGAAGCCCGTAAATATGTATATGATTATTATCACAGCCAAAAGGATCAGAAGATATGCTATGGCTCCCTTGTTCATAAATGCACCGTGGGTAATATAGCTATTTATTAACAGGGGTTAAATATTTATCTGTTATAAATCTAGTTCAGGTTATCAAATCAATTGTTGGTGCTAATTTGGGAAGTATACCAAGGAAGTGGAAGAAGAAGGGAAGGATGCGCTGGAAATGGCTCAAGAAGAGGAGGAAGCGACTGAGAAGGGCGCAAAAGCATAGGGTAGGAGAGCTGTAACTGCTTCTTGTTGGTTAGTCTGCAACCTGTCGCTTCGCAAAACTAGATTAATAAATCCTAAATGCGCAGCATGGATCTTTGCTTGTACAGCCTTAGGTTATGCATTTTTGCGGTTGCGGCGACCGCTTTATCAGCGATAATTAGATCGACAATCTTATCGTATTCCCTTTCAAGTTTTTTGATTATCCCCTTATGGCCATTCTTGCGGTTTCTTTGAATGGTCGAATGCCATGTGTTAGCAATACCAACGCCGGTAGGCCAATCTAAACCTGAAAGGATTTCATGTACAAAATCATTCAGTATTATTGCCTGGTCGGTGCTGATAAGCAGTTTCTGGGAACTAAATTTTTGCTGGATTACGTCCATGGAGGGAAGTTCCGCCCTCTTTGACCTGTTTGCCATAGGCTCCTAATTATCTAGCCTTAAGGAACATTTAAACCTTTATGCGCCTGTTCTGCGGCCTATTTTGCTATTTTCTCCAGGAATGGATATGTTTCGTAGACTCTTTCCTGCTCCAGCTGCTGGTATAGCATGTAGATTATTCCGACAGTCAGAAGTATGCCCATTCCTGTGCCGATTGCTCCGGTAAGAGTGGCAAGCGCGGCGAGCAGACCTACGAATACGCTGCCAAGTGTGGTAAGCGTGGGTATGTATTTGTTGAGCACATTCTCGACTATCCTTGGGTCTCTCCTGAACCCTGGTATCTGCCATCCCATCTCCTCAAGCTGCTCAGCAAGCGCCTTGGGGTTCTGGCCGGTAAGCTCAACCCAGAACTTCCCGAATACTATGCACAGGATTATCAGCACTACAGTATACACTATCACATGTATCCATTCCGGCACCTGTAGGATACCTCCCCAGGGCAGGAAGAGCGATGTGGTATGGCTTATCAGATATGTGAAGTATGTGCTATATCCGCCTATTCCACCGTAGTTTGCTGAATACGGCAGCGGAAATGTTGGCGATATTAGGTATGTTATGCCTCCTGTAAGCTGCAGCGATGTTGCGCCGTTTGTTGCGGCTACAGGTTGGTAGTATGCTATGAATTTTGTTAGGTTTGCAAAGCTCCCCTTGACATTGGCAAGGAACCTGAACCACACGGTAAGACTGAGCTCAAGCGAGGATGCAAGTATTACCGGCAGCACACTGACGTAAAGGAAGGGTATTGGAAGACGGCCTCCTATGCCCCTGAACTGTTCGAATGAGAGCGGCAGCTCGACCTTCATCTCATACGCGTATATGCTGGCAAGGAATACGACTATCGCAAAGAACAGCGGGCCGAATGCGATCAGTGCGTTTGATATTGCCGCGGCACCGCCGGCCTGCAATGCGGTGATCGCTTCAGGGAGCAGTATACTTAGGGTACCGGCCACTATTGCGTAGGAAACACCGGCTGCTATGAACATGTTTATTCCTGAAGTTATGCCGTATTTGGTCATTGTCTCGTCCAGATAGACGATTATTATTGCGCCTACCGCAAGCTGCGCTATTACTATCGGCAGAAGTGCCGGGGAGGATATTGGAACATAACCCGTATATACGAATATGAATGATTCGGCTATGGCTATGCCCATTGCAGCGACCTTCTGCAGAGTTTGGAGCCGTGCCTTCTGCACCGGATCATTCTGGTCGATCTCGACAATGCCGGAGCCTGAGATAAGCTGCAGTATTATGCTCGATAGCACTATTGGTCCTATTCCTACGGTTATTAGGCTTCCGATCTTTGCCGCAAATATTATGCTTATCAGCTGAAGGAATGGCTGCTGCACAGATTGCTGGTTCACTCCTATGGCATATATGTTGTAAAGCAGGAAATAGACAAGCAGGATGCCTCCTGTCCAGTAGATCTTCTCCCTTAGGGATAATGGACTGGTAGGCTGCTTTATGCTTGGTATGAACTTTTCTATTGTGTCGACAAACTCAAGGGCCAAATCAAGCACCAATCATCTCTTGGATTCGGTGATACGAACCAGGTAGGAATTATCTTTCTTAGAGCCTTTTGTATTTATATGTGAGCCTTGAGGTATTGCATCTTTGAGCAGACCGTTAAGGAAGGCGATAGATATATCAACAAGCCCCTTTTTAGCCTTTAGCCTGTCGAATCTCATCTCCATGTCAATGCGATTTGTTGAGCCTATGCTCAAGCTGCACAGGCCGAGCAGCGCGTAAAGGCGCTCGAGCGTGCGCGCTGAGCTTTGGTTTAGCTTTGTTATACTTAGAATAGAGCCTATCTCGCTGCCCAGGTGGTATATTATCCGATGCATATGCTCCTGGTATTCCGGCTCCAGGAAGACCGAGGATGAGAGCATGTAATATTCCTCTGCGAAGCCTGAGCGTGAATTTAGCTTTGAGTATCTGCTGATATGCCCTTTTATGGAACTTGTGAATTTGTTTAGCGTGGCGCTGCCGTTTTTCTCAAGATAGAGAGGCAACCTGTCCGTAGTTATGAAATGACAGGAGGCTGAACCGTTGTTGCTGCAGGATATCTCCTCCACTTTCACATGCTGCTGCTTTCCAGAGCTGAGGAACCCGCTTATGATTCCGGATTCAAATGCGTGCATGTTTGATCCCAGATATGTCCTGTCTCGGTTGTGGAATTTTAGGTCTATCCTGTCAGGGAATATGTTGTACGTGATGCCCGCGAACCCTGCGGCCTCAAAGAATGAAACAAGGTCGGCAACGCTCTCTTCGTACCATAGGTAATGCTTTTCCCTACGATAAACATTGTAGAGTATACGGCCGATCGAGGCTCCGTTCTTGTAATAAAGGTTCCTTAGTCCAGGAGTAAGCGTGGAAAGCACAGAGTTGAATAAAATTGATTGCTCGGTCATCCTAACTTTGTTTCCGGAGGAGATTATCTCCTTGATCAGCGTCTCTTCATAGCTGTAAACCGGCGATGGTTCGTAGTTGATTGGGAGTTTATTTGATAGGACGTGCCTTGATGTCCCTTCCTTGGATATGAAACTTCCTCTTCTGCTTTTCTTTTTTGTCATGAAATCATTTGGATTTTTTGATCCTGCATTTCGGATTCGAGAGCTTTTCAAGATAATATCCTATGACAAAAAGGTTTATTATTATCATAGCACTGAAAATCAGGGGCGCATTCTCCGTAACTATTGTATTTACCAGAGTGGCTCCGCCGGTTCCTATGGATACCGTAAGCACATTGAAAAGTATTGCCGCCTGGCATCCGCAACCTGCAAGAACCCCTCCCACAAGGGTCGTTGCAACGCTTGCCGAGCTGGCGGAGATCTTTGCATTGTTCCTTCTGGTATTCCCTATGGAGTATATTGCTATTGTAAATGTTATTGAGGAAGTTAAAACAAGGATATAGATAAGGTAAACTGGCACTGAGGTTATGGGTATTCCCCTTTGCTGTATTGAGAGCAGGTATTCGATAATGTAATAGTAGGCAACAGCTATTGCTATGTTGAGAGCTATGTATTTTGGCTTGTATATCTCTTTCAGCTCTTTCAGCGGCCTTAAAAAGTTCATGCAAGGCCCATTTTGTTTTCTATAGCTTCTATTGCGGGCATCGAGCATATTGGTGCCGCGCTGTTTATCGAGGGGCATACCTCAGCGACATAGACATCTGCGGCAGCATATTCCTCGTATGCAAAGGTGCTTTTGAAACCGCTTAGTTGGCTTATTATCTGGCTGTGCGTGGCGTACGTTAGCGGCGGGGTGTTGGTTATCGCTGCCTGGCTGGTGCCGTTCCCGAATACAACTGCGTCGGCACCGAGGTTGAATGACGTGCCCCAGAATGTATACGGGGTGCCCTGGAAAAGATGAGGGCTGTCCATGAAGAGCATTGCGGTCTCGTAGCTTGAGTTCGTTGCATTTGCTACGAAGAACTTTATAGGATCCACTGATGAGGGAAATTCAAACCCTCCAGTTATGGGTGAATCAAATTCCGCGCTGAAGAAGTTTATGTAATTGCTGTGGTAAGAGTTGCCGAATCTGGCCATTCCTGTTGTTGTATAGTTCTGGGGTATCCAGTAGAGCGTTGGTATGTCGCCGTCTCCAAAAGAGCTGTAGCCCACGTACAGGCCGTTGAATGAGCCGAAACGCGACAGGGCAAGTGCCATTGCCCACCTGTTCTCCCCGCAGTATATGCATGATATGGCGCCGATGTATACCACGCTTGGCTTACCATTTATTACAAGCGAATTGGATTGGTACGGATGAATGAGCGAAACCTCAAACAGCGGGCCGCTATAGGTATTGTTTTGTACCTGTTCGCCAGGAATTGTGCCGTTGAGAAGCATCTGTCCGGCAATCTCGTAGTTGTTGTTTGAGGCGTTGTTTATGACTGAAAGTTCAGTTGGGGTGAGCGGCGTGTCTATTCCTGTAAGCCTTTTCCCGAAAGGCTGCCCCTGCAGTGCAATTTTTATGGAGGGGTATGTTATGTAAAGCCCGAGTGATGCTATTATAACAACAAGCAGTAAAATTATTATTTCAAGCCTGTGTACCATATCTTTCAATCTTGCCATTAGACCACATTCGTTATAATACATTAGAATTCCAGTATTTAATCTTTTTCATCGAATACATATCAGGTTGCTATATGAAGACAAAGCAGGTTGTAAAGGACACCCTTTTGGACAGGCAGGTAATCGAGATGGCCGATGCGCACTGCCACCTGGATCTCATAAAAGAGAGAGGCATAATAAACGAGGCAATAGCTGATGGGGTGATAACAATAGTGACTAATGGAGTTGATACAAAATCCAACATTAGAGGCATGGAACTTGCAGACAACAGGCATATTTTTGCGCTTTTGGGCATAGACCCTGAGCATGCGAACGTAACAGACGAGGAGCTGGAATTCAATATAAGGATGATAAAGCAGAATGTAGGAAGAATATCAGGAATAGGCGAAATAGGCCTTGACTATGGGAGGGTAAAGGATGTCGTGCCGATAGATAAGCAAAAAAGGGTTTTTGAGAGGTTTCTGGACCTTGCAAGGCAGCTAAGGCTGCCGGTAAGCATACATTCAAGGAACTCCATCGAGGACGTGCTGCAGATACTAAGCGATAAAGGAATTGAGATGGCACATATTCATTTCTTTGAGGGAAATGTGCAGCAGGCAAAGGAGCTAGAGAGAAAGGGCTACATGATATCGGTGCCGCCAATTCAATCAGGCAAGAGGAGTAAGGTTATAAAGGAAATAGCGATAGATAATATAATGGCAGAGAGCGATGCCCCGGCTGTTGGCGCATCGCCAAAGGACGTTAGCAAATCGATAGGAATCGTGGCTGAGTCAAAAAAGATAGAGTTTGAGAAAGCCGCAAACCTGCTGGCGCAGAACACAAGAAGGTTCTTCAGAATCAATAATAACTCAAAAGGCACACTGATGCGGTTTTAGCAAAATCATGGGCCCGTAGCTCAGCTTGGATAGAGCGGCACCCTTCTAAGGTGAAGGTCGTGGGTTCAAATCCCACCGGGCCCGGATATTAAGTGTGCAAGTATATAAACTTCATTTTGCATAATACTTTAGTGATCATATAAACGAAGTGGTGCATTTCGAAATACCGGCAGATGATTTAGCTAGGGCAAAGAAATTCTATAGCGGAGTTTTTGGATGGGGGACGGAGGAAGTCCCGGGGATGGAATATGTAATGGTACGTACCACAGAGGTAGACCCAAAAACGAGAATGCCGAAGAAATCCGGTGCCATAAACGGCGGCGTGACGAAGAGAATGGCTGAGGTAAAGGCAACAACAGTGACAGTAGATGTGGCTGACATTGACAAGGCTGTGCAGAAAGTAGTAAAGGCAGGAGGCAGATTGGTGAAGGAGAAGCAGAAGGTAATGGACATGGGATGGATAGCCTATGTCAAGGATACTGAAGGAAATGTGGTTGGAATCTGGCAGACCATAAAGCCCCAATAGCTTATTTAACGCAGAGAATTAGGTTGGGGGCTTTGCTTTTCTAGGCTCCATTTTTATATTTAAAATGCCCAACATATTTAGGTAATCCTGATGCAATTTGGAATGGGAAACAAACCACAGGAAGTTGATCCTGCCGAGCTTGAACCTTTGCTTAATTCGTTGCTTGACAAAAAAATCAGCAATTTCGGGGCAAAGGCCTCCAATATAGTCAAGGAGATGTCTAAGGCAAAAAACCAGTTTAGCGAAGCCTGCAGTAGATTTGAGGAACTTAATTCCGAGCCCAACAAATTGAATATTTACATAGACAACATAAACTTCATAAAAAGCCAGAAGAACTTTTATTCGAAGTCGCTCAGGCACATAATTGATAATTGGGACGTCTCTGATGTTGATGCGCCAAACATGCACATTAAATACAGCAGCATACTCTCGAACACTGAAAGGTTCGTGGCAGAAATACTAAAGTCCAATAACGGTTTCAAGAAAATGCTTTATTCTTACTCTGACCATCTGGATTCCTTCAAGAGATCTTTTTCTTATATAGAAAGGCTGAGGGATTCGCTAGTAAATGAGCTTAACAAAATCTGGAAGGAGCTATCCGAATACAATTCAATTAATGAGCAGATACTTCAGTTTAATCTTTGGGGAGAGGATTTAATCGCATCGGGCAAGAATATAGATGCGCTAAACCAATACATGACATCCGGCAGCACTGGTGCGATAGACACCGAGGAGCTTGAGATCTCAAAGGGCATATCAGATAGAAAAGGCGAATTAAAGGCAGTTTCCGGAGAAGCCTCCAGCCTGACAAACAGGATAAGCTCTATTGCTACGCAATTGGAGAGACCGGCAAGAAAGTTCGACCATGTCTCTTCAAGAAAAAGGCAGCTGTATGAGTTTATAGCCGATCCGGTAAACACCATAAAAAACGAATCGGATTATAGGGAGTTTGCCTCACTTTTAGAGGAATTGGGCAAATCCGTGGATTCCGGATTAATAGACACCAAGAACAGCGCAAAAACAAGGGAGAGCATATCCGAGCTGCTGAATATGGACATCTATGATGAAATAGCTAACTTTAAGATATTGGAAAGGAAAAAATCTGACCTGGAAGGCGAAATAAGGCATTCGGAAATCATGTTAAGCAAGCTTAAAGAGGATAAAAACAACTCAGAGAGAGCAGTAGGCAATATCGAGTCCCTGAAAAGGAGCGTAGTGGATATCGGCATAAAAAGAGACCAGACAAAGGACAAGATATGCGCGCTATTCATGAATTACTACAACAAGAGGATAACAATAAAATATTGAATGGAAAATGTACTATCTTTGCTCCCTTGGTTCCTGGCTCGCTGGGTTGAATCTTGGTGCGGTTGCGCCGCCTCTCTTGCCCTGCCTTTCTATTCTTGCATTTGGGAAGTGTATTGAAAGGTCCTCCTCGTCCGGGTGCTCCATCCATGCCTTTATGTAGGTTGCCATGTTCCTGAACGGCTTTGAGAATCTGTCAGTCAGTATATAGGCGCTGTTCTCGTGCTTTAGTATTCCTATCTCTACGCCAAAATCAAGGTACCTCTTTGCGGTTGCTATAGGTATGTGCTTTGGTACGTTCTTGAGCCTCAGCTCCTTGGCCTTTTTCACTTCATAGATAAGAGTTGCAAATCTGTACGCCTCGGTCTCGTTGTCGAAGAATATCTTTGCTACGTCCTTCACATTTACCTGTTTTAGTTTCTCCTTTAAAGGAGCGTCCTCAAATTCCCAATACTTCATAACCATGGTCGTCGCACCTGCATGGTATGCGAATATAGTATGTCACCTATGCTTAATAAATGTTACCATATCCCCGCTTTTCAGTATGTGCTCGGAGCCTACCCTCTGCTTGTTGAATTTGGCGCTCGGACCCGATATATATGCGCACTTCAGGTTATCAAGTATTTCCGTGTGCACCTTTGCTGCTGCGTCGCCCACTGTGGATGATTCCCTTAGTATTAGCGGTTTTGCCATGTTCTCTTCCTTTGGCTTTAGGTATACAGTAATTATATTCAGGTTCCTGTATATAGAATCCTTCAGCTTCTCTATGTTCCTGTTCTCTGTTGCGCTGATGGGCACCACCTGTATGTTGTATTTTTCCGATATGCTCTTTGTTATTTTCTCGTAATCGCTCCTGTTGTCTATCTTGTTGAGAGCCACTATTGCCCTCATGTATTGGTACTTGCCTGATGTGATGCCTATGAGCTCGTCTGTGCTGACCTGATCCTCTATTCTTATCCTTGCATTTGCTACGCCGAAGCTTGATATTATGGTTTTTATCTCATTCTCGCTGAGCTTTGATCTGTTCGTTTCAACCACTATGCCTATGTTGCTTGTTGATTCCCTGATGTGCACCTTTGGCCTTGGCTTGTTTATCATTACATTAAGCGCCTTCAGCTCATCGAGCAATATCTTTAGGTGTTCGGTTTTGTCTATGTCTATGACGAACACTATCAGATCAGCAACTTTCATCGCTGCAACTACCGATCTTCCCCCGCCGGCGCCAAGGTGAGCATTTTCTATTATGCCTGGCATGTCGAACACCTGTATGTGCGCATCATTATAGAACATCATTCCGGGTACTACAGTTGTAGTGGTGAATTCGTACACCGCAGTTTTGGAGCGCGTGTTTGCAAGCACGTTTATGATCGAGGACTTTCCGGTACTTGGGAACCCCATAAGAGCAACGGTTGCATCGCCGGTTTTCTTCACGAAGAAGCCCTTGCCCTTCTGGCCTTTTCCCGCCTCTACTATGTCCCTCTTAATCTGTGCGATCTTCTTCCTGAGTATTCCAAGGTGCTTGTTGGTCGCCTTGTTGTATTTTGTTTTTGAATACTCTTCGGTAAGGTCGCCAAGCGTCTCCTCAAGCACTGATTTTTCTGCCATGCAACAACATCTTCAAAATTTTGATTACTTTTATACAATCTGGTTTATATCGGTAAATATAGTTATATAATATGATTTGATTTTTATAAATGTTATTAAATACTTGATTATTGTTTTTTATATGCTAAAAGCAAACAGTGAACAAAAATGGCAAGAAAAACAAAACGAAAAACATCCATGAAGAAAAAGAGATAAAGGGATTGGGATTTGGGAACGGCCGAGGCCGTTCCTTTTTTGCTTTTCATGTAAATTTCATGAATTTCTTCCTGAAGTTTCTGTCATTCTTTATGTTGCCGAATACCTTTTTCATCTTGTTGAACTCAGATATCAGATTATGTATCTCTTTTTCGGAGGTGCCGCTTCCTTTTGCTATCCTGTTTATCCTGCTGCGCTCGTGAAGCAGCCGCTCGTTCTTCCGCTCCTCTTTTGTCATCGATGATATTATTACCTTGTACTTCTTCAGTTTTTCCTCACCTTGTTCCACCATCTCCTTTGGCACATCCGGGGCGCCCATCATCCCGAATATATTCTTTAGGGGGCCCATGCTGCCCATCGCCTTGAGCTGCGAGTAGAAAGTATCGAAATTGAGCTCCTCCCCCCCATTTCCTCAGGCTTCAGGTCAGCCTCTTTTATTGCAGTCTGCACATGATCTATAAGGGATTTTATGTCAGGTATTCCGAGAAGCGAGCCTATGAACTTGTTTGAATCAAATGGCTCTATGTTGTTCAGCTTTTCTCCCGTTCCTATGAACATTACCCTTGCCGATGCGGCGCTCGATGCGCTCAGTGCGCCGCCTCCCTTTCCCGAACCGTCCATTTTGGTAACAATAACCCCTGATATCTTTACGGTTTTGTCGAATTCCCTTGCCTGCCTTCCGGCTGTCTGACCGACATCTGCGCTCACCACAAGCACTTTCTCATCAGGCTTGAATTCGTTTGCTACATCCCTAAGCTCTTTTATCAGATTATCGTCAAGCGCATTCCTTCCGCTTGTGTCGCATATCACCACCTGCTTGTCCCTGAACTTGTTCAGGCCCTCTTTTGCTATCTTTACGGCATTCTTCTCTGAGGGATTGCCGAAGAATGCGACATTGGCCTGCTTTGCGAGCGTCTCCAACTGCGTGTATGCTGCTGGTCGCGTCACGTCGCAGCATATCAATGCGGCGCTCAATCCCCTGTCTTGGTAGTATTTTGCGAGCTTTGCGGCAGTGGTTGTCTTTCCGGATCCATAAAGGCCCATCAGCAGTATCTTATGCTTTCCAAGCTCTGGAACATATGCGGGTCCAACAAGCTTTACCAGCTCCTCATATACCATATTGGTTATGTAGTCTTTCGGCGACAATCCCGCAGGGGGCTTGCTTTTTAACGATTTTTCCTCTATTTCCTTTGTGAAATTCAGGACGAGCTTTACCTCTACATCCGAGCTAAGAAGGGTTTTCTGAAGCTCCTTGTTGAATTCCCTTATTGTATTGGCATCTATTATTGTTGCTCTTGTAAGCTTTGCTATTGCCTGCCTGAGCCCCTCGCCTAGGTCCATGTTATCATTAATATAAATGGTTTATTTGTATTTATACCTTACAGAAGGTTTGGCTTTGTTTATTAAACTAGAACCGTGATAAAGCTATTTGTATGCCTATTGCGCTCCGGCCGTTGCTGTTAGGTATTTCTGCTCAACGATTGGAGCTTTTATTTCCTCTTCCACAACAAGAGGTTGCAATTCCCTTATTTTCCTCCACCTGTTAGTTTGCGCAATGCTCTTGTTCCTTCTTGCACTCTCGCTGTCTTTAATACCAGTATGGGATTTGGCCATCATTTGTTTTGATACCTCATTATGATGTCTGCCTTTCATCCATGGGATGTGGCCTTTGTTGCTGATCGCATTCGCTGCTCCCATTTTCCCTTTGTGCGCTTCGGAGAGGTGTCCTTCTTCAAATGCCATGCCAATATGCTTCTTGTGTTCATCTGAGAGGTGCCTCCCTTTCAGTGCTTTTTTGTTTGCCTCGCCTATCTTGTCTTTGGTTGCTTGGGAATGGTGCTTTCCGGTCATGCCTCCGGTATATTCCCTAAGATAGGGGCCTAGCAGCCCTAGTGTAACATTATCAGATAGTCTGCCCTCTCTCAGTAATTTTGCTAATTTAGGAAGTTTATTCCATCCAGCCCTTCTTATTGCGGTTTTGGTAACCCTAGGCACCTGATGCGTGCCTTCGCTTCTTTTCAATCCAAGTATAGCTAGTTTCAGATAGCTGGCTGGTGCGAGGTCCTTGGCTTGCGTAACAATCCCAATAAGTATATCCAAAGGTCTTTTAAACCTTTTTCTACTAAAAGGGTGCCTGCCACTAATATAAGCTTAATAATTATTCTTGAGTACTATATTGTTACGGTGCTCAATTGAAGCTCATAATGGCTCAGGCTAATCTCACGCTAAAGGGCGGCGCTGAAAGGGTAGTGCTAAAGATAGCCCAGCACTACAGGGCGAAGATATACGCTGCTGAATACGACCCTTACAATACATTCGAGGGCTTCAAGGAACTGGATATAGAGGTGATAGGGAAGCAGAGGATGCTCAAGGCCATGCCCTACGGAAGGGAATCACAGGGGCTCAATTACGGACTGTCGTTCTACGGATTGAAGCTGAAGGAGGATTATGATGTGATAAACGCCCATATTGCGCCGAGCCACTGGATAAGGAAAAGCAACCAGAGGGTCTTGTGGTACTGCCATACACCGTTGCGCGATGTCTACGACCTGTACCATTACAGGCTTTCGCTCAAGAAGCTGCACCAGAAACCCGTGCATATAATAGGGACAAAGGTTGTCAGGATGCTTGACCAGGGAGTGGTTGGGAACATAGAGCGCATAGTTGCAAACAGCCACAATGTCAGATCAAGAATCATAAAATATTATGGTAGGAAAGATGCAACGGTGCTTGGCGGCGGAATAGAATACAACGACTTCAAGAGGGGCGGTGATGACAAGTATTTCCTTTATCCCTCAAGAATCTCCCCTAACAAAAGGCAGGATTTTGCAATACGCGCATTCAACCATTTCAAAAGGCAGGTAAAGGGATACAAACTAAAGCTTGTTGGACCCGTATCCCAGGATAGGCTCTTCCAGAATTACTACAATAAGATAGTGGCTCTTGGAAACGAGGTAGGGGATGTAGAGATAATCACCAATGTCAAGGATAGCGCTCTGAACCATCTTTATTCCAACTGTACAGCTGTGCTTTATCCGCCGCTCAACGAGGACTACGGGCTTGTGCCTCTTGAGGCCATGGCAAGCCACAAGCCGGTAATAGCGGTTAATGAGGGCGGCATGCGTGAGACCATAGACAACAGGAAAAATGGCATACTGGTAAACAGCATCGAGGAAATGGGCGATGCGATGAAGGAAGTGGCTGAAAATCCCTCTTTGGCTAAAGAATTGGGAAGAAACGGAAGGGAAAATGTAGTCAAGCATTATTCATGGAGGGGCTTCTTCAAGAAATTTGACAAGTCACTTAATGAGGTAAGTAAACTTTAGCGGATTTGCTTTCTAAATCGTCTGCGGCATTTTCATTGGTTTTGGTATTGCTGTATGCGAGCTATAAATTACATCAGCTAGAGCCGGCTGTGGCTGATGTTGATGCTGTTGCTCCTCCGCTACCAAATACCACCACTTTGTATGGTGTTCCGCCTACCACTCTAGCATTTACAGATCCGCTATCGTAAGTTACAGGCCCGTTAAAGCTGAATGTTGCGCTGCTGCCAGAACTTATTGCATAGCCAGACGCCTGCCAGCTGCCCGATGTTGTGGCTGTTTGTAGCGATCCGTTGGATGTTGTTGTGAATGCTATTGTTTTGAGCGCTTGTATCTGCAGTGCTGCCTTCACGGACACATTTAGCAATCCACTGCCTAAGCTAAGATTTAGGGACGAGTTGCTCTTTGCAGATGCAGATTCGTTGCCGTACAACACAACGCCGTTGATAATTACAGTCCTATTGGCGTTATTCTTTACAGTCACTGTTGTATTTGTGACATTGCCTGATGAGGATACCTTAGCTGAAACTATCATAATGCTTGGAGCTGCAAGGTTCAACTGTGCATTTACATTTGAGTTGAGAGCCACTGTAGAGCCTACATTCGATGAGCTACTTATTGTTGCATTTGAAACCAGAACTGCGGTAGCAGAAGGACTCATAGCGTAGACCGTTGAATTAGAGTTCGAAGTTGTAACTACTGTTGGGAAAAAGTCTATCAGAACAGAGGAATTTGAACTTGCTTTTGTACTTCCTGTTACGTTTACAGTTACTGTAGAATTTGGTACTACAACTGTGCGGGTTGTTCCGTTTACTGTTGCAGTGACAGAAGTAACATCAAAACTTACTGCATGTATTGTGGAATTTGCAGTTACGTTTGCACTGCCTATGACCTGAGCTGCGCTCTGAGTTGCCAATAGATTTACGCTTCCGCTTCCCTGCGCATTTACCCATCCAGAAGTTGTTCCATTTGTTGCATAAACTTTCACACTGGTATATGTGACAACCATTGCACTAGTTCCAGGAGGCACCTGTGCCGGGTCTGTCATCAATACAGGATGCTTGGTTGTAGAGCTTGACTGGTATGATTGTCCTGTAGTCGTTGAGCCTGCAATTGTTGTTGCTTGGGTAGAGGTGTTGCTGGGCGTCGGACTTTTCCTCAACGCTATTACGGCAACTCCTACTACCACTATCAATACTATTATCCCCACAATGTAAACAAGATTGTTTTTTGCCATACAATCACATTAAAGAATCTATTAGGAATGTATAAAAGCCTTCCTAGAAAACCGAAATATCACATACCTGAAACTTCTTTGCCGTACAAGCCATCGATATTAAACATCCTTATTTTATTTTTATGCCTTAGGATTATCTCGTATACTGGTATGTACACTGTAGAAAAGTCGACCAAAACGGAATTCGGATAAAGGTTGCTTGAATACGCCTTGACTTCGTCCCTGGAGATTCTGGTCGGGTCGATTTCTTTGCTTGGTAAGTATGTGTACTCTAGCTTTGGAAGCTCTCTCATAAGGTAGCCTGAATAACTTTCTGCATGAATGTTCTTTGTATCTTTCACTATTAGCTTAAGTGAAGCAAGCCTTCTTAGGGCAATACTCGTATCTTTTGCGTTGCCTATCTTTAATTTATCCATGTTGGCAATCGGCAGCTTCCTTCTAGATCTCAGTTCTCTTAGAAGACTGGTCTCCAGCGGATTCAATTTTTTTGGCTTTCCAATCTTATTTTCCTCGAATCGCACACTTTTCAATAGCTTTATCAACTTGAAGTTCTTGTCCATAAGGAAATTATACTCCTCAAACTCATTTTTCTTTTTCGTAGGTATTCTTATCTTGCAAAGGCTAGCCATTATGTAGATTACTCTTATTGATTCTGGCTGCTCCACGGGCCTTCCAAAAATTCCAAATCTGCGGGTCGCAATGCTCCTGGCAAATGCATGTGCGTCATTAGTACTAAATTCAAGGGAAAGCGCAGTTATCTTTTTCTTTCCGTTCGTGTTTGGTTTTTTTGTTAGATTAGTCTCTGATTTCAGTTTACCAATAAGTTCCTCCAGTTTCGGTTTAGACCCTTTAGGTGAACTAAGATCGACCGCTGGTGTTGCACCTCTTTGGGTTACATCTGTAATCCTTACCTTGAACTTGTTTGGGAAACCGGTGCCAAAAGGCATAAATTCGCCCATGCTAAGGCTGACTATCTCTTTTAGTTTCCTCTTGTCGCTAAAAAGCTGCTTTATTGCCGAGAGGTCGTTTTCTATTGTGAGCTTGCCTATGAAACCATAAGAACATTGTGAAAGCACATTCTTGCTTATATTGCTGGGCCTCTGCGTTGCAACAATTAGACCTATGCCCCTCTTTCTCCCTCTTACCCCCAGCTCCTCTATGATATTTATCTTCTGGTGCGTTACCTGGGGTACAAACTTGTCTGCCTCTTCTATCATTATTAGATATGGTGTTCGTAGTTTATCCTCTATTTTGTATATTTCTTCTAGTGTCCGATACACTTTTGAATTCTTGTCTGTCTCTTCTGATAGGTCTAAAATAATAGGTACTTTATTCTTTATGCTAGTGTGTAATAGGTTAGATATATCGATATCAAATCCGAAGTCTTGGTTGCTCCCACCTATTGTTATTGCCTTAAAGTAGTTTTTCAATGAAGCATATTCACCTTCAGTATCGATGATGCAGTAAGGTAGACCTAACTTGGACAACTCTTCGGCTATTATTCCAACGAGAAAAGATTTTCCGGATCCGCTCTGCCCTATTATGCAACCCCTTCCAGTCATTATTAGCTGTGCATCTATCTTTGAATCGTTGGACAGTTTTATTTCCATATTCTCTATTATTAAATATCAAGAGTAATTAAAGCCCTTTCCCTTAGACCTGTAGGCAAAGGTATGGCTAGGACAATAATAAGAGAAGTAGATTTATCTGTTGACGAATTCAATAGGTTACTTTGAGCATTAAGCATAGCCCTCGCCGTGCTATAACCACCTGGGTTCCATGCTCCACCTTGTTTTTAGACATAAAATCTCCAATTTGTATACGCAGACGGCTTATATATAATCAGTGACGAAATTCGAGCTCCTAAAGTATAGGGATAAAAGACCCCACAATGTAGCCACACCATTGGATTATATAAATTTCATAAAAATGAGGATATTTATATTTCTGGCCTCATAATTTAAATGTGATTTAGTGCCTTCAAAAGTAACCTATGCCTTAGGCGTCAGTCTAGGCCATGAGTCAAGTGCGGTCTTATTAAGAAGGGAGGGAAGCAATTGGGATATTATTGCTGCTACAACAGAGGAACGCTTTACAAGAAAGAAGAATGATGATAGTTTTCCGATCAATTCTATCAAATATGCGATTACTCAGCTTCCCAGTAGAGACCAGATAAAACATTTAGGATATTGCAGCTGGCAAAGAGATGAAGCATTTGGCTTATGGTCGAGGTGGCTTAAGGAACCTCTTGAGGAATCGCCAGGTAGCTACCTTAGCAAAATCAAAACGGATGCTGACATAAGGGAATATAGGATGCAGCTTGCTGCATCTCAAGAAATGAGGGACAAGGACATCCATGAATTTCGCAAATTGTTTATGGGTGTTATCAGAAAACATGTAGGCATGGATTTGAAAGACGAAGTGCTAATTCGTATACCACACCATCCTGCACATGCATTATCAACATGGTTCTTATCAGGATTCGATAAGTGCACGGTAATTACCATGGACGGTATAGGTGACGGCTTATCAATGACCATAAACCGTGCAGGGCAACCCAATAGACCTACTTTATTGGAAAATATATCATTGGAGCCTATTGCTGCGGTAGGAAACGAGGGCAGTTTAGGCTTATTCTATAAGTATGTAACTTCGGGGCTTGGTTTCAGAAAATTGAGGGACGAAGGTAAAATAACTGGACTTGCTGCACAAGGCAACCCAGAGCAGTGCTTTGGCACATTTCTCAGTCTTTTTAGGTTCGATGACAATTCTCCAGGTGTAATAAATGGATGGAACTTGAATCAGCGTTTCCTGAAAGAGGTTGATGCTGTAGATACACGTGGAGGAAGATTCAACCCGATAGACAGTTGGAGAGAATATCATGCTTTTGGTAGGCAAGTTGAAGCTACAGTAAGAGACATGATTGGAAATGACATAAAAAGAGAGGATATAGCCGTAGGAGCACAGGCAGTCTTAGAGCATCTGGCTCTTAAGGTAGTAAATCAGAGTTCGCAATACATATTACAACCAGGCAAGGGTCATGGAAAGCTGGCTGTTGCAGGAGGTGTTTTTGCAAATGTAAAGCTCAACCAAAGAATTGCAGAGCAGGATTTTATCAAGGAGTTGTTTATAAACCCTCCAATGGGAGATCCGGGAGTTGCATTAGGGTCGACAATTGCAGTTCTATGCAAGAATGGGGCAGAAAGTGAGCCTATGAAGCCAAAAACATTCTATAGCATGTCGCTTGGACCAAGCTTTACAAGCCAAGATATCGAACAAACCCTTGAACAATATAAAGATAGGATAGGTTACGAGCTAATGGAAAGCTCTGGAAAATTGCACCAGACTATCGGAACAGCCTTATCAGAGAACAAGATAGTTGCAAGATTCCATGGTAGAATGGAATTCGGACCAAGAGCACTGGGCAATAGGAGCATATATGCACCTGCAAACCACAAAGGCATAAATGATGTCCTTAATGCAAAACTCCAGAGGAATGATTTTATGCCATTCGCACCAATGGTTCTGGAGGATTATGCAAATAGAAACTTGGCAAATATAGATAAGGTTAAGAGATCAGTGCCATTTATGACAATCAGCTTATCAGCATCAGAGGAGTTTATGCGTAGATTTCCAGCATCTGTGCATGTTGATGGCACTACAAGAGTGCAGTCTGTATCGAGAGAACATAATCCTGATTCTTTTGGTATCCTGAAGGCTTACGAAAGGCTTATTGGGAATCCCGTTATAATAAATACGAGTTTCAATAATCATGGTGAGCCCATAGTATGCACCCCAGAAGATGCAGTAAAATCTTTCCTGACCGCAAAGCTTGATATGTTAGCGATGGATAACTATGTAATAAGAATACGCAGTGACAAGGTGTTAAAATAGCCACAAAAAGCAAAAAAGAGGAACGTAATATATACACTATCGGCTTCGCAGGGCATTCTGCCGAGGAATTCTTCGGGTTATTGAAAAGGGAGGGAATAGAACGTGTCATTGATATAAGGTTGCGGAATACGAACCAGATTGCAGGGTTCAGTAAGAAGGACGACCTTGCATTTTTCTTAAAGGAATTGCTGAATTGCGATTATCACTATTTACCATTTCTGGCTCCAACAGATCAGATTCTTGACGACCACAGAAATGGAGGACCTTGGAGTGCATATGTAAGCAAATTTATACCACTTATGAAAGAACGAAAGGCTTTGGATAAAATAGATATAGACTTTTTCACAGAGAAAAAATCTTGCTTATTGTGTAGCGAAAGGACACCAGAAGAATGCCATAGAAGATTGATTGCAGAGATGATGAAGGAAAAATGGCCTGATTTAAACATCATACATTTGATAGATATGAATAAGAGATTATAGGGGCAGTCAAACAAATCAAGTGATAAAATGGAAAAGCAGATCGGATTATGATGTGTTATAACTGGAGGTGTCGGTTCAGGAAAGACCACTCTTGTTGATAGTCTTGGCAAGAATGATAAGATATGGACTGCCAGCGAAAAAGCCATCGATATAATCAGGAAGGAACTTGAATCAGGAGGCAAATTGCTTCCTTGGTCTGCACCATCAGAATTTTGGAAGCCGGTAACAGCAAGTAGAATAATACAATTTAAAGAGGCACCAATACAAACTCATGATTGTGTTTTTGACAGAGGAATACCAGAACCACTTGCATTCTTGAGGATTGAGGGTATAGAACCGCCAAAAGAGCTGCTAACATTTTCCAAGCAGTATAGATACGATGCCATCTTCTGGACACCCGCTTGGAAAGATATATACAGAACCACTGTAGAAAGGCCTTGGACATGGGATTATGCAGAAAAATTAGGATTGATGCTTAAGGACGCCTACGAATCAATAGGATACAGAGTTATAGAAATCCCTAAAGATGCCATTGAAATTCGCACGAATTTTGTGCTTGATAATATAGATAGACTGAAACGAACTTAGAAAGGAAAAGAAGAAGCAGCACAAGAAAAAGGTAAAAGTATGAGCGAAGATCAGCTATGAAAATTTTGTTAAGTAAGGGATTTGAACCCGTTTCTTAGAGATGACACGTTGAAATTCGCCCTCGTCGGGATTTGAACCTTTAGTTGCTGAAAATTAGCCCTTCATTCTTTTCGCGGCTTCGTCGGCAGCTTTCTTGGCTTCTGCGGCTTTCTTGCTTTCCTTTGTTTCGGGAGGATTGAGCGATATTACGTATTTTGATATCACCTTCGATGCGAATTCGAGCACTTTCCTTATGTTCGCCTCTGTGCTTGTTCCGGTGCATATCATCTTGCCGTTCTTGAAGAGTATTATTACTGCCTTTGGCTCTGCTATCCTGAATATTGCTCCGGGAAACTGCTCGGGCTCATAGTCAACGGCCTTGACTTCCTTTGAAAGAGCGTAAAGGTCAATCGTTGCATGCAGATCAGCGCTGACCACTATATTTTGTATGGCGATTTTGGGGGATTTTATTGGCCCTTGCAGCTTCTTTGGCTCATGTTTTGGGCTTTTTGCAGACGTATTATCACCGAAATATAAGTATATTTATATAGAAAAGTATATATACTAATCAAATGGTCAGATCCTTTCTGGGGTTGCGATGGATAAAAAAGTAATGATTATTGGCGCCGGCGTGGTAGGGCTTACTCTTGCAAAGGAACTTGCCGTGCACGGTATTGATGTGGAGGTTTATGATTCAAAGAAATCCGTCGCTGACGGATCTGCCAAAGCCTCGGGCATATTCTCTGTAAGCGGCCTTGGGAGAATCGGGATAGATCCCAAGCATGCCATAGTAAATACGCTTGATGGTGCCACACTTAGTGCAGGAAAAGAGAAACTCAGGGTAAAGGCAAAGAAGACCATGGCTTATGTGGTTGATAGGGGGATGCTTGCTGAATTGTGCAAAGGCGCGGCGGTGAAGGCCGGAGCCAAGGTGACACTGGGAAAAAAGCTAGATAGAAAGGAACTCCATGAGATTGCCTCTGATAAGAGCAACATAATTATAGGAGCTGATGGTGCAGTTTCAACAGTTGCTGCGGCATTCGAGTTTCCACCCATCAAGGAATACATCTTGACTTACAAAGCCGAATATTCGAATGCAAAAATAGACGACCACCATATGGCAGGGCTTTTCTTTTCAAATCAGATAGCTTATCGTTTCTTTGGATGGAGCTGCCCCTACTCGAAGGATAAGATTGAGGTAGGGATAGGGATAAGTGACAGGGCAAAGATAAGCAGTACAGCAGCCTTCTCCAAATTCATACATAGCGGAATGCTTGATAGATTGCTAAATGGTGCTGAAAAGCTCAATGGCTATGCAAGCATAATACCTTTAACAAGCAGGTCAGCAACTGTCAAGGAGAATGTAATGCTTGTTGGCGATGCGGCAGGACAAGTAAAGGCAACAACCGGTGGAGGCATAATATTCGGCTGTTCCTGTGCTAAAATATTGGCAAATACCATAAACAGCAATATAAAGGATGGCACTCCCTTGAGGAACTATGACAAGGAATGGAGGAAAAAGTATGGTTTGGATCTTAAGATGCATAAATTCCTGCATAACTATTATTCTAATTTGGCCGTAAGCAACTTGGGTTTCTTCCTTAAATTTCTGAAGATCTTCGGGGCTGAGAATTTCTTCAGCGAGTATGGTGATATGGATAGGCCGAGCCTAATGTTAAAAAGATTCTTTTTCAGAGGACTTGTTAAGTAGATTTATTAACTAAATACCCAATATGGCCTTGCTTGCTATTGCTGCGATATTTATCAGCGGCTGCGGGTATATCCCGAATAATATCACGACTGCGAGTGCGGTTGCCACCACAGCCATTATGTAAGGATCCATCCTCATCGTCTTCTCTGCCTTTTTGGAGTACATTGAGTTGATGACCTTTGCGTAATAGTATATCGAGATGAAGCTGTTTATGACTCCAATAACCGCAAGCAGAACCAGTTTTCCGCTTATCGCGCTTGAGAAGAGCAGGAACTTGCCAGCAAACCCTATGAGCGGAGGTATTCCGGCCATGGAGAGCATTAGTATGGTTAGCGACGCAGCTGCGAAGGCGTTCCTCGAATTCAATGCGTTGTAGTCGTCTATCGTCTTTATATTCTTTGACTCAAGCCACATCACAATTGCGAAGGCGCCTATTATCATGAACGCGTGGGCCACCATGTAGAATATGCTGGCCTCAAGGCCGAATTGGGTAACTGTTGCGATTCCGACCAGTATGTAGCCTGCTTGGGAGATTGACGAGTATGCAAAAAGCCTTTTCACATTCTTCTGCACCAGCGCTGCGAGGTTCCCGAAGAACATCGTGAATATCGCAAGTATTATGAAAATCAGCGAGAAGGTAGATTTGTATGCGATGAATATGAAGAAGAATACCTCTATAAGGGCAACGAAGGCCACTTTCTTGTTTATGCCTGCAAGCATTGATGTGATGTAGGTCGGTGATCCCTCATACACGTCAGGAACCCACAGGTTGAAGGGGAACAATGCGGTATCAAACCCGAATGCCACTACAAAAAGCGCTATTGAAAGAAGTATTATTGTCGCACCGCTCAAATTCGGGTTATTTATTGCTGGTGTAAGCGTTAGTTGGGTATTTGATGGCAGTAGCAATGCCAGCGCGAATGTGAACACTGCAACGGATATCGAGCTCAATATGAACAGCTTGACCGCGGCCTCTATCCTGTGCTTCCCCTCAAATAATATGGCAAATGCGGTTGTTATCGCAAGGAGCTCCAGCCCTATGAGTATTGACAGTATCGATACTGCAGACGAGACTATGAAGGCTCCGGTGAAGGAAAGGCTGATAAGGAATAAAAGATTGGTATAATCTTTTGAGCTGACATAAGAAAGCACATTTACAAGCAGCATAGTAACCGCAAACAACGCTATGAAAAGTGAGGAGAACGGATATATGTGGATAAGATTGAATATTGTCAAATCATAGTTGGCTAAAAGCAGGTATACTGCTGAGGTTGCGATTATTGAAAGCAGTATTGTGCTTGAAATGAAGCCGCCCTTTTTGTTCTTTGAGAAAGAGGCGTATATTCCGCTCGCTATGAAACCTGCTACAGAGAATATGACTAGCGCAATTATATACTCATTTGGTTGGAACATCAATCATCATCTACAATTTTACCAGGTTTAGGATGGTAAATGGCAGCACCCCGTACAGGAATATGAAAAAAATAAGCATCGTATAGCCTATTTTCTGGTCCAGTTTGAGATAATCCACGGTTTTTGAGCGCTCCCTGGTGGAGAACATGCTCTTGTTTATTATAAGATACATGAAGGCGCCCATAAAAACTAATGCGAATATCGGCACAACTCCAAATATGCCGAATGCCTGCAGCGAACCTATGAACAGCAGTATGTCAGCAACGAATCCCGCGGTAAGGGGAAATCCGACCATGGCAAGGACGCCTATAAGGAAGGCATATGTTGTCGATGCCGCATTCACCACAGTGCCCTTTAATGATGAAAGGTTACGCTCCCCGAATACATGTTTTATGGTGCCAGCAAGCAGGAACATCAGGGCTATTGCCAAACCATGGGACAGCATGGCATAAGCTGCGCCATAAGTGCCGAATGCATTGCCTGCGCTTATCCCTACCATTATTATCCCCATCTCCACTATAGTCGAATATGCGATTATACGCTTTATGTCGGTCTGGCGCATCAATATGAAGACCGAATAGAAGGTCGAGACCGCAGCAAGCACAGCTATGTAAACGGAATATTTTGCGGATATCGGGAGCATCATGAACAATATAAGCATGCCGAAGCCGCCAAACTTGGTAAGTATGCCTGAGAGCAGCATGGATCCCTGCGTCGACGCCTCGGTATGTGCATCTGGAAGCCAGAAATGCATCGGGAATAACGGCATGTTTATCATGAATGCGACAAACAGCAGCGCGAATATTATGGTTTGAATGTTTGCAGGTATAAGCGCAGCATTGGCCGCTATGTACGATATGTCAAAGGAGTGTACGGGCGTGTAGAAGTATATCAGGATTATTCCAAGAAGCAAAAGCGAGCTTGCGAATATTTCATATATAAGAAAATTGATTGACGCGGATTTCCTGTTCGCAGATCCTAGCGTATTTATCATGAAGAACATCGCTATTACTCCTATGTCCCAGAATATGAAGAATATGAACAGGTTTGCCGAAGCGAACAACCCCACAGCGGCTATCTGGAAGAGCGCTATAAGCATGCCTGATAATTTGGGCGCATCGTTTTCCGGATTTCCAGAAAGCGCAGTTGCAAAGAGCACCACCGATGACATTATAAGAAGTATAAGGGATATCGCATTTATCCTGAAGGCTAGCGAAACCCCCAGGGAGCTTATGTACGGATACTGCTCAGATATGTTTATGCCACCCGAGAGCATGGCTGAAATGAATATTGATAGGGTTATAAGGACGTTTATGAGCGTCGAGCATATTATTATCTTCCTGCTGTATTTAGCTTTAGCAAAAGATACCAGCAGCAATGCAATTACCGGTACTATTATCATCGATAATACAAGCGGAAACATTAATATCACAGGATAAATATTGCTACAATTATTACCATTCCGATTATGAATGCTATGATGTAGGTGTTTGTGTCACCGGTTTCTACCTTTTTGATTATATTTCCAAAGGCGCCAACGTTGTGTGCGCCGTCTTTGATTGTTTGGTATATTGAACGGTCAAGGGCATCTAATGCATTTGATGCAAAAGAAACAAGTTTGATGGAGTAGAGGTATAATTCATTCATGATTAGATTGTTGTAAAGCAGTTTGTAAACCAGGCTTTGCCTGTCCATCGCTGAATAATCCCTACGATAAAACAGTGCATATGACACAAGTAACCCTCCGGCAACTACAAGTGTTGAAACCGCAATCTCGAATGTGCTAATAAATGTCTTTGGGCCGTACTGATTAAGATAAGCGGGCAGGTAGAAATATACCAGAAAGCCTGATGTTGCGGCAATTATTGCAAGTATGTATATAGGTACCATCATGGATATGGGCATGGTCTTGTAGTTTGCATTTGCCTCTCTTGTTTTACTCTCAGATTTTTTATGCAATGGCACAAATAGCCATCTGAATATGTAGATGCTGCTTCCCAGCTCCAGGACCAATAAAATTGCATATATCACAATGTTGTTTGTGCTTGCAGCCACAGCGGCCTTTCCGAAGAAGCCGCTAAGCGGATACAATCCTGCAAGCGATACAGCGCCTATTATCGCGGGTATGAACATTTTCATGTATGAGGGATTATTGTAGATCCTTTCCATATCTTCTTCGCCGTCATTTGCCTTTATTGCAGTTCCTGCGCTCATGAAGAGGAGTGCCTTGTAGAAGGTCTGTACAACAAACAGCATCATTGCAGCAACTATGGAGCCGAGCCCCAATGCTATAAACATCAGCCCCAGGTCCTCAATTGTCGAATATGCAAGCACTCTCTTTATGTTGGGCTCTGCAAGCGCATTTGCGACCCCTAATATTGATGTTATTATGCCGAATATCAAAAGCACGTAAAGTAAATGGTATGCCACAAAAAGCGGCAGCAGAACGGCAATAAGGAACACTCCGGCTTTCACCATTGTAGAGGAATGCAGGAATGCCGATACCGGAGTTGGCCCTTTCATCGCGTCAGGAAGCCATTCATGGAATGGGAACTGCGCCGATTTCGTAAATACCGCGAAGATGATCAGCAATAGTGCGACTGCCATGTTGCCGGTTAATGTTGTATGCTGCAATAGCATCGCAAAGCTGAACGTATGATAGGAATTCCATATTATGATTATGGCCGCGAACATCAGTATGTCGCCTATGAGTATTGTTGTTATCGCCTTCCTTGCCGCATCTGCGGTTCCCTCTCTAGCATACCAGAACCCTATCAGGAGATAGCTTGTAATTCCAAGCAGTTCCCAGCCTATGAGCATTGTTATGAAGTCGCCGGACATTGCGAAAAGCATCATGGCAGTAGCAAATGCCAATAATTCAGTATAATACCTTGATTGCTCGCTTGGGAGGTTCATGAATCCTATGGAATACAACACTATAAGCGGTGTTATCATCCCGACCAATAGCAAAAGCAGCATGTTAAGCGGCATGGTCGATACCGTAAGCGTGAAGGTGTATCCGGAAAAACTGAACCATGCGAGGTTCTGAAGCTGTCCCGGGCTCAGGAATGCGTTTATTATTAGAATGAAGGAGATTATGCTTGCTGCAAGTGCTATGTATTTTACGTATTTGCCGTGCTTGTTGAGGATAAGCGAGAGTATTGCGGCTATGATAAGTGGCAGTATTATGATTATGGCAAGCATTTTTATCAATCCTTGAGTTTGGAGAGCTTTGCAATGTCAAGGCTTATCTCCTCCCTGACCATGTACCTGTAAAATGCCACAAGGGCCATTACTTCCACAGATGCTATGGACCATATGGTCAGCAGGAGCAGGATTATGCTGTTGCTTGATACAAAATAGAAGAATGAAAGCGCAAGGAGCGTGCTTGCAGTGATGGATATTTCTATGGAGAGCATGATTATCAGGAAATTCCTGCTTGCGACGACTCCGCCAAGGCCTATGGCGAACAGCGCAATACTCAATGCAATGAAATATATGAATATCACCTTTTACCACCAAGCTTCTTCATAAGGAGTATGGAACCTATGCCCACCCCAAAAAGCATAATTGTCAATAGATAGAGGATTCCAACATTTGCACCCAATGACTGTGATACAAGCGACACCGAAAGCGTGTTCTGCTCAGCCGATACGGGATTTGTGTTTCCCACCTTCGCGGTGAAAAGGAAGAATATAAGTATAGACATTATTGCGAAGAGCCCGTAGTTTGTGTTCCTGAACTTCGAGTAGCTTGCCGATGCGGCCCCCACAAACAGATATGTGGATATTCCCCCTACCATAATGAAAAGCTGCAGCAGGGCAAGAAGCGGCTGGCCTAGTATAAGGAACATTGCGGAATTGAATACGAAAAGCATGGAGAGAGCGAGTATCGTGTGAAGTATGTTCCTGAAGCAAAGTACCAGTGCTGCGGATAATAGCTCAAGTAACGCCGCTATTATAAAAAGCGTCACATAAGCCATGATATCACTATTCGAGCTCCTCCGGTCTCTTTATGAATTCTCTTCTATCATATCTTTCAAAATCGTAGTCCTTCCCAAGCGTAAGGCAATCCGTGGGGCAGACCTCCTCGCATAGGGCGCAGAAAAGGCACCTCTCAAGGTTTATCTCAGGCATTATCTTCGTTCCCTTGTCCGTTTCAGTGTCAACCATTGTTATTGTCTGGTTGGGACATATCCTTGCGCAGGCTGAGCAGCTTATGCATGTCTTCATGTCAAGCTTGTGTATGCCCCTGTAGTTGTCCGTGACAGTTTCCTTCTGCTCAGGGAACTCAAGGGTTGCCGGCTTCTCCAGCACCTGCTTTGCAACTTTTAGCAACGGGTTCGATACCATTATACCATCAATCTAACTTACCTGACAAAGATTATAAATGTAATCAAAAGGTTGAGCATTGCCAGCGGCGTAAGGTATTCCCAGCCGAGCCTGAGCACCCTGTCTATCCGCATCCTCACGCTGGTGGCCCTTATGATTATTATGAAAAGCGTGAGGATCACCACTTTGAGCATGAGCCATGCAAAAGCCGGGATTATAGAAGGTCCCAGCCAGCCGCCGAAGAACAGTATTACAACAATAAGCGTTCCGACAAACATCCTTACGTAATCAAGCAGCAGCGCCAGTGCGTAATATGCAGGGCTTGCATCGGTAAGCCAGCCTGCTATGAGCTCGCTGTCTGCCTCTCTTAAATCGAATGGGGGCCTCTCAAGCTCGGCAAGGAGAACCACGAAGAACACGACAAGCCCTATCGGCATCAGGAGCGCATACCAGATTGGGTTTTGGGCGTTTACTATCGAAGTAAAACTGAGGCTGTTTGAGAGCATTGCAACAGCCGCGACTACAAGGAACATGGGTATCTCGTAGCTTATCAGTATCACAACAGACCTTTGGGCGCTTATGGATCCGAACTTGTTGCCGCTTGTCCATCCCGCAAGGAAAAGCAGTATAGGGGAGAATGAGAGAAGCACGAAAACCGCGAGCAGGCTTATCGTGGTCCCTATGCCAACGAAGGCGTTTGTAAATGGCAGGAAGACAAGAATCAGCACGAATAATGCCACCACAGCCGGGAGTATTGCAAGGTACAGCGGTTTGTCAGCCCTGTCAGGAAGTATGCTTTCCTTAGACATGAGCTTGACAAGGTCAGCAAGGTTCTGGAGGAACCCGAACGGTCCCACGTATGTAGGGCCGCGCCTTGAATGCGCCCTTCCTATTATCTTTCTTTCAACCCATCCGAAGACGTATGCAAAAACGCTGAATATAATAGAGAGAATGATTATGAATATGAGGAATGATATCAGGAATGCCAGCGGCCACAGCAGCGGTGCTCCGACAAACCCGGACAGCCATGCGTATACGGAGTTGAAGTAGGAGGCTATTGCCGGAGACGTTATCTGTAGCATCATAATCAATGATATAATACTCGCTTGTTTTAAATATTATTGTGGTAAATCTAATGATTTAATGGCCGACGAAACCGCGATGGGGATAGTAGCATCAGGAGGCATAAGGATCAGGGTCAAGAGATCCGGGATGCTGCAGGTCCTGCATTTCAAGATAAAAAAGGTCCAGATAGGAAAGGATTACTACGTGGAGCTGTTCGTTGGCAGGGTTCTTGAATTGGGCGAACTGCAAAGGGTCGCAAACGAGACGCACCTGCCGGCAGAGGCGGAGAACGGAAGGGCATTCCCGGAAGGCAAGGGCGCGAAGGACTTCATGAATCTTTAGGTGGATTCCTGATTTGAGACGTTAAGCGTGCCATTGACCATTCTTGTGGAATTGTTGTATGTGTAATTGAGCACGAGATTGTATATTGTCTGTGCGGCTACCGTAGGTATCGAGAGTGCATTGCATTTTTGTATGATCTGGTTGGATGAGTGCGCGTTTATGGTGATGTTGACAGCTGTGCCTGATGGAACGGGTGTGATGTCGCAGGCAAGCCTGTTGACCCTTAGGCTCTTTGGCAGCCCGTTTGTTATGTTCAGGTATGCTGTGCTGTTCGCATTTACGAATTTGCTGAATACACATCCTATAGACAGGTTTTCGAAGGAGCATGAGTTCTTGTAGTAAGTCGACCATTCGACGGAGTTGCCCGTAATTCCGAGCTGGTAGAGCAGGTTTGCGGCATTGTCATGCGCGGCTATGAGCTGCGTGCTGTTCACTAGAGAATAGATGTTGAGTATGTAATTGCTTGTTATGTAGCTTGAATTGACAAGCCCGTAGGGCAGGGAGAAGTTGCCTGTTCTGGTTGCGATTGCGTAGGAGCAGACGTGCACCGAGTTGCTGTTGAATATGAGCCCGTAGCATGTTGAGTTCTTAAAGTTGGATACGTTGATGCCTTCGCCTAGCTTCTTTATCTCTGATATGAATATGCCATAGCCGTTCTCGAATATGTTTGTTGCTGAAAGGTTGGATCCGGAGTAGGAGAAGGATGACCCAAGGTCTGTGCTGTTTATATAGAAGAACCCGGATTGGTAGTGCGTAAGGTTGGCGTTTCCGCTTACGAGGTTTATTATGATTGCGGTCTCGTTTGCAGAATAGGTGCCACTAGAGAATTCCAGGCATGTGTTTGGGTTGCTGTGGTTGTAGTAGCCTATTATCTTTGTCCAGCCGCCGCTGTAGAAGGTGCATATGCTTGTCGTGCCGTTTAGGTCTGCATAATATATCGGCCCTGTGCCTGTGGCTGCTGTCTTGATAGGCAGCCCGAAGCTGGAGATCACAGATTCTACAAGTTGCGGGTTGACCGTGCCCTGCAGCCATGCTACATATGCTATGCTGTTGTCATTGTATTCAATGTGTGCGCCATACACGTTTGCGGTAAACGGATATGCGTCGTCAAATATCTTTGTGGTTATGTTTTCCCCAGGCTCAAAGAACTTGTTGATTGAGCTTATGTCGTATCTCTGCGCCATCGCGGACAAGGCTATCGCGCCTGCCCCCGTAAAGGTGAAGCTCTGTAACGCCGATATGTTTGCGTTTGGCACTGATGTGTAGACATCAGGCAGCGTTTCCGGGCTTACGTTGGCTACAATCGTGCTTTGCGCTGATTGTCTGTTTGCTATATTCAATACGTTTGCCGGGTCGGCCTTGGCCTGGAATATGTAGATGCCGGCGTTTGTATACGTGTAGTTTCTAGTTATGAGGGCGCTCTTTCCCGGCGGTATGGACAATAGGCTGGTGTTCTGGGTGACACCATTAAGATAAAGCGCGACGAGCAGGTTGTTTACCTGGCTGCTGCCTGTGTTTGTAACATTTATGGTGTATTTGGATGTCTGGTACGGATATAGGGTATTGTAGGAGGAGGTCTCCAAAAGCCTTACCTGGACGCTATAGCTGCTTTTAAGCAATGTATTGGTAATTACATACGCAACCGCTATCACTACAACCAAGGCAATCAGCACGTATATAAGCATTCTTTCCAGGTTTTCCATACTATCTGCCCTTAAGCTCCTTCATAGCCATCCTGATCTTGTCCTTTATGGGATTTATCTGCATGTCAAGGTAGTTGCTTATCCACAAGTCAGCATCGTACTTGTCCCCGACTGCCGGAGCAACAAGTGAATATTTTCCCTTAGAATTATTTAATATGTTGGTATTCTTTAGCTGTAGAAGATGATACCTTAGGGTTTTTTCATTTATCTGCGCCCAGTTTTTATTTATATACCCTGTTATCTCCTCAACGCTGGCATCTTTTTTTTCTATAAATTGGAAGTAGAGGAGGGCATCGAGCACAGATACCGCGGTTAGCCTTGATTCTCCCGGACTTATTATGCCCAGGGCAAGGGCGAGCCATCTCACTATGGATCTTCTCGTCTCCGTCACCTCTTTTGTTATCCTGAGGTCCCTGAGCGTGAGTTCATTCTCGATAAGGCTGGATTCGTTCAACTCCAGAAAAGCACCCGGCAGGTAATAGTTCTTTTGTAAAGCTTATAAATATCTTGGTATTTAATGATTTTATTAGTTTTATTTTTGGTGTGGTATCTATGCCCAGTGCAAGTGTTGAGACCAGGTTTGAACCTGTTAGCCTTAAAGCCAACGACAAGAACGAGGCAATAATGTATATATCGGTGAATGCGACAAACTCATCAAAAACCTACTGGTGCGAGTGCGACATACTTGTAAGCCCTCCCCTGTCGCTTGCGCATGACAAGGAGCTTGATGTGGGAAGGACAAGAGTCGGGATATTGAAGCCTGAAGGAAGATTAGAGAAGCAGGTGAAGCTCTATACAAGGCCCAACAACTTCCCGGATTCGTATCCGGTAAGCATAACCACATACCTCTATGATGAGGATGGTGCGATATCAGAGAGGATAGAGCAAAGAGAGAAGATAAAATGTGAAGCCTGATGGCAAAGAGCTACAAGATAAGCAAGGGAGAGGAATACATAATAGTGACAGTAGATGATGGAGGCTCCTACATAATAAAGGACAAGGTAGGAAGGAAGGTCTTTTTCTCAAAGCACCAGGCTGAGCTCATGAAATTCGGCATCGAGAAGATACTAAAGGAGGCTTTCAAAGATGCTGATGATACAGAAATCAAGGTAGAGCTGCTGTAAGCCGTTATTTGAGTTCGGCCCAGAAACGGTCACCGTTGTATGCTGCAGAATTGTCTATTACCTGATTGCCGTCATACACAACAGCTCCCATGACAACAGAATTGGGGCGCACCTTTACATAATCGAGAAGCACAGACAGGCAGCTTGTATCAGCCGTAGGGTCAATTACGACTGTCGGCTCCTTTAGGCAGCCCTCAGTCCTGTTAGGATTTATGTGTCTTGTTAATTCCTTCTGTATAAAACTGCCATTCTCTTTTATGTTTATTTTTACACCAGAAACGTGATCTCTTGCTGCGATTAAAAGCATACGGTGTGCCTGCTGAAAATTCTCAGCTTCCAGGCATTTTATGTCTCCTGTCCTAAGTAGAGGCGATCTGTTATATTGGGATAAGGCAATTTTGGCGGCTGTTACCGTTAACTACACCCTGATCGTTAAATCTAATGGGTTAACAGCATTTAAATAGCTATTTGTTCTGCCTTATTTCCTTTTTGTTCAGCTTTCGTTTCATGATCACTCCATTCTTGAAGCACCTTCTGGAGCAGAAATAGTTTATCGTGCCCGTCTTGTAGACGTACATTGTGCCCGTGCCTTTTGGGATTTCCAAGGTACAGTACGTGCATTTCATATTACCACCTGTTTACTTGACCTTTATTTCTCTTGCCTCCCTGCTTGTGTCAGGCAACCTTATCACGTCTCCGATCTTTATCGGACCCAGCACGTTTCTCCTTATTATTCTTCCTCGATCGTTGCCCTCCAAGATCTTGCATGAGACAGAATATATTTCGCCGGAGATTCCCGTCTTGGCCTTCCTGTTTATGTCCACTATCTCTGCCAGGAAACCCGCGAATTGCGGCCTTTGTTGTTGGGGCTGTTCGTCTGGCATTTAGGATCACTATTGTGCAGGTGTAGGTGCTGCCGGTTGCTGCGGCTTTGGCGCTTTTGGAGCCTTTGGCTTTGATTCCTTATCCTGCTGCGGTTTCGGTTGCTGCGGAGCCTGCTGTTTTTCTGGCGCCTTCTGCTGCGGCGCAAGTCCGGTTATTTTCGCTTTTATCTCCTTTATCGCGTTTGCGGCGCCACCTGGGTTTTCTACCGCTATAGCGGTGCATGGAACATTGAGGCCTATCGACTTACCTAGGTCTACCTTGCTTGGAACATACGAGTATGTGATGTTCTTCTGCTCGCATATGCTGGGTATGTGCACAACGACCTCCTCAGGCTCCACATCTCCGGCGATTACAACAAACGATGCAAGACCGCGTTCAACGCTCTTTGTTACCTCGTTCGAACCCTTCCTTATGGTTCCGGATTGTTTTGCTAGCTGCAATGCCTCGTATGTCTTCGACACGACATCGTTGGATACCTCAAACTTTACATAGGACTTTGCCATAATAACACCGTCAGATTTACTTCATCCAGTATTACTTTTAAGAAAAAAGAATACACAGAAAGTATTGTAATTACATTAATCTTTGGATTATTTAAACCTTGCCTTTAATTAGCAATGAATGCCTTAAAAATGAATCAATACAATAAGTTCAAAACGCCAAACCAACAAGGCAATATATATAATTTCTGGTAGTTTATATAGACTTAATGCCGATTAAAAGCAGGAACTTTAGTTTAACATTACTTCTATTTCTACTTCTAGCTTTAATACTAATAAAAACTGCCTGCGCAGTAACAGTTCCAACAAGCGTAGTGTACTATGTGCCCATAACGCTTGAGAACCAGCAAAATGTTGTAGTGTCCCCGAACACGCCGCTCGCAATAGGCACAAATTCATATTATGGGAATGTGATCGGCCTCAACGCGATCAGCTACAGCCAATACTACACCTGCGACCTAAACAACGCGGAGTTCTTCTTTACAAACGGCACGGTAATACCCTCATGGCTGGAAGGCAACATACTGAATGAATTTACCGCAAATTCCGCCTGCACCTCATCAAGTTCTACCAATGCGCTGGTGGACAGCCAGAATGTGTTGTATTGGGTAGACTATAAATGGCCAAGTTCATTCCTTCCCGCAAATTCAGGAACTGCATCCACAAACACCATATACCTCGGCTGGGCAGGAAATATGATAAGCACATCAAACACACTATTTTCCTTTACGACAAATACAGGAGAGGCGCCGCAATTGTCATGCAATGTCCCGACAAGCGTCGCAAGCTGCAAGGGTGTATACGGCCAATATGATACCGGGGCGAATATATTCTCCCTGTACCAGAACTTTGCTGGAAGCTCGGTGCCATCCGGATGGTCTGGCACATCACAATTTTCCTTAGGAGACCAACAGATAGACAACGGGGTAATTATAACAGACCAAGGTAATTATAATGCCCTACTTACGAGCGCAAACTATGGACCAGATTCAGGAAACATACTGGAAATTTACGGCCAGTTTATAGGTGATTCAGAGATAACATACATGATACTTGGCTATATAAACAGTGTTGATAGTGCATGTTCCGGCTGGACAATGGACAACAACCCCACAATCACGGATTTTATAGATAGCAGTTGCTCCTCGGGTGGTGCATTAGCTGGCAGTCTAAATCCATCAAATACCATGTACCATGTTTTCAGCACATACTGGCCGGGCTCATCAGGCATAAACTTTATGTATGATTATGGTAAAAATGAAATAGGCACCTCCCCCATCCCCTCGATATCCCTGACGGTTGGTATATATTTCCGCCCAGGGGAAGACAACTCGGGCTCGCAACTGGGTATGCAATGGGCAAGGACCAGGGGCTATCCTCCAAGTGGGGTTCTTCCAAGCACCGCATTTGGGACTGTAGTCCAGGCGCCCTCTTATCAACCTCCATCAGCACCGACCCTGTCATTAAGCAACACTTTCATAGACCAAGGACAGAGCATACTGTTCTCGGCAACAGTGACTAATGGCAACCAACTATTCTCCTACAATTACATGATAGTAAACTCAATAACAAACGCGGTCATCGCAAACCAGCTCTATACGAATGTGCAGTCAAACTCAAACACATTCTTCTGGACACCGGCAGCCAACCTCTATACCTCAAACACGTTTGCAGCCAATGTGGTGATCAAGGAACTCGGCGGGTTTGCCAATACCGTAAATACGGTCTATACAGCGTTCGGCTATAACTCCGTACTATCATCATCGGTCACAATAAGTCCGTCCAGCACCCAGACGTACGAGGCAAGGCAGTTATTCACGGTCGCATCTTATGAAACAGGGGGAACTAGCCCGTACACATACAATTTCATCGTATTCAACTCGATAACAAATGCGATACTCGCAAACCAGTTGTCTTCCAGCAATTCATTCTCCGTATCGACAAACTCGCTATGGCCCACAAACTCGCCTGTAGAGGCAAATGTGATAGTGACAGACTCCGCAACAGCCAACGGAATGGCAAACTCGGTAAACAGCGCTGCAATAACAATAAACCCTACACCCACAACAACTTCATATCCAACAAATGTATATGGCGATAGCTGTGTCACAAATTCAAATAACATCTACTGCATCGGAGGCGAAACCAGCCAACTTGGCGGTGGTTATGACAACTCAGTATATTACGCGCAGATCTCCGCATCTGGCACGTTAGGCGCATGGAAGAGCGCAACTCCCTATCCAACAAATATAGTCGGCCAAAGCTGTGTCACAAATTCAATCATCATCTACTGCATCGGAGGCCTCAACAACGCCAATAAGGAACAGAACTCAGTATATTACGCGCAGATCTCCGCATCTGGCGCGCTAGGCGCATGGCAGAGCGCAACTCTCTATCCAACAAATGTATATAGCCAAAGCTGTGTCACAAATTCAATCATCATCTACTGCATCGGAGGCTACACCAGCCAACTCAGTAATAATTATGACAATTCAGTATATTACGCGCAAATTTCCGCATCTGGCGCGCTAGGCGCATGGCAGAGCACAACTCTCTATCCAACAAATGTATTCGGCCAAAGCTGTGCCATAAATTCAAACAGCATCTACTGCGTTGGAGGCGCAACCACCCAACTTAGTGATAATTATGACAACTCAGTATATTACGCGCAAATTTCCGCATCTGGCGCGCTAGGCGCATGGCAGAGCACAGCTCTCTATCCAACAAATGTATTCGGCCAAAGCTGTGTCACAAATTCAAACAACATCTATTGCATGGGAGGCCTCAACAACGCCAATAAGGAACAGAACTCAGTATATTACGCGCAAATTTCTACATCTGGCGCGCTAGGCGCATGGCAGAGCGCAACTCTCTATCCAACAAATGTATATAGCCAAAGCTGTGTCACAAATTCAATCATCATCTACTGCATCGGAGGCTACACCTCCCAATTAAGTAGTGAAGACAACGCGATATATTACACGTATACCCTCCCGTCTAACGCGCTAGGCGTATGGCAGAACCCCCCTCTACCCATCGTCACTTATACTCCACCATCAGCGCCAACCCTATCATTGAGTAATACGTTCATAGACCAGAGTCAGAGCATATTATTCACTGCAACAGTGACAAACGGCAACCAGCTATTTTCTTATAACTACGAGATAGTAAATTCCATAACAAATGCAATCATACAGAATCAGATTTATACGAATGTGCAGTCAAACTCAAACACATTCCTCTGGACACCTGCAGCAAACCTCTACACCTCAAACACGTTCGCAGCCAACGTGGTGATAAAGGAACTCGGTGGGTATGCCAATACTGTAAATACAGTCTATACTACATTCGGATATAACTCTGCATTCACCACAACTCCGACTCTTTCATTCTCAAACACGATATTAGACTACAACCAGTATGAGACCCTGACAGCAAGTGGTGCAGCGGGAGGCACAAGTCCGTACACGTACAACTTCTACACTGTCAGCGGGTCAACAGCAACTGCAATATCAACCTGCCAGCACACGACAGCAACATGCGCATACACAACAGCAATAACAACGCCGACCAGCTTCAACGTGGTTGTATACGATAGCGCAACCACCAACGAGGTGGTCAATTCAATAACAGACACAATAACCAACTCGGTCACCGCATTCACAACAACCCCAACTCTCTCATTCTCCAACACGATATTAGACTACAACCAGTATGAGACCCTGACAGCAAGTGGTGCAGCGGGAGGCACAAGTCCGTACACGTACAACTTCTACACTGTCAGCGGGTCAACAGCAACTGCAATATCAACCTGCCAGCACACGACAGCAACATGCGCATACACAACAGCAATAACAACGCCGACCAGCTTCAACGTGGTTGTATACGATAGCGCAACCACCAACGAGGTGGTCAATTCAATAACAGACACAATAACCAACTCGGTCACCGCATTCACAACAACCCCAACTCTCTCATTCTCCAACACGATAATAGACTACAACCAGTATGAGACCCTGACAGCAAGTGGTGCAGCGGGAGGCACAAGTCCGTACACGTACAACTTCTACACTGTCAGCGGGTCAACAGCAACTGCAATATCAACCTGCCAGCACACGACAGCAACATGCGCATACACAACAGCAATAACAACGCCGACCAGCTTCAACGTGGTTGTATACGATAGCGCAACCACCAACGAGGTGGTCAATTCAATAACAGACACAATAACCAACTCGGTCACCGCATTCACAACAACCCCAACTCTCTCATTCTCCAACACGATAATAGACTACAACCAGTATGAGACCCTGACAGCAAGTGGTGCAGCGGGAGGCACAAGTCCGTACACGTACAACTTCTACACTGTCAGCGGGTCAACAGCAACTGCAATATCAACCTGCCAGCACACGACAGCAACATGCGCATACACAACAGCAATAACAACGCCGACCAGCTTCAACGTGGTTGTATACGATAGCGCAACCACCAACGAGGTGGTCAATTCAATAACAGACACAATAACCAACTCGGTCACCGCATTCACAACAACCCCAACTCTCTCATTCTCAAACACGATATTAGACTACAACCAGTATGAGACCCTGACAGCAAGTGGTGCAGCGGGAGGCACAAGTCCGTACACGTACAACTTCTACACTGTCAGCGGGTCAACAGCAACTGCAATATCAACCTGCCAGCACACGACAGCAACATGCGCATACACAACAGCAATAACAACGCCGACCAGCTTCAACGTGGTTGTATACGATAGCGCAACCACCAACGAGGTGGTCAATTCAATAACAGACACAATAACCAACTCGGTCACCGCATTCACAACAACCCCAACTCTCTCATTCTCCAACACGATATTAGACTACAACCAGTATGAGACCCTGACAGCAAGTGGTGCAGCGGGAGGCACAAGTCCGTACACGTACAACTTCTACACTGTCAGCGGGTCAACAGCAACTGCAATATCAACCTGCCAGCACACGACAGCAACATGCGCATACACAACAGCAATAACAACGCCGACCAGCTTCAACGTGGTTGTATACGATAGCGCAACCACCAACGAGGTGGTCAATTCAATAACAGACACAATAACCAACTCGGTCACCGCATTCACAACAACCCCAACTCTCTCATTCTCAAACACGATATTAGACTACAACCAGTATGAGACCCTGACAGCAAGTGGTGCAGCGGGAGGCACAAGTCCGTACACGTACAACTTCTACACTGTCAGCGGGTCAACAGCAACTGCAATATCAACCTGCCAGCACACGACAGCAACATGCGCATACACAACAGCAATAACAACGCCGACCAGCTTCAACGTGGTTGTATACGATAGCGCAACCACCAACGAGGTGGTCAATTCAATAACAGACACAATAACCAACTCGGTCACCGCATTCACAACAACCCCAACTCTCTCATTCTCAAACACGATATTAGACTACAACCAGTATGAGACCCTGACAGCAAGTGGTGCAGCGGGAGGCACAAGTCCGTACACGTACAACTTCTACACTGTCAGCGGGTCAACAGCAACTGCAATATCAACCTGCCAGCACACGACAGCAACATGCGCATACACAACAGCAATAACAACGCCGACCAGCTTCAACGTGGTTGTATACGATAGCGCAACCACCAACGAGGTGGTCAATTCAATAACAGACACAATAACCAACTCGGTCACCGCATTCACAACAACCCCAACTCTCTCATTCTCCAACACGATAATAGACTACAACCAGTATGAGACCCTGACAGCAAGTGGTGCAGCGGGAGGCACAAGTCCGTACACGTACAACTTCTACACTGTCAGCGGGTCAACAGCAACTGCAATATCAACCTGCCAGCACACGACAGCAACATGCGCATACACAACAGCAATAACAACGCCGACCAGCTTCAACGTGGTTGTATACGATAGCGCAACCACCAACGAGGTGGTCAATTCAATAACAGACACAATAACCAACTCGGTCACCGCATTCACAACAACCCCAACTCTCTCATTCTCAAACACGATATTAGACTACAACCAGTATGAGACCCTGACAGCAAGTGGTGCAGCGGGAGGCACAAGTCCGTACACGTACAACTTCTACACTGTCAGCGGGTCAACAGCAACTGCAATATCAACCTGCCAGCACACGACAGCAACATGCGCATACACAACAGCAATAACAACGCCGACCAGCTTCAACGTGGTTGTATACGATAGCGCAACCACCAACGAGGTGGTCAATTCAATAACAGACACAATAACCAACTCGGTCACCGCATTCACAACAACCCCAACTCTCTCATTCTCAAACACGATATTAGACTACAACCAGTATGAGACCCTGACAGCAAGTGGTGCAGCGGGAGGCACAAGTCCGTACACGTACAACTTCTACACTGTCAGCGGGTCAACAGCAACTGCAATATCAACCTGCCAGCACACGACAGCAACATGCGCATACACAACCGCAATAACAACGCCTACAAGCTTCAACGTGGTCGTTTACGACAGCGCAACAACCAACGAAATAGTCAATTCGATAACAGACACCATAACCAACTCAGTATCTGCATTCACAACAACACCTACATTGACCCCCAATCCGTCGCTTCCTGCAACGATAGGGGTAGATAACACAATAACATTTACTGCAAATGGGATATCAGGCGGCACAACGCCATACACCTACAACTTCCTTGTCGTGAACACCGCAACATTGACTCCGATAGCCAATTATCTTGTAATAAATTCTGTAACTTCAAATGTTTTCAGTTGGACAATACCTACTGTGGATGAAGCCAACGCGGTCGAAGTGAATGTCATTATATCGGACGGCGCGACAACGAACGAGGTGGTCAACAGCATCTATACCCAGACACTGACGATCCCGCCGTTCAACGGCTACACTCCGCCAACAGCACCGACCCTGTCATTAAGTAACACTTACATAGATCAGGGGCAGAGCATACTATTCTCTGCAACAGTAACTAACGGCAACCAGCTATTCTCCTACAATTACATGATAGTCAATTCAATAACAAACGAGGTCATAGCAAACCAGCTTTATACGAATGTGCAGTCAAACTCGAACACATTTCTCTGGACACCGGCAGCAAACCTCTACACCTCAAACACATTCGCAGCCAATGTGGTGATAAAGGAACTCGGCGGGTTCGCCAATACAGTAAATACAGTATACACCGCATTCGGCTATAATTCCGCATTCACAACAACACCGACGCTATCCTTCTCAAACACCATAATAGACAACGGACAGTATGAGACCCTCACAGCAACTGGAGCTACAGGAGGAACAACTTCGTATACTTACAACTTCTACACTGTCAGCGGGTCAACTGCGACTGCAATATCAACCTGCCAGCACACAACGGCGACATGCGCATACACGACGGCGATAACAACCCCGACAAGCTTCAACGTAGTGGTATACGACAGCGCGACAACCAACGAGGTAGTGAATTCGATAACAGACACCATAACCAACTCAGTCAGCGCATTCACAACAACACCGACTCTGTCATTCTCCAACACGATAATAGACTACAACCAGTATGAGACCCTCACAGCAAGTGGCGCAGCGGGAGGCACAAGTCCGTACACGTACAACTTCTACACTGTCAGCGGATCTACGGCAACCGCGATATCATCATGTCAACATACAACCGCGACATGCGCATACACTACAGTAATAACAACGCCCACCAGCTTCAACGTAGTGGTATACGACAGCGCAACAACAAACGAGGTAGTGAATTCGATAACAGACACCATAACCAACTCAGTATCTGCATTCACGACAACACCTACATTGACCCCCAATCCGTCGCTTCCTGCAACGATAGGGGTAGATAACACAATAACATTTACTGCAAATGGGATATCAGGCGGCACAACGCCATACACCTACAACTTCCTTGTCGTGAACACTGCGACATTGACTCCGATAGCCAATTATCTTGTAATAAATTCTGTAACTTCAAACGTCTTCAGCTGGACGATACCCACTGCGGATGAAGCCAATGCGGTAGAGGTGAATGTAATGATATCTGACAGCGCAACAACGAACGAGATAGTCAACAGCATCTATACACAGATACTGACGATCCCGCCGTTCAACGGTTACACTCCGCCATCAGCTCCGACCCTGTCATTAAGCAACACCTTCATAGACCAAGGGCAGAGCATACTATTCACTGCCACAGTGACAAACGGCAACCAACTATTTTCCTATAATTATGAGATAGTAAATTCTATAACAAATGCAGTTATACAGAACCAGCTCTATACGAATGTGCAGTCAAACTCGAACACATTCCTCTGGACGCCTGCAGCAAACCTATACACCTCAAACACATTCGCAGCAAATGTGGTGATAATGGAACTTGGCGGGTTCGCCAATACAGTAAATACAGTCTATATCGCATTTGGTTATAACTCGGCATTCGCCACAACGCCAACACTGACTCCCAGTCCGTCACTTCCTGTAACGATAGGGGTAGATAACACAATAACATTTACTGCAAGTGGGATATCAGGAGGCACGACGCCATACACCTACAACTTCCTTGTCGTGAACACTGCAACATTGATTCCGATAGCCAATTATCTTGTAATAAATTCTGTAACTTCAAACGTCTTCAGCTGGACGATACCAACTGCAGATGCCGGCAATGCTGTTGAAGTGAATGTTGTGGTATATGACGGCGCAACGACTAACGCTGTTGTCAACAGCGTTTATACCCAGATACTTACGATTCTGCCATTCAGCAGCTCCACAACAACTATTCCGAACGGAGGAGGTGGAGGTATACAGGGCTCAGGAGGATTGCCTGGTACAACAAGCACGATTGCAGTAACCAGCACATCAACTACAGGACCTACCACAACAATAAACTACATAACAAATTCTACCTACACCGTTAAGCTAACTCCAAAAAGAACCCTGCGTATAGGTATATTCGATCTTGGTGTGCTTTTGATATCGAGCAATTCGGAGGCCCAGGTAAACGTGTCCATCGGAAATGCGACTGATAATACGCCAACCGCACCCAACGGGCTAACCAAGCTCTATGCTGTCGGCTTAAACATAATATCGCTTGCCAATCTGTCTGAAAGCGTAATATTGTCTTATCCGTGCGAGTACGGATCATCGGTAAGGCCCTACGAACTGGTGGATCGATCATGGCAGCCCATTAAGGAATTCTCTATCAATTCCTCGGCATGCACGCTCTCTTTCCTTATACCCGATGATCCTATAATAGCCCTGTTCCTGAATGCCACCAAACCGACTACAGAACCTACGACTTCAGCAGGATCTACGACTTCGATAGCTGTAGCTACAACAATCCTTCAAATTCCGCAGAAAATAACCATAAGCTATGAAACATATCTGATAATCGCAGCTGCTGCTATCATAATTGTTATAGTCCTATTATATCAAAGAGGCAAAGGCAGAAAGATGGCTCAATTAAAAAACAGGGTAAAGGACAAAAACTAGTATTCTTAATCCATGAACTGCTCCGGCTTTGGGGGCTCTTCCGGCACTCCCTTCCTTTTTCTTATCTCCCTTACTATCTTGTTCTGCAGCTCTGTCGGAAGCTTCTCGTATCCTGCGAATTCATAGTACCATATCGCCCTTCCCTGCGTTGAGCTCCTCAGGCTGTTCGAGAAGCCCTTTATTACCTCTGCAGACTGGCATCTTTGCGATTATCGACATCTGCTCCCTGTCCTGCGTTATGTTCTGCACCTGCCCCCTTCTGCTCTGCAGCAGCGTTATCACGTCTGACATGTATTCCTGCGGCACGTTTATTGTGAATATCTGCTTTGGCTCCACTAGCGAAACTCCAGCAGTCAGCATTGCCGCATATATTCGGCCTTCTCATTGCAGGTATTATCTGCGCCGGGCCCCTGTGCACCGGATCCTCGTGTATTGTCGCATCGACTATCTTTACCATTACTCCGGAGCACTTCTCCCTTGCAAGCGGCCCGTCCCTTGTCGCCTCTTCGAATCCGTCTATGAGCAGTTCCATTACCTCGTTTAGGTACTGCACCCCGTGTGTTGCATCTACAAGCATGCAGTTGTTTGAGACGTATACAACTCCCTTTGCCGTCGGCCTGTCAAGCCCCGCATCTATCATTGCCTGTATTGCTACCTGTCCCTTTGGCGCGCCGTCCCTTATTTGCCCTTCGTCAAGCGCCTTCCTTACAGATTCCGGAAGCGGCTCGACCTCTATATAGAACTTTGAGTGCTTGTTCGGCGTCTTTCCCTCTATCGGACCTGCCTCCTTTTCTATCGTCTCATGGTAGACCACTATCGGCTCGCTTGTTGTTATCGGCACCATGAAGTCGTCCTTGAGCTTTGTCTCTATTATCTCAAGGTGCAGCTCACCCATTCCGCTTATAAGGTGCTCGCCTGTTTCCTGGTTTATTTCGACCTTTATGGTTGGGTCCTGCTTTGACAGCACCCTCAGCGCCTCTATCAGCTTTGTTGTGTCCCTTGAGTCCTTTGCCTCTACCGCCTTTGTGACTACAGGCTTTGAGTAGTGCGTTATCTGCTCGAATGGCTCTATCGTATCCTCGCTTAAGTGTGTCACCTACTGATATGTCCTTCAGTCCTATCAGCGCTGCTATGTTTCCTGCTGGGAGCTGGTCCACTATTACCCTGTCCTGGCCCATGTATATCGCCGACCTGCTGCACCTTCTGCGTGTTTGCCCTTCCGGATATGTTGAATTCAGTTCCCTTTCTTACTACGCCGGAGAATATCCTGCCTACGGCTATCTCTCCGCTGTGCTGGTCATACATTATGTGGAATACCACTATGTTCGTCTTTGCGGTCTTGTCGACCTTGACCATCGCCTTGTCCGTCAACGCTGTTTATGTCGCCGTGCCATATCTGCGGTATCCTGTACGCCTGCGCAACGTTCGGCGGAGGCAGATGGTCTATTATCATTGCAAGCACCGCATCGTCTATCGGCGCTATCTCCTGCAGCTTCTTGATGCCCTCATCCCCCTGCGCGCTGTATTCGAACACCTGCTTGAAGTTTATCTTGTACTTTTCCATTATGTATTTCGATACCGCCCACCTGTCGTATGCGCTGCCAAAGCATATGCTCCCGTTTTCTACGCTGACCTTCCATTTCCCTATGAATTCCTCGGGGCAGTACTGGTCTATCAGCTTGTTTATGTTGTTTATCAGTTCGAGAAGCCTTTCCATCGTCTGCTCTGGCGTCAGCCTCAATTCCGTAAGCAATCTGTCGGTCTTGTTTACGAACAGCACCGGCTTGCACTTTTCCTTGAGCGCCTGCCTTAGCACCGTCTCTGTCTGCGGCATTATCCCCTCTACAGGATCCACTACAAGCACGACACCGTCCACTGCCCTCATGGATCTTGTTACGTGGCCGCCGAAGTCAACGTGTCCTGGCGTGTCGATCAGGTTTATTATGTAGTCCTTGCCCTTGTACTCGAATCCCAGTGATATGTTTGCGGATTTTATCGTCATTCTCCTGTCCTTCTCTATTGCCTCGTAGTTTGTGTACAGCACGTCGCCGGAGACGGTCTTTGATATTAGTCCTGCCTTTACAAGAAGCGAATCTGTGAGGGTTGTCTTTCCGTGGTGCACGTGGGCTATGATTGCTATGTTGCGTATCTGTTCCGTGTTGCCCATTATCTTTGTGATTTCCTCTACAATGTACTCCTTTCTTACCATAGGATCAGCTACTTCGCGCTCCTTGCCATGCGCTCTATCTCGTTCTTACGCTTTATCGCATAGCTGTTCACGTCCATGTTCGCAGCAAGTATAAGCTCGCTTGCCAGCGTCTCGGAAAGACGTTTCCTGCTTCCGAATGCGCCTATTATCGCTGCCATTGCTATGTTCCTGAGCGCTGTGTCGAGCCTTCTGCTCGCGCTTATGTCAACGGCTACGTTTGATTTTATCCCTCCGTATACCACTCTTGTCGTGTCCTCTATGGGCGCGCTGTTCTCGAGTGCCCTTACAAGCACCTGTAGTGGGTTCCTCCCGGTCTGCTTGCTTATGCTTGCAAATGCCTCCTCTATTATCCTCATTGTCTTAAGCTTCTTTCCCTGCAGCCTTCCCTTTGTCCTTATCAGGTGGCCGCCGATCTTGCCGCCAGTGCCTCCTCTCATCAGAGTGTTGCTCAGCCTTTCCACTATGTTGAGGTTTGCCTTTGAGAAGCTCTTCTGGCTTCCCCTCCTGTAGGTTGCAGGGTATGTAAGAGGCTTCAGGTTTACGTAATTTCTCAGGCTAAGGTCCAGTACCTCGACATCATACCCGTATTTGTCAAAAAGGAGTATGCGGTTTACTGAAGGGCCCTCTGGCTTTGCTTTTTCCGTATTTTCTTTGGATGCCGCTTTGGCGGCCCTTGCCCTTTTCTGCTTGGGCTGCTCCTTGACTGCATTATCGGTTTGCTCTGGTGCCTGGATCGCGTTTTCTGCTGCCTCTGCCATATGATCATCTCTTGGGCTTCTCCATCTTTCCTGCTCTTACTCGCTGGAGATTTGCACCGTTTACCTCAACAACCTTGTATTTCATTCCAGGTATGCAGCCCATCTGGCCCCTTTGGGATCCGCCAAGGCCCTCTATGGTCACCTCGTCGTGCTCATCAATGAAACCCACGGAGCCGTCTCCTGGCACGAATGCACCGACTACGGCGCCATTCTTTATTATTTGAACTCTTACGCATTTGATCTGGCCTGAGTGCGGCTGCTTCTGGCCTACAGCAAATTTCTGAAGAACAAGCGCCTTTGCCCTTGGCACGGTGCCCATGGGATCGTACTTCTGCTTAAGATGGAATTTCCTCCTTTTGAGCCACTTCTTTAGCAGGCGCTGGTGTTTTCTCTGTCTTAGAAGCTTTCTTGCTGCAAATTCCCCGTTTGGCAATAAATCACATTAGTATGTCTCGTTTAGTATATTTGAATTACCGGCATCAATTATCGACATTACGGAAACAGAGAAGGGCTTTCCGCACACAACCCCTAGGGCCATGGGCGTTCCCTCGAATACCTGCACCTTCATCTCTGATATTTTTGCAAGGTGGAGTATGTCGCTCAGCCTGTCGCCCTTGTTCCTTGATGCTATTATTATCATCTTCGCCTTGTTCGATAGTATCGCATCTGATGCGCTATTTATACCGAAGGCTATCTTGCCGCTGTCAACAGCTAGTCTTATATCATTGGATAAATCTGCCATAATGTCACTAAAGCCGTAGTTGTATAATTGTATAGAACAGACTATCTATTATTATCTTGGAAAGATATATAACCGTTCACTTTTATTTTAATACCAGTCGTTTGCCGCTGAGTTGATGCTGATGCCCAAGGCCCAAAGCGCAATGGAATACCTGATAACGTACTCGTGGGCGTTAATCATAATTGCCGTTGCACTCGCCTCGCTTTATTCGTTGGGATTCTTTGACGCAAATACGTTTGCATCAAGGGCGCAGCCTGGGGCATGTCAGGTATTGAGGCCTTACGGACCAGGCACGGTGCAGCTCGTAAACCTGCAGGGGGTTTGCAGCAGCAACATACCAAAATTCGTGGCCATGTTCAACGGCAGGAGCAGCCAGATAAGCATACCCAGCTTCGGATACCTCAACCTTACCAATAAACTTACGATAACAGCATGGATATACTCAAACAGCTCAGCAGCAACCCAGGATGTCGCGTCAAGGCGGTCATCCTACATTTTCCCAAGCACGACAGACGGGTGGTCCCATGTGGCGCTGAATCTTTACACAGGTAGCCTTACTGCCAACTATCCCGGGCTTAACTCATGGCATTTCGTGGCTGCTACCTACAATGGGTTTGCGATGAGCATATATGTTGATGGCAGCCTTGCGGGCGCTTCCTCGCAGACAGGAAACGTGGCAACCAACAACAACATGCTTGAAATAGGCGTTGGCCCCGGCTCCGCCGGTTGGTTTTCCGGTGAGGTATCAAATCTCCAAATATACAATGCCTCGCTGAATTCAAACCAGATACTCAGCCAGTATATCAAGGGTATAGGGGGACCACCATCTCTTCTGCAGAACCTTGTAGGATGGTGGCCGCTTAACGGGGATTTCAATGACTACAGTGGCAATGGCGACAACGGCGCCGCAAGCAACATAATATTCTCCACTAATTGGGCAAGGACCTATACACATTAGCTGCCTGCAACTGTGGAATTGCATCCTGCCGGTTCCACAAAGCTGTTGCTTAATGCAAGTTTGAAATACCCTATATATGGTATTGAGGCTACCACCCTGCCCTGTATGTACGTGATATTGAACGGGTAGTTGCCGTACTGGATGTCCAATCCGGGGTTGTTGTCGCCCTTTGTAAGCACAAGGTAATTGCCGCTTGCGTTGAGTATTGCGTACGCCCTGTGAACTATGTAGCTGTCCCCAAGCATATAGAAGTAGTCGCTCGGCACTGTGGCATAAACCACTATTGAATTGTTGGCGTCGTTGTATATTGTCGTGCCGTTTATCGTGACAGCCGTCGTGTACGCCTCCTGTGCCGTGGTGCCGTTCTGGTATACTATCTGCTTTGAGCCGCATGTGTATTGTATAAGCGCGCCGCTCTGGAATGAATTCGGCACTATCTGGCCTCCGTTCGCGCTGCTGTATAGCCCGACGTTGTACCCTGGTCCTATTAGTTGGGATACTGCTACCCTGTTGCCGCTTTGCTGATATGCAACGCAGGAAAGGAACTCGCTTGAGGGGCTGTCCCTTAATTCAAGGTAGTCCGAGTTCGTGATCTTTATTACAGGCGCGTTTAGTTGCGTTATGTTTCTGACGCCATGAAGGATTATCAGGTCGCCGCGCTTAAGCTGCGGCAGCATGCTGCAGCTAGGCACAACATCAAGCGGATAATTCGTCTGCAGTACGGCCTTGAGCGAGAACCAGAACACAACCACTATGAGGACAGCCGCGACTATCTCTATAATGTTCTTCTTGAATCCCTCCTCCTCTATGCCGATAATCACCTCTATTATGATGAGGACAACTATCGTAAGGAATAGCGCTATCCCGAATACTGCAGATAGCGTGCCCCTTCCCTGGAATATTATGAATAGCACAAAGAGTATTACAAGCGCTGCGTAGAACGGTATAGTGTTTATGTGCTTTTTGCCCTTCTCTTTGTTTTTTAAAGCCAGTGCAGCACCAAGATATCTCTATTTCTCACTTTTAGGTATAAAGAGGTTACCATAGCGCAGTTTTGGGCTTGGGGCTGGAATTTATTTTACCTCTATGCTTTGTGCGGGGCTGAGCTGCAGGCCGACCACCCTTGATTCGCCGCTCCTGTGCACCACGCCTATGGCCGTGTCTGCCGCTGTTATCAGCGAATCGTTGTGGCTTATCACTATGAGCTGCGACCTTTTGCTCATTTCCTTCATGAGCCTCGAGAGCTTCTTTGAGTTCTCCTTGTCGAGCGATGCATCTATCTCGTCAAAGATGTAAAGCGACATCGGGTCGTGCGCCTGTATTGCGAATATCAGCATTATTATGACAAGAGACTTCTCACCTCCTGAAAGCGCCTCTACGTGCTGTTCTTGTTCTTCGGGGACTTTATGTTTATTGCAAGGCCGGAGTTGAAGGGATCCTTCTGGTTGTCAAGCTGCAGGTTTGCCGAGCCCTCGAATATGTAGCCGTAAAGCTTCTGGAAATTCTCGTTGACGTGGTTGAGCGTCTCGTTGAATATGTTGAGCTTCTTTGATTCTATCTCGTTTATCATACCTATTATCGAGTCCTTCTCGTTGCCGAGAACTCCCAGCTTAGAGTTGGCATTCATCTACATCTTTCTTCTTTTGCAGGTATACTTCGGGTGCCTTGAGGTTTACTGCGCCAAGTCTTTCTATGTCGCTCTTTGCGATGGTTTTCTTGGCATCGAGCTCCTCCTGCGTTGAATCCTTTATCGGCTGGACATTCTGGTATGACAGCAATTCGGCCTTTATGTCCGTGATCCTGGTCTGCAGCTGGACCTTCCTTGTTTCCTGCTCTATAAGATCCCTGCTGACCTTTTCGGTATCAAGCTGGTATTTTGCCCTGTCGCCCCCGAGCTTTGCCAATTTTGAGTCGAGGTCCTGCATCTTCCTGTACAGTTCCTGGCTGTTGGCGTCAGATTTGCCTATTTTCTCCTGCATCTCTTTCATGCTCCTGCCGAGCTCCTGCAGTTCGTTGTCCAGTATTGCAAGCCTCTTCTTTGTTTCCTTGCTCTCATCACTTCTTTCCTTTATCTGGCCCTCCACTTCCAGTAGCCTCGCGCCTTTCAGCTCCTGCTCTTTCGAGATGGTTGCGATGTTTATCCGCAGCTGTTCGGCCTCGGAGCGCAGGGACTTCAATTTTTCCATTTCGGTTCTGCCGGCTTTCAACTTCCGCCTTGATGATTGATCGCTTGATGAGTATATTCTGTCATTTTCATCTTTTAGCAGTTTCATCTCGCCAAGCAATGAGTTGCGTTTTGAATCTAGCTCTGAATTGGACTTTTTGAGCTGCTCGAACCTTGGGATGCTCTCCGCGTCCTTTGCTTTTTGTTCGCTTATTTCAATCTTTAGAGATTCCGACTGTGCCTCAAGTGCTTCAGCTCAACCCTGCAGTTCATTGATTGTACCTGATTACCCGCGGTTTCCTTCCTCATCGCCTCAATCTCCGAACTGAGCTGCTCAAGGGAGCTTGCAACGGCAAATTTCTGGTTTTCCAGCGACTTGAGCTTCGATTCCAGGAGCGCTGGAGACTGGAGCTGCCTTGTTGAGCCTCCTGTTATTATTCCTGACTGCTCCACCAGTTCACCATCAAGCGTGACAAATCTGCCCCTTCCAAACCCTATGGATTTGGCCGCTCCTATGCTTTCAACTACGTACGTATTTGCAAATATGTAGTTGAATGCCCTTTCAAACTTGCTGTCGAATTTTACATGGCCTATCAATTTGTCAAGTCCCTGGTTTTCCTCTTTGTATTTTGTGACAAGCTCATTTATTGGTATGAAAGAGGCCCTCCCGAGCTGCTTGCCCTTCAGCAGCTTTATAGCCCTGTCGGCCACCTCGGCAGAATCAACCACAAGATAGCTGAGCCTGCTCATTGCGGCGGCGTTTATCGCGACATCGTATTTTTCATCGTAGGCGCAGAGCTCATACGCCCTGCCATAAAACCCTTTGTCGATATTTTTCTTGAGATAATCGTTTATCTTGTCAGATGCGCCGCCGAGGACTGATATTTTTTCCCTCAAATCCACGCTTTCAACATATATTTTGTCAAGCGCCTTCTGATACTCTCTTGCCTTTTCCTGTGCCGATTCTATTTCCTTGGCCAGTTTTGCTATGGCCTCTTCCGCCCTTGAAAGGACCGCTTTTTGTTGCTTGATTTCCTTCAGCGCCTTTTCATGCTGCTCTGTTTTTGATTTTGAGGTACCCTCATTGCTCTTGGTCAGCCTTTCAAGATCCTCCATCTCAAATTTGTATTGCAGGTACTGCTTTGAGATGCTATCCGATTGAAGGTAGAGCTCCTCTATCCTTTTTTGGTTCTGGCCGATTTTGCTTATTTGCGAGGACTCGGTAGACTCGGACCCGATTGCCTCGCTTGTGCTCAGCTGCCTTTCCTTTTCCTGGAGATCCCTCTTTGCCGCTTCAGCATTCCTTGAGCCCTCGGCGCTCTCCTCTTTGATTTTTTTCTGCTCTGCCTTTAATTGGTCGATGTTTGCCTCCAGTCCCTCCATTTTCTCCCTGAGCGACTTAAGCTGCGTTTCCTTTACTGCGGTGTCCCTGTTTATGCTTTCCAGTATTTTGTTTGTGCTGCTTAGTTCTACCGACCTCTTGTTAAGGTCATTGGAGAACGTTTCCTTGTCCTTCGAGAGTTTTTCAAGCATTATTTCTATTTCATGGATGCTGGCGCCCGCAGATTTTTTCCTTTGCTCCAGGTTCTTCAGCGCATCCGAGATCCTTCCGAAATCAGACTCGATCTGCATCTCGCTGTTTTTCAATAGCGTGTAGCTTATCCTTTTTATCGAATCTGTAAGCTGAATGAATTTCTCCGCATCCTCCTTTTCCCTTTCCAGCTGGCTTAGGAACCCCCTCCTTTCATTAAGCGCTATCTGCGTCTCGTTCATCCTTGTCTGGACCTTTTCCAGCTCTTTCATCGCGGTCTCCTTCTTGTCGTTGAATTCCTTGATTCCGGCCGCGACGTCTATAAGTTCCCTCCTTTCCTTGGCATTAAGCCCGACCATGTAAGTGATCTCGCCCTGCGCTATAATGTTGGTCTCGTTTATGTCGCTCTTGTATGACCTGAGCGCCTCTATTACCTCCTGCCTCGTTACCCTTTTCTCGTTGAGCCTGTAGCTTATCTTGTTGTTTGACTTTATTATCCTTGACACTTCAAGCGGATTTTGGCCTGCGAAATTGACTTTTACGTATGCCCTTTTTACGCCGTCGTCCTTCTTGGGCTTTGCAAAGCTGTTTATCAGCTCTGTGGTATTGGGAACTCGCATCCTTTTCAGGGAGCTTTCCCCGAGGACAAAAAGTAGCGAATCGCATATGTTTGATTTCCCGGAGCCGTTGGCTCCCACTATGCAGTTGAAGCCTTTGCTGAACTTTATGTTTACGTGCTTGAAAGACTTGAAATTGTGGATTATTACGCTATCTAGGTGCGTCATCCGTACACCGGTCGTCTATAAATTATTATTATAGGGCTATTTATTTGTTTGCCCATGGGAAATTTCCGGTAGAAAACAGAACCTTTAATATTATTGGCGATTATATTACTGCGTGATAACATGGTAACAAGGCCAATGCCACAAAATACCGCGGCTCTGAGAAAAGGTTCTATAGGTTTGGACCAAGTTGAAGATAAATTACTTGGTAAATCCGAATATATAAAATTCAAGAATGATTCCAATAAAATAAGGATAGTGCATAGTCAAGAGGTTATATCATTCATTTTTTGGGGTACTGATGAAGAAAAAGGAAGGCGGGGAAGTTTCTTTGATGGAAATAAAAATATTCACGTAAAATACATGATATTTTCTAATGATCCGAATACAATTGTATTTGAGAGCTGTTTCATTGATAATATAAATCCAGGTCAAAATCGGCATGGGCAGCAAATTATAGAAAATAATGAGGAACTCATGGCCGCTATACGCTATGTTGCTAAAAGGGATAAATATAATGTAAGTGCATCTTCAGACATGGAGTGGCTAAGGGACGAGATAAATAGAAGGGAATCTCAAAGTACAAAAGTTTAGATATTTTGTTAGGGTTCCTGTTTTGATTTCTTCTGCGATATGTGCAACGCTATTATTGACTCTATATGCTGCATTAGCAGTATACCATCTATTTTCCTGCCTTTTGTCAGCACTGCAACATTGGTTTCGCCGGAACGCATCTGCTCTATTGCTCCATAGAGGCTTGTGTTGTATGCGATTGATGGTATCTGAATCCCAAAATTCTCTATTTTGGCCTTGTCTGGCGCACCTTTCAGCAGCCTTTGAAGGGATTGGTTTGTGATTATCCTTATATCATTGCCCTTCCTGAACAGGACTATCTGCGCCCCGTTTTTCACCATCTTGTCATAGAGTCCCCTGATGGTCGGAGTGCCCCTGATGAGCACGTAGTCCTTTGTTACTGCATCCTGTGCCTTTAGGTCTGCCACATTTTCCCTTATGAGTGCTGATTGCATTTCGGCCTGCGCTCCGCTATATATGAAAAATGCTATTGCTACGTCCCATATTATTATGAACTCCCTGTAAAGTGTGGAATAACCGTGCGCCAGCACGGCAAATGCCACAGTCCCTGCTACAAACAGCACGGTTACCGCATTGCTTGACTTTACAGCTATTCTTGTCGCATCCAGGAAGCTCCTGGTTTTCTGCAGGTAGCTCCTCAACGCCCTGCCCCCGTCAAGGGGCAGCCATGGAAGCAGATTGAAGACGCCCAAGAATATGTTGAGCAGGAACAGTATCTGTATTGTGGAGCTTATTATCCCGGATGGGGTATATAGGTTTGCTATCCCGAACACCACAGCAAGAAGAAGGCTTGCGATAGGCCCGACTATGGATATCCTGAATTCTATTTCTGGGCTTACCTTCTCGAAGTCTATTATGGAGCCGCCTCCGAACGGGTAGAGCACTATCTTTTTCACCTTTATGCCATTCCTTTTGGAGGTTATTGAATGGAAGAGCTCGTGTATCAGCACGCAAACAAAGAGCAGTATCCACACCACAAAAAGATACAGGCTTAGCACTAGGATGAATATGAGCAGCATTATGAAGGTCCAGTGGAGCTGGATGTCTATCCCGTCTATCTTTCCTATGTTTGGCGAGAAATCTGCCATGGTTATCCCGTAAATTATAATAACAGGTTCAACTTTATTAATAGGATAGTGGTAGTTTGGTTTATAAAAATATTAGATTTGTCTACGATGAGCCTGCTCTTATAGTGAAAGCAGGCAATACAGAGCATCTTGTTGTTGCTGATTTGCACATAGGCATGGAGCTTGGCCTGTCAAAGAAGGGAATCAACCTTTTCAATGCGAGTGACCTTATGGCCGAGAGGATAATCCGCATAATGGGGGAATTCTCGCTGAAAAGCCTGATAATACTCGGGGACGTGAAGGAGAGCATATTATATCCCGAGGGCGCGGAGATTGGGTTGCTTAAGAACTTTTTCAGGAGGCTGGAGGGCTTCCAGATAAGGATAATTGCAGGGAATCACGATGCGCATCTGGGTGAAATAATAGGGCATGATGTAGTCAAGGAGCTCGTGCTGGGAAATATCGGATTTATGCACGGCAACAGAAAGCCGGATGAGCATATGATGGCGCTTGATTACATAATAAGCGCTCACGAGCATATTGCCGTAAGGATAAGGGAAAAGGGGGGTGCGCTATACGAACAGAAGGCATGGGCAATTTACAGGCTCAACAGGAAGGAGGCTAAGTTGAGCTACAAGAGTTTCAATGAAAGGATAAAGCTTATATCCATGCCTGCGTTCAACGACCTTATAGTAGGCACAACAATAGAAAGAAGATCAAAAAAGAGGCTAAATCCACTGCTAAGCAACAACATATTTGACTACAGGAATGTAAATGTGTACAACCTCATGGGCCAGAGGATAGCGCTTGGCTAATCCTGGGTTTCCCTAAGTATTGTAATAGGTATTGCATCCTTGCCGAATTCGAGTTCAGCAAGGTCTAGCGGATTTATCATCCCTTCCGGCACCTTTATAAGCGGTGGTGCGCCGTATGCAAGCTGCAGAGCCCTTGCACCTATGATCCTTGCCTTTTCAAACCTAGTGTAGTTTTCCATAAAAATCAATTAAATAGGATTTGGCTGGAAGCGGGACTTTGCCTCCTCCATCTCTGCATCAACAGCAGAGCGCCACTTTTCAAAGCCCTCCGTGGATTTTGGGTAGTTGCCGTACATTTCATTAAGTATCTTCATCTTCTTGACAACATAAAGAAGATTTGAGAATGCGCTTACGTTCTGCGCGCCTTTTAGTATCATCTTGAACTTGTTGGCTATGCTAAGTTCCGGCACTATCCCGTAACCAAGGTCCGTGGCCTCCCTTGCTGTCACGAACATCTTCATGCCGTAATTTAACAGGTCGTTGTTCATTGATTGTAGATAAACCCTGAAGACCTCCAATCCAGCTGTCTTCTTGCCGTATTCCTCATTGAAGTCGAGGTTGTACTTCCATAAGCCGTTTATGCTTACATCACCGTTTTGCAGCGCCTCTGCGGCATCCTGCCCTGCAAGTATCCCGGCTACCAAAGCAGGGCCTATGCCTCCTGCGCTTATAGGATTGGGCATAGCCATGCTATCACCTGCGCCCATATAGCCGTTGAATACAAGGCTCGGCATCTGCCTTCTTACAGCTACAGACCAGTAGCCCTTCCCGTTGTTGTCCGAATTATATAATTTAACATTCTTGATTACTGGATTTGACCTGACATATTCGTCTATCAGTGAATGAAGCGTGTCTTTCTTTCCCAGCTTCTGGTTCCTGAGCTCCAGGCTCCTTTTCTGGACCCCCAGTCCGATGTTTACCTTGTTCTTGCTCTTAGGGAATACCCAACCGTAGCCTCCGGGAGCAACATTCTGGTTAAGGTGTATTATCGCGTTCTTTTCATCATAGTAATCCAGATCCTGATGGTCGACCTCGAATTCGTATATGAACCTGCCGGTTGATTCCACGTCGTTTATGTCTACTTCCTTGTCAACATATGGATTTTGAGGAAGCTTCCTTCTCAGGTTTGTCGCTATGCCCAATGCGTCTATCACTATCTTTGCCCTGATCTCCTTGTGTGCCTTGTTCTTGTCCTTGCCGAATATACCGGCCATGAAGTTGTTCTCCATTATCGGACCCTCGACCTCGAATTCGGAGGCGTATTCGACGCCCTCCTTTAATGCACGTTCCAACAATTTGCGTTCAAACGCAGGCCTGTCAAGCGTATACCCCTCGCCGTCGAAAAGGTACCTGCTCTTAAGATCTGGAGACAGGGCGACGACCCCATCAACCTTCAGGTCCAGTTCAGGGTACGAGAATCCAAGGTCCACTTTCTGCTTTATATAATCAAGATGGCTCTTTGCCACCGCGTCTCCGCATGTCCATCCCCAATTTGTCTTCTTTCCGACTACCTCTGGCTTGTTCCTATCAAGAAGTATCACCTTTGCGCCGCCTTTTGCTGCCATGGCAGCTGCAAGCGAGCCTGAAAGGCCGGCTCCTGCAACAATAACATCATATTTTTCATTCATAAAAGCACTTTATACAACTAGTGTGGCAAGGCAATACGGGGTTTTATTTGAAATTTTGCATAATGCCTAATATGTAGCAAAATCTAGAATAGGGTAGTGTATTTAGAATTTAAATAGCTTTCTTATTTGTGGGTTTTATCAGCATGTGCAATCATATGTAAGCTTGTTGTTCACAATTTTGATGCCGGATCTGCGCAGTATTGTTTGCAGCTCGGCAAGGTCTTTTGCGGATTTTTCATTAAATGTAACTGCTCCTTCGGAGATTGAAAGGTTGTATCTACCAGAGGAGTTGATTAGGCTGGATGAGAATTCTAATACTCCTCTTTTTCTCAATAGGCTCTGGAACTGCTCGATCGATTTTACTTCGACGCCGTTTATGCTGGCTTTGTGCCTTGTTATGGTAACATCAAAAGGCTCGGGCTTTGCCCCCGCCTCGATGCTCTCTTCCATGGAAAGCCTTGTTTTCATAATATCACTAGAATATGGTTGAATTTTAGTTATAAATACTTTTGCTGCGGTGTGTTTTATATCATAATCTTGTATTTACCCTCTTGTACGTTGTAAAATCCTACGCCCAGCATTTTAGGGTTGTCTTCTACTGCCTTGATTATCTTGAGGTCCATTTCCGCTTTTCTAATGTTTACCTTGCCACGCATAAGGGATTTAAGCACTCTTTCGTATTTTTCCGTGGCCAGTTCCATTAGCAACATTCTATCGGTTTCAGGGTTGGATGCCATCCTCAATTCTGTGCTATAGCCGCTTGTTTTGTCCATTGCTTTTCTTAGAAGTTTGGATATGCTTTTTAGCCACCCAATACTGTCTTTTTCAGGAGTCGTTTGCACTTCCTGGCCTGATTTTGCACTCTCTTGCTGTTTCTTGTTAGGTTTCCACATTGTTAGTTCGCATTCTATCAATTCTTTGTAAATTGCAAAGTATATATGCGTTTTGTATTAAGCAAATGTGAAGGGGAGAGATTCAAACTCATGAGGGTGCTGGCTTAATTCGGGTTAGATGCCCCTATGGTTTCCCGTTCCTGATATAGCTCTTTAATATCATCGCATTTTTGTACCCTGCGTTAGGGTGATTTGCAATAGACGAAAGAATCAATTCCCAGTATGCGCTTGCATCTACTTTTGCTTCGATAGTATCGTCTATGTTGTAGTGCTTCCTCATATCGATGTCAGTTTCGTCTCTCTGCTTTTGCAGCACATAGTTAGAAACTACCCCGAGCATTGATTCTGAGGCGTTCGGATGTCTTGTCGCACATAAGAGGAGAGGGTCATAATCATAGATCATGGCGATGCTTGCTAATTCGCTCAGCGTCCGCGCTGAGGTCATGGGATTCTCTGCGGCTGCCATGAGTATTGGTAGTCTCCTACTGAAGTTGTCTGGATGTACTACCTGTGATATCTCTTTGGATGTAGAGCGTTTGTCCTTTGCGACATCCAAATCCATTCGGATTAGCGTATGTTCTCTTAAGATAGGCGAACGGCGCTCTCTGTTTTTATTGGTTGATTCAAACATAATGATCCTCTTGGTTTGTCCCTGATATCAATGTACTTCCCCCTGCCTTTACTGGCAGTTTTGTTATCATTTTTATCACAGTATTACTACGCCCTTCCAAATATATATGCTTTACTTTTACTTCGTCATACGCCGTCCTTTAGCTCATTGGCTCAGTTTTATCCAAAATTAGCTGTGCAGGGGGAGAGATTTGAACTCTCGAAGGTGCTAGACCACAGGATCTTAAGTCCTGCGCGATTTTCCGTGGCATAGCTTCCTGCCGGACCGGACTCCGCAACCCCTGCAATTAAGCATACATAGACGGACCCGTCTCCTCTGCTGTCTTCTTGAGGGTCTCCCTGCTCTCCTTGTGCTTGGCCATCAGCTCCCTTATCTTTGCCTCCACCACTTTTGCCTCTTTGTCTAGGTCAGTTACGTCTATATTGAGGTTCATCAGCTTGTTAAGGCTCTGTATTGCTATCTCTGCATACATCGGGTCTATTATGTTCTGCTGCACCGGCACCATTATGTTCGTATCGGTTATTTTGTCCATTGAGGACTTTACGAGGATAAGTGCGCTGACGCCCGTTGCCACGCCCTCTTCTACAGGCTTAAGTCCTGCGCTCTGCGCGTTTTTCATTGCTGTGCTGTTTGAGGCTATTACAAATGGCGTATTGTCTTCTGCCATTTGTGACGGTATGCCGCCTATTGAAAATATGTTAGTTATTTCGTTCTTCTGTATGAAACCGTATACCGTGTCGCTTAGTTCTGAAACAAGCTCCAGGGTTATTGCGAATTCCGCGAATATTGTTACGATCTTTTCCTTCTCTGAATAATACAGCCTTATCGGAGGCATCGGCTCGTTCTTGTGTATCGATACTAGCGGAGGGAAGCTGGAGCTTTCCATGTATCCGACATATTTCATTCCCAATTTATCTATTATGTAGCTTATTGCCATCGGACCTACAAGGCCTGCGCCCGGGAAGCCCTCTATGAAAGTGCAGCCTTTGAAGCTTATGTCTTTGAAAAGTTTTATTCCTATCATTATCTCACTAGCACTATACCCTTTAGTTGGAAAGATTTATAAGCATTAGAAAGTTGTAAATGTGTTATATGGGTTTTTTGGTATCTTAATCTCATGGATTTGCATGCGGATTGAAAATCCATCAAATAACTTTAACCTCGTATCCAGGAGTGTTACAGTAGAGAAAATACAGGTATTTTAGATTCTGGAGTGCTTACATTACTGACGGTATACCGACGATAGTTATTTAAACCTATTCTGAGATAATAGAAATGGTGAAATTATGGTAGAAAGAATAGGCTCTGAAAAAATAAGCAGAGAGGACGGATACCTTTACTTCTTAGGTACAGACGGATCAGTATGGAAGACGCCAATGAAGACAAATCCAAGAGGTCGAAAGGCAAAGGTTGGAACCGAGAAGATTAGGAGAGAAAAGGGATACCTTTACTTCGTAGACAAGGGTGGATATGTAGCAAGGGCAAAGATGAACAGAAAGGGAAGGAGATAATCATTTATTTTACTTTTTCTTACTTTTTTTAAATTTTTTCATAATTTAAATGAAGCGGTTAGTAGGTCAAATGCTGAACTTTACTGTTGAGCTCATTTTTATCCTGTTTCTCCTTACTGTTCCTGCGCTGAATTCTATGACATATTTTGCCCTTTCTTTTGGTATGTATGGCATGCATTTAGAGAATGAGCTGCAGGGTTGCATGTTTTCCCTTATGTCAACGACCTTGAGGGCTTTGTTTACCCATATTACGTCTATTGCAAATAGCATGTTGTACATCCAGATGCTCTGAAAACCCTCCCCAAAGAAGGAAAGTATCATGCACTGGTCTTTTTCCAACCTTTTTTTGAACATCAGCCCTATCATCCGCTTTATCAACGTATCCGCAATGAATGCCTGGAACTTCTTGTGATTTACCGTGACGGTTGCCGTCCTGTATTTTTGCAATTTGTATAGAAATCTTAGAATATGAACACCTGTTACTTGCTTGTAGTTGAAACGCTCTGCTCCCTCATGAACTGCTGAAGGTAGAATTTGCTGCCTGTGCCCTTTCCGGTAAGTGCGCTGCCCTTCCAGCCTACAAATGTATGAAAACCGACAACAGCACCGGTTGTTGCACTTATTCCCCTATTGATGTAAACAACACCGGCCTGTATGTTCTCCTTAAATTTGTTTATTTCCTTTTTGCTCCTGCTGTAGAAACCGGCCGTAAGCCCGTATTCCGTATCGTTTGCCAAGTTTATGGCATCGTCCAAATTGGTAAAGCTTTCTATAGTAATTATTGGAAGGAAAAGCTCCCTATGCACAAGCTCGTTATCGTGTCTTGCCTCAATTATTGCCGGCTCAACATAGAAGCCCTGCGGGATTCCTGTTTTTACTGTGTCTCCACCGTACAGTATTCTTGTTGATGTCCTTGCTTTTCCAATCGTATCGGCGTATCGCCTAAAGGCACTCTCACTTATTAGAGGGCCGATGTAAACATCCTTGTTTAGGGGGTTGCCTATCTTTAGTTCTCTTACCTTGCCGATAAGCCTGCTTATGAATTGCTCCTTTATTGATTCGTGGACGTATACTCTTGACAGGGCGCTGCATTTCTGGCCGGCAAACCCGAATGCCGCGCTTGAAACACCAGATACGGCCCTGTCTATGTCTGCATTCTTGGAGACTATTGTGGGGTTCTTCCCACCCATTTCAACTATGAATACCTTTTGCTTTCCTGAACTGAAGCATTTTGATATCATTGCCATTCCGGTAGCCCTTGAACCTGTGAATCCTATTCCTGAAACCCCATCGTTGCTGGCAAGCTCATCTCCAACCACAGATCCGGGACCCGTTACATAATTGAAGACGCCGTTTGGAATGCCCACATCTCTGAATAGCTCATATATCTTTAACCCTGTAAGCATTGTCATATTGTCCGTGGAGGAGGGTTTGAATACTACAGTATTGCCAGTTATAAGTGCACCTGTGCACATGCCTATCGATATGGAAACTGGAAAGTTGAAGGGTGCAATAATTCCGAATACGCCATAGGGCTTCATTGATATTGTGATTTTTTCATCTCCGGTGGGTGCCCCCTGGAAACCAGATTCTACACTTTTCGTGCTCTGCTTTATGTGTGTCTTTCTTATATAGCCTTTGTTGATTTCGAGCTCATTGGCATAATACCTCATGAAGTCTATGCCTTCGTCAATCTCACCTATTGATTCATATCTGGATTTCCCGTTTTCATAGCTTAGTATAGCGCTAATCTCAAATTTTCTTTTTGATAGAAGATCGGCAGCGTTTTTGAATATCGATGCCCTTTGTCTAAAATCCGTGCTGGACCATGCCTTGAAGGTTTTTTGGGCAGCTTCTATGGCAAGCTGTGCGTGCTCCTTAGTCCCTCTGGGAAATCTCCCTATAATTGTGCCGTCAATTGGTGACTTTTCTTCGAGCATTTCATTTGCATACACTTCCTTGCCCCCTATATACATAGGATATCTGACATTAAAGGACTTCACGACATTTTGCACTGCTTGATCAAAAAGCTGGTCGAATTCCTCTTCTCTTCCATTCTCAAGATAATTTTTATAGGTAGATTCGTTGATGAACTCATTTTTTGGCATTGGAATCACTTAAAATCAGTTGACTAACTTCTCTGTTAATATATTTATCTTTATTGGAATCTCTATCTTCCTCAGAAATCTGCTCGTAAATCGTAATTCTTGGATAAATATGATAATTTATAAGCAAGAATCTGGCATTAGATGATTAATTATATATATTACCAAATTCAGAATAATAGTGTGATAAAAATGCCAACAAAAGCAATACAAAGTAGAACGATTCTAGATATGGTAAGAGATTATACTAAAATAGAAATTGACGCAAGTCAATGTGTAGCTCAAGACGGAAGGCCCAAATATACAAAGGGCACACCGCTTTATACGGGTGGATTAAAAGTATGTATAGCCACTATTTTTTATGTTGATTTCAACGATTCTAGAAAAGAAGGTTTTTTAACACACCACCAACCAATAAAATTTGTAAATCATAGCGCTTTAATTAAAATAAATAAACTTATGGCTTTAGTAAGGGGAGAAAAACCTAGATTTAAACCAACAGGTCTGGTGTTTGCTAACGAAGAATATTCTAAAAAAGACGAAACTTATCTTAAACTTGTGGATACAATAAAATCATCTATGGAGATATCGTACGCGTGTGTCAATGCTATTCCATTTGTAAATAAACGAAGAATGAAACCAGTTGAAATAATATGGTATAAGAAACCTTTAGATTTTATATTGTTTTCACCAAAGGATGGAACTTGGACAACTAACCAGCATGGAACTAATAAATTTTAATTTATAAGCAAAGTTGGAATTTCTTTCGTGTTTTATGTATCTTTGTATGGCTAACTAGCATCTGCAGATTTTGTATCATTATTATCGGTTTATAACATAAAGTTTAAATAGCTTGAAATTTGATTTATAACTGAGTTATAATAGGTGGACCTATGCCAGATTCATATGGTAATCCAGGAGAAGTAGTAGTAGGTGATGAGGAGTACAGGAAGACTTACGGGTTTAATGATTCTTTCGAATACAAATTCAAGACGCAGAAAGGACTGTCGGAAGACATAGTAAGGGAAATTTCTGCTATGAAAAACGAGCCAGAGTGGATGTTGGAAAAGAGGCTTATAGGATACAAGCAGTTTTTGAGCAAACCCACACCACAATGGGGAGGAAATCTAAACGACATAGATTACAATGATATTTACTATTACCTTAAACCCACAGACAAGAAAGGTAACACATGGGAAGCAGTACCCGATGAAATAAAGAAAACTTTTGATAAGCTTGGGATACCAGAGGCTGAAAGAAAATTCTTTGCAGGAGCAGAGGCGCAGTACGATTCAGAGGTTGTTTATTCTCATATAAGGGAGGATCTTGCAAAAGAAGGCGTTGTATTTACTAGTACGGATGAAGCAGTCAAGAAATATCCTGAACTTATGAAGAAGTATTTTGGTACAATAATACCCCCAAACGATAACAAATTTGCAGCTTTGAATACGGCGGTATGGAGTGGAGGTTCTTTCATCTATGTTCCAAAAGGCGTAAAACTAAAAATGCCATTGCAAGCATACTTCAGAATAAATTCAGAAAAGGCGGGTCAATTTGAAAGGACATTGATAATAGCTGATGAGGGGGCTGATGTAACCTACATTGAAGGGTGTTTCGTTAAAGGAACATTAATAACAACAGAGAATGGCACAAAAACTATCGAACAGGTAGATGTCGGGAACAAGGTTTTAACACATTTAAACAATTACAAAAGAGTATACCATAAACATGTGAGACCATATACTGGCAAATTATTTAGAATCGTTTATGGTTCAAAAATTCTAAATGTAACTGAGGAGCATCCGTTTTTAGTCAAGGCGGGTTCCGGTACAAAGTGGGTAAGTACAAAAGATTTGAATACCGAAGATTATTTAGCAATACCAAAAATGGGTAAAGAAAACAAAATAAAACAAATAGCAATGGTATCAAATAAAAATGAAACTACATCATTGCAAGAGGTCATAGAATATGGGTTTGTTTCGGTTTCAGAGATAACTTTTGCTGAAGTAAAAGATATTCCTGTTTATAATTTTAGTGTTGAGAATGATGAGAGTTATGTTGCTGGTGGTGTGATTGTTCATAACTGTACTGCCCCGATATACATGAGTTCATCATTGCACTCAGCCGTGGTTGAGCTCGTTGCACACAAGAATGCACATATCAGATACGTAACGATACAGAACTGGTCAAAGAATGTATACAATCTTGTTACACAAAGGGCATTCGCTTATGAGAATGCACATGTTGAATGGCTCGATGCAAATATAGGCAGCAAGCTCAATATGAAATATCCGAGCGTATACCTAAAAGAGCGGGGTGCAAAAGGAGAAATCTTATCTGTTGCAGTCGCGGGTCCGAAACAGGTGCAGGATTCTGGTGGTAAGATTTACCATCTTGCTCCAGATACAACTTCGCAGATAATATCGAAGAGTGTCTCGTCTGGGGATGGTGTTACAACATATAGGGGATTGCTCCATATAGGAAAGAATGCCTCAAATGTTAAATCAACTGTCAAATGCGATGCGTTGCTACTCGACGATGAATCAAAAACCAACACATTCCCTTACATGGAAGTAAATAGGGATGATGCAACAATAACACACGAAGCGAGCACAGGAAAGGTTGGTGAGGAGCAATTGTTTTATTTGATGTCAAGAGGTCTTAGCGAAGAAGAGGCACTTACAACTGTTGTTTTGGGATTCCTTGATCCGTTGGCAAGGGCTTTGCCTTTGGAGTATTCCTTGGAGTTAAGGAGACTTATAAAGCTAGACATGTCAAATTCTGTTGGCTAAATACAGTGTGATAAAATTGGCAGATTACAAGGATTTTGTAAAAGATTCTATTGAGCAGTATGATAAGCTACCGCAAGAGGGCAGTGAGCTTTACAAAAGATACTACATAAACATACCCTTTGACCTGAAAGGTTTCCAGAATAATGCGGACCAGCCAAATGATGGTATATTCAAGAGCACTGTCAACGATTGGCCTAACAAACTAGGAATAAAGTTCGACCTTGCTTTAGGAAGCAATGAATTCATTATGCTAAAACCGAACGCTTTTATTAAAATGGAAAAGCCCGAAGGCCATTTATTCGATAAAGGTATGCACAAAAGCAATGAGGACAAATACGTGGCATACATCAATGCTTATTCAGACAGATTCGTAATAATAGATGTGCCCGATGGGAAATCTGCAAATATAAACCTGCTTATTTTGAACTCAAACAAGCCGCTCAACGCTAGAATATTATTAAAAGTAGGCAAAAATGCCCAACTTAATCTGTTCGAGTACTACGGCTCTGTTGCTGACAAGCCTACAGCTCTTGGCACAATTCATGAAATAGATCTCGGAAATGATGCCGCTTTGGAGTTGAACGTCCTGCATAACGAAAACTCAAACACATTATGCCTTGCATTCTGTAAAAACAAGATTGGCGAGAATTCGCATTTTAGGTTCAATTCAGTTTACAGTGGTTCGGCCCATACCAGGGTGAGAAACATAATAGAGGCAAATAGTATGAAAAGTTATGTCGATGTCAATGAATTGATTTTCGGGTCATTTTCGCAGAAATTTGACATAAGCACGCGCATAGTAAATGCTGCACCACATACGAATGCAAGCCTTGAATCGAAGGCTGCGCTAATGGATGATTCCTTCTGCATAATGAAGGGCTTTGCGAAGATAAATAAAGGCGCAGAAAAGGCAAGGTCATATGTTCATGAGAGAGGAATACTGCTTGACAAGGGCGCAAGGGTAAACGGGCTGCCGGATATGTCAGTTGACGAGAATGATGTAAAGGCTACCCATTCCTCAGCTACATCACCAGTAGACCCAGAATCTGTTTTTTATCTCATGTCTAAAGGCATAGATGATATAGGGGTGAGGAAGCTGCTTATAACCGGATTCTTTGCCGACAACCTTTCAAGAATAAGCAATATTACAATGAAAGAGCTTTCGATGTCTTTGATAAACAGCAAGCTTGAGGACAAGAAATACGGTTTTGCGCCTAAAATGGACATAAGGAACATGTGGATAGGCACAGCGGCAGCGGGTGAAAAGGATATGTTCAAGGGCCATTATAAATACAGAGGGGCGGAGTAGTGTTTCATATGATGACAAATTACGAAAGGGTGATGAAACGATTCATACCGGCATTCAGGCTAAAGGCTGCAAAAATGATGGTAACCGAATATGGGATAAAGCAGCAGCAGGCTGCCCTTTTCTTGGGCACTACACAGGCTGCGATAAGCAAATATATGAAGGAGAATCAGAACAAGTATATTGACGTGAGGATTGATAACAAGTCTTTGAAGGAATTCATAGAGAAAATGAGGGCTAATGATGAGAAAAGCAGCCAGAAGATCATGTGCAACATGTGCCAGAGCAACAAAAAGTTTGATTGTTCTTTCATGGTTAAATAGTGATTTTATGATGTTAGAAATAAAGGATCTGTATGTTAATGTGGAGGGCAAGGAGATAATAAAGGGCGTAAACCTCAAAATAAATCAGGGAGAAACGCATGTAATAATGGGCCCAAATGGCTCCGGAAAGAGCACACTGGCCAGGGCAATAATGGGTCATCCTAAGCTGATAATCGCTAAGGGAGATATTTTGATAGATGGGGAGAGTGCACTAGGCATGACAACAGACAAAAGGGCTAAACTTGGGCTTTTCCTTCAATTCCAGAATCCTGTTGAGATAGAGGGAGTAGGATTCATAAATTTCCTGCATCTTGCAAGGCAGTCTGGAGGCGATAAGGCAGTAAGCACAAAGGAGTTCATGACTGAGATTAAAAGCAATATAAGTGATCTCAAGATGGGCGAGGATTTCTTAGGCAGATCACTCAATCAAGGTTTTTCAGGAGGGGAGAAGAAAAAGGCGGAAATACTTCAATTATCAGTATTAAAACCAAAGATAGCGATACTTGACGAACCAGATTCGGGGCTTGATATTGATGCGATAAAAGTCGTATCTAGTGCTGTAAACAAGATTTCAGGCAAGGAGAACCTGGGGCTTCTCATAATAACCCACTACAGCAGGATCCTATCGTTCATAAAGCCTCAGTTCGTGCATGTGATGGTTGACGGCAGGATAGTCGCGGAGGGTTCGAATGAGCTTATAGAAAAGCTTGAAAAGGAGGGATATGATTCTTATATAAAGTAGCAAAAGTGTTATCGTGGCGGGCAATAAGTCGGATTTGAAGAATAAAGGCGCATTTCAGGTAGATGAGATAAGGTCGGATTTTCCCATCTTGAGTATAGAGATGAACGGGAAGCCATTTGTTTATTTGGACAGCGCGGCTACTTCGCAGAAGCCCAAGCAGGTGCTTGAGGCAATGGATACCTACTACAGGACTTACAATGCAAACATACATAGGGGAATCTACAGGATAGCTGAAAAGGCGACTGAGGAGTACATAAACTCTAAGATAAAGATAGCCAAATTCATAAAAGCAAACTCGATGCAGGAGATAATATACGTAAGGAACACAACAGAGGCAATAAACATCGCCGCTCTTTCTTGGGGCAATGCAAATGTAGGGAAAGGGGACCATATACTGATATCGGAAATGGAGCACCACAGCAATATGGTGCCATGGATGATGCTGGCAAAGAGGAAGGGAGCAATACTGGATTACATAGCACTGGACAAGAAAAACATCAGGCTTGACATGGGCAGTTTGGACACAATGCTGGAAAAGAGGCCGAAATTGGTTGCTGTTACTCATGCATCCAATATCTTAGGAACGATAACAGATGCAAAGGAGATAGTTAGAAGGGCGCACAAGAGGGGCGCAAAGGTGCTAATTGACGGCGCCCAGTCTGCGCCACACATGAAAGTTGACGTGAAAGATATTGACTCGGATTTCTTCGCATTTTCTGCACATAAGATGCTTGGCCCTACAGGCATAGGCGTGCTTCACGCCAAGGCCGAACTGCTAAATGAGATGGAGCCAGTAATTGGGGGAGGCGACATGATAAAGAGCGTTCAGTACGATTCTTATACCTGGAATGATCTCCCGTGGAAATTCGAGGCGGGAACGTCAAATATTGCTGGCGGGATAGGATTTGGCGCCGCAATTGACTATCTTGAGGGCATCGGGATGGATAATATAAGGAAACATGAAAAGAGCATCACAGGATACGCAATCGAGAGGCTAGGTGCGATAAAGGGCATTACCATTTATGGATTTGTTGATAAAAAGGAATTGGATAATAGGTCTGGCGTCCTGTCCTTTGGGCTATCTAAGGTGCACCCGCATGACGTTGCGCAGATATTCGATTCCGAAGGGATAGCTATAAGGGCCGGCCATCACTGTGCCATGCCGCTTGTAACCCAAAAGCTCGGCGTGCCGGCATTGTCAAGGATGAGTTTTTACCTGTACAACAAGGAATCGGAAATAGATGCTGCAGTGAAGGCCATAGAAAAGGCAAAGAAGATATTCAATGTGAGATGATTGCTTGCCTTTAGATATATATGCTGAAGAGATAATCATGCATTATGAAAAACCGCACAACAAAGGCGAAATAAAGGATGCTAGTATAAGCCTGCATGAGAATAACCCCTTATGTGGCGACGATATAACGATATACCTCAAAATAGACAAAAACAGGGTAGATGATGTAAAATTCAGCGGGGCTGGATGTGCAATAAGTATGGCCTCTGCCAGCATGCTGACCGATTTCATAAAAGGGAAGAGCCTTAAGGACATAGAAAAGATGGGACTTCATACAATAATAGACCTCATGGGGATAGATCCTGGCCCCGCAAGGCTGAAATGCGCCACGCTTTCATTAAAGACGGTAAAGGAGGCTGCATTCCTTTATCAGCACAAGGAAGTTGACAGCAAAACCAAGGAACTTTGAAGAGTTTCGGATTGGGGCAAAGCTTTTTATACTTAATTATGTATAATTAACAATTATATATAATTAGTGTTCCGATGGCTGTGAGTAAACCGGAAGAGGAGAAGATAAAACAGCGTCTTGGCGCATTTGGTTATCTTTCATTAGAAGGTAAGGTTGGCGATAGAGGGCGCTTGAAGTTTTATCTAGGCACTGCCATTTTCTTGATACTTCTTGCTGTTGCGCTTTACTTAAGTTCACCGATATCCTCCATAACGACACAAAAGCTATACAATTCTCCGGTCACAATAGTCAGCCTCTTGATTCTAGGGCTAGTTGTAGGAATCATAGTTGGATTGACAAGCGTTGGATCGGGTGCATTGATGACCCCTATCCTTTACCTGGATTTCAGTAAGATACTTACTCATGCCCAGGCTGTAGGTACCGCAACAGCTCAGGGAACGGTAACTAAAATTGTGGCAAGTATAAGAAACCGGCTTAAAAATGCATTAAATTCAAGCTACGCCTTCACTATAGCAATTACAGGAGTACCAATGGCGGTGATAGGCGCATTCCTTACCAAAATAGCAACATCATACACACAATTCCAGGTAGTACTTGCAGCTATTCTGGTCATAGCTGCGCTGTCTATAATATACCAGGTAAGGGCAAGGAAGCACAGCTATTCCTCAGTGGATCCGAAGGTTGATACAAACTTCAAAATGAAGGCCATGCTAATAGGGGCCTATGTTGGGCTTATTGCTGGAGTAACCGGCATATCTACGGGCTCTTTGATGGTTGCCTCTTTGATTTTGATACTCAAGTTCAAGCCGCACACGGCAGTAAATATAGCCATATTTGAGGGTGGCATCATACTGCTTGCTGCAGGAATAACCCAGGTATATCTTGGCAATGTGGCCTTCCTTGCTACTGGCCTGCTTATCTTGGGTGGAATACCAGGCATACTTATAGGAAACCATTACAAGGATAATATAGGGGAAAAAGTGCTTACGTATGGAGTAGCCGGAGTTATAATATTTGAATCCGCGAGAATCCTGGCAAGCTACTTCTTTGGCAAGACTTTCTTCATTTTTTAGCCAAGGTAGCAGTGCTGGCTTCGCCCAGCGCTATTTCTATCCTTTTCCTGTGCGTTCCCTTGTTTTCAAAGTTTGTTAGAGATACCTTTCCGATTTCGGAGGTGTTTTTGACATGAGTGCCTCCATCCATCTGCACGTCAAAACCTTCAATATCAACTACTCTGACTACGGTAAGGGTCTCAAGTAGTTTCTTTCCAGGTTCGGTTCTTACAAGATTTGGGATTTTGAGTGCCTCCTCTTTTGATAATAACTTGGGTTTGACATTGAGGTTTTTGTCTATTACCTTTTGCGCCTCATTTACTATATTTTCTGCGATTTCCCTATTTAGTTGCGGCATATCGAAGTCGAATCTTGATTTTTCAAGGCCTATCTGACCTCCGGTGAACATTGCACCATAGTTGGATTCAATTATTCCGGCTATTACATGTATTGCGGTATGGTGCCTCATGTAGGTGTATCTCCTATCCCAATCTATAATGCAGTGGACGGAATTCCCGGGCTGCAGCTCGGGCTCAGCATCTAAAGTGTGAATTACCCTCTCATCTTCTTTTCGCACATCGAGGACTTTGTAGATCTTGCCATTCGCTGATATAGTGCCATTATCGCATGGCTCGCCGCCGCCAGTAGGATAGAAAATGGTGCTTTCCAGTTCTATTTGGTTTAGGTTTTTTGAGGCTACTTTTGTGTCAAGTTCCCTAGCATACGCGTCAACAAGGTAAATCTTTTCTACCACAATATCACTTTTTCGGCTTCCAGATATTAATCATAGCCCCGACCGGATTCGAACCGATGTAAACGGGTCCAAAGCCCGCTATCCTTGGCCACTAGATTACGGGGCTGTAATTGATTATATCTTAATATAAATAAATCTAGTAATCTATATATTCTGCGTTTCGAAGAGAGATCTGAGGATTAATGTAATGTGTTTCTGCTCCAGCAGCCTTCTGTATCCATACGTCAGCCAGTCTCTTCCAAATGGGACATAAATAGCTACACTGTAGCTATGTCTAGCAAGATATTTGGCATATTTATTCCTTATCCCGTTAAGCATCGCGTATGTTACCCTTTTCCTTTTCTTTTTATTCAGCCTTATTGTCTCTTCGATTATTCTAGAGTCATGAGTGGCTATCATTATGTCATTTGATTTATCTAAAAGTTCTTTCATAAGCTCGGCATAATTATGGTTTATTTCCCTTTCGGAGCCAAAACCGCCATCCTCTTTTATTTGATACGCGCCTTTTACAAGCCTTATTTTTGCCCCATATTTTACCAATTCCTCCACGTCTGATGCGCTTCTTTTAAGATACGCCTGTATGCAGATGCCGACATTACCGTACTTGACCGCAGGTTTGTAGGCTTTTATGGTGTTGTCGATGCTTTCTGGAGATTCCATATCCAACCATACGAATATGCCATTCTCTTTTGCAATCCTTGCTATCTTCAGGTAATTCTCCCTCATAAGGTTGAAACTTACTTTAAGCCCTATTTGGGTTGGTTTTAAGGATATCGAGGAGTCAAGCTTTTGCCTCTTTATCTCTTTTATGACTTCGAGATAGGTCGATACAGTCTCATTTATCCGCTCACTTTTTGTAAGATCCTCACCGAGGAAGTTTATTAGAGTAGAGACGCCTTTCGAATTAAACTGCCTTGTTTTGTCCAAAGCATCCTCTGTATAATATCCGGCTATCCATCTTCCAGCAAATACCCTCTCTAGGGCAGCACCAACATTCATAGATTCACCAAGATATCCCTAGCTTCCTCAATCTTTTAACAAGAGCAGCATAATTCACGAATCTTATGGCATTCATTCCGATTTCACTTGCACCATCTACATTTATTTCCAGGTTGTCTATGAAAATTGCGCTTTCTGGCGGAACCTTCATCTTATTTAACACGAACTTGTAGATCCTGTGTTCCGGCTTGCGCATTTTAAGATAGCATGATGCGAAGATCGCATCATACTTGACCCTGTGCAGATAGCGTTCCATCTTTACCAAGTGCCTGCTTTTACTCACGTTTGTAAGTATAGCTATTTTATACTTTTTTGAAAGTCTGTTTATGAGGTTTACCACATCTTCATTTACGGTGTTTAGCCTTATGAATGCGCTATCCCATTCCAGCTTTTCTATGCTTACCTTGAATTTTCTGGCAAGCCTCCTTTTTACCTCCTCGATGCCCATATTTCCTACTTCCATCCTGTCCAGCAAAGGTATCAGCTCGTAGGCAAACCGCCTGCCGCTCAGGCCTAATTTCTTGGTTATATAGCGGATATACTGGCTTTCATCGAAATTGTCTATTACTCCGCCTACATCAAAGATTATTAGCTTTATCATCTTCATACATCTTATATTTAAGTGAAACTTTATAATAACATTTGATTTTATGAAAACTGTTGTAATAGCTCTTGGGGGAAACGCGCTCCTTGATCCAAAACAAAAACAGTCTTTTTCCAAGGAGAACAGGAACATAGACATAGTTTCTGGACATATTGCCAGGTTTTGCAAAAATAATGATTACAAAATAGTAATAACCCATGGCAATGGATCTCAGGTCGGAGACGAGCTGATGAGGAACGAGCACTCAAAAAAGTATGTGCCCAAATTACCGCTTTACGTAATTAATGCTGAGACCCAGGCGCTTATTGGCACGGTTATAGAAACTTCCTTAAGGAATAGCCTGAGCCTTCTTAAGGTAAATAAGGAGGTGTGCGTGATCCTGGCGCATGTCCTGGTGGACGAGAAAGATCCTGCATTTAAAAAACCATCAAAGCAGGTAGGTACTTTTTACACACAACGGGAACTGGATGAGGAACTTAAGTTCCGAACTTTCAATTACGTAAAGTCTGATTATGGATACAGGATGGTGGTTGCGTCGCCTAGGCCGAAACGCATACTTGAGACAGGTACCATAATCTCAGAGGCAGAAAATAGTATAGTAGTAACATGCGGGGGCGGAGGGGTACCCACAATAAAGAGGAAGGGATTACTGTACGGTGTAGATGCAGTAATAGATAAAGACTTAACCACGCAGTCTCTTGCGAATTCGATATCAGCAGAAACAATGGTTATACTGACAAATGTGGATTACGTTTATGAGAATTTTGGGCGTAGAAAGGGAATTATAAAGGATATCAGAGCCAAATCGCTTAGGAAGATTATAAAAAGGTTTGAAAATGGTACGATAAGGCCAAAACTGGAGGCGTGCATGAATTTTGTACAGAACGGCGGGAAAGAGGCTTATATAGGGAATGTTTTCAAGCTTGATCTAATATTGAAAGGCAAGTCAGGAACAAAAATCTATTGAATTGCAGGATCGTCTACTTGCCTGGGCTGTTTGCGGATCCGTTGCCATTCTGGCCTTTGCTTTGGCCGCGTCTGAGTAATTGTGTTTCTATTTCTGCTATGCTGGTGATGCCTAAAAGGTCAAGCTGGTCCCGTATTCTGTGTCTTTCTAATGTGACGTTTTTGTCTTTAAATCCCTTTTGCAGGTGATTAACAAGATCATTATATATTTTAGGGTCTAGAGGCTGGTTATGCTCATGGTCCAATTTAAGCCCGTGTTCCTCAAAGTAGCTTTTAGTCAGGTTAAGAACTGAATACTTAATGACTTCTAAACTTAGATTCGGTGCTGTCTTTTTCATTTTCTTTCACTGAACTGGTCAATTCATACATGACTGACTGCGAGTCTTTTTATTTATTGCTATAATAAAAGTTTATTTTCTTACTATCTTTTAAAACTTTTTTCATCAGGCTACTCCGGCTAGGAGTCCAATAACTCCACCCAGAATCGCAATGGCACCAAGAACGAAGACCAGGTTCGTAATCTTGCTGCTCTTGGCCGAGGTTATAAGCTTCTTTATCAGTATTATGCTTATCACTATTGATACTATTGCGGCAATTATCATGTCCAAAGGCGGGAAAACCGCAAATATAGATGTTAGTTGCGGTTTGGAGAATATTACAGTGACTGCGGTGGCGCCTAATGACGATAGTATAAATGCGAAGAACGAAAGCCGGAAAGCCTCATCTGGTCTTACTTTTAGGAATAACATGGTAGATACCGTAGTGCCTGACCTGCTGACCCCAGGAAGCGCTGATATGCCCTGAGATATCCCTATGAGTATCATATCTATTAGCGACAAGCTTTCAACTGTTTTTATTGATGTGTATCTTGTTTTGGAGGATTTTATCAGAATACCATCAACAATCAGTAGTATTCCGAGTACTATCATCGGTATACCTATGACAGGACCGCTGAGTGAGGATACGAACTTGTATATTGGTATTGCCACTATGGCTGTGACTATTGTAACAATTACCAGGTATTTAAGAAGTAGCTTCCCCTCTTTGTTGCCTTTTCCGATTAATGAAAGTATGGTTTCTGCAAGCTCCTTTCTGAAATATATTACTGCTGCAATAAATGTGCCGCCTTCCATAAAAAGTCCAAGGACATATGCCTGTGAAAAATTAAGATGCAGTAAAAATGTTGATACGAGGAGTATCTGTGTCTTGCTGCTTACCGGGAGCCATTCGCTTATACCCTGTACAATGCCAAGTATGATACCGATCAGCATTTTATAAATGGAGTTTATGGCTAGTATAAAAGTATCCATTGTTATCATTTATTTACTATGTAATCCATTAGATAATGAATCCGAAGGTCTGAAATCCACCATGGTTTGAGGATGGAATATTTGATGTATTTTAGGTTATTATATCTATTAGGTCAATACTGTATTTTGATTTAAGATAGATTAAATAATGAATGTCTTGCTTAAGAGTGTGCGAAAATGTTGAGATGGTATGGTTATCTTGGCCTTTTGCTTATAGTATTTGCTGAGATTAACTTTTGGGCAGGCATACAGCCTTTTGCTACATGGTACATACCCATAGTTTGGTACGGTTACATATTTTTTGTGGATAGTCTGGTCTACAGGGTAAAGGGCCGCTCCCTTATTTCATCCTATTTCAAGGAGTTTATATTTTTGTGCCTACTCTCTGTCCCATTTTGGACAATATTTGAGCTGTACAACCTTTATACCCTAAGCTGGATCTACACAAATTACGTATGGTATTTGCATCTTGTGGATTTCACCACAATAATGCCAGCAGTATTGGAGACATTTTCCTTACTTAATGTCTTGGAGATAGGAAAGTGGTTTGATGTTAAAAGGAAGGCTCTGTCCAAGAAAAAGAATTATAGAAATCAGGCAACTTATATCAACATTATGAGGATGCTGGTTTTTGTTGGAGCATTTACAACTGTAATTCCTGTGCTGATTCCCTACATCGGCTTTCCTTTCATGTGGTTGGGATTATGCCTTTTCTTAGATCCGCTTAATTATCTGCTTGATAGACCAAGCGTTATACAAAAAGTAAGTACAGGTAAGAAAAGCGTGATGCTAAGGCTGTGGTTATCCGGAATTATTATGGGATTCTTTTGGGAATTGTGGAATTATCAGGCATATCCTAAGTGGATTTATATACTATCAAGCGCTTACTTCCCTACAATTAAACTGTTTGCAATGCCGTTAGTAGGGTATTTGGGCTATCTGCCTTTTGCGGCAGAGGTTTTCCTGTTTTTTGCATTTTTCCGCCAGTTATTATTTAAGGATAAGAATGAACTGCTTTTGATGTAAACTATAAAAATCGGTTTGCGACACAACTATCATCTTGCTAAATTCTCGAAAAGCAGCTAAAAATGAAAGAGTAGTATTAAAGAGGCAACAAACATCATCAATCCGCCTACCAGGATCAAAATTAACCATTCTGGCAGTTTCTCGATAAACGGTTTAAGCACTCTTATTGATGCAAGCGGTACGAATATCCCTACCAGCATCCCAAGAATTGCACTGCCATAGGCTCCTCCTGCTGCAACTGCTATCGACATGACAATGGTGCCAGCCTCGATCTCCTCCAGTATTATCGCACCATAAACTCCAATCAATCCGGCGCGGACCTTTTCTTCCTCTTCCTTAAATGTCTCTTTCCTGTTCCTTGCCATAAAACCCTCGTAGAAGAAGTGGGCTCCAAGAGCGAATATGATTAGGTCAGCCAAAAGGGTAGCAATGTGAGCCGGTATAATCGTGAAGAAAAAGTACAATAAAGCAAGAATTGGAACAAGAGTCAGGAGCCCGGCAAGCAGCACTAACCAAGCCCTTCTCCATTTGTACCTGGCAGCGGCAGCCAGGGTAAACATTGAGATTTCGCTGCCTTCGAGCATCCCAATTCCGATTCCTGCCGCAATTACCTGGTAGATTATCATTCAAAGTCACAAGAGGTTGTGTGTTTTAGTATTTTAATTTTATACTGTTCAAATTCATGAAAAACCTGAATTATGTTTATTTTATACCAATTAAATCGCGTTTGGACGTTTATCCGCATCATTATTCCTCGCTACAGAAAGTAGGCCGCTCCTGAAAAGTAATGTTTCCTTAGTAACAATAATCGTGGCCATTTCGCTATAGCCTAGCCTTAAGTCTTGAGTCAACCATGGAGGAATGTAAAATGAGTCCCTTTTTAGGACGTTATCTTTTCCGGTTATTGTTTTTTCTATTGCTATTCCTGCAGCAACAAGCTCGGAGGTGGGGGTTTTATCCTTGCCTCTTAGCAGATCAAAAATCTTTTTATTCTCTGCTACTGCTCTTGATAACCGCTTAAGATATGTAGATGCCATTTAATGACCACAATAGTTATTGCTGTTTTATGCATATTTATATTTTCGTTTAAATTTTGGATGTGCTTTAGCAATTTTGTAATCGCCTTTGCTAAGCTACTACTTACAGATTTGAACTCTTCTTTTCCTGATGATAAACAGATTTGGGTCGCCGATTACTGAACACTTGCTGTCTGTGTTATTCAAGACGTTAAATGTCGTATGGTCTAAAAAGACATTTATGTGTTCTAAATAATCATTATACAGTGATGTTATGGTAGAAAAACGTATACCATTAAGGTCTTTGGAAGTTGAGCGACGTGATGCAGCACCAGAAAGGGATAAAGTTTTGACTAAGGCACTATTAATGGCAAATGAACTTGCTGAATATTGCCATGCAAACAATGTAGGTAGATTTGATACTCCATTAGGAAAATTTGAACGGCTCGGCTCGGTAATGTATATACCTTTAGAAGACAGTATCTTAAGGACAGGCACGAAGTGATTCTTCTTTTCTTTAAATTTGGGGTCGCTGGGATTTGAACCCAGATTTGCAGGTTACTTCATATTCTATTTCTTAATTCCAGATCCTCATCATCGCATTTTGCTCAACAAAATATAAACATCTGGAGCCCGCCGCGCTGCCAGGTTACGCTACAACCCCTCATGCTATCTATTGATTAAGGCATAAATATATTCCTATCTAATATATTCTAATTAGGGGTGTTTCTATAAAAATCAAAAGGGAGTATCTAATTTACATTGCCGCTGTTGTTATCGTCATAGTCGGCGTGGCTGTTTATCTGCTTTTTAATAACCCTTCTGGCTGCCCAAGCTGTGGCAAGCAGGTAAGCAAAACGTATATCCAAAGTCTCCAGAACGTAGCGAACAATTACACCCTGGCCGATGACGTAGGATACGGTGTGCTTGTTCCAGGGGCATATTCGAACCTTCCCAAGGTGGTAAATGGGACTCCTTTCACTGTTGATGGCAAACCCGAGGTTTTCTACGTTGGCGGTGAGTTCTGCCCATACTGCGCAATAACAAGGTGGGGATTGGTCCTAGCCCTGATGAGATTCGGGAATTTCACAAACCTCACTTACATGGAATCAAGCGCAAAGGACATCGACCCCGATACTCCGACATTTTCCTTCGTTAATTCAAGCTATAGCAGCAACCTGGTCCACTTTGACGGGTTTGAGATTTACAGTAGGGACGAGCTGAACATAACTAACAACGGATACACAGAATTCTACCAGACCGTATATGGTAAATACTCTACCGGTGGCATACCATTCGTAGACTTTGCAAACAGCAGCGTCCAAAACGGGGCCAGCGTAAACCCCATACTCTTGCGCAACTCAGACTGGAATCAGGTACTTGTGAACATCAGTAATCCTAACTCGGCGATGGCGCAAGCCATAATAGGGAATGCAAATATTTTCACAGCTTACATATGCAAGAGCAGCCCCACGCTTAATTCAACCGCGGTGGCATGCAGACAAAACTACGTAAAAGCGATAATAGGCTAGTTTAAATCGCCATGGCCATTTCTAACGCGAGCTGCCTATTCGCGCCTATTATGTCGTTGGATTCTGCCGGATCCCTTGCTATGTCGTACATCTCGTCCTTTTTGCTGCCAAAATAGTGCATGAGCTTCATGTTTTTCTTGTATACTGCGGTAACTTTCTTGTTGTAGCGCCTTTTTGCTGTGAGCAGCTGATGGGCACTCTTGGCCCTTGGGGCAAGCATCCTAAGCAATTTTTCATCCCAGCCCTCGCTTATTCCGGTGTGTTCGCATAATACGTATCTGTCCTTCCTTAGATTCCCGTTTAGATGATCGTATTTGCCTGAGGCTAGATTCAGTATGGAATCATGAAGTGCTGATATCGATACGGTTGTCTCTACTGTGTCTTTCAACCTTACGAGCTTCCCCTCCTGATAGTTTGCTGCCAGTAATGGCACCCTCGATACACCCTCGTAAGGCGGAAGCGCATGATACAGCAGGTTGTGCTCGCCGAAGAACTGGCCATGATCTGAAGTGAATATTATAGTGGCGTTTTCAAGAACACCTTTGTTTTTCAGTATCTCTATCGTGCGGCCTACAGACCTGTCAAGATATTTCAGCCTTCTGAGATACCCCTTGTGTAGTTGGTTGGTATTGTAATCGTTTATCTCCTCTATCCCTGCCAGGTAGAGCCACTTGTCCTGCGGCACCTTTATGTCATTTACAGGGTAGTTTTCGTGCGCTTCCATGTAATTTACGAACATGAACTGGGGTTTGTAGCTGTAGTTGTACGTAAGGTAGTCCTTGAGCAGTTTGTTTGTGTCATAAGCGCCCCTGTCCAACCTGTGGGTACCGTCAACATTTGCGGCTGCCGTTGTCATGGATCTTCTTAGACTCAGGTAGACCTTATCCATTACGCTTTTTGGCAATGGCCTGGTGGCGATGTAGCCAAGCTTCATCATTTTTATTCTTGCCTCTGCTCCTCCTTTAAGTATGAAGTTGAACTTGGACGCAAATGACTTGCCGTACTTTATGTTTGATTCAAGCCAGACGTCCTGGATTTTGTCAAAACCTGAGGCCAGGTTGGTAAAGCTGGTCAAAAACGGGTTGTTCGATAGAAGCACGGATTCATAGCCGTACACTGAAAGCTTTTTTGCCAGTGTGTTTTCGTTATGGTCCAGGAATTTGGTTTTTACCATCCAGGGGTCTATCTTGTATGTGCCGTTGTTAAGGAAGTTCTTTGAGACTTGTTTTATTTGGGATACTCTTTTGTTGGTGAAGAGCGCCGCATGAGTTGGAGGCGTCCATACGCCAGGTGAGATTGCGCATTCGTATGTTGTTGCGTTTCTTGAGATGTAGTTGAGCGTTTTTAGCGAGCTGTTTCTGTATACATCGCTGGCCCTTACAGTGTCTAGGAGCAGCACTATTATGTTCTTCTTCATCTTTACACGCTTTGTCCTGATTATGAAACCATATGCATATCTAAATATGGAACGGTTTCACTACGGTTTTCCTTGTTGTGGTTCTTCTGGTCCTATTATTCTGGAAGTTAAGTATTAAATCCTTGTACTATGGCCTGTTTTTGGCCATTAGGCAGAAAAATTAATGTATTTATGCTTTGCATACCATAATCCAGTTGATAAGGCCTAGCTGGAGATTTATTGGAGATTTGCGTCTTAAATCCTTTCTTTTACCCGTATAAGGGAGGCACAGAGAAGGTATTGCTTGAGGTATACAAAAGGCTTGCAAAGAGGCACAACGTCACGGTCGTGACCTCTGCCCCAATCGAGAGGAACAAACCCTCTACAGAGGAGATATTTGGCATAAAAGTAGTGAGGCTAAGAACATTCCAGCAGCATGTGCCGATATTCCCTATGCCTTTCCTGTTTTTTGACGGGCTTAAAAAAACCCTTGTCAGGGAAAGATGCGACATATACCACATCAACAACCGGTATCAGTTCTTCGAGGACAGCGTGCTAACAATAAAGGGTATGGAAAAGAAGCTGGCGCTTACGATACACAATGCCCTGCCGGTGAATATAGACTCACTTACAGATGACCTTGGCGAATTCTACGACAAACTCTGGGGGAGGAAACTGATGCATGCTGCTGATATTATAACAGGAGTATCGACAAATACAATAAACACCACCGTGCCCAGGTCTGAGCGTAAAAAGACGCATCTTGTATTAAACGGGGTAAATTATAGGCAGTTCAGGCGCATAAAAGGCAACAATGAGAAGATAATGGACGTAAGGAGAAGATTGGGATTTCATGACGGTACAACTATATTGACAAATGGACGTCTGATAAAGCAGAAGGGGCAGATATACCTTCTTCGTGCGTTTGCAGATCTGGTAAACAAGAACCATGAGGACATAAATCTGCTGATAATAGGCAAGGGTCCCTTGAAAGGCTCATTATACAGATTTGCAAAAAGGAGGAGAATTGAAAGAAGGTTCAGGGTGATTTACGGCATAGATGATGACAATCTACCGTATTACTACAATGCATGCAAGATATTCTCTCTGCCTTCTCTATACGAACCTGCAGGCCTTGCCTTGCTTGAGGCGCTTTCCTGCGAGGTTCCCTCAGTGGTATCGAAGGTCGGGGGCACCTCTGAAATTGCTGGCCCACATGTTTTCTATACAAGGCCAAAAGATTATAATAACATTAAAAAAGGAATTAATTACATACTGGAAAACGAAAAAACAGCATCTAGTATGGCTAAGAAAGGCAGGCAGCGTATGATAAAGTATCACGACTGGGACAAAATAGCCAAAAAATACGAGAGCCTGTTCTTGAGTACTATAAGGTACTGATCTGATTACAGGAAAAAAAGCGCCATTTTGGGAACTGTACGTACCTACCAAGATGGTAGATAGGGCTGAACACGTAAGGCTCGTACCAAATTACAGTTATTTTAGCTTCTAGTCCTCTGATTCGGGATCCGACATCTCCTCTTCGGATTCTGGTTCTGTTCCGCTTTCAGAGCCTCCGCCGCTGCCTTTTTCCACTACGGATATTTTTCCAAACTTGCCAGATGCAAGCTGCGGTGTGCCCCTGAATTCATTAACATAACCGTTTGTTACCTCTATTGTGTCGCCAACATCGACAGTGTTTATGTCGTTACCCCACAATGACATTGATATCGAACCGGTGTCGTCTTGGAGCATTATGTTTGCTACACTTAACCTTTTACCATACTTCGTCACAACCTCTCTTGGTGCATCTTTCTGCGTCACTTTCGCCTGGACAGTAACGTTGCTCGCACCGACCTTCAAATCACTTATCTTCATTTTCTCGCCTTGTACCTATATTATAATTAGATTTACTCTATTACGGATATTTTATGATTAGAAAGTTATTTAACTCTATTTAATGCATTTGGGCTAACTTATATATTTAGGATCTGACAAATAATGCTGAAGCTGGTCCTATGAATGCGGAAGAAACACCACAAAAGATGCATCCGTCCTTCGTGGGAGTGATAAGGCAGAAGGAAAGGTTAAGGGAAAAACTGTCCAATATAAAACACAAGATAGGAATCTACAGCGCAAAGGGCGGAGTGGGCAAGACCACAATAGCAGTAAATATAGCTTTTACGCTGCAGAAAATGGGTTTTAAGGTAGGATTGCTTGATGCTGATATAGATACGCCGAACATTTCCCTCTTTTTGGGCATAAATGAAAAGATTGACATCTCAAAGATGCCGCTCAAACCTTTGGAAAAGAGCGGCGTAAAGGTTGCATCTACTGCAATGATAGTAAACGATGTAGAGAAGCCCATAATATGGAGAGGACCTATGATAGCGAAAATGCTTGGCGATTTCTTTGAGAATACGGATTGGGGCGAGCTTGATTACCTGATAATGGACCTGCCTCCGGGCACGAGCGATTCCCCGCTAACCATAATGCAGCTGCTCGAACTTGACGGTTTCGTAATAGTTACAACGCCGCAGAAAATAGCATCATTGAATTCGATAAGGTCGGGCTTGATGGCCAAACGCCTGAATGTCTCGCTTCTAGGTATAGTAGAGAACTTTTCTGGAGGAAAGGCAAGCACAAACACAGACAAAGTCGCTGATGCGCTTGGTATCGGGTTATTGGGCATCGTAAGGACCGATGATAAATTCAATACATTCAGCGATGCGGGAAGAATACCGGTGCTTGAAGACGATGAAGCATACAGGACTTTTGAAAGCATTGCGCGCCAGCTTCCCGGGGTGTAGCGGTTTTGCGAGAGCAAACTATAAATACTTAACCCTAGCAATATTATATGATATTCGGCTTATGTATTGTTTGAGTGATACATAGTGCTCTGTTTCAATAAATAATTTCTAATTATTTAGCAGATTCGCGATTGTAAAGTGATTATTATGGCAGAAAATAATCTAGGGGGACAACAGGTTTTATTGCTTCCAGACGGAGCCACAAGATTTCTAGGCAGAGATGCCCAGCGCACTAACATTGCGGTTGCTGTGGCGGTCGCAGGAGCCGTAAAGACCACGCTTGGCCCCAAGGGAATGGACAAGATGATGGTCAGCGATCTCGGAGACGTTGTGATAACGAACGACGGAGCCACGATACTGCAGGAGATGAACGTGGAGCACCCGGTCGCAAAGATAATGGTAAACATAGCCAAGACGCAGGACAAGGAGGTCGGAGACGGCACCACAAGCGTAGTAATACTTGCGGGCGAGCTGCTGAAGGGTGCTGGCGATCTTCTTGAGCAGGGTATACATCCGACTACGGTAATACAGCGGCTACAAGATGGCAGCCGAGAGGGCAAAGAAGATACTCAACGAGCATTCAAGGCCAGTGGACATAAAGGACGAGCAGACGCTGCAGAAGATCGCAATGGTTTCGATGGGATCGAAGAACGTCGGTGACGAGGAAACAAAAAGGCAGCTCGGAAAGATGGTAATAAAGGCGGTAAAGCAGGTAATGGAAAAGGACGCAAGCGGAAAGACGGTAGTGGACCATGACTTCATAAAGGTCGAGAAGAAGGCCGGCGGCAACGTTGGCGACACGCAATTCATAAACGGGGTGCTGATAGACAAGGAGGTATCCCATCCGGGAATGCCAAAGTCGATAGCCAACGCGAAGATAGCGCTTCTTGACGTCGCGCTTGAGATAGAGAAGACCGAGACTGATGCAAGGATAGAGATAACATCGCCGGAGCAGATGCAGGCGTTCCTGCAGCAGGAGGAGAGCATGCTCAAGGAGATGGTGGAAAAGATAAAGAAGAGCGGAGCTAACGTAGTATTCACGCAGAAGGGGATAGACGACGTCGCACAGCACTTCCTCGCAAAGGCTGGCATAATGGCGGTAAGAAGGGTGAAGAAGAGCGACATAGAGAAGCTTGGCAGGGCCACAAGGGCAAAGATAGTGACAAGCCTTGACGACCTTGGCGCAAAGGACCTGGGGTTTGCGGGTCTTGTGGAGGAGAGGAAGATAAGCGGCGAGCAGATGGTCTTCGTCGAGAAGTGCAAGGACCCGAAGAGCGTGACCATATTCGTGAGGGGAGGCACCGAGCAGGTGGTTGACGAGGCCGAGCGGTCGATAACAGACGTTATCGGCGCGATAACAAGCGTCATAGTTGACGGCAAGTACGTAATCGGCGGCGGCAGCATAGAGATAGACGTGGCAAACGGGCTTAGGGCTTACTCGGGCGACGTGGGCGGAAGGGAGCAGCTCGCGATACAGAAGTTCGCAGATGCCCTTGAGGCGATACCAAAGACGCTATCTGAGAGCGCTGGAATGGACGCGATCGACACGCTTGTGCAGCTCAGGAGCAAGCACAAGGCTAAGGAGGGCAGCGTCTACGGGGTTGACATATTCAAGAACACGGTAGGCGACATGAGCAAGAACGGGGTCTACGAGCCGATGAAGGTGAAGAGCCAGGCGATAGACAGCGCAAGCGAGGCCGCAGAGATAATACTAAGGATAGACGACATAATAAGCTCGAGGGGCAAGTCAAGAGGAGGACCTCCTGGCGGACCTGGAGGCATGGGCGACATGGGCGGGGAGGCTGACTGAAATAAGCAACGCTTTTAGAACTTAATTGCGTTTAGTCTGGTATGCCCAACAGGATAGCCTATTTTGCAGGGTCACCTGGTGCAGGAAAGACTACTTTATTGAAGGGTTTAGCCCACAGCAAATACAGGATAGTGAACTTAGGGTCGATGATGCTTAACGAGACTAAGACAAAGAAGCGCGACAGGATGCGCTTCATGGACAGCAAAGAGATAACAGAATTAAGAAAAAGGGTTCTAAGGAAGATAGCCGCAATGGGCGGTGACATAATAATAGACTCCCATGCCTCTGTTGAGCAGCGCGGCAGGTATATTCCTGGAATCACTATAGATGACCTAGGGATAATCAAGAACCTGAAATCCTTTGTGTATGTGGACTCGTTTACAGAAGACATAGTCAAAAGGAGGAATGCTGACAAAAGCAGAAACAGGGAAAAGGAGAGATTGGAGCTGATAGACGTGCAGAGACTGATAAACCTGTCAATATTATCCACATGCGCTGCATATCTTGACGTGCCTATTTATGTGGTGCTCAACAAGCAGGGGGAGCTCAGCTCAAGCCTAAAGGAGCTAAGGAATGACCTAAAGGAGACATTCATCTGATGTTGTGTTGCTTCACTTCAGGGCTTTTACAAAGTCTTTGGGGTTTGATGGTGTAATTAGGTAATTCCTGCCGTCCTTGGTTTTTATCAATACTCCGTCTGTCAGGTTTGTTATTATCACCCTTGCCCAGCCAACAGCAGGTATATAGAACCTGCCGGAATAAACGCTTGCGCCAAATCCCTTAAAATAGAAAGGGACTCTGGTTTGCTCGGTTTTTTCTATGTCTTTTATGCTTATGTTGATAATCGCAAACGGAGACCAAGCGTATAACCTGCCATCTTTTATTGAATAGGTGGTCTTATAGAAACTGTATACGACAGCACATAATAAGATTACAATAGCTACCATTACGGCATTAAATGCCATGGCGGCTAATAACAAATTAAATCGCGTAGAGAGCAGTATTACGCCATAGATAATAATTATTGCCATGGTTAAGAGTGAGTAGCCTTTGCCGATCCATTTGCTAATTCTTGGTTTGTTTTCTATGTTCCCAGCACATAACTTTTCTGCCCTGCGTTATTTAAATACTGCCTTTTTGGCTGCCTTTTTATTATTTTACACGTAAATGTTTTTGATTTTGGCATCAGGAAACCTTACCAGAAACAATTATATATCCAAATTCCCATACTATTACAGCAAAGCTTACAATCGGTGCTAAAGTGGGTCTAATACCGGTTTTGCCGCAAAACGTCGAAACCATCATAATAATAATGGCGGTGATCTATACCGCGATATCGATAGCCGTACAGAGGCTACTCACAAATCCGAAGAGGATGCGCGAGATACAGGTCAAGGTACAGATAATGCAGAAGGAGATGAATGAGATGCTCAAAAGGAACGCGCCTCAGGAGAGCCTTGCCGCAAAGCAGAAGGAGTTCATGCCGCTTCTTGGCGAGCAGATGAAAAACAGCATGAAGCCTATGCTGGTAATACTGCCACTTCTGTTTCTCACTTATTACGTGATAATACCGCATATACCCATAATAACTGCAAGCAACCTGAGCGGCTCAAAGTCCCTGTTCTTCATAGTGGTGCTTGGCCTCGGATTGGTTGCGGCCGTGATCGTATTGCTCTACGACAGGCAGAAGGCAAAGCAGGAGATGAAGGTAATGGAGAGCGCAGCTGCCAACAACCAGAGCCCACAAAACAATCAATAACCTTTTCATCCAAATATTATTCTACTTATAAGGTGTATTTGTGCCAAAACCAATGCATAGGTCAAGAAGCTTCAAAAGAGCCGACAGGATCACTTTCAAGGGCCGCCACGTCGTACACTTCAGGAGGGCAAAGAACTCATTCCCGCATTGCCCGGTATGCGGAATGGAATTGAACGGCATAAGCATGAAAGGCGGCAAATCAAGGCGCACAAACAGCAGATTATTCGGGGGCGTACTTTGCGCCAACTGCGCTGCAAATGTGATAAAACTCGGGAGCAGGGTCGAGCAGGGGGAGATGAAGCTTGACGACATAAGCATAAGGATGCGCAGATATGTCCTACAGCTTGTTGCACATTGATACGATTGTGTTCTTATGTTGCGTATATGCATAAGCGGACTGAGCTGCAGCGGCAAGACCACTCTGGGACATGCGATTGCCAAGGACCTGAACATAATGCACATAACAAAGCACGGCCTTGATTCCTATGAAAAGCCCAAAAGGGAGGGAAAGTTTGGGCTCACTGAGATGGCAAAGAAGGAGCACGCTGATCTCTTCGACAGCGAGGTGGTCTCTCTTGCAGAATCAAATGACTGCGTGGTAACCACGTGGCTTGGCCCGTGGATGATCAAAGATGCAACCGCAAGGATCTGGCTATCCGCAAGCTTTGAGGCGAGGGCTGCAAGGTACGCAGCGCAGAAAAATGTAGGGATTGAGGAGGCAAAGGCTTTTATAAAGCAAAAAGATGAATTAACAGTCAATGACTTCAAGGAGACGTACAAAATAGATGTGAGGGACCATTCATTCTTTGACATGATGCTCAACAGCGAGAGGCTGTCAATGCAGGAGGAGGTCTCGGTAATATCGATGCTTGTGTTGTGGAAGGAAAAATCCAGATTTTAGGTGAAAATATGTTGCTTGAACCGGGAAGGATATGCATAAAGAAATATGGAAGAGACGCAGGAAGCAGGGCGGTTGTTACAAAGGTGCTTGACAAGAGATTCGTGAACATAATTACCGCGGTAAGGCAGAAGGAAAGGAGGTGCAATTCGAGGCACCTTGAGTTCCTGAACGAGAAAGTTGATGTTAACGACAAAGTCCAGGTTAACAAGGTGCTGGGGATAAAGCCCAAAGAGGAGCATATCTCGCAGAAAAGGCAGGAGGGCAAGGCTAAGAAGTAGCTGGCTTGCTCAGAAAGTCTATCGCGTCCTTTAGCACTTTCTCCTTCTTTGAGCTGTCGCTTAGTATGTTGAACAGCTCGGTATAGTTGAGTTTGTCATCAAACTTCTGCTCCTTGAGCTTGGACCCGAGTATGTTCATGCCTAGCTCTTTGACAGGCATGCTTCCTATCCTCTTGTCCCTGAGCGCCTCTATATCAGATTGCATGTCTGGATTTACCAGCCTGTTGTCTATCTCTATTATCGCTTTCTGTGAATACTTTGTTGTTATCGAGTGTATGGGCATGTCCGTGTTGCTGAATCCCGGATCTATCGTGCCCTGCAGCTTGAGCTTTATTATCGGCATCGGTTTTGATGTACTTAGTACATGCTCTATTTCCTTGCCGCATTTTGCCTCAAGCTCGCTTGGCTTCGCATGTTCGAACCTGATGTTCTTGAATACAAGCTGACGCGAGTTTATTTTCACGAATTCGTAATTGTATTTTTCAGTATCGAATATAATAAAGCCCTTCTCCTCCTGCTCGCCCTCCTTCAGTTGCGTGAGGACCGTGCTTCCTGGTATCAGGAACTTCTTGCCGTGCACGGTCGCATCTATTCTGCTGTGTATGTGGCCATCAACGTAGAGGTCAAAGCCTTCAGGCAGGTCCTCATAATGTATGAAGTCATCGCTGAACGGAAGCAGTTCATATATTGATTGATGGAACATGAAAATGTTGAATGCGCCTTTGACGGGTTTCGGCTTTAGTTCGTGCAACGTCTCTCTTACTCTCTCTTCGGATATGCCTCCGAGCCCGAATATTGCGACTTTGTGGCCATCCTTCTCTATTATGGTGGTTGCCTCGCTTGTATCCACTATTAGCCCTGAGAGCCCCAATAGACTTAACGGATTTTCCTTCCCTGCCGCTGTCCTTTCATGCGTGCCGGATATACCAATTACAGGTATGCTTGTGTGGTTTCTTGTTCCTCTCCCGTCAAATGCCGTAACTTTTGCGTCCCACCTCTTTTTTGAGAGCTCTCTGAAGATGTTTATTGCCTGTGCCATTACCTCTGGTTTCGGGGCGCGCCTGTCGAATATGTCACCTGGCATTATTATCGCGTCGGCCATTTCGCTTGCTTTTTCCAGGGCCTCTTTTGCCTGATTGAATGCGTCCTCTGAAAATCGCTCGTAACCTATATGCATGTCAGATACTATTGCTATTTTCACTTTACCACGTTAAAATCCGATGGATAAATTAGGTAGTTTTATTATAAATACATTATTGCTGATGTGGCGATTTAATTACCGTTGGGCCTGGCTAGTTGGTTATCGCGATGCCTTTTTGTTTATTTCATCGATGAAAGCCTTGATGAAATCATCCTTGTTAGGTATATTATCGCCATAAGCCCCAGCGGCGCAGGGGTGCCCACCACCCTGACCGTTTAATTTTGTTGAGAGCGCCTTCATTATTTTGCCGAGGTTTATTCCGTATTTCTTGTCGAGCGGCGGCCTCAGCCTTGCAGAGAATGATATTTCCTTTGAGGTCTTGGTGTAAAATAATGCAACATCCGCGCCTATCCTTATGGCGTCATCGGCGATCTTGTTCGCATGCGATTCGGCGTGCCCGTACAGCATCAGCAATCCTCCGTTTATGATGATGCTTGATTTAAACAGGTCCTTTATGAACTCCTCTCTGGTTCCGCTGGGTGCAACATGCTGCATTTCAAGAAGCAGCGTTTGGTATTCCATGCCGCTTTTCTCAAGCAGTTCTCCTATCTGGACAAAGGTCTTGGGAAATGCGTTTCTTAATTCTGCAGAGTCTGATATTATTCCTGTTGCTATAAGATTAGCAAGGTTTCCGTCAATAGCTATTCCGGAAGAGGTTATTAGATCGTATATTATGCTTGCCGCGCTGTTGTATGATTCGTCATTGAATGTGATTACGTTGTCGTTTTTTATGTCGTTGGGGGTATGATGGTCTATTATCACTATCGTGCCTTTGAAATTTTCCAGGCTCTGCCTGAAAGAGCCGCAGTCCTCGAAATTATTAACATCGAGAAGTATGACCATTTCCGCGGTTTCGTCAAATTTTGTCTTGATGGTGTTGCTATCGTATCCCAGCTTTTCAAGTATGCGCTTTGAATTCCCCGTTATGAAATCGGGAGTGGCTATCGTTGAATTTTTGAAGAATCTTTGCAGGCCAAAGGCGGATGATATCGAGTCGGTGTCTCCAACGGAGTGGAATGTAAGCATTACCCTTTTGGTGCTGCTGCTTTCCATTAGGCTCCTTAGCGACTTGAAATCTATATCCCTCATTTAATCCTGTTGCTTCAGGTCCTTTAGCGCCGTAGTAATTTCTGCCCTTAGCGACTGCTCTTTCTTTGAAATGTCATCAAATTGTTTTTCCACTATGGTCAGCCGCATTGAATTTGAATCCTGCTTTTCCTTAAGGTTTTTTACTGCGGTATCCTTGTCTACGTCGACCATTATGCCGCCTATTGCAAGGAATATTTTGCCTTTTGCTTTCTCTGCCTCCTCAAGCGCCTGCCTTAACTCCTCTTTCTGTTCCCTGAACTGCTCCTTTTGCATTGCAAGCCCCTGAAGCTGTTCCTGCAGCATCTGATAGTCCCTTGTCAGTTTTTCTAGTTGGTCTTTTTCCAATAAATCACTTTTATTTGTCTACCTCTCCAAATACTACATCAAGGCTTCCCAATATAGGGAATATATCCGCAAATTTGGCCTTCTCTGTTAATCTTTTTATTATGGCCAGGTTTATAAATGTGGGTGACCGGAGCGATATCCTGTAGGGCCTTTGCTTTTCAGGTATCATGTATATAATCCCGCTGCCTCTTGGCAGTTCCCTTTCGACCATTACAGGATCAGGCTTGGCGTTCGGGCCTATAAGCTTTATCGGCATGCCTTTGACATCGCCGTTTTCAGGCATTAGGGTAAGTAGCTGCCTAATGATGGATATGCTTTGCAGCATCTCCTCGTACCTTACCTTATACCTATCAAAATTATCTCCGTTCCTTCCCAAGGGCACCTTGAATTTTATCAGGTTGTATACATAGTACGGTTTTGATTTTCTTACATCCTCTTCGACGCCCGATGCCCTTAGGACCGGTCCGGTTACGCCATAGTTTATTGCGTCCTCTTTGCTTAGCTTGCCTATGCCTTTTGTCCTTTCCATGAATACCGGGTTGCCCTCAAGGACATCTGGGTACTCTTTTATCCTTTCTTCAAGATAGTCGACAAGCTTGCCTGCCCTCTCAGAAAAATCCGCTGGCAGGTCCCTGTATAGTCCCCCGAGCCTTAAATTTACATAAAACATCCTCCCTCCAGATAGGTCCTCAAGCAATTTTATTACCCTGGCCCTTTCCCTGAAGGCCCAGCAGAATATGGTTAGCAGCTGGCCGGCGTCATTGCAGAGCGTGCCAAGCCATAGCAGATGGCTGGCCAGCCTTTGGAACTCCAGAAGTATGGCCCTTGCGTATTGCGCCCTTTCCTTTACCTCTATGCCTATGGCTTGCTCTACCGCAGAAACATAAAGATCATCCCAGCTTAAGGGCGCTATGTAATCAAGCTTCTCAGTATAAGACGGGTTTTGCATATACATCCTGGTTTCCATGAGTTTCTCGACGCCCCTGTGAAGAAACCCTATGTGCGGCTCTACGTTCTGGACGGTGTCGCCGTCAATATCGACCACAAGCCTTAGCACCCCGTGCGTGCTTGGGTGTACCGGACCTATATTTATTCGCATTACTGCCACTAGCTCAGCCTTTTGTAATTGGGGTTCCCCCATACAAAATTTTTCCTTAGAGGGGGGTCAGCACCGTTCCATTTCTCCAATAAAAGCCTCTTTGTCTTCCTTCCATTGATCTTTATCCCGAACATTTCGAAGAGCTCGCGTTCATACCAATCCGCTGCCTTGTATAATCTGACAACCGAATCTATTTTTGGGTCGTTTGGTGAAAGCTTGACTTTTATTATTTCGTCTTTTCGACTAGACAGATCGTATATTATGTATACCACTTCCAGATGATCTATGTAGTCTATCGCGGTTATTTTCTTTAGATAATCATAGCCCTTTAGCTTCATTTCTCCTAATGTTTTCACTAATGCTTCGCTCTGTATTTCCAGCAGATTTACCACCTATTTTATCTTGAAGTCTCATGAGTGCAGTGAAAAGGTTTTCGGGTTTGGGGGGGCACCCGGCCACGTAAACATCAACCGGCAGTATTTGGTCTACCCCTTGTATTATGTTATAGCTCTCCCACCATGGGCCCCCTGAAGTTGCACATTCGCCATATGCTATAACGTATTTTGGGCTGGACATCTGTTCGTAAAGCCTTTTCACGCGTGGGGCCACGGCCTTTGTAACCCAGCCTGCAACTATCATTACATCACACTGCCTTGGCGTGCTCCTAAATAACAGATATCCCTTTCTTTCCGCATCTATTCTTGATGCCCCGAAATCCATCAGTTCAAGGGCGCAGCATGCAAGCCCGAACTGCATCGGCCATACGGATTTCTCATTGCTCCATTTTATCAGGGGTTTTGAGGTGGCTCTTGCTATATCGCTCAACTTTGCGAACATCGCATTTGTCGGTACCTTGTACTTTTTTGATGATTCTGCAAGTATCTTGTTCATTTCCTTCTCCGCATCCAGGAATTCCTCATTGGTATACGGGGCTTGCTGGTTTGAATTGTCCATCTAATTTTTCACCATTCTGTACCCTATTAACGAGAGAACAGTTGCGATAACCCCAAGCATTATTATCGCAAGGCTTGTTCCGAAGTTTATGCTTTTTGTAACCGTAGACCATAGGATAAGCACAACTATCACCATCTCGAAAGGCAAAAAGATCATGAAATGCGGAAGGTATTCGTTGTCTATGTCTTTGCTGGTGCCTATGGTCTCCTCTCCGCTCTCATACGGTCCATTCTTTACAGGATTGCCACTCCTTTTCTTGCTCATCAGCTTTGAGGCGAATACAAAAGAGACCGGGATGAAAACCGCAAATGCTATAAAAATTAGCAATGCGATGTAATTGTATAGCATGCCAGCACCTTAGCTATATAATATTTGAGTTATAAAGCCTTTATGTTGTTTTGAGCTACCTTGTTTGGTGAAATCGAATGGTTTGTTTCATTTATTCAGAGGAAACTGCCTCCTCCAATATTGCCAGTTCGTTGAGGCATATACTTGACTTGGATGAGATTGATCCATTTAATGGGATGAGATGCTTCTCTGACGGCAAAATTAGAATGCTCGGGATTAGTGGAAAGTTGATTTATGCTGATTTTCTTGACGGACTGGTGAATGATGTGATGATTTTTCTGAGCAGGCACAGCAGCAGCAGGGGGATTCCTGCATTTACAGTACACGCTGAGGGAAATTGGTCTGAAAACGCCACCCTTGGCGGCAAACCGAAGGAACTTAGCGTATCTTCCCCTACCAATATGCTGAACGTACTTAATTCTATCAATAGGCTGAACAATACAGGCATACAGGTTACTTATGAAGCCACACACCATGGCCCTTTTTTAAACAATTCGTCCTTCTTTGTAGAACTGGGCGGGAATGAGAGTGTTATAGAAAGCAGGGACCATGCGGAGTTTATAGCAAACGCTGTTGCAAAAAGCTTGGATACGGATATTGAATATGGCAAATTGGCTGTTGGTCTGGGGGGATTGCACTACCCGGATAAATTCACCAGACTTGCCATAGAGGGCAAGTACGCTTTTTCGCATATAATGCCGAAATACCATATGGATTGCATTGATATGCTGGGAAAGGCCTTCGACAGAAGCGACAATAGGGCGGAGGTGGCTGTAATAGAATGGAAAAGCATAAAAGCGGTTGAAAGAGAAGCTATAGTTAGAGAACTTAATCTTTTAGGTATAGATTATGCGAAAGTATAATCTTTTAGTCTACACGACCTTTGCGGTTGCAGTTGCATTTATGCTCGTAAACACAGCAACAGCACAATATTGGTTTCAGACAGGTGTAAGAGCGTCGAATGGCGCTGGCTCAAACAATGGCGCAAGTGTTGCAATTCAAACGGTTTACCAAAATGCTACAGAGGGCTCGCTTGGCTTTTGGGTCGGTGAATCCCTGTCCAATGGTGCCTTTATACAGGTGGGCTACGAAATAACGAACTCCACGGGGTACTACTCATCCTCCTGCTCGAACACCACAAAAAGCGTTTATATCCGCGCCGGGGTACCCACATGGTTTTGGGAATATTTTGGCAAAAATTCTAACAATGAGATGTTCTGTGGCGGCATAGGACCAAACGGCTCTGCGGGGCAGGATGGAGATTTCAACACCTATTCTTTCAGGTCATCAGGAAACGTATGGGATACGTATTTCAACAACCAGCTAATAGGCAGCGTCGATCTTGGAACAGGCAATTCAGGCCCAAATCCCCCGTCCGCACTAGCGGAATATGCAAATACAAGCACAAACAAGTTCCCATTAAAGAACGTGACATTCAAGAATCTTCTTTTTTACATAGACAACAACTCAAGAATAGTGCCAACTGGTTATTCATCGGTAAGCTACGGGAAGGGAAGCCTCACCGCGCTCACTAACCCCTATGGAGTCCAGGAGATAGGGGATTACATAGATTACTTTGTGGTTGGTTCTAAAGTGCCACAGCCGCAGCTCTCCACTATTTTATGGAACCTTGGGTACAGTCTTGCCATTTATTCTAATTATGGGAATATAACAGGAAGCGGAAATTACAGCGCTTACTCTGCTATTCAGCTTAGCGCCCCAGATGGGATAAATATCAGCAGCGGCATAAGGGAATTGTTTGTGGGCTGGGTTGGAGGAGGCGCCGGGTCTTATACCGGCAATCAGACAAATAAGGAGCTAACACTTTACGATAATATAACAGAAACCGCAACGTGGAAGAGGCAGTATTACCTTAATGCAACTACGGATTACGGGGAATTGACTGGAAGCGGCTGGTATGATGCAAACAGCACAGTCACGGTAGCCATAAACTCCAACATAATCACTACGGGAGTGGGATCCAGGGTCGTATTCGATGGTTGGAGCAACAACGTTTCGTCCAATACTACAGTCATCAATCTTGACGGTCCAAAATCAGTATATGCCATTTGGAGGAAAGAGTATTACGTTAATGCGACAACAGCATATGGAGGCACCACAGGAAGCGGGTGGTACAACTCAAACAGCACAGCAAACGTATTGCTGTTAACAACATTTGTGCCAATAAACCAGACCCAGAGGTTAGGATTCAAGCAGTGGAGCAACGGTTATTCGGCTAACAGCATAAGCTTTGTGGTCAAGTCGCCGATTAGCGTATCGGCATTATTTGCAAAGCAGTATCTTGTCACACTAGACCCTGAAAACTCTAACGGGCAAAACCTTACTGATGTTGGATATTATAATGTAAGTAGCGAAAGGGTAAATTCAAACAGCCTTTTCGCATTTCCAAACACCATTTACAATATAGAATACTTTTATTATAAGGGAATAGTTGTAACTACAAATTACAAATTCGACGTAAATTCCCCTTCGGCACTAAAGTTCAAGACACCGGTATATGATATTTCCATAAGCACGCAGAGCGTTTTCGGAACCCCGGTAAATGCAAGCCTCAACATAACTTTTAAGAATAGTACCAATATAAAGACTTATTCCGGAAATGGCGGCAGTGCCCAATTCCTTAACGTACCTTATGGGTATGTTACGGGCTATGCGCAGTACTTTGGGCTCAAGCAGAGCGTCAATCTGGCTTATGGGACAAATTCCTATCTTACATTCCTGACTGCCTCCCTGATCGCCCTAATAGTTGGGGGCATTGTGCTCATAGTTGCCGTAGCGCAGGTAACCTCCTACTACCAGAGAAGGCGGCTGTTCCGGACTAAGCGTAACCTAAAATAGGTTCTCTTGTGGTCTATTATGAAGGATTTATATGAGATGTTTCTGGAGAGGCATGCATCCTTTACAGAGATACAGAATATTGCTATGCCTTTTATAGAAAAGGGGGAGAACTGCCTTATAGTTGCACCTACCGGATCCGGCAAGACCGAGGCTGCGGTATTGCCTTTGCTAAATTACCTTTTAGACAAGAAACCTGCACCGATAAATATACTTTATATAACGCCATTAAGGGCGTTGAACAGGGACATGTTAAGAAGATTGGAGGATTTGTGCAGTTACGCTAAAATAACCGTAGGGGTCAGGCACGGAGACACAACCCAAAAGGAAAAAAGCCGGCAGACGAGGATGGCGCCGGTTCTGCTCATAACAACCCCTGAAACTTTGCAGAGCATATTGCCCACAAAGTACATAGGATCGTATTTGAGGAACCTAAGAGCTGTAGTAGTAGATGAGTTGCATGAGCTCTACCATAACAAGAGGGGCGCGCAGCTTTCAGTTGCCTTAGAAAGGCTTGAGGAGCTTTCGCCAGGATTCCAGAGGATAGGAATAAGCGCAACTATCGGAGACCCAGAGACTGCCAAAAATTTCCTGTGCAACGGAAGGAGCTGCAGGATTGCAAAAGTCCACTCAGCAAAAGATACGAATTTGCGCCTAGAGGCGCCGGGAAGGCCAAAACATAAGTTTGTTGACATGGAGGAAAAATTCGGGCTTGATGACCAGTCTATGGCAAGGCTAGAAAAAATATCAAGCCTTGTTTCAGGCTCGGTATCCTCAATAATATTTGCAAACACAAGGCAGGTGGTGGAGAGCTTGGGGAGCAGGCTGCTTTATCTCGACAGTATTAGCCCGTTTGGCGGCATAGGGGTGCACCACAGCTCCCTTGACAAGGCAGAAAGAATAAACATAGAGAACAACTTCAAGGAGGGCCGGATAAAAAGCATAATAGCTACCAGTTCTCTTGAGCTAGGGATTGACATTGGCAGCATTGACCTTGTTATACAGTATGGGTCGCCAAGACAGGCACTGCGGCTTGCGCAGCGCGTAGGGAGGAGCGGCCACACGCACAGGGGGGTTGCAAGCGGGGCGGTAATAGCAACAAACCCGATAGACGTCTTGGAGACATTTGCAATATTTAAGCTTCTAAAATCCGGGGAGTTTGAGGTCTTCAAACCGCAGTTTGGGGCGCTTGACGTGCTGGCAAACCAGATATGCGGCATATCTCTTGATAAAACAAAAATTGAATTGGAAGAACTGCATAAAATATTGAAACGCTCATTCGTATACAGGGATCTTGAAGTTACCACACTCGAAAGGCTTTTGAGGTTCCTGTTCAATCTTAGGCTCGTGGGATTCGACGGCAAATTTATAACAAGCGGGAAAAGGACAAGGATGTATTATTACGGGCATCTTAGCGTAATACCGGATTCCAAAAGGTTCTTGGTGAAGAATGCCTTTGAAAACAGGATAATATCAAGCCTTGATGAGAGGTTCGTGGCAAATAATGTGGATAATGATAGCGTATTTATCACAAAGGGGCTGCCCTGGAAGGTATTGAGCATCGACAAAAATGTCATAAGCGTAGAGCCCAGCACAAACCTGGAAGCCGCAGTGCCTGATTGGACGGGGGAGGACATACCAGTAAGCCACAAAACGGCCTGTTGCGTGTTTGACCTGCTTGGCCTTCAGCCGGAAGCTATAGAGAGCAGTTCATTGGCAGGCGAAGCGCTCAAAGCAATTAAGGAGATTATAGAAAAACAAAAGGGTTATTTTGTACCGTCTAATTCTGTCATACTCATAGAAAGGCTCGAGGATTACTGCATAATTTATAGCGGTTTGGGGACACAGGGGAATGAGGCGCTTTCAAGGCTGCTTGCTCATCTAATCAATGCAAAAATCGGCAAAGGGATAAACGTAAAATCCTCGCCCTACATGATAATGCTCGAGGTTGATAGAGGATTTGACATAGAAAGAGTTTTGGGGAGCATAAGCGTTGAAAACATAGAAACAACGCTTAAAGAGGCCCTTTCGGAAACCGAGCTTTTTAGATACAGGTTTGTTACGGTTGCAAAGCTCTTCGGCATCATAGAGAGGGATGCAACAGTATCAAGATCCTTTGCAAGAAGGATAATAAGAGTCATGAGAGACAGCCCCGTATTTGATGAGACCTGCAGGGAACTAATGGAAAACTATTTTGACATAGATTTGCTGAGGGTTTTCTTTGACAGGCTGCATAAAAAAACAGTAACCATAAGGCTCTTGGATACAAATAATCCCTCCGCGCTTACAAAAGCGATACTTAATTCGGCCTATTATACAAGGGAGCTCATAACGCCGATCACGCCAAACAATGAACTGGTGGAATCTTTTTCCAGGTTTATACTGTCAAAGACAGCAAAGCTGCTTTGCACATACTGCGGATTTAGGTTCTCGAGAAAGCTAAGGGAAATAAAAGATGTAGATAAGATTTACTGCCCTAGTTGCAAGAGCCCGATGATAACATTTTACGATGACGAATATTCGGAAGTCGTGCAGAAAAGGATATCTGCAAAGAGGCTGAGCACCGGCGATAAGAAGCTCCTGAAGGAGATGTTGAACTACTCAAGCCTGATCGAATCCTATGGGCCAAAAGCGGCAGTGGCTCTTTCAGTCTATGGCGTTGGTCCAAGAAGCGCGGCAAGAGCGCTTATGATGCTCAGGCATGACGAGCGCGACTTTTTCATGGACTTGATAGAGGCGCAGAAAAACTTCATAAAAAACAAGAAATACTGGTCGGTGTAGTTACCTTGTGATCTTTATCTCGGTGCCGCGCTCTTTCGGGACGACCTTGAATTTTGCGTTCTCAAAATGTATTGCAAGTTCTCTGCCGTTGAAGAATTCGTGCAGAAAGATTGCTATCGCAGCCGCGCTGCAGTGGGGCTGCGAGGATACGCTTATATTAAAATCCGAGAGTTCCTGTACTGCATTTATTTCATCGTTAAGCGTTACTATAAGCACTATGTTCTTATAGGTCCTGATTGAGTATCTCTTCTCCTGCAGGGGTATTCCATATCTCGTAAGGTAAACTTTTGCGTATTTTGCCGAGGATTTTAGTGCCTCCCTGTAGTTTTTTGCAAATTGCACCCTAAATGTCCCGCCCCACTTGCTATTTAGGCCATTAACATAGCGCAATAATCTGCTGTCCTTTTTACCTGTAAATGTTATTTCGGATGCGCCCAGAGCCCTTGAGGTAAGGCAAAGATCAAGGTTTTCCTGATGCGTGCTTCGGCCTATCGCCAATACGCTTATCGTAAAATACCCTAGATTAAAGATAACTGAATAGTATTAATAAGAATCTGCTTTTTTCATTTTACTCTGGTTGGTATTTTGTTATTGTCTGGGCATCGACTATTACTGCCCCGGAATCAAGCCGCATGAGCCTGACTCCGCTGGCCGCCCTTCCCGTAACTCTTATGTCTTCTACTGGGAATGTTATTGATACTCCTTTTGAATTTATGAGTATGACATTATCCTTATTTGCAACCTTCAGTGCACGCACCACATGGCCAGTCTTTTCCTTTGTCTTAAGGTTTATTACTCCCTTGCCCCCTCTTCTCTGAAGTCTGTATCTGTTAAGCTCCGTGACCTTTCCAAAGCCCTTTGCAGATATCGAGGCGATTAGGTCCTGCTCTTTTGCTGAGAGGACATTGATTACCGAATCGTTTGCGTTGAGCCTTATGCCGCGTATACCGTGAGCGCCCCTGCCCACGGGCCTTATGTCTGTCTCCTTGAACCTCAGAGCCTTCCCGGCTTTGGTTGCTATGAAAAGCTCTGATTTCCCGTCGGATAGGCAGATATCCGAAAGCTCGTCCCCTTCAGTTATCGACATCGCTTTTATGCCGTTAGAGCGCGGCCTTGAGAACTTTTCGGCTTTCACCCTCTTTATCTTGCCCTTTTGGGTTATGAGCGTCAGGTATGCATCTGCAAATATCCTTGTGTTTATTATGCTTTCTACCTTTTCGCCCTCGCTCAGCTTTACAAGATTCACAGCCGCCTTACCGACTCCGTATCTGCTCTCTTCGGGCACCATGTAGGCCTTTAGCCAGTATGCCCTTCCCTTTGTGGATATTATCAGCAGATAATCCTTGAGCATGCATGACGTCATCTGCTTAACATAGTCCCCTTCCTTGAGCTGTATTGCTATTACGCCTTTTCCGCCCCTGTCCTGTGACCTGTAGACCTTTGTTGATATCCTCTTCATGTAGTTGTTGTTCGTGAGTATGACCGTGGCCTCCTCGTCTTTTATGAGATCCTCCCTGTCGAATTCCTTTTCCGGGACGTTCTTGTCTATGGTTGTTCGCCTTTCCCTTCCATATTTGCCCTTCAGGTATTTTGTTTCCTCCTCTATGATTTTGTCTATCTTCTTGTCGTCCGAAAGGATCCCTTTTAGGTTGCTTATGCTTGCCGTAAGTTCCTTTTTCTCTGATTCAAGCGAATCGGTTTCAAGGTTTGTAAGTTTGCTTAGCCTCATGTCAAGTATTGCGTTGGCCTGCTTGTCGCTTATGGAATATTTGTCCATGAGCGCTGATCTTGCGGCTTTTACGTCTGCGCTCTTTTTTATTATGCTTATTACTTTGTCTATGTCATTTACAGCAACAAGAAGGCCCTCTACTATATGAAGTCTATCTGAGGCGATGTTTAGGTCGTACTGCGTCCTGTTTCTTATGACATCTATACGATGGTCCACAAATATCTTGATGAACTGCTTAAGGTTAAGTGTAACAAGATTATTTCCTATCACTGCTATGTTCATGACCGGAAGGGATATCTCAAATTGCGTATGCTTGTAGAGCGTGTTCAGCACTACGTCGAGGTCTGCGTCCTGTCTTAGTTCTATCACTACTCTTATTCCCTCTTTGCCGCTCTCGTCCCTCAGGTCTGATATGCCGGTTAGCTTCTTGCTTTTTACAAGATTGGCTATCGTCTCTACCATTGCGGCCTTGTTTACGGTATAGGGTATTTCGGTGATTATTATTGCTGTTCTGTTCTTCATTTTCTCTGTTGTGTACTTGCCCCTTATTGTTATGCTTCCCCTTCCCGTTATGTAGGATGAGATAAGCGCGTTGTCGTAGAATACCGTGCCGCCTGTGGGCAGGTCTGGTCCTTGTATGAATTGCAGAAGTTCTTCTGATGTTATATCTCTGTATTTTTGATGTATGCAATTACCGCATCGCATAGTTCAGAAAGATTGTGCGGCATTATGTTTGTTGCAACACCTACAGCTATTCCTGATGCTCCGTTAAGAAGCAGGTTGGGAAGCTTTGATGGAAGTAGAACAGGTTCCTCTTCCGTGTTATCGAAATTTGGTACAAATTTTACAGATTCCTTTTCTATATCAGCAAGCATCTCATCCGCTATTTTGCTTAGCCTTACTTCTGTATAACGCGAGGCCGCAGGGGGATCTCCGTCGATCGAGCCCATATTTCCTTGACCTTCAACAAGCATGTGGTTCATTGAAAAGTCCTGTGCCATTCTTACTAGAGTATCGTAGACCGCCATGTCCCCGTGAGGATGATACTTGCCCATAGTCTCACCCACAATTCTTGCACTCTTCTTTGTGGGCTGATCGTATGTGTTGTTGAGCTTATACATTGCGTACAGTATCCTCCTTTGTGCAGGTTTTAATCCGTCTCTTGCGTCAGGCAGTGCCCTACCAACGATTACGCTCATTGCGTAGTCTATGTAGCTTGATTGCATCTCTTTTTCTATATTTGAATCGATTGTTTCTCCCATCAGATCAACTATATGTCAAGGAACGAAACCTCGTTGGAATGCTCCTCAAGGAAATGCCTCCTTTGCTCTACGTCAACCCCCATAAGCGTCGAGAATATTGCGTCTGCTATTCTTGCGTCTGTTATTGTTATCCTTTTGAGTACCCTGTTTTCGGGGTCCATGGTTGTAGCCCAGAGCTGGTCCGGGTTCATTTCTCCAAGACCCTTGTAGCGCTGTATTGCCGCCTTCCCGTCGTATTCCTGCATTGTCTTTGTCGAGTTCAGCATCAGAGTACAGGTATTTAGATTCTTTGCCCTTTGTTACTTTGTAAAGCGGCGGCTGCGCTATGTAAATATTGCCCTTTTTCTATTAGTGGCCTCATGTATCTGTAGAAGAATGTAAGAAGCAGTGTTCTTATGTGGCTTCCGTCAACGTCTGCGTCTGTAAGCAGTATTATTTTATGGTATCTTAGATTTTCAGAATTGAATGATTCCCTTATGCCCACACCGAAGGCGGTTACCATGAGGTGCAGTTCAGAGTTGTTGAATATTTTTTCGTCTGATGCCTTCTCTACGTTGAGCACTTTGCCCCTTAGTGGCAGTATCGCCTGGTATTGCCTGTCTCTTCCCTGTTTGCTGGAGCCAGCGGCGCTCACACCCTCGACTATGAATATCTCCGACTTTGAGGGGTCGTTTTCTGTGCAGTCTGCAAGTTTCCCGGGCAGAACAGAGCCCTCGAACAGGCTTTTTTTCCTGGCGAGTTCCTTTGCCCTCCTTGCAGACTCTCTTGCCTCTGCTGTACTTATGATTTTTTTTAGTATGTTGCCTGCTTCTGCTGGATTTTCCTCAAGGTATGTTGAAATCCCAGAGTAAAGTGTTGTGTCCACTATGCTTTTTACAGTTGTGTTGCCAAGCTTCTCTTTTGTTTGCCCCTCGAATTCAGGGTTCTGCATCGAAATTGATAGTATTGCGACAAGTCCCTCGCGGGTGTCTTCGCCTTCTATCTCTATCGACTTGCCTAGTTTCTTTGCATTCTTCTGTATATAGTTTGTTATGGCCCTGGTCAAAGCAGATCTGAATCCTATAACGTGGGTGCCGCCCTCAGGCGTCCTTATTTTGTTTACAAATGAAAGGAGATCCTCTGCATAGCTGTTTACGTACTGCATCCCAAGTTCTACCTTCATGTTGTCGGTCTGCTTGTTTATTATTATCTGCTTGCTTAGCGGTTCCTTGTCCCCTTTCATAAATTCCAGAAAGTCTGGTATGCCTTTTTGGGATGAATATTCCGTTCTTTTTTCGTTGCTCGGGTCCCTCCTGTCTATAAGGGCAATCTTAAGGCCTGGATTAAGGTATCCCAGCTCCTTAAGTCTTTCGTTAAGTTCTATCGAGTCAAAGCTTTTTGCGGAGAATATGGTTGGGTCTGGTTTGAATCTTATTGTTGTGCCGGTTTCGGCAGTCTCGGCCAAAACCACCAGCGGTACGCTTACACCGCCTTTGCTAAATACCTCTCGGTAGATCTTACCGTTTCTTTTTACTGTTACTTCGGTGAATTCTGATAGGGAGTTGACAACGGTTAATCCGACCCCATGGAGACCTCCAGAAATCTTGTAGATTTTGTTTTCGAACTTTGCACCAGTATGAAGAGATGTCATTATGACCTCAAGCGCCGGTCTTCCCTCTTTTTCCATTATATCTACAGGTATGCCCCTCCCGTTATCGCTAACCTCCGCGGCGTCTACATCCTGGTCCCGAGTCAGCGTTATAGTTACCTCCTTTGCGTACCCTGCCTGTGCTTCATCTATTGCATTATCAATTACCTCGTAGAGCAAATGTATGAAGCCCCTGCTACCAGTAGAACCTATGTACATTGCTGGTCTTTTCCTGACCCCCTGGGTGCCAGAAAGGGCGATTATATCCTTTGCGCTATACTCGTTGGTTTCCATACTGACCAGTAGCTATTTGGTTATGTAAAATACTCTGTTTTTCAGCTTTAAAAGCCTTTCTTTACAGAGAGAGAAATTCAGTTTTGTGGACCGTTAGTGCTAAGGTTTTTGAACCAGGATTGTGAAATCAAAATTTTCTCGTCTGATTTGATAATTACCCCCAGACGCCCCAACCGAATCGTGATCTCGTGCTTTACATAATCCTCTAATTTTCGCTCTATTAGACCACTGGCTTTGAACGCCTCTTCCGACTCCCCTTTTCTGTTTAATTCTTCAAGAAGCTGCCCTCTGCGAAGATGAGCGTATGCTACTGGGTTTATTGTTACTGTGATTTTCTCAGCCAGGCCCCTATTGTAAGCAATTGGCCGCATAATTCTTGCTTCTATGCCGATTTGAATTCCTTCTGGCATCAGTTTTATTGCCTCGTTCAATTCCAATAATGCCGATTCTTTGAATCGGAGTTCATTAAGCACTTCTGCTTTTACAATACGTGCCATGATGTTTTTAGGTTCTAAGTTAACCACTTTTGTACAGGTACTGAGCGCATTGCTGTAATCTTTATTTAACAGGCTTTTGGTGGCTTCATCCAAAAGTAATTCAAATGTGTTTCTAGTCTTGTGTGCCATTTTATCACTAATTTTACTTCTGTTTAGCTTTACGGATTTCTTTGCATGGGAAATTCAGTTTGGTAGTTTACTACTATTTGGGAACTCCGGCAACGTCCTAAAGGCTTTGTGTAATGATTGATTTTCACCCAAAATATCTAAAACTGAAGTGAAAATATCGCTTGCTTCAACAATAGCCTCGAACCCCCTATTCAATTCTTTAACTACAGAATCTGAAATACCTTTCTTCCTTAGCATGTTAATAAACCTGTCATTTTCAGTTCTTGCTTGAGCTTTGTCCTCAATATAGAGGTTTGATACGATTTTCATAAAATAACTTAGAGGGTTCAGGGGTTTGAGTTTTATTGCCTCTTCAAACTCCTCTTGCGCTTTATCAAATTTATTGTCACACATCAGATTAGACCCTTTCATGATATGCAGCAATGCATTTTGGGGATTTAAGAGCAGGGCTATCTCTAATTCAGTGTTTGAATCTTGTATTCTGCCAAGACACGAAAGAGCCACTGAAATATTTAAATGCGCTATTGAGCTAGTGGGTAATATTTTTGCTACTTCTTTGTATGAGCTTAGCGCGGTATCAAAATCATTATCCCTAAGGCTAACCCGACCTTCCCTGAGGTATCTTTTAAGTGCTAGTTTTTTAGACTTTTCTATCATTTTATCACTAATTTTATCTCTATTTTATAATATAAATACTTTCCTTTTATTTACGTCTTCTATGCCATTTTACATAATGCATAAATAGTTTTGAGGCTATAATGTATTTGGTAAGATGAAAAAGATAGCACGGCTCTGGAAGCCGCTTAGCGATAAAAAAGTAGAATGTACGGCATGTGCAAGGAGATGCAAGATACCCATGGATTCAAAGGGGTTTTGTTACGTAAGGCAGAACCACGATGGCAAACTGTACCTTGACAGCTATGGGATGATTGAGGCGATGCAGATAGATCCAATAGAAAAGAAACCGTTTAACCACTTTATGCCCGGAAGCTATGTTTTTGGGATTGGAACCTCATCCTGCAATTGGGGCTGTCTTTTCTGCCAGAACCACAACATATCAAAAGACAGGGAAATAAAGGGAGTGGAGACCGACCCTGAAGAGATAGTGGAGCTTGCCTTAAGGCACAATGCACAAAGTATAGCATTTACCTATAATGAACCCACAATATTCATTGAATATGCGCTTGATGTGGCCAAAATTGCTCACAAGAGGGGCCTGTACAATCTTTTTGTAACAAATGGCTATATGACGGAGGAGGCAGTAAAGGAGATGAAAGGGCTCATAGATGCAGCGGTCATAAATCTAAAGGGCAACGGGGAGCAGAAATTCTCAAACAAGTACGAGGTGGTGGTTTCTAATGAACCGGTTAAGGAATCGATTCTTAACCTGAAGAACTCTGGCATACACGTAGAAATGACTGACCTTATCATACCAGGCGTGGGAGATTCGCTTGCCGCATGCAACGAACTGACTAAATGGATAGCAGATGCACCAGGAATAGATACACCGATCCAATTTACCAGATTCCATCCGGATTACAAGATGCTGGATGCTTATGCAACCCCATATTCAACGCTTGAGGCACACTACAGAATAGCAAAAGAAAATGGGCTGAATTATGCTTATATAGGAAATGTACCTGGAAGCCCGTATGAGAATACCTCTTGTCCCAAGTGCGGATTCACCGTTATAAAACGACATGGATTCTATATGATGGAATGGGGACTTGACGGCCAAAATAGGTGTAAAAATTGCAGCAACAAGATACCAATAGTTGGAAAACCACCCAAGGTATTTAGATACGAAGGTATCAAAGCTTTATATTAGAAAGGGGGTTACATAGAGAGAAAAAGGGTAATATTAATTGGCGCGGCTGGCAGAGATTTTCAAAATTTTAATGTGCTGTTCAGGAATGACAGTTCGTACGAGGTTGTTGCATTCACCGCAAGCCAGATACCCTACATATCCGATCGCATGTATCCCAAAGAGCTTAGCGGCAGGTTCTACCCCAAGGGAATAAAGATTTATGATGAATCTGAATTGGAGCAGCTTATAAAGAGGCTAAAGGTGGACATATGCATAATGGCCTATAGCGACCTGCCTTATGATGAAGTAATGAGAAAGGCGAGCATAGCAAATGCCTCCGGTTCTGACTTCTGGCTTGTTGCACCGGAAAAGACAATGCTGAAATCCTCTAAGCCCGTCATTGCCGTTTGCGCGGTGAGGACGGGAAGCGGTAAGAGCCAGACCTCAAGATACGTATCAAAGCTCATAAGGAACATGGGACCCAAAGTCGTTGTGATAAGGCATCCGATGCCATACGGCGTATTGAAGGACCAGAAGGTACAAAGATTTGCCTCGATAAAGGACCTTGATAGGTATAAAACAACCATAGAGGAAAGGGAGGACTATGAACCGCACATAAGGAACAGGTTCATAGTTTATGCGGGTGTTGATTATGAGGAGATACTCAGATCGGCAGAGAAAGAGGCTGACATTATAATATGGGATGGGGGAAACAACGATGCACCATTCATAAAACCCGGCCTTTTCATAACTGTTGCTGACCCTTTAAGGGCCGGCAACGAATTGAACTATTATCCTGGCGAGACCGTGGCCAGGATGGCTGATGTAATAATAATAAACAAGGTTAATTCCGCGACTGGCGAGGAGCTGAATCTTCTTGAAAAGAACATAAAACAGATAAACAAAAGCGCCAAGATAATATATGCCGATTCTATAGTCACTCCGGATAATCCCAAGCTCATAAAGGGGAAACGGGTCCTTATAATAGAGGACGGCCCAACCATAACTCATGGAGGGATGAGGTTTGGGGCCGCAATGGTAGCGGCAAAGGAATACGGGGCCAAAGAGCTGGTAGCAGCCAAAAAATATGCCGTTGGCGAGATAAAAGAGGTGTTTAAGAAATACCCGAAGCTTGATGTTGAGCTTCCGGCAATGGGCTATAGCATTAAGCAGATAATGGACCTTGAGGCAACAGTTAATGGCGCAGATTGCGACATTGTTGTTTCCGCGACTCCTATAGACCTGAGGAACGTGATAAACATAAACAAGCCCATAGTCCAGGTTGGCTATGAGCTTAAGCCGAAGAGCGATGATCTTGACCGCATAATCAAGAGTTTTGTAGAAAGTGTAAAATGATGAAAAACAAGTCCATTTTGGTTCTGGTGCTCTTATTGGGAATCTTGGATTCCACTTATCTTACTGTGGTCCACTTCCTTCCCTCGGCACTTAAGTGCCCCACTATAGGGACTGTTGTGAACTGCGAGACGGTACTATCCAGCAGCTTCTCGACGGTGTTTGGCGTGCCTCTCGCTGCAATCGGGCTTTTCTGGTTCGTCGTAGCGCTGCTGTTGCTCGCCTTCTGGAATAATAAAATAATGAAAAACCTTTGGATGATAGTCGGGATCGGGGGTGTTGTATATTCGATAACTGCGCAGTCTATACTGGGAAAGATATGCATATACTGCGCCACTCTCGACGTGCTTATCGCATTGAGCGTTGGCATGTTCATCTACATGAATAATGGCAGATAACCGATGGATAGTTAGATGAGACGGAGAGATCTAAAAATTGACTATTATAATAATCTTTTCGCATTAAATATCTGTTGTGGGTCCTTAGCTCAGCATGGTCAGAGCGGCTGGCTCTTAACCAGTAGGTCGGGGGTTCAAAATAGGCTTTTAGTTTATGAAAATCCCCCAGGACCCGCTTATGTTTTACGTTGCGTGTATCAAAAAGCAAAGTATAAGTATTATACCGGCCTGATGAATAATGTGATAGTATGATGAGTGCAGAAAATGGAAAAATTGATTATTTATTAAAACGTTCGACCATAAATTATTCAGATCTGTTATTGCATCCTGTGCACAGATATAACGCGGAAATGGAAGTTGTTAGTAAGTTAAGAATCTTTTTCGACGAGAATGAGAAAATACCTAAACCGGTATTGGATAGTATTAGAACTTTACTCAGATATGATAAAACTTTTTTAAGCAGATCAGTTTACATAAGAGGTCCATTTTATAAGAAACATAGGTATTTGAGTGTTGAAGATGTCATTAATATAAATAATCCAGAATTCTTAGAAAGTTTGGTAAGAAACTAGATGGATCCGACATTTTTTAAACTTAAGATTATGGTTGCATCCAGTCTATCTCATAATACTCGTAATCGCTTCCCTGGAGTTCTATTCTTTTTACTTTGTAGTACGTAACAGATGTTTCCCTGTCGGCTATTGCTATGATAAGCTCCTGCCTGTTTGCCTTTGCCTCGTTTATTATGGCCGATAGCTCGCTGCCGCCTATGTATTCTTCCTCGCTTAGGGAGAGCATTCCGAACCGTGGCTTTGTCTTGTCCGGCGTCTCTATCTCGTTGTTCTCTTCTGTGATACAGGACAAAGTCGATTGCCAGTGTTTTCTTCCTGCTCTTTCCTGGTATGGCCAGTATGAAGGTCTTTCTGACAGAATGCGCGACCCTTATTACCCTGGCCCATTCCGATATCAGAAGCTTTGCATCCCTCGGGAATACGTGTATGACGTGCATCGAGTGTATCCATTTCTCGTCTGTTTTTATGGGCTGCGCTCCGGGAAAATATACTCTGAAGTGCGTCCCGAACTTGAACCCTGTTTTTATCACGTACCCTTTGCTTCTCCAGTCCGCGTATACATCGTAAAGCTTCTGGAAATCTGACCTTCTTTTGTTTGCGGTTTCTATAATCTCCTTCTTTGTAAAGTTTGAGATCGCCAATACGTTGCTATTTATCAGGAAGAGCGTCTCGTAGATGTCAAGCTTGTTTAATTGGCCGTGGTCCTTCACTTTGTATGTTCCGTACTGCCCAAACCAATGATCGTTGTATATGCTCCGGCCTTTTTCTTCATCGTCAACTACGGATATCATGTCTTCAGGGAAGAATGCGCCCTTTAGGTTGTAATTCTTAAGTTTCAGCGGCTCGGTGCGGTATTTCTTTATTTGCTGCTGTGCTTTGTTCCCGTCGCCTTTTGTTTCCTCCGGTGCCCTTATAACAAGCCCGCGGTCCCTCCAGTCCTTGTATGTAAAGTATCTTGCCATGAACTTCTTGCTTAGTGCCAAATTCTGCTGCGACCTCATTGAACTTAAGTTCTGTATCTTGGCCTGGTGTCGTGCATTTTGCTTTTCTTACATCCATTAGGTAGAGTGCCTCTTCGGGCGTTAGGATCAGCTCGCTATTTTCCATGGTGCCAAAAAAGCTGGCTTTGAGCGTGTCTTTTGTCGACTGGTCTATGGCGTATATGCGCTTTTGTTTCCTATCGAAGTGTATTAGAAGTGCCATGTCACCATTTCATTCCCGTTCTTGCCCGTACGGCCTCTTTTTCTATATCGGTAAGTTCGGAGGCAATATAATTATGTTTACACCGTTATAATCCTGTGCTCTTGCTTTTTCTATTGTTGTTATGATTACTTTGCTGTCCTCAAGAGACATGTTGTGAAGCAGTATGATCTTGGTTTTGCTGTTTATTATCCCTTTTTTGTAATGCGCGTCCGCCTTTTCCAGGATATTTATTGCCTCATTTATGTTTAGCGTTGTCCCGCTTTTTGCATCGTAGTCGAGTAGCAGCATTGTGTGGTTTTTGTTCAGCAGGTTTGTCTCTATTTTCTCGTAGAATGACACTGGGGAGTAGTGCTGGCTCCATTTTGGTATGGTGCATGTCGCGCCGAATCTGTAAAAGTCAAGACCGCTTTCGCCTATTGCAGTTGTTATTATCGAGTTTGCGTGAACGACCTGCGTTCTTTACATGCTGCTTTTCGGCTTCTATGTATAGTATCTTGTGCGTGGTGGCCATAAGCGGATCGCCGCCGACAAGTATTGCTATGTCCTTTGTAGCTGCCCTCTTCACCATGTCGCTTGCATTCTCCTCCATGTCCTGCCTTGTAAGCTCAGTTATCCTCTTGCCGGTTATGCTCTGTTATATAATTTGTAGTTCTTTCGTCTACGATGCTTGTGAATCTGTCTATGTACAACTCGCAGTTCTTGCACACCTCTATAGTTCCTATGGGAATCTCCTTTTCGGAAAGGCCAAGTCCAACTAGAAAAAGCATTTCATCAGTCTTTTATGCCGTTTGGTGTTATTTTTATTATGCATTCGCCCTCTGGCATGTTGGGGGAATCTACAAGCCTCACTATTCTCTTGTCCTCCTTGCTCTTCTTCAGGTATAGCCTTGTCGTTGCGGCATGCGCAAGTATGTTGCCGCCTATCGGGGTCGTGGGATCCCCGAACAGTATTCCTGGGTTGTCCATCACCTGGTTTGTTATGTAAATCGCTAGGCTGTGCTTGTCCGCAAGGGTTTGCAGTTTGTGTATGTGTTGGTTGAGCTTCTGCTGCCTTTCGCCCAGTGCTCCCCTTCCTATGAATTCGGCCCTGAACAAGGATGTGAGCGAATCTACCACTATGAGCTTTATGTTCTTGTCCGCTATGAGCTTGTCGGCCCTTTCTATGGTAAGCACCTGCTGCTCTGTTGTGGTTGCACGCACCACGATTATGTTGTCCAGAGCCGTTTCTGGCTTGATGCCTGCTGCCTCTGCTATGCTCTCTATCCTTTCTGGCCTGAACGTGCCTTCCGTGTCTATGAATAGCACTGCACCCTCCAAGCCCCCTTTGTCCTTTGGGCAGTTGAACATTAACGCTTACCTGGAAGCCTATTTGCGACTTGCCGCTTGCGAATCTGCCGTATGCCTCTGTTATCGCGTTTGTCTCGATGCCACCGCCTATGAGCTCGTTGAGCGATTCCGAGCCGGTGGATATCTTGCCTATGTCCTTCCTTTTGGTATAGACCGCGCTGCCGCTCTCGTATGTTATTGTTGTTGATTCCCTTGCTGTCTGGATTGCCTTCTTTGCCGCCTCTACGCTTACACCAGCAAAGCTCGTTGAGCTCATGAGGCGACATGCGTGGCTATCTTGTCAAGCGAGTCTATGCCCGAGGCCCTGAGCTTTTCTGCTGTTGTTGGGCCTATGCCTGGCAAGTCCTCTAGCTCCTTTATAGATTTTTCCTTGGCCATCAAAATCACGATATTATGATTTATGAATAATAAGATATTTAAGCCTTAGAATAAATATGTTAGTACAACTGAATGTTATCAAGGATTTTATACCAAAGAAGAAGTGCCAGCGGGGATTACCACGCTGGCAAGACGACCAGTTTTTTCACGACCTTCCTACAGTAGAGAACCCGTAATAGTGTAAGGAAATGCGGATTTAAAAACCTTTCTGAATAGCGGAATAATTTCATAAAGATGGAATAACATGGACTTTTTGACTCTTGATTGGAGAGGCATACTGCTTGCCGTGGTATTCGCGCTTCTTTTCTTGGCATTCGGGCTTGGTTTTGGCTATTTCTTCATACTGGTAATGTTTGTATTTCTTGTCCTTTCTGCGATAGTAACTTACATTGATCTGGGGTACAAAAAGAAGTTAGGGATAGGGCAGGAGCCGCGAGGCATAAAGAACGTGCTAGCAAATGGGCTTCCGCCTATAGTGATGGTTGTCCTTTTCTATGGCTTTAACAGGGTAGGCAACGGCACCTTAGCGCTTCTTGCGGTAATCGGGTTTGTGGCAAGCGTTGCTGCTATAACGGCTGACAAGTTCAACAGCGAGATTGGAGTACTCAGCAGAACAAGGCCACGCATGATATTCACAATGAAAAAGGTAAAGAAGGGAACATCAGGCGGCCTAAGCCTGCTTGGTACATTCTCAGGGCTTATCGGAGCGCTGATAATTTCGCTGCTTATTGTCCTAATTGCATCGCAGCTCATCCTGTTCAAAAGTGCATACCCATTTGGGATTGAAAAGGCCATAACATCCATAACCTTGGCTGGCTTTATAGGCAGTTTCATTGACTCTATTCTGGGTTATTATGAGGAGAAGGGCATAGGAAACAAGTTTACATCGAATTTTGCGTGCGGCATAGCAGCCGGATTAATAGCGATGTTATTATTTACCATAATTTAATTGATGTAAATGGAAAAAACAATGAATTTGAAGCGCCTGCTTGGTGACAAGGATATCGTGTTCTTCGGATGGGACAGGCTTGATGCTGGCATGAATATGGCAATAGGTGAGGTGCTGATGAAACACGCTAGGGAAGAGAATCGTTTCTTCCTGCGCTTTTATGACTTTTCCAGGCCTTCAGTGGTGCTTGGCGCATACAGCAAACCAGATGTTTTAAAAGATAGAAATGCCGTGGGTGTAGATTTTTCAAGAAGAATAACCGGCGGTTGGACAATATACATGGATGATAACATGGTGGGCTATGATCTTGCCGGACCTTTATTGAAGAATAGATCGGTTAATCAAATCGTGGATCCTGTTTCAGTAAAATATCTTGCAGAAACACATAAATTCTTGGGGCCGCTGCTGGCTGAGGCTGTTTCCAAGGTCATAGGTAATAATCACGAGATAAGACTGGATGCCATAGCCGGTGTTAAAGTAGATGGAGGGTACATTGCAAGCCACGCGCAGAGAATTGAGAACCAATCTTTTCTTTATCACGGAGTTGTTGTTGTAGCTCCTTGGAATGTTGCATTTATGGATCGTATATTGAGGCTTTCGGATACGGACAAAAGAAGCATAACTGGCCTGCCCAACCTTACAGAACTGGCAGATGATAAGCTGCATCGTTGGGATTATAAGGACAAATTGGTGAGGGCCTTTGTTTCGGAACTGCCAAAAGAGAACCTGAATTTTGCTACAGATCCTGAAAGAAATGTCATATTTGATGAGGCTAAAAAGTTGTACAAAGAGAAGTATTCCAGCTCTCGTTGGATACTCTCGGCGATGGGTACGCTGTTAAGGGACGATGATGGGTTCTGTATACTCTATGATGGTGAACGCAGACCAGCAAAGAAAGATTATTCAGAATAAGATTGCTAGACACGTTGTGGGCAATAAGTTTCATCTGGTATACCATTTCTCCTGGTCCCATATTGTGAGCAGCGCGTATATGGATGCCATGAATATCAAAACTGATGTTATCCCGCCTAGGGCTATGGTCCTTAGCCTCTTCTTTGAGAGCGTGCGCGAGAGGGCCGCAAGGAATATCAACGTGCCTGCTATGCTCATCATCAGGCTCAGGAACGGCAAGAAGGCCATGTTGCCCAGGCTTTGATAGTTGAGAAAGAGTATGTTGGCTATGCCGCTAATACCTCCGTTAAGCGCGCCAAGCGGGTTATAGTTGAGTATGAGCCTGAGCCTTAGGAATGCCATGATTATAAGAGCTATTGGAAGAAGGTATATGTAGAATGTCTCGAATGAGTACAGTGCGCCTTTTTTGATATAGGAACCGTCCAAAACCTCCTTGAAGAAGAAGAGGTAACCGCCACGGATCCACCTGACAGACTGGTAGAAGAAGAGCTTGAAGCTGTCCTGCGCTTTAGTCAATACATCAACATCATAGTCCATCACGGCCCTGTATCCTGAATTTATTATGTGGTTGGTAACATGCTGATCCTCGGCTATTGCGTTCTTTCTGCCAAACAGCCTGTTGTTGGAGAATTCTTCTGAGAGCAAAAACGGTTTTACAACGTCTGTTCTGAAGAGCCCGCATCCACCGCTTATCAGGAATACGGTTCCGCTTGAGGCCATGGCCTTTGTGACTGCCTGCTTCGCCTTCTGGAAGAACTCTGAACAATATGATATCCAATTGTTTTCAAGTATTATGGATACTGTTGCGCCGACTCCGCCAACGTCGTCGTCAAACTTGGACAGCATGCTTTTTACCGTGTGCTTTGGAATCAAGATGTCACTGTCGACTATAAGAACATATTTTGTATGCACGTACCGCATTCCTATAGATATGGCTTTTCGTTGGCCGCCTCTTTCCCTGCAGAATATGAACCTACCGCCGTTGCTTAGCGTTATCGACCTGTATGGTTCGTTCGATGAATCCCCAACTACAATGAATTTACATCCCTGGGCTTTCACCCTGGCTATGCAATCCCTGAACGTCACTTCGTTCTCTTTATATACGGTAATTAAAATGGTGACCTCTTTTTGGTTGACATTTTTGGTCTTTGGTTTTTTGCCACTAGGAAACTTGTTATCAAAATTGAGAAGGAGGTAGGAATTAAGAAGATAGTAACTGCAGGAAAGGAATGCAAGTATTAGGGTTGCTATTACAAGATAGTATTCCAGCATGAAGGTTCTCGCAGTGTTATGTGCGATTTAATTGGTACCCTTAATAATATTAAATCTCCTTTGGGGCTTGTTTTGCTTATCTGTGGTTTTGGCGTCATCTGTTTTAACGATTTCATATCCGAAGTCTGGTCTCTTTCTTGATTGCATAACTTTAAATTTCTCTTTCTCGGCGATGTGCCTTATTGCTTCGGTTATCGCTTTGGTGTCCTTTTTCAGCAACGCAAGAGGGTATTTGCTGCGCGTTTCCCTCAAGACTATGCATTTGCCGTTGGTAGAATCCAGTAAACTGTAATGTACGGTGATGTCTTTTGTCTTGAATGCGCCGCCTATGGCCTTTGATGAATATGGTTTGCTTTCGCTTTTTGTATAGATCACGTATCTTTCTCCAAATACGTATAATACCTCTTTTTTCGGCATGTTCCCACCGTTCCACCCGTTTATATATTGAAAAACAAGTATTTAGATTCTGATATTTATTTCGGTTTAGAAAGGTAAAATTAGTTGACTGAAGTATAATGCGGGCACCGGGATTTGAACCCGAGTTGCAAGCTTATTCCTTTGTTTGGGAAGCTCGCGTCCTACCAGGCTAGACTATACCCGCATTTGATAAATACTAAATTTATTATGAAGACCGATAGAAATCGCAGCTTTTAAACTGTGGAGTGAATCGAGGCTGTGGTGCGTTTCGTTGCTCATGTTTTTACCATTTTCTTTTTGAATAAATAGGCTATTGCGCTTGTCACCCAAGCAATTATCAATCCGATTCCGACGCCCTTAAAGTATATGTTCCCTGTAAGATATGCTACTAAAAGGAATACCATACTCAAAACTAACTCGAATAATATGAGTGCCGTAAGCAGATGTTGTTCCAAAAGTCGTCTTCTCCACTCTGGCAAAATTATGCTTTCTTTATCCATGCTGTTCGCCTTTTTTATCATAAAATTATTTGTTCGGTTTCTTCTTGTTTTGTAACTTTTCTTTTGCCAGCCTCTTTTCTCGCCTTATGCTAATTCTACCCAGAAAATAGAAGGCTAAAAATGCGACAACCGCTGCGCCCGCGCCAGCTATCCCAAATAGTTTTGTTACTACGCCCGCACCTGCTATTATTACGAATATCCAGTAATATTCGGTATATCCCTTTTTTGTAGTGTCATAGAAAACATCTAGAATTTTTCTTAATTTTGATGCCATGATATCTAACTTTAATTTGTTGATTAAATATTAAAATGCTGATAAAATGTTATTTTATCGGTGGGCTTGATTTATTATAGGGAAACGGCTTGAGGAAATTTATCTTATATAAGATGGCCTGCTACTTTCTCCATGCCCGGTTTCGCCCCCAACTATAGGATACTGCTGCCCCAGGTTTAGGTTTCCGACCTGCTTTTCAAGTTCTGTTACGGCCTTTGCGGTTTTTTCTATTATCTTGTCCAGGTCTTCTGTATTGATGTTCAGGCTTAGCTTCTTTGATAATTGAATTATTACAGCTTTAGCCGCGCTTGCATCTACTTCAAGGAAGCTTGTCTCGCCCATGAGGCATACGCCATCCAGTTTCTGCATTTTTGCAAAGGCTATGATAAGCCCGGCCGAGCCCCATATTGCACCCTTGGATTTTCCGAATATGACATCGGTGCCTTTGAACTGCCCTATTACGGTCTTGTCGGTTGCGTTACCGAATACCCTGGGCTTGCCAACCATGCCCTCTCCGATGTTGTATCCACCTATAGTATAAACGAATCTGCCATCAAGCTTGCTTTTGAAGAAATCGACGATCTTGGAATTTACTTCGTATTGGCCCTCAGGGCTGATCGCCTGTGCGTCGCCAGTCAGCAGCAGTATGTCGTTCCCGGTCTGCTTTTTCGCCTTTATAAGGTAGAATCTGTTGTTTACAAGCCTTACACCGCCATTTTTGAGCATGACTACCTGGTGCGGAAAGTGTGGGGAGTATATAGTGGCTATTTTTACAGCGCCAAGCTCTCTCCTTAGGTGCTCTGCGACCAGCTTCCCGACATTCCCTATTCCGGGAAGGCCGACTATTAGTATTGGCTTGTTGGCTTTTACCCCTTTTTTCCACCTTATTGTTGTCTTGTCTATCATTAACTCACTGATTGAGGCTTATACCCACCTAAAGGTGCTTATCTTAGATGTTTATTGTTGATATTATATCTTCCTTCTCCTTCCTAAGCTTCTCCTTCTCTATCTCGAATACGCCCTTTGTAAGCCTGCCTTTTATGAGCTCTTCTACTGTCCTTATTTTTGCCTCTGCAGCCGGATAGTCCTTGCCCTCTGCCAGAAGCTTGTACTTGGGAGCGCTGACATACTTTACATCGACACCAAGCTCTTTTATTGAGCCCATTAAGCTCTTGAGCTCTGATGCGCCTGAGAGTGTATTGTAGGTATAGATTGTTGCTATGTAGGACACCAGGTATCTTTTTTGCTTCCTGTTGGACTCAAGTACGCTTATTATGGTTTCTTTGAGCCTCTTTGGGAGCTTTGACATATCGAATTCTTTCGTGTTGTTTGTTGCATTCTGGACCAGATTGGTGTATGTGCCGAATTCCGAGATTGTGGTTTTTATCAGTACATCCTTGTTCGGCTGCTCCTTTGCCATTTTCACCGCTTGCAGGAAAATCGCAGATAGCCTGTGCTCGAGGTTGTATGACCTGATCTTCTCCTTGGAGTTACCTGGAGAGACCCTTTTAAGGGATATGTCTATGGTTCCCTTCTCCCTGTCATAATAAGTGACAGAGCATACGAGCTTCTGGCCCTCGTGAATGTGCTCTCTGATGTTTTTGATCCATCCTGATGAGACCTCCTTTATCGGCAGGAAAACTTCCAAATCGTTGTATTCCACTAGTCTGCAGTAGGCACCAAATTTGCTTATTTTTGTGACGTTTGCAATTACAAGCTCCCCCACTTTGGGTACATTTTGCGGATCCATAAAAATTACGTGGTATTTATTGTAGCTTTATTTCTATTTTCTTCTTCGTCCTAGAACCAAACCTTTTCTCTATTGTGTACTTGCACTCTTTGCATTCGATAAGGACCTTTTGGCGCTTGCCTAGTTTCTTGGTGTGTATCTTTGGTTCTACGCTGCCTACATATCCCCTTATTGCCCTATTGTGCCTTCTGGTTGCCTTGCTCAGCGCACGTTGCGGCCCTTTTGATACTGTCCTTACATTATGTAGCGTATGCTTGTTGCATTTTGGGCAGTATGCCATGATTGTCTTTTGTATTTTCGTATGTATCCCCACTAAATTTTTTCACATATTGAGTTTTCTATCAGGTATTTCCTATCCTGCTCGTTTTCGGCTTCCAATATTTGATCTTTTCTAAGCGGTCCGATCTTGTTGCCGGATGGGAGTGTTATTTCAGGTATGTCTTTTATCGATTTGATTGTGTGTGGGCTGCCACTTGCTTGGCCTGAAAAATCGAGTTTTTCAGATTTTACTATTTGGAGTACCCTATTGTAGAATTCTGTCTCGCTATTACTTATGGGTTGTGGTAGTTGCTTGTTGTATGCAATGTAAATCAGTATTTTCTGTTTCCTTTTCTCAAAAAAGTCATTTACCAGCCTTATTGTGTTTTCTGGGGTAATTTGGTTGGTGTTTGTGTTTCCCTCCTTTTCTTTTATAAACTTGAATGTTTCATCGTAGAAGGTCTTTGGAATCAGCAGAAGCTGGTTTGTTTGTTTTTCTTTTTGATAGGCCTGCCAAAGATAATCGTAGGTTATATTTTCATCCATAATGCTGCCACCCCACACTTCCAGTAATCGTGCTTCTATTATATATTATGATTCTTATTTAAACAAGGTTAATAATTTTAATACTTTAAATAAAACACAACATTACCGGAACAGTACTGTTGTTTATATCTTTTTAGCGAGGAATGGATTTGAACCATTGGTCTCCGGGTTATGAGCCCGGCGGGCACTCCAGACTACCCTACCTCGCTGTGAATATAATTTATACCAAACCTCACTATTAATCTTTCTGTAGAAATCAGCCAAAAACAGATTTACTAGATAGATCATTATTGGCATCCTCAAAATCCTTAAAACTGTCTATAGACCTCCAATAAACATCTCCGAATTTTACACCATCAAGCAGTCCCCGTTTCGCCAGGTTCGGAAATGTATCAGTCTCAACACTACCTTTAATCGGTAGATACCCAAAAACAGCATGGGACATCACATATATTCCGGCATTAATCCAACAGTCCTTTATGACTGGTTTCTCCCTAAAACCAGTTACTTTTGTACCCTCAACATCAACAATACCGTATGTGCTGTGCAAAGGCGCCAAAGATATGGTGGAAACATTATTACCCACAGAGACCAATTTCCCCAAATCAAAGTTTGTGATTATGTCCCCATTTGCAACAACAAACCTTTCCTCACCACTCAAAGAACTCTCCGCATTTTTAATAGCTCCTCCGGTTCCAAGCGGCTCATCCTCAACCTCAAAGCTTATATCAACCCCGAACCTCGCGCCTGTGCCTACACATTCTATCAGCCTTTCCTTCATGTAACCTGCAGAAATTACAAAAGATCTAATGCCGTATTTTTTCATCCACTCTATTTGCCACTCTACTATCGGTTTTCCACCAACCTCCAACATCGGTTTGGGTCTGTCATTAGTCAGGGGCCGCAATCTCCTGCCCTCCCCTCCGGCAAGTATTAATGCCTTCACGAAATCATCAACAAGAACTTTGTCTAATATGAAATAAAACTACTACCTTATAAACATTTGCGGCGTAATAAATAATGCTTTTTTATAATACCATAAAGTGACCACATGAGCATGTACAAGCAAATGAAGCGGACCATGATATCGGAATACAAGGAGAGGTCCGACGCATACAAGGCTCGCATAATAAAATGGAATTCAGAACCTCCTGTAACGCGCATAGATAAACCAACAAACATAGCCAGGGCGCGGGAACTAGGCTACAAGGCAAAGGAGGGCGTCCTAATGGTTAGGGTGATGCTTCACGGCGGCAGCAGGAAAAGAAAGCACCCCGCAGGAGGCAGGGGCCCATCAAAAAGCGGCAGGTACTTCACACAATCAAAATCACTCCAATCTATAGCCGAGGAGCGCGCCGCAAGGAAGTTCCTCAATTTCGAACCGCTCAACTCCTATTTCGTAGGAGCCGCAGGATCAAGCAAATTCTACGAGGTCATACTCCTGGACAGGAACAGCACAGTAGTAAACTCAGATCCACAGTACAAAAGCGCGGTAATGCAAAAGGGCAGGGCTTTTAGGGGCCTTACCTCAACAGGAAGGAGGCACAGGGGCATGTCAAGGAAGCGCTTTGGTGCACACAAGATAAGACCGAGCCAAAACAAGCTCAAAACCTAGTGCCAAAATCCCATATATGAGCTACAGAAGTGGGAAAAAGCATAATGTATATATACTTTAGACGCGTAATATTATCTATTCATTACAGGAGAATCCAAACCCGGTGTTATTGATGGCAAAACCCAAAAAGAATAAAAAAAGCACGACCAAGAAGGTAGCCAAGAGGAAGACCAGTTCCAATAAGAAAATGAAGATTAATAGCAAAGGCAAGGCGGCCAAAAAGGCACGCAAGAACGTCGCCGTACAGCGTTCCCCAGTAGAAAGGAAGCAGGTTAATATATCTACGAAAGAACGTGCAAAGCAGCTTGCGACTACGCTAAAACAAAAGGGGAAGGCGACCGAAGGAAGGAAAAGGGCAAACGTGAGCGTTCCCCAACCCGACGACGTAAAGCTGGCCTTGGATGGACTTCTGTCCAACGAGAGGGCAGTCGAATACCTTAAGAAAAACGTAAGCAAGATGGCGGTAGACGTAATAGGGATGCTGACCACACCGAAGACTGACGAATATCTTGCGGAGCAGCTCGGCACAAAAATAAATGCTATAAGGCGTATACTCAACATAATGCAGGGCTACGGGATAACAAACTACTACATATCGAAGAACACCAAGGGCTGGCTCTCTTTTGCATGGTACATAAACACCAGCAAGCTCCCTCCGTTTCTTGAGTATGTGGATGGCATGGAAAGGGAGAAATCCATAGTGAATGAGGGGTGCAACGACTACTTCGTTTGTAATACATGCTACAAAACAGACAGATTCGTTTTCACATTCGACTCTGCCTTCGAAAACAGCTTCAGGTGCAACAACTGCGGCAAGAACCTTAACAGGATGAACAGAGAGGAAGCTGAGGGTCTTCTCAACAGGAGTTCAACAAAATAATATGCAGTTGATTGAATGCCAAACAGCCCAGCAAAAGACCAGCTTAAACTAGAACTCATTCTAAAAAAGGAGCCAAGACTCAGGTATACCAGAATACTCAGCACGAAAAACAGGCAGGGACGGAGCGCTGTAACCATAAACGAAACTAAAAACAGCATCATCATAAAGATAAAAGCGCCTGACGCAACCGCATTGAGGGCATCCGCAAACTCTATACTAAGAGACCTGCAGGTCATAGAGGCAACAGATTTGACCCGCCGGTCATCTGCCTAATGCAGCAAATTTACCCACCAGGAATTCCGCGATCTCTTCACCGCCAAGTCCTTTGCCACTGGTTTTGTACTTCCCCCACACGACACCAGGTTCCACAGTAACCCCTATCCCAAATTCCAGCATCTCTGCATCATTCAGGGCATTGCCCATTGTCATGATCTCGTCCCTGGCAAGCTTAAGCATCCTCGAAACCTCATTCAGCATGCTGCCCTTTGTCACTCCTTTTGGACCAAAGTCATAGGCCTCACCGCCCCACACAACATCTATTATCCCCTTGGGATCGCATTCATTCAGGATCTTGTATATCATATCATTCTGCTCTAGCATATGCACACTGAGTATGAATATCTTGGGCTCGAATCCCTCCAATTTCAGGGCCTCCGCATTCTCTGATATATGATTCCTTATCCTGTATATGCTCTCAAAGTACCCGCTGGGATATATTGGATGTATTATATTGCCGTTTATGAAGGCCATATTGCCATTCTCAGCCTGCAATATTATGCTCTCATCAAAGAAGTCACGCACAATGGTTTTTAGGTACAAAATGTTCCTTCCGGAAGAAAATGACACTCTCACATGCTTTTTAAGTTCCATGACAGAATCAACAAACCTCTGCGAAAGCCTGTTGGTCCTCATGGTGAACTCCGTCCCATCTGCATTCTCATGAACCGTTGAGCCCTTTCGTATTATTACCCCGTCAACATCAAAGACCACAAGCTTTATTTTTCTCAGTTCCTGGTCGCTCATCTCTGTTAAAGGCAGTATTTCTCCTTTCATTTCAAATCCCTATACTCATAATTTAACCAACTATCGGAGCGCTCTCTGCTCCCCTTTCATATGCTCAAATATCGGAGTCATTATATAACCCTCTTTCATGTTGCCTAAAACTGCGCACCTGTCCGGATTGACCCAATAATAATATGCTATGTAGGCGCAAAACACCGCATCAAGCATATCCTCGTATCTTTTTAGCTCTGTAATGGTGAGTTTGCTAAGGTCCGCATTTATCCTTTTGTTCCTTATTTTCAGAGGCGGATTTTTCAGCCCATTCATGAATTTTTTGTATCTTTCAAATTCCCTGACCCTGAATTCCAAGGTTCTTTTCGGTTTCGCCTTGTACTGCAGTATTTTATTAAGGTTGAAAAGGACGACCATTGATGGATGCGGGTAGACCTCAAATACCTTTCTTGAGGTTTCAAATTTCTTGACTACTGGGTTGTGGGAGAATCCAATTGCATCCAGCTCCTTTACAAGCTCCTCGCCGCGTATCTTGCCCTCTGACCACGCCCCAAGCCTTGTCCTGTTTGACGGATGCGCCCCGGCATTGTATTTCCTGAAAAGATCACCTACGATAGCCTCGGCCAACCTCCTCCCTTCATTGTTGGGCACTATCAACGGAGCATCCACGGCAATAAGTGCATTCCCTTTCTTTGCATATCTCGATACAAAGTCAAGTATCTCCCTGTCGGAGAGGGCGATGTCAGCATATACAAGCGCGCCGCCACTCTCATTGCCCTCTATCACAGCTATTCCGCTATTGTTCTTTTTAGACCACGCAAGATCTATGCCCAAAAACAACATAATATTGCTTTGATTCCGGGGTTTTTAGCTATTACTTCTGCTACTCCTCGAAAAGTAAAGGTATATAAAAATATAGACTAGAATATAATAGTCTTAGAAGTATAACAATTCAGAAAGATCGGTTCCTGAATCCTTTTTTAGACGTATAAACCTCACGGGGTCTATTATGCACAGAGGCTCTTTACAATACTGGCATCATAGGCGCGCTCAGAGGCGCCTGCCCAGAGCACGCTCCTCGCCAAAGCAGGCAAAGGAGCCGATACCGCTTAATTTTGTCGCTTATAAAGTTGGAATGATGCACCTTGGTATGATAGATGATTCGGAATCGCCATCAAAGAACATCGAGATAAGCACACCGTGCACAGTATTGGAAATACCAAAGATGGAAGTGTACGGCGCAAGATTCTACAGCAAGGACGTAAACAACTACAAGACATTAGCTTTTGAGCTGCACAACAAGGAGATAGCTAAGAGGCTCGGCGAGAAGAAGCTCAAGAACGACGAAAGCAGGCTCAGCGAGCTCAAGGGCAGGCTCACGGACTTCACGGACATCAGCGCACTGATAGTGGCTTACCCTAAGGACCTGAGCGTTGAGCAGCATCACCCCATGAGATTCGAATCCGCGCTTGGCGGCACACAAGAGGAGAAGTTCAACTTCATAAGCACCAGATTGGGCAAGGAGATAAAGGTTCCAGAGCTGCTCAAGAACGGGGAATTCGTGGACATTTCCTCTGTCACAAAGGGCAAGGGCTGGCAGGGCACCATAAAAAGATTCGGGACCGCTAGGCTCTACCACAAGGCAACGCAGAAGATAAGGCACGTGGGCACACTCGGGCCATTTACTCCAGGGAAGGTGCTTTTCACTGTGCCCCAGGCAGGGCAGCTCGGATTCAACTACAGGACAGAACAAAACAAGCGCGTGCTCAAGGTTGGCAATAATACAGATGCGCAGGCGATAAACCCCAAGTCAGGATTCATAAACTACGGGATAGTAAAAAACGATTACATAATAGTCAAGGGGTCCGTGGGAGGCCCTGCAAAAAGGCTTGTTAGAGTAAGAAAATCCGCAAGCAGGAACATGAAGGGCATAAAGGAGCCGAAGATAAATTACATGTCTATAAATGGTTGATCCAATGGAAGAGGCAGATGTACTATTGCTTGACGGCAGGACGAAGGGCAAGATAATTCTGCCAGGCATATTCGACAGCGAGGTAAGGCCGGAACTCATACAAAGGGCTGTGCTTGCCGAAAATACAATGGCGCTCCAGCCCCAGGGGCATTTCCTGCTGGCAGGCATGCAGACCACGGCAAGATATTACGGAAGGATGAACTCATACAGATCAGGAAGGCACATGGGCGTAGCAATAAGGCCCAAGCAGAAACTCGGGGGAGGCGTCCAGGGCCAGGTGAGGCGAATACCATCTGCCAAGAAAGGGAAAAGGGCGCATCCACATCTTATTGAGAAAACGCTTATGGAACAGATAAACAAAAAGGAATACCAGAAGGCCCTTGCAAGCGCGGTATCCGCAACTGGCGCAGCAAACAACAAGCAGTCAAAACCAATAGTAGTAACCGATGAGATAGAGTCAATAAAAAAGACAAAGGACATGATGAAGGTTTTCAGCAGCCTGAACCTGGGCAGCAAAATAGAGGAAAGCTCGCAGAAAGTCAGGATAAGAAAGGGACTGAGACGCTCCTCAAAGACAAAACATTACAAGAAGTCAGTCCTTCTGGTGATCGGCAAGGAGGGCAGCGCCCTGAAAGCCGCAGGGAATATAGCCGGGGTCGATGCATGCACCGTGTCAAACATAACTGCGAATCTGCTTGCTCCCGGTGGCGTTCCAGGAAGGACTACCGTGTGGAGCGAGCGCGCCATAAAGGGCATTGAAGACTCCATAAAAGGCCAGAGCCTTTAGTGATTTTATGAGCATTTTGAAGTATCCACTTGCAACAGAAAAATCCGTCGGCATAGTTGACAGGAACAACACCATAACATATGTTGTCGATTCAAGGGCCTCGAAAGACGCGATCAGGAAGGAATTCGAGAGGAGCTTCGGCGTAAAGGTAAAAAGCATAAACACGATAAACATGCCAAAGAACGCGAAAAAGGCATTCATAAAATTAGCAAAGGGTTATAATGCAACAGATGTTGCGCTGAAGCTTAAACTGGTGTAGCGATGCCAAAGAAACTAAGACAGCAAAGAAGAGGAAAAGGGTCCAACGTTTACAGGAAACTGCCGAACACCTTCGACATAAGCGTAGGGTATCCCAACACCAAGGAAATAACCGGCGAGATAATAAGCATCATAAACCACACGGGCCATACCGCACCTTTGATCGAGGTCCTTTACGAGGACATGTCAAAAGGCCATCTGCTTGCGCCAGAGGGCATCAAAGTCGGCGACAAGATAAGGATAAGCGAGCGTCCTTTCTATTCGATAGGCAGCATTGTCAGGATAGGCGATGTCCCTGAGGGCACCCCGATATACAACATAGAATCAAACCCTGGAGATGGCGGCAAGTTCGTAAGGAGTGCCGGGAGCGTTGGGTATGTATCCACGCATCTGGGAAGCAACACAACCGTTATCATGCCGTCAAAGGCCGCGGTGGCGCTTAAGAATGAATGCAGGGCACAGCTTGGCATACTTGCATCAGGAGGCATGACAGAACAGCCTATAGTCAAGGCTGGCAAGGCCCACTACATGATGCATCCGATAAACAGGACCTGGCCGGTTATACGAGGGGTAAAAAGCAACCCGGTCGACCATCCGTTTGGAGGGAAGCAGCACCACAAGGGCAAGAGCAGCATGACATCAAGGAACGCGCCGCCTGGAAGGAAGGTAGGGCACATCGCCGCAAGTAGGGTAGGTAGAAGGAAGAGGTAATATCATGGCAGAAAGAATAGCATTTAGGGGCATGACCGCATCGCAAATCGCTTCGATTACTGCAGAGCAGTACGTAAAGCTTGTAAATTCAAGGGAGCGAAGGAGCATGAAAAGAAATTCTACGCTTTACAAGAAACTGATCGAAAAAGTCGACTCAAACAAGAAAAAAGGCATAACCAAACCGATAAGGACGCACCTTAGGGAAGCTGTGATACAGCTCTCATGGGTGGGAATGAAATTCGAGGTGCACGACGGGAAGGAATTCAAGCAGCTAATGATAAGCGCAAACATGCTCGGGCACAGGCTCGGCGAATATGTCTATACTACAAGAAGGGTGCTCCACTCCGCACCAGGAATAAGGGCAACAAGAGGAAGCAAATTCTTAGCGGTGAAATGATTGAACTACTCCTACAACCGTGATAAAAAGAGCATAATATTTGCAGGTGCCAGCGACCTCAATGCAAGCTTCAAGGACCTGTGCGCAGTGTGCGATGCCGTAAGATACATGCCAGTATCCGCAGCGCTAAAAATCCTGGACGGAATCATAATCGAAAACAGGCCCATAGAATTCAGAAGGCATAACAAATATATGGGCTCCAGACACGAGCTGCATGGCAAGAAGGGAAGATACCCGATCAAGTGCGCCAGGCTGGTAAAGACCGTCATAGTAAACGCAGCGGCTAACGCTGTCAACAAGGGAGAGGACCCGGATTACATGTATGTCGTGCATGCATCGGCAAATAAGACCCAAGAGATCCCGAGAATGCCTCCAAAAGGTGTGAGAGCCGTAAGGTCAGGCGGGTACGGCTATACAAAATTGAGGACGAGCAACATCGAGTTCGCAAAAATAGAGATAGGCATTGCGGACAAGGAAGCAAAGGACCTTGGTGCAAGAATGAAAAGGGCGATATCTGCAGTGAGCAAAAGGCAGAAACCTGTGGCGCAATCCGCAAAACCGGCAAAGAAGCCGGCAAAGCCGCCAGCAAAGCCTTTGGCTGTGCCACAACAGGCATCCAAGCAGGCAGATGAGAAACCAGCAGCAAAAGAGAATGAAAAAGTGAATACAACTGAACCAATAAAGGTGTGAAATTGACAATAGAAACAAAATTCATCGAGGATTCAATAGTTAAGCTAAACATCTCCAAATACCTGGGCAAGGAATTGAGCAGGGCCGGATTCTCAAGAGTAGAAATACAAAAGACCCCTATACTCACAAGAATAACCGTATATGTACTGAATCCCGGAAGGGTGATAGGAAGGGGAGGCCGCACAATAGATACGATAACCGAGACCATAAAGACAAAATTCAAGGTTGAAAACCCGCAGATAAACGTGATGAAGGTCGATAACAAGATGCTTGAGCCGCTGCTTGTGGCAAAAAGCATAGCGGAAAGGCTTGAAAGGGGCATGAATGCCAGAAGGATAATACAATCAACACTGCGTGAGGTTATAGAAAACGGCGCTCTCGGTGCAGAGATAATCGCAAGCGGCAAGCTTGCGGCAAAGGGCGCAAGGGCGAAATCCATCAGGAAGAGCCTAGGCTACATACCGAAAGCGGGAGACGTAACATTTCTTGTCAAGGAGGCAAATGCAACCGCATATCCAAAATACGGTGCCATAGGCGTGAGGGTGAGGATAGTGCCTCCAGGCACGGTATTCCCTGACAGGGAGCTAAAGGCGATAGAAATACCGAAATCAATACTTAACAGCTAATAAGATACCGCTCAATATAGATAGGAAATGGTAGGATAATCATGGTACTTGGCTTGATTGCAGCTATAATAATAGCATTCTTCTCAATGTTCATACCTGGCCTTCTGCTGGCGTTCGGACTTCTCAGGAAGACGGAGCTCCACATATTCGAGATCGTAATGATAGGGTTCATATTCGGGCTTATAGCACCGGCAACCCTTACATGGGCGGAATCCTACCTTATAAGCTATGTCCATGCATTTACATTTTCAGTCGCACTTTTTGAGGCCAATGCGCTGCTGCTCACGATAATAGGCGCAGTGCTCTGCTATTGGGAAGGGGTACTGAATGATGTTGTGCCATTCCTGAAAAGGATAACTAAATTAAATGCAGGCGCGGCAACCCAGGAGGCCGGACAGGCAAAAACAAACATAAAATCCACATGGTGGGTCTGGGCCCTTCTTCTGCTGCTCATGATACTCACATTCTATACGAGAATGCAAAGCATAGTCATAGCGCCGAAGTTCTTTGAGTTCGACCCCTATTTCGACATGATAGACGCGCACTACATACTTGCCTACGGCCACCAGCTCCTTCTCGACCCCTCGGCATGGCCTGTCGTCACTGCAGGCACGAACCACAGGCTTCAACCAATAGTTCCGTATCTGGAGGCATTCTGGTACAACCTTGTGAACGGCCTCCAGTATCACAACAAAACATTCAGCACATCGCTCATGAGCTATGTGGGTAGTGTTTACCCGCCAATAACTGCAGCATTGCTTGTATTTGTCATATTCGTTCTCCTGTACCATGAATACGATGAGAGAATAGGGCTCATCGGCGCCGGCCTTACCGCAACCATGCCGGTACTTTTCAGCACCTTCATTGCAGGTGAGCAGCTTGTGGAACCATGGGGAATATTCGCGCTCTTCTTTTTCTTCGCAACATACATGCTTGCGATAAGAAACAAGAAGGACAAGCGATTGGCCATACTTGCTGGAATAGCATTCGCATCCAACTTCCTCGGTGCGCACTACTATACCGTCACGGCTGGCGTGCTTGTTGCGTACATACTTGCCGAGGGAATAATAGACATATTGAGGAAGGAGTCCCTCAAGGACTTCTATAAGATGAACATAATCGTCCTTGCCACCATAATCATACTATACGCTCTTTACGCGCCCTACCAGGCAACACTGCAAAGCAACCTTTCAAGCATACTCGGAATACCTATAATAGTCGGGGCCCCGGTCTTCGCGCTCGCGCTCATTGCCGTGCTTGACTTTGTGCCAAAGATGCTTGCCAAGGGTAAAATCATAAAGGAGACAAACCTCCTCACAAATATTATCTTCATGGTAATTGTGATTGCAATCTCGCTAGTTGCGGTTTTGTTCACAAAAGCCGGCAACCCGATCAAGAGCTATATAGAGCTTAGCGCAAGGTTCACTACGCCATCCAAACCGCTCTTCATGACAGTACAGGAATACATACCTACCGGCCTGCTTTACAACTTTGGCGCCCAGGGCTTCGGTCCCATTGGCGCAAGCATACTCGGCGTCCCTGTGCTTGTTCTGCTCATAAGTTTTGTGGCAATAGTCCTCATATGCATAAGCATAATATTCAGAAGGAGCAAGACAGGTGTTCTGTACCTCGCTGTGGCACTGCCACTCATGTTTGCGGGCTTCTCCGAGGTCAAATACCTTCCCCATTTCGGCGTGGCATACATTATGCTGTTCTGCATAATACTTGGCGAGACGCTATACCTTGCTGCAGACAACTTCAAACTAGTAAAGAGGCCTGCTGTAGAGAAAGAGATACATTTCAGCCTGGATGTCTACAAGGAACATCCGCTTGCATCGCAACTGGTAATAATAATAGGCCTTTTCTTCACGTTTGGTCTAATATTCGCGCTTGCTGCAATAGCATTTATACTTATCTACAGATACGGAATGCAGCAGACAAAGGACAAATACAACACAGGCCTTGTAGCTGTATGCATAGTACTTGCAATATTCTCCTTTGTATCCCCGACATTCCTATATGGCGAGGCGGGCTCGTTGGTCAATTCCCTTGGGGCGCAGTACATATATTCAACAAACCCAGCAAACGCATGTACCGTATTATCAAACAACGGAAACAGCCTGGGTTACAACACCTACTGCAACACGATACCTAAATACTGGCTTGACGCAATGACATGGATCCATGTCAACGTGGGGCCCAATGCGCCAAGAGTGCTTGCATGGTGGGACTATGGTGACTGGATAAACTGGTTTGGCAACAGCAATGCTGTGATAAGGGGAGACAACTCTGTCGCAGCAGAGGACTACGCGGTAGCGGCCCAGTATGTTCTTGGCTACAAATACAACTATACTCCTCAAGAGCTTGCACAATACATGAATGGCAACCAATCCAAGTACATTCTTATGGACCAGGATCTCATATCAAAATGGGGGGCCCTAGACTTCCTTGCCTGTGTCCACATAAACGCCACATCCGAGGCGTACGCGCTTGCGCAGGGTGCCAGCAGCACCCCACCGGAGCCATATGTGCTTGGAACCTCCCCATGCGAACTACTGCATGACCCTGAATTCGTGCTCCTGCCGCTGTCCGCGCTGGTGCAAAGCAACCAGTCGCAGCAAAGCATCAACTACTACTGCACAATATCAAACGGCAAAACAACATACATAAGCGGATACCTGATAGTTGGGAGCAACCTGGAGAACAGCAGCGTATGCGTAGACAACACGGCAAACACCAAGGGCGTCTTAAGCGTTTACGAGACCAATGGGACAAAACTGAACGCTGTTATACAGGCATCGCAATACCTCGGAGTCCAGAACATACAGGGCACCCTGTACGTGGAATTTCTTATGATATACCTGCCGAATGGCCCGAACGACTCCATAACCAACGCACCATCGCAATTCTACTACTCCAATTACTACAGGGGATTCATACTTGGCAATCTCCCTGGATTCACGGAAGTATACCCAAGCAACGGAATAGGAATCAACTACGTTAACGGAACATACCCGATAAGGATATACGAGGTAAACAACTACACTGGCGGCAACGCACCAGTTCCTCCAAAGGACCCCTGGATAAGTAACAACGACATAATGCCATGACTGATACTGTTAAATATTTGATTCATTTAAATTCTTCAGGGGCTTGTAGCTCAGCCTGGTCAGAGCGCCGGTCTTATAATTTGATAGCTTTCCCTTAGAAAGTCTAATCAAAGAGGAAAGCCGGATGTCGAGAGTTCAAATCTCTCCAGGCCCATAAATTATCAAAAAATGGTTTCATGGTAAAATACAAGAAAGATTGCACGTATTGCAGGATAAGGAAGGGAGAACTGCCCACAAACCTGATATACTATGATGACAAATGCTTTGTAATACTTGACATATATCCCTCTCAACGGGGCCACATGCTTGTAATATCTAGAGAACATTATGGCAATCTTCTTGTGACTCCAGACCAGCTCAGCAACCACATGCTCGTGGTAGCCAAGAAGTTTTCAAGCAAAGCAAAAAGGAAACTTAATGCTCCAGCAATCAAACTGGTTGTAAACACAGGAAAAGAGGCCGGACAGCTCGTGCATCATACGCACATACACATAATCCCGCACTACAGCCCTATTCTGGAGTATACCACAGGACCCAATCCCCAAATAACCAAAGCCGAAGCAGAAAAACTGCTCAAGGCACTTTCAGAAATCAGTAATGCACATGCATTTCAGAACCGCAATTTAGACATTTTATAGCCACGTAATGCTTCCCGCTCACCAATCTTACAGACGAGCTCTTGCCGGGGATGAGAACTGAATTGCATTTCCTGCACACGCTCTTTTTAAAATCAGGATCAAGCGCTATCTTGTAATGCCTGCTTATCCTCCTTATGAGCTTGACATACTGCATTGAAAGCTCCGGGTCAGTCTTATAAGATTCTTTGGCCAACCCATGCAATATCTCCATCCGCTTGGCTGCTATCTTTTTCACTATGCCCCTAACTGCCATTCAAGCTACTCCCATATATTCAAGTATCCTCTGCATCGAGTCCTCGACATCGGCCGCGTCCTTTATCGTTATCAGGTTGCCCGACATCTCAAGGCTGTTTTCCGATTGTATACCGTGGAAAAGGTTTACAAGCCTCAACGTATCCTTGTCGCCTGTCGAGACCCGCCTGTCCTTTATTATGTTCGCCCTAGCCGGTATCTTCACGGAATTGCTTATGCCTATTATGTATTTTTTGGCATTATTGAATTTCAGCATCAGGTCGAGCAGGGGGCGGTAATCGTAAAGTTTGTATAGGTCTATCCCGTTTCCGTCTATCAGCACTATTCCGTCATATCCATCGGAAGAGACGCTTGAGGTATTGATGTCAGTTTTGTATATCGCACCATGAGAACCAGTGCAGTTGCTGGATGTGTAGCTCGTTATCTTGTAATCCACGTCCCACTTGTCAAAAAAAAGTTTTACTATTGAGGCAGATTCGTCCCTGAATTCTTTGGGAGGTAAGAATATAAGGAACCTCATTCTAGAATCACTTTATGTCTCCATATAGGGCGCAAGGTAATATGAAACGTTAGCATCCCCTATCCTGTAGTCGATCTTTATCGGCTCCTCGGTCTTTATCGAGAGCATCATGACAGAGTTTGAGGGGCAGGCGCTTATCATCCTTTCCAAATAGTCAAGATTGAATGTCGCAGAGGAGGCCTTCGAGGTGTTTATCTTCTTTATTACTTCCGCATTGTTCATATGCTCCTCCTCAAGCTCCCCGGCGTCGCCTTTTGCAACAACCACAAACGAATCCTTGTCGGTCTTGAAGCCCACATGAGTTGAGAGCAGATTAGCATCCTTGAGTATCTCCTTTAGCGAGTCCGCCTTTACCTCTACTACAGAGTCAAACTCCACCTTCGGCTCCTTATCGGCATCTTTTTTAACGTCTATCATCGGCAGCCTGTATCTCCTCCTGCTATTCTTTCCGACAAACTCCAGAACGAACTTGTTGCCATTTTCCTTCATTATCAACTGCTCATCTCCTCTTGAGCTTGCGAGTATCTTGCCGAGGTTCTCAAGATTGAGCCCTATTAAGATGGGCTTGTCAACATCATATTTGGCAAAGGCCTTGTTTGGTATGAAAAAGGATATCATACTTATCCCAGACGGGTCCATGGCCTTCAAGGATATGCCCTCCTTTGTTATGTTGAACGAGCCCTCATCTATCAGGCTGACTATCGAATCCACGCAATTCTTCCAGTACCTTGCATCATCTATCTTTATTTCGAACATGATATCACACAAATAGAAGTAAAGTCAATATTATTAGGTAGTAAAGGGATAAAAAGGTATGCAGTGCCGCAGCAATGGTTAAAAATAAAGGGGAGAAATTAAAATCCCCTTAAGCCTTCTTTTCCTCTTTTTTCTCCTGTTTTCCAGATTTCTTTCCGCTCATTGCAAAGAAAGCAATCACTATTATAATGATCAGCACAATAATGCCGGCGCCAACCTCCAATAGTCCTTTGCTGGAACCCGAGTTGCTCTGACCTGTTTGCTGTATTGTTGTTGCTGTACTTGGAACCGTGGACGCGGCTGTTACAGTAGTGGGTACTGTTGAATTTACCGCATGCGAATTAGCTGTGCAATTTACAGCAACAGCTCCAGGTGCAAGCAGATAAGTGCTGAACCTAAAAGAGGACCCAGAGGAGCCGTAAGGAGTGTTGAAGGTTATTGATGTATAGCCTGCCTTACTTACTGTAATGTTCCACGCTCCAAAACCAAGACTCATAGTGTAATTGCCATTGGCCAGGGTCGTGGTAGAAGCGTTGCCGTTAAATGGTGATGATACTGTCGCATTTGCTATGGGCTTGCATGTGGCGCCGTTTAGTACATTGCCTGTAAGTGTCCACTCCTGGGCTTTTGCCATGGGCAAAAGGAATGATCCAAAGACCGCAGCTACTGCAAGTAGCATAACAAACCTGTAACTATTGTCAATCCTCATCTAGCCACCGATTATATATATTTAAATGTCCCTACATCCTTTTATTTGTTTTGATTAATTGCAGCCAAAAAGCATGTGACAAAATGACATACTCCCACGCCCTAAAGGGCGGGGTATCTTAAATGATTGAGCATGACAACACCAGAACAAAAAGAAAAGCTGATTAACGAGGCAAAGGATGCATTCGCTAAAGCTGCTGCGTCAGCATGGGAGGAATACAATAAAGCCAGAGTGCCAGTGCAAGGGGCATACTACGAAGCCATGAAACCAGTGTGGGGGGCATACGCCAAAGCTATAACACCAGCACGGGACGCACTCCAAAAGAGGCTCAAAGAGATAGAGGATATGGTATGACGAAGACAGAAAAATATTCTTATAAAAAAATTAAACGTGCTTCTCTCCTCCCCCCTCTAAAGAAGGGGGTTTCCGAGAAGGTGTTATAATGAGACAAAAAACAAAGAAAACTAAGTTTCCGGAGCTAAATCTAAAATCACCAGTAAGGCTATACAAATCAAGCAAAATCAATGAAGCAGTAGAGGACGTAAGAAAAATGCTAAGAGCCACACGCAGTCACTCCAATTAATATGATTTTAGCCACCACGGAGGGCCAAAAGGACTCTGTCTTATCATAGTATTGTAGTAAAATACAAGTACATACGCCTGATTTAGAGAAAGCAAAATCAGTATAAGGAGCAAGATTACTACTGCTGCCCCAAACCATCGCCTATTGCCACCAACCTTTGTTTGCATGTAATTGGCTATGCTTATGATGGAATAAGATATTAGTATAGCCATCGGCGCGGCAACAAGAATGAAGTATCTGATGATGACCGCCGCAACAACATAACGGGATAGGCTAATTGTCCCGAAAAAGAGATAAAGCAGAAAGACCCAGAACAATACAGCAACATAAATGATTTTCCTATTTTTGCTTATAGCCGCAATTACCGTCCCTATAATTGTAAACACCGTAAGAAGTCCCAGCGAATAATCCTGATAAAGTAATGATGCCGAGCCCTTTATCTGTATAAAATCCATCATAAGAAGAAGAACCTCAATGTTGCTATGTAGAGTCGCAGGGCTTATCATGTTCTGATCATTACCGTAGTTCTGGAAGGGGTATAATGGATTGTGCAATAGGAATAAGAACGGCAGCGTATATAACAGAATTGTTATAATCATGCTCCAAACAACATACTTGCGCTTTTTGCTTAGGAGTGCACATATCCCAAACGGTAGAATATAAGCCAATCCGATCATCTTTATGTATATGAGAAGGCCGGCCATCACTCCGGCAAGAATCCATACTCTCTTATTCTCAGACAGAAAGAATATCATGCTGAGTGTTGCAATAACACCAAGAAGCATGTCATTCAGAAGGCGCGTGGAGTACTGCACCACAAACGGAAAGAGACAGACAAGCAATGCCGCAATAATTGCAACTCCCTTATTTTTTGAAACCTTTGAACCAAGTACATATGTGAGCACTATGAGGCTTAGATACTCCAAGGCCGTCGGTACAACAAGGCCAAAAGAGGTAAATCCAAAGATAATGCCTCCAAGAAACACAAAATAAGGCCATAGCCAGCCATAAGCATAAGGGTTTGAGCCCGGATTGAAGGTGTGATTGTTTATCTGCTGAATGAATGACACATAGGTGCTGTCGTCAAACTGCCAGTATACTCCAGCATAAAAAATGGCTATAAGGAAAACGGCAAGAAGAAGTATAAGTATAAGTGCAACAGCCTCTTTGTTGTTTTTTATTGACTCATAAATTCCAGTATGGTGTTTTTGTGCTTTTTTGCTCGTGTTGGGATGATTATGGTGATTGCTAGCTCTTCTTTTCCTTTTATCAACCATAAATAAATAATAGATAGACAAGCCTTAAAAATTAAACGGGGCTGCCGAGATTTGAACTCGGATAACCAGAACCCGAATCTGGTAGTCTGCCAGGTTAGCGTACAGCCCCGAAATCAACTATAAGCCCTTTTAGGGCTACTAGGTATCTAATCCCTTCCTGTTATACTGATTTATATAATTCCTTTTATATATACTAAAGATGATATGAACAATAACATATTATTCAAGCAGAAACAGACAAAAATACTTATAGCGCTTAGGGACACCACCCAAAGCTGGTATATCACAACTCTTGCTAAAGCCACTGGCACAACCTACGTGCACGCATGCAACTTCCTTGCGGTCTGCGAAGCTCTAGGGATAACACTAAGCGAGAGGCACGGCAAGCTCAAGATAATAAAGCTCACTGACAAGGGATCAAAACTTGCAGATATGATCAACACGATAAACTCGCTGATCAACATACAGGAGCAGCAGAAACCTCCAGAGCCGCAAAAATAAACTACCACACCCTAAAGGGCGATGATATTTAAGCAACGCAGAGCATTATGGTAAAAGAGGATTGAAAACACGAATAAAAAAAATATCATTTTACCAGATTGGAGACGGAGACTTCTGGAGCAACATCTGCTTACAGCACTCATAGCACTTGAGTTAGTTTTGAGTGCCATTTTCCTTTTGATAGCATACCTTACTGGCAACATTTACTTTAAAGGTGTTGGAATCGGATTGGTGATTGCCTGGGTAACAAGTGGTATAGCCTATTTATTCAAGAAGAAAATGATAAAACCATGAGCACCGCAACTCAGCTTAAAATTAATCCACAACCTAAAGGTTGTGGTATTCTTTCATATGATAATAATCATACAACGCTTATCTGCACGTCCTTTTTCACAGAATTAAGCACATGCCCGTAGTCTCTGTAGTGCGCAAACGTTGTCAGGGTGATGTTATATTCTCCAGGATCAGATCCCAGGCTGCTGTAGACGATGAACTTCATCTCCTTTAATTCTCCTGGCTGCATCTCCCCTACCCGCTGCTCCTTCTCCTTCTGCATCACCATCTCGTCAAACCCAAGCTTACCAGGAACCTTTACAACCACTGATGTAAGCAGTATGTCTTTTGTCAGGTTCCTTACCTTTACATTAAGCGTTACTGATCCGCTTGTTTTGGCGTGAAGCCTATAAGGGACAAACTCAGTTGAAACGCTATAAGGTGGCCCTTTAGTTATCTCTGAAGCAGAATCTTTTTTTCCAAACAGATTCAAAATTCCCATGTTCTCGCCTGTATTTATTATTTTTATTGTTTGTTGTCTTTATATACTTTGTTGTTGTATATTCTTGCGATGTATGTAGGTTATATACAATAATTTTTTAGGACATACAATGCCTATAAAGTATAATTTAACCAAATATGATATGCTGGCAGAAAGGATTCACGAACTTTCACAGAAGAAGGATGCCCCATTTAGTAAAGACGAAGAAACCTTGAAAGCAGAGGCAACGCTTATCGCATCCTTTGCATCATCCCATTCCTGGCAAACCCACAAGACAATGGCGGAAGGCAATCCTAATAATTTCAATTCATCGGAAGTGAAGGGCGAATATGCTACAGCAAGCGCGACAAAATGGAAGCATGTGAGAAACATGGACATACAGGAGGTATCATGCACAAATATCCGTGACAGCCTGTTCTATGCCTGGCTCTCAGCCAATGCCGACAGGATGAACAGGGAATTATACAAGAGGGCATGGCTCAAGCTGAAGCAGGAATTCAATGAAGAGTGCGATGGCATAAGCATGCAAAAAGTAGTCTAATAAGCTAATCCCATTCCAGTTGGCCTCCTGTCTTGTACTCCGTAACCCTTGTCTCAAAGAAGTTCTTCTCCTTTTTGAGATCTATTATCTCGCTCAGCCACGGGAAGGGGTTTGTCGCATTGTACGTTTGTGGAAGATTCAGCCTTTCAAGCCTTCTATCAGCTATGTATTGGATATACTGCTTTATCATATCAGAATTCAGGCCCATCACCCCCTTTGGCAGGCAGTCTACCGCATAGGCGCATTCAAGATCCACCGCTTTTGTTATTTTTTCAACTGTTGTCTTCCTGAACTCGTCCGTCCATATCTTCGGGTTCTCTGCAATTATCGTGTTTATGAGATCCGTACCAAAAGCAAGATGCACTGATTCGTCCCTTAGTATGAACTGGAACTGCTCAGCAACACCCACCATCTTATTGTTCCTCTGGAAGGAGAGCATCATAGCAAAACCCGCATAGAAGAATATGCCCTCCATTATCACATAATATCCTATAAGGTCGTTTACGAATTTTCTTATGTTCTCAATCCCTACCGTATTAAAGTTCGGGTCGAGAAGGCTCTGCGTTATGTTTATTACAAAATCATCCTTTTCCTTTATGCTGGGTATGGTCATATACATGTCATAAACCTCATGAGGATCCAGGCCAAGGGTATCGCAGCAGTATATGAAAGTCTCAGTATGAACGGCCTCCTCGTATGCCTGCCTAAGCAGGTACTGCCTGCATTCCGGGTTGGTGATATGCCTGTAAATGGAAAGGACGATATTATTTGCGGTCAGGCTCTCAGCGGTAGAGAAAAAACCAAGGTTACGCATTATCAGCCGCTTCTCATCCTGGGTCAGTCCGGCAGGCTTCTTCCATAGCTCGACATCCTGCTGCATCGGCACCTCCTCAGGCACCCAGTTGTTTGCAACGCCTGTCTTGTAGTATGACCTGGCCCACGGGTATTTTATCGGCAGTATCTTGTTCGGGTCTGTTTCCGAAGAGTTTAGTATCACTTTTCATCCAAAGGCCTCAAACTACTGGCATGCCTCGCAATCAGGGATCATTCGGGTCGCATGATTCGCCCATTTTCGTAACTTTGACCTCAGAGAAATCAACAGCACCTACAGCATTTTCGATTTTCTGCGCCTCTATCTGCGCATTTGAAAGATACTGCTGTTTATCGTACACCTCCACCTGCGCAACATTATTTGCATCGGCAGTGACAGGCGGCACGACCTCAAAGGCGCCCGCATCTGTGCTGGCCTTTGTCTTCTGCGTTGTTATGTCTACGGTGTTCTTCTCTATCGAACTGGCGCCGATCGTCCTAAGGTAATAAGTGGTCTTCAGCCCTATCTTCCATGCGTATATGTAGATGTCCGAGAGCTGCTTTCCAGAGGTAGTGGCAGTAAACACGTTAAGCGACTGGCTTTGGTCTATCCACTTGCCCCTGTATGCCGCAATCCTCATAAGCCACTCAGGCGCAATCTCAAACACATTCTTGTACTTGTCTTTGAGCTTTGCAGGTATGGTGCTGATTCTCTGTATGCTGCCGTCATGCGCCTTTATGTCCTCCAGTACCGATTGGTTCCACAGGCCGCTTGACTTCATTTCCTCAACCAGATACCTGTTCACAACTGTGAATTCGCCGCTCATGTTTGATTTTACGTAAATCTCGCTGTATATGGGCTCTATTGAAGGGAAGCAATCAGAGATGTTTGATATTGTTGCTGTAGGCGCAATTGCAAGGCAGTTGGAGTTTCTCATCCCGTGCCTCTTTATGGACTCCCTGACAGGCGCCCAGTCCATCTTTCCGGTCCTTGAGACATCTATCTTGACTCCACGCTCCCTTTCAAGCATGTCAAGCGTATCAACCGGCAGTATGCCCCTGTCCCATTTCGATCCGCTGAAGCTTGAATACGCGCCCCTCTCTGCCGCAAGCTCGGAAGAGCTTAGTATCGCATGATATGATATGAATTCCATGTTTTCATCAGCAAATTTTACCGCATCGTCTGAATCAAAATTTATCCCTAGCATATACAATGCATCCTGGAATCCCATAAGGCCCATACCTACCGGCCTGTGCTTCATATTAGAGTTCCTTGCCTCGGGAACCGGATAATAGCATATGTCTATTACATTGTCCAGCATGCGAATAGCGGTTTTCACTGTCTTTTGCAGCAGCGCCTCATCTACTGCACCGTTGGATATGTGCCTTGCGAGGTTCACAGAACCAAGGTTACATACGGCTATCTCATCCTTTGATGTGTTCAGCGTTATTTCAGTGCATAGGTTTGAACTATGGACTACCCCAACATGGTCCTGCGGCGATCTTATATTGCAAGGATCCTTGAAATTTATCCACGGATGTCCAGTTTCGTAAAGTGATGTCAATATTCTCTTCCACAAAGACTATGGCCTTCATGCGCTTGAACAGCCTCATCTTCCCGTTCAGGGCCTTGGCCTCGTATTCGGCGTACTTCTCCTCGAATGCCCTGCCATAAAGCTCATGGAGCTCCGGCGCCTCCTCTGGCGACATAAGCGTCCAATCCTCATCGCTAAGTACCCTCTTGATGAAGAGGTCCGGCACCCAAACCGCAATGTTCATGTCATGCGTCCTTCTCCTATCATCTCCGGTGTTGCGTCTGAGGTCTATGAAATCCTCTATGTCAAAATGCCATACCTCCAGGTATGCGCAGGTTGCCCCTCTCCTCCTGCCGCTCCTGTTTATCGATATGTTCACGTCATTCGCTATTTTCAGGAATGGTATAAGACCCTGGCTTTCAACCCCTGTTGTCTTTATCAATGCGCCTGTGGCGCGCAGGCTTGACCAGTCATTGCCCATGCCGCCAGACCACTTGCAAAGCTGTGCATTGTCTGAATAGGCCTGGAATATCTCACGTAAGTCGTCGCCTATTGTTGTAAGGAAGCATGAACTTAACTGCGGCCTTGGCGTTCCAGAATTATACAACGTAGGGCTTGAGCTCACGAACCTAAGGCTTGAAAGCACCTCATAGAATTCTATTGCCCTGCTATTGATCTCCTTCTCATTTATGGAGAGCCCCATCGCAACCCTCATCCAGAATGCCTGAGGGGTTTCATAGCGCAGGCCGTTCCTGCCCTCTTTTATGAAATAATTATCATAAAGCGTCTCAAGCCCCCTGTAAGGCAGCAGCTCATCGCGTCTTATGTTAAGGTGAGAGGCAAGCATCTCAAGGTCGAACTCGAGCATCTTTTCGGATAGTTTTCCTGTCTTTACGCATTCCTTTATGTTGGATACGAATGACTTGGAATACGCCTCGCTTAATCCCAACGGCGAGAACCTTGCGGTAAGGACCTCCCTATAAAGTGCGGCAAGGAAGAGCCTTGTAGTAATTATGGAATAAGATGGGTCCCTCTCTATAAGGCTTCGCGCTGTCAAAACCGCCAGTCTTGCTATGTCCTTTGTCTGCATGTCATCGTATATGCCCTGCTCGCAAACCGTTAGAAGGCTCTCTATGTTTATTACGCCCTCATATCCCTTGCACGCAGTTCTTATATAATTCCTAAGGACATTCTCGTCAAATATTTCCTTTTGGCCCTCCCTGTTTATGACAAAAAGCCTTCTTTCGTCAATCTTTTTTAGCATCTCGCTTCTCTTGGCGCTCCTTATCTGGCTGTGGCGCTCCCTGTATAAAATATAAGCCTTTGCGATATCATAGTAGTGCTCGCCCATAAGCGTCTGCTCAACAACATCCTGCACTCCTTCCTGGCTTACGATTCCCTCCAGATAAAGCAGATTGATCCTGTCTATCACTTTTGAGGTAAGAATTGCAATATCCGGGTCATTGCTCTTTCCCCTCACCGCAAAAAAAGCCTTCTGTATTGCCGCACTGATTTTCACCGAATCAAAATCAACCAGCGAACCGTCTCTTTTTCTTATTTTATTTACAACCATGAAAAGCATCCCTCCGAACCCATAGACAGTAAAATGTATTATGCAGTATCAAAGTTTAAATACCATATTACATTTAATGATTATTCTAATAAATATTTTTTAGAAAATCCTGTCACAAAAATTATTTGCCCGAAAATTCTATATTTTTGCCCTCGTTATTACCTCACAACTATCCTTTGTAACAACCAACTGTGCCTCAGCCTGCGCAACATCCTTCCCGCTTACCTCTATGAGCGTCGGGTGTGGCTCTATCGCTCCGCATTTTGCCAATTCCGATATTGCCGCGTAAAGCCTGAACTTCGAACTCACCAATTGTTCCAACCATCTTACCGCAAAAGGTTCTGTGGGATTATTTTTGGCTATGTGCTGCAGCAATGTCCTGGATTCCGGCAGCCTTACCGATTCCTCTCCTGCGTAGTTGTATATCTCACAGATGTCGCTGTCGGTAACCATGCCCTTCCCCGTTGTGACGAAAGGTTCTATAGCAACAACCATACCCTCCTCCAATGTTGTGAAATCCGCATTGTCATAATTGGGTATGAAAACATCAGAATGAAGGTCATGCTCCTTTATTCCGTGCCCTCCGAGGTTTTTTATAGGCCTGAAGCCCGCAGTTTCCACTGTTTCTGCTATGACCTTTCCAATATCGCATACGCTTACTCCGTGCCTTACTGAACCTATCGCATTGTCCAGCGCCTTATCTGCAGCATCCATCATCTTTTGGTTACCGCCTGATAGATCCACGCTGATGGCGCCATCGCCAAGAAGCCCATCCTTTTCGGCCCCGAAATCAATCTTAACCAAATCCCTATCGCTAAATACCTTTTCGTCGCCTACCTTAGGTGTATAATGCGCCGCCTGCTCATTTATCGAAAGATTTATTGGAAATGCGCACCCGAATCCTCGTTCCCTTAGGAATTTCTCCGCAGAATTTGCAACATCCAGCAATTTTGCGCCAGGTTTTACCAAGCCTGCAGCATGAAGCATAGCTTCGGATGACGCCTTGCCTACCTCCCTAAGCGTGTTCAGACTCTCCGGGCTAATCTCTGCCATTCAACCAACTATAATTTCTTTTGTGTCCCCAAGCCTTTAAGCTCTTCCTCGCTGAAGTTGAGCTCCTTGAGTATCCTCATCGTTGCAGGCAGAACCTGGTTGTTGATGTAATAATCGGCGTCATAGTCCTTTGCGAACTCCTCCAGTTCCGCCTTATCGGATATGCTGCTGCCGTGTTTTGTTATGATGTAGCTCAGCACCGCGCCCTCCAGGTCCTCCTTTTTCTTCTTTCCTTCTCTTACTGCTTTCCTAGCCGCGCCAAGCTCGGGCGACTTAAGATCGTATCCCTCAATGCTCTTCCTTAACTGCGTGCTTATCGCCAGCTCGCTCAGCGGCACCCTGCCCTCCTTTAAGCTCTTCACGGCATCCCGCACTATGTCCACAGCCTTCTGCACAGATCCCTCATTGAGTATTGTCTCCAGCACCTTTCTTTGGGTGTCCCTTGCGATCCTCGACCAATCCCTTCTCACCAATTCGAACCCTCTTATCTTGATGGTCCCTGACTCTGATATGAGTGCATATTTCTTCTTTGCGCCTGCCGTTCCCTTTTCCACTCTCTTTCCTACAAAAATACCGTGCTTGTAAAAGTCATCAAGCTCAAGTTCCATTGATTCTGGCAGTTTTGAATTGAAATCCTTTAGGAATTTCAGCACATCCTCCTTGGTATTCTCCCCGATAAGCGCGACTATCGAATCGGTATCGCCATAAATCGTTTTGAGCCCGAACTTTTCTGCCTTGTCTATACTTTCCTTTATGTACTGCCTTCCGTAAGCGGTAACGCTGTTGGCACAAGGCCTCGAGTACCATCTTGAGCGTGCGTATCCCAAATATCCATATACGGAGTTAGAGACTATCTTAAGCGCAGAGGATCTTGACCTGAGGAACAGGTCGTTTGAGCTCTTTTTATACATTTTCTTTACCTCTGCCCTCTGCTGCATCATCATCTTCAAAATAAGCGGCACAATGCTCTTCCTGTTCTTGTCAAAATGAGTCCCATCAGGCGACTCGTAATACTCCTTGCAGTCAGTACAAACAGAAGAAGGGTCTATGTTGTGGGATATTATTATTGAAGGGTACAGCCCCCTGAAGTCAAACATCACAAGATTGCTGTATATCCCCGGTTCTGGCGTCTTGACATACGCGCCTTCTATCGGGTTGGATATTCTGGTTTTCATTTCCGTATCTGTAGGTTTGTTTAAGATTATTTCCCCAAACTTTACTGAGTTGTGCATAAGCATGAATTCTACCAGCTGCCCTGTTGTTGAAACGCAAACGTCGCTGAGAACGTTGTATGTGAGCTTTGAAAGTTCAATCATTATGGGTATGAAAGTTTCATACACCGTGTAAAGCGCATCGGAGTCAGCAAGATTGTAAGTTGCAAGGGTCTTGAGATCATCATGGCCTCCATCCCATAACCTAAATATCTCTGATTTTTCAACAGCGAATTTCTTATCTTTTGTTATTGCTTCGTATACATTCTTTAGTGTCTTGCTGTTCAGTTTAAGTACATTTCCCGCAGCACCCTCAGCTGCGCCTACCTGAGCGATGAATTTTATCACCGTATACATATCTACGTGTACCCTTCCCGCGATCTTTACTTTATCAACAAGCCCGTGGCTTTCTATTTTTGTATCACCTTCTAATCTGCTAACGTTAAAATCAACCTTAAGCGCCTTGGCCCTATCAAGGAGGTATCTGATGTCAAAGTTTGCCGAATTGTATCCCACAACCACATCGACATTAAGTTCCCCCACCTTTTTTATAAAAGCTGCTATCATACTTTTCTCGTCATTCACAACTTCCACAAAAGGTAGATCAATCTTCTTGAAGGTTATTACCCCCTGCTTCATATCTTTGTCTTTGTTGTAAATATAGCTTATCATTATAACTGGGTCTTTATTTGACCTAGGCATTCCGCCTATCGGGTTGTAAACCTCTATGTCAAAGCACATTACATTAAGATCCACAACCGAGTCATCCACTATCCTCTTGAAAGACTCAAGCAGGGTCTTTCCCCCATCTTCTTTGATATTTATCTCGTAATACACAAGCGGGACGATGTCCTTATCAACAGAATATCTTTTTGCGAATGGTATGTCGTATTCGTAGCATGTTCCATACTGGGACATCGCAGAGCTAAGCTTTGGGACATATGAGGTATTGCTCACAAATACCTGATATGCGTGCACATTCTTGCCTAGAACAGATTTCTCAACCTCTGCGACCTTTATTGCCTTTATTGTCCGCCCGTTCTCAAAAGTGGAAACTGCCTCTATGAATTCTTTTTCAAGCTCTTTGGATGGAACAAGATAAAAATAGGGCTTGAAGCTGCGGTCAAAGATCTCATAGCACTTTCCGTCGCGCCCCTTCACTGTCAGCCTTAGCACAGAGGCCTCTTCCCTATTCAAGTAGTCTATATCAAGAATTGCCCCTTCTATTGTTTTTGTTGCCGCCAAGACCCACACCTGCTGTCCAAAAGTAGTAAAAACCGGCTCGCCTCAAAAAGGCAGGTACATAATTATCGGTTCACTTCTGCTCCTGTATCTTTGTTGTGCTTATTACCAGAGGCGGTATCAAACCGAGCGAATATGCTACAAGCGTTCCTGTGGCGCTGCACCTGAAATTCAGCCCGTTTATGATCTCCTCCGCAAGCTGGACAGGTAGCATATGCTCCTGGTTCCACTTTTTGAGTATACTTGTGACCTCCTCCTTAGTTTCTGTCACCTCCACCAGTCCTGTTAGCTTTATGTGTCCTATGCTCTTCGAGTCCTTTCCATCGCTGTCGTGGTATTCCGCAAGGAATGAATAATCCACGTTTAGCTTTGCGCCATCACCGGCTACCTTGTCTATATTTATGTTCAGCTTCGGGAACCTCTGCTTTGAAAGTGCCTCAGAAGAATTTATCTTGCCTTCTACGTTTAGTATTGAGAATCCTGTTATCATGCAATCACTTAAAGCATTTATAGGGAGAAAGTATTTAATTGCTATGCCGGGGGCGGTATATGTGGCGTAGTCACAGGTTTGCATGCCTAAGTCAGAATCACCATATCCGGCAAACAGCACCTTACTGCATATGGGAAACACTAGTTATTTATAAACGAATATGCAAATTTTAACAGGTGTGAAATTTGGGAAACGCAAACAGGGCCTTAATAACGGCATTTCTGGTCACCTCAATGCTAATGCTCTTGCCCTCAATCGCGAATGCATCCTATACTGTAAAAAACCTTAACGTGACAATAACATTAAATACAAACACGAGCGCATCGGTAACTGAGATACTGAGCATGTCGATAAGCAACGAGTCTGTAAACCAGTATTCCACCAACAGGGCAGCGCTTAATCTGACGCTAAGCGGATGGCAGCAGCTGATAGGCCCTCTCCTTGTAGAGCACGTTATAAACCCCAATTCAAGCATATACGACTTTAAGTTCCTTCCAGGGCCTGTTGTAAGCCAGAACGGGCAGCACAACGCCAACATGATACTAGCTTATGATGTCAAAAACGTCACATTTGTAAGCCAGATAGCCCCAAGGGAATTCCAGTACAGGTTCAATCCAAAGGTGTTCAATTTTGAACATGGTGTCAGCGGCGAGGTCCTAAACCCCAACGCATCGCTTAACATAATCTTGCCGCAGGGCGGGACCATAGTGTCCGTATACCCCATTCCTGACGTTCCTGTATTCGCCTTCGCAAACCAGTACAAGAATGTAACAGCAATATCCTGGCTGTACGGCGAACCACTATCCAAATTCACGCTGGTCTTTGACATAAGACAGAGCATACCGGCAGAGGTCGAGGGCTTCTTCTCCGCGATATATGTTGAGCTTGGGATCTTTACATACGTAATAATAGCAGGAGCCATCATACTTCTAATTCTATATATTTACCGCAAGGCGATAGGTTAGGTGGGCTTTTGCACGAATACGAAATTTCAATATTAAACTTACTCAAGAGCCGCAAAACAGCAGACCTTGATTACATACAAAAAAGCCTCAATATAGGAAGAGACTCGGTCTTGTGGGCATTAGAAAACCTAAGCCAGAGCAGCCTCATAAAGATAGACAGGGAAACAAGAAAAATACCGAAACTTACAGAAGAGGGCAAAGGATACCTTGAGCAATTCCCTGAAGAGGGACTTGTCAAGTCCTTATACAAGGCTGGAGGCAGCACCACGATGTCGTCATTGCAGAGTTTAGAAAGATCCTCTGGAATAGGGCTTATTTGGGCCAAAACAAACGGTTGGATCATGGTTGACAAGGGCAATGCAAAACTTACGGAGAAAGGCAAAGAGGTGGCGCAAGGCAAAACAGAATACAAATACAGGAGCATTCTGGACGAGCTCGCCGATGCAGACATGGAAAACGCGGACAAATTAATCAGGGACAACGACGAGATAATAAACAGCCTAAAGAAAAGGAACCTCCTTGAAATAAGTGAAAAGGGAAGCATAAAAACGGTGCAAATTTCAGAAAAGGGACTTGCCGCAAACATTCCGATAGACGAGGGAATAGGCTCGTTAACAAGAGAAATAATAATCAACAAGAAGTGGGAGAAGGAAAAATTCAGGCGCTACGACATAAACGCAAACAGCGAGGAAATATCACCGGCACGCCTTCATCCGATGCATGAATTCATAGACATTGTAAGAAGGGCATGGTTCAACATGGGATTCACAGAGGTATCCGGACCCATAATCGAATCAGCATTCTGGAATTTTGACGTGCTATTTTCACCGCAAGACCATCCGACAAGAGACATGCAAGACACATTCTTCCTAAAAAACCCGCAAAAGATAAGCATAGAGGACATCGAGTTAATGAACAGGGTAAAGAGAATGCACGTGAATAACTGGAAAGACGCATGGAAGGAGGACGTAGCGCAGCAAGCGCTTTTAAGGACGCATACGACAAGCGTATCAGCGCGTTACATAAAGAAATTCGCCAATGCCGTGGAAACAAGCTATCCCGTAAAACTGTTCTCTGTCGGCAAGGTATTCAGAAACGAAAGCATAGACTACAAGCATCTTGCCGAGCTATACCAAACAGACGGCATAATCATAGGCACCAACCTCACATTCTCAAATCTTATATCAACACTAAGGCAATTCTATGCACAACTGGGAATGGAAAAGCTGGTCGTAAGACCTGCGTATTTTTCATTTGTGGAGCCTGGCCTTGAACTCTTCTACTACGATGAGGAACTCCAGGACACCATAGAACTTATAGGTGCCGGCATAATAAGAAAGGAGATAACAAAAGCGATGGGCACAAGCAAGACTGTATTGGCATGGGGCGCAGGTCTTGATAGGTTGATGTTCAAGTTTCTGGGCATAGACAGCCTCACGGAACTGTATGATAACGATGTCGGCTGGTTGAGGAACAGACCAGAGATCAAATTCTAGTGTTAATATGTCAATAGTCAATTTTGAGCTTGAGGATCTGGCAAGATACGGGATATCAAGGGAGGACCTTAAGGGCATTGTAGAAAAGCTCGGTATGTCCCTTGAGGAAATCAGCGAAAAGAGCGCTGTAATAGATATTACCCCAAATCGCCCAGACATGCTCGGGATAGTCGGATTCGCAAGGGCAGCAAACCTGCTGACCGGCAAAAAAATCCCCAAGGAGAAATTCTACACTATAAACAACAATCCATTGCTTCAGGTAAGCGTAACTACCGCTGTAAAAAAGGTCAGGCCGTTTATAGCAGTCTCGGTAATAAAGGGCGTAGATCTAAGCGGCAACAGGTTGAAGGACCTGATAAACTTCACGGAGAAATTCTGCGATACCTACGGCAGAAAAAGAAAGAAAATCGCAATAGGTCTCCACAATTTTGATGTTATAAGCGGTCCATTGACCTATGACGCATCGACAGATGGCGAATTCATACCACTGGGATCAAAAAGCAAGAGGAGCTTCAGCGATATAATAAAGGAGCATGAAAAAGGGATAAAATATTCGTCTACTCTAAGAAAATCAAAGAAATACCCGTTCCTAAAAGACAGCAATGGCGTGCTCTCCCTTATACCAATAATAAACTCGGAACACACGCGCGTAACAAATTCGACAAAGAACCTTTTGATAGACATAACAGGAACATCGCAGGAATCGGTAGAGGAGGCTCTCGCCCTTATGGCGTGCTCATTCCTGGATTTGGATGCCCAGGTATACCCATGCGAGGTATTATACCCCAAAAAGACCAGCATAACCCCGAAGCTTGAGTACAAAAACATAAGGATCAAAAGGTCAAAAGCGGAAAAGACGCTCGGAGTGTATATGGAAGAAAACAGGATAGTCGGATTGGCAAACAGACTGGGCCATGTTGCGGCAAAATACGGTAGTTATATACTCCTGTACGTCCCGCCCTACAGGCTTGACGTGTTTAACGAGCAGGACGTGATAGAGGACATAGCAATAGCATACGGCTACGACAAGATAGAGCCAATACCTATTGTAGGGGTCTCGTACGCACTTCCGGATCCATCGAAGGAGAAGGCAAACAACACATCAAGGCTAATGCTGGGGATGGGCTTTAGCGAGGCGATGAACCCGTATCTTACAAACGAGCATCTTAACTTTGAAAGTGTCGGTCACAAGAACAGGGAGGAATCTACAATAAGGGTCGAGTACGCAAAGACCACAACCATAACAATGCTCAGAACAGATATTCTTCCCTACCTGATTCAGAACCTTGGCAAATCCACAAACGAGCGAATGCCTCAGAGGCTCTTCGAGATAGGGAGCGTATTCTGCGTTGAAAAAAACAATGTAGTTGAAAGCACAAACATCGCAATAGTGAGCGAGCACTCCAGGGCAAATTATTCCGAGATGAAATCCGTTGTGTCAAGCCTGCTTAAGTCGCTGGGATGCAACGATTACTCGATCAAGGAGACAAGCGACGGCGCATTGATAGAAGGAAGGGCGGCAAAAATAATTGCAGGAAATGACGAATTGGGCTACTTCGGCGAGGTAAGCCCCAAGGTACTTGATAATTTCAAGATTGAGGAACCAGTCATAGCGGCAGAAATAAAGCTCGATAAGTGCCTAAGCCACGTGCTGAAGGATTCCAATCATTCTACTTAAGGAATTTTTCGCAATCCTTTAGGTTTTTAACAACTATGCCTGCCCCTCCGCGCTCCAGCTCAGCTTTTGAGTGCTGGTCTGTTATAACGCCTATCGCCCTGATACCCAAACCATGCGCGGCAACAACATGCTCCCTTGAGCTGCTTATGAATGTTATGTTTTCCCTGTCTGCAAGGAAATCCCTGTGCGCAACATCTATTGAGGTTTCTATTATGTTTGATATGTGCTCGCTTGCATCTCCATATGTGCCGAACTTGAAATAAGAGTCATAATTCAAGCCAGCCCGCTCGAACATGTTTCTTAGTATCCTTTCAAGCTGCCCGGTTGCCACGCCGATTATATAGCCCTTATTGTGGGCATGGTGCAGAAGATTCTTTGCTCCGTCTATCAGCACAACCTTGTCATGGCCTGCTACATTGTAGTGTGCATAGGGCAATTCCTGCATAAAAACATCCAGATTCCTTTTTTCATATACCTGGTCCCTTGTAAAACCATTTTTTTCAAGTATTTTGAACAGGGTCTCCTGTATTGTCAGGCCCTCATATTCTGAAAGGTTGATGCCGTCTATGGAAAGCCCGTAGGAATTCCTTATCGCCTCAAAGAAATAGGTTGATACGTCCTTCCACTCCCTGACAAGGGTGTTATCAATGTCAAATAGTACAACTTTCTCTGCCATATGACCACAGTTTCCAGAAAAAGCTTATAAATATTCGCAATCACATTCCGTGGAACCAGAATCCTTTGTCTTTTTTGTTCGCCTTCTTGCTTCCAAATATCCTTCCAAATAATGTTGTCTTTACAACCACCGCAGGTTTTGGTTTGTAGCCCTCAACGATCTTCGGCGCCATTTCCGGATTTTCCTCAAGGTAGCCCTCCTGAAACTTCCTGAATTTCTCCCGTTTTTCTATCTCACTCTGCTTCATCTTCTCCTCCCATTCCGGTTTCATCTTCCTCCATTCATCCAATGTGTATCCGTACGGGCTTCTCTCCCTTATTGACGGAGGTGTATACGCATAGGAATAGAGATTCTTGTAATAATCATAATCCTCAACCAATTCATGCTCGTTACCAACATTTACTCCCTGCTTTGAAAGGAATTCCTTAAGTTCGTCAAGGTCTATCTTTTCCCTTATATTTTCAGCCTCTCTTGGATTGTATAATATGCTTATCTTGCATTTTACATAGTCTACTGTCGCCTTTATCACAGGATCCATCAGCATGAGCCTGTACTGCAGTCTTGCAGCATGAGGTATGTCTATGAGTTCCTCCTTTTTCAGATTGGTAAAAGTTACCTTCTTGATTATTTTATACGGAACCCTATACTGCTTCCCGTTTTCAGTAACGTAGGCGTTATACTCAGACTCAGATTTTCCCTCCTGCTTTATCTGAACGTCTACATTGTTATGGTCCATATCATCACTTAATGACTATTACAGAATTAACAGTCACACTCTCCTCCGCATCCGCAAGAACCACCGCTCTTTTCTGCGTGGCCCCCACATCCGCATGAACCCTCGGCCTTTCCACATCCACAGGTTCCTCCCTCAACTATGCCGTCTACTTTTGCCACTATTGTTGGGGAATCAACCTTTGCCGCAGCTGTTGTTACAGTTGTGCCGCGTGTTGTTTCAACCATTACCTGCTTTGGAGCCTCAAATGTCTCATTCGCGAAGTTCTTCACATTCTTGCCGCCATTCACCGGCAGCGCAAAATAATCCACCATCTTGCCGTATGTCTTTTGGTAGATCGCGCCCTTTTCAAGCTCCTTCACATTCCTTGTGTATTTGTCCTTTGCATAGGTCCACGCATTATGGGTTTTCTCCCATTCCTTTGATGGTATGCTGTACTGCTTTTGCACCTTGTCCCTGTACACCTCTGGGAATACGTTGAAGGTGCAGAAAGGAAGAACCTCCCCATCAGGCATCGCGTAGTGTATGTCGCATCTTTCAACCCTGTGTATGTCATACGTGTATTCATCCTGGAAGTGCATCATTCCCAGGAACAAAGTCTTCATCTGGAATGTGCCCATAGACTCAAAGTTCCTTTTTAGGAGAACAGACATGAACATCTTCATGAAGTTTACGCTCTTTGGCTGTTTCTTCTTGTCTATGAACTTGCTCATTCCCATGAGCGTCCTTACGGCTATGAGCTTCCTTTCAAGCTTGCTCTTTCCGTCCATCTCATTTACCGCCTTCTGTAGCGATTCCAGCAATCCTGCAGCGTCCAGGAATTCAGTTATCGGTATTATCTTGCCGTCTGGGTCTACGAAAAGGTATGTGCCTGAGCCGCAGGCAAAGTGTATCGAGAGGTCGTACTTGAATTCTCCGCTAAGCGCCTCTATGAACTTGTTGATGCCGCCTACGTAAGGCACGGAGAACCAGTGCTCCTTTCTTACCACTCCGTTTGTCTGCTCCTCTATGAGCTTTATTGCTCCTGGTATCGATATCCTCTGTTTCTCTCTTAGTCTTGTCGGCATCCTTCCTACCAGAGATACCGGCTGGAAGTTTACAGCCCTTATAACATCGATGTTGTTGATTGCGAAATTTATCATCGCACCCAATTCATGATCGTTTATTGTCCTGATTACCGTAGGCACGAGCACTATTGTGCTTCCCGCCTTTCTTATTGCGTCTATTGTAAGAGGGGCCTCCCAGTGGTTTTTGGGGTTGGCGCGCTTGCTTACTCCGTCGAAGCTCATGTATAACGTGCTTACGCCCGCATGCTTGAGTTTGAATGCCAGTTCAGGCTCGTTCGCTATTATTATTCCTGTAGTATTAAGCTGTATTTGGTCGAAGCCGACCTCCTTTGCAGCCTTTATCACATCGATAATCTTCGGATGCATCATTGGCTCCCCGCCTGTTATCTGAATAGCATTAGCTGGTATTGGCTTCTGGTTTCTCAGATTAACAAATATCTTCTTTATCTCGTCAAGGCTTGGCTCGTATATCGGCTCGCCCTCCTTTGCGTAGAAGAAGCAGTACCAGCAGCTAAGATGGCATCTGTTTGTTATTACCACATTTGCAAGTCCTGTATGGGATTTGTGCCTTTCGCACATACCGCAGTCGAAGGGGCAGTTCGCACCCTTTGTCTCTGTTATGAAATTGGGATTCTCAAAACCCCTTCCATAATAGTTGTATCTTCTCATCTTCATGTACATGTCGTAGTCTTCCCAATATTTTTCTATAGTCCATTGGTGCTCCGGGCAGTGCTTCCTTATCATCACGTTGTCTCCGTCCTTGTATATGACCCCGTTTATTATCAGCTTGCATTCCGGGCAAACGGTCATGGTCTTCTCTATGACAGGCATTTTTTCTATCTCCTCCATTGTCCTGTGATAGGGGGCAAGTACCGGGTCTAATGCCTGCGTTTCGGCCGTGCTTACCTCCGGTCTCTTGTTATTAATATTAACGGTTATGCTCTCTGCTGCATTCACATCCCTGTGCTGTGGACTATTCGGCATCAATTCACCTTAAAGTGTCCCTTTTAGAAAGTATTTAAATACTATCTGAATAAAGTTTTACTTTTTTTCAAACTTTGCAGCCTTGCGACGTCAATATGCGCCAAAATCAGCAGCTAAAACCTGATAATCCGATTCGTATAAAATAAATTTTATATAATGCCATTTAGGCTGGAACAAAGCGGCTAAATCTGGCCAAGCGCAAAATCCAGAACCTTTTTTGCTGATGCAACCCTGTCTATCATATCACCAAGGTTTTCCCGCTTTTTTTTCAATATTGCCTCTACAATCCTTATGTGCATGTTTTCTGATTCTATGAACTTGGCAATAGCCCTAATCTTTGGGGAATAGTTGCCGCTAAGGTATTTGCTCACCGCAGCCTGCGCTATGCCTAGTCCCTTTGCTATGTCGGTCTCGCTCATGTTATGCCTCTTGCTAAGGGTATCGGAGACGGCAACACGAACAGCAGGTATGGCAAGCCTTATCGCCATTTCATACCTATAATTCAAGAACACCACCAGAAACAGCAGAAGTAAGATTCCAATAATAAATTTGCTATAAAAGGATTATTAATCTTCTGCATCATAAACCTATTGTAGGTGTTAAGGTGAGCAGAGGAAAAGACACGTTAGTAAGATGTGAATCATGCGGAAGAACGGTGCCACACAACAAGGCGGTGGTATACGAGCGGGGAATCAGCTTCAGCACTGAGACAAGGACCACCCAGGACGTACGGTTCTTTGAGAGAAGGAAGACATATTACTGCATAAGCTGCGCAAAGCACAGGGGCATATTCGAGAAGCTAAAAAGGCAGGCAATCGAAAGGTCAAAAAGAGACCTATCAATGTAGGAATCCAATCAGCTGTTTTGGGATATGCTTAAGTGGTACTTGATGCGTAAATACATCACGGAGGCGTATTATGGGCCAAACAATGGATAGAATCAAATCTACAGCTTATTATGTAACCAACTGGTCCGGTTCAGACATACCCAGGATGCACGAGGTTCTGGAGAGGCCGAACTGGGCCCCATGGCTTTCCACAACAAGGGAGCAGATGATTAAGGCATCAAGGGTATTTCCCGAGGGCCAGCTGCTTTTGAAAGGCACAGATGGGGAGCCGCTTGCAAGCATATCAACAAACAGGATAAAGTGGGATGGCGATCCCAAAAGCCTTGGTAGATGGCAGGACATCACTGACGACAGGACATGCAAAAGCACATACGAATTTGACGGGAACACCCTTATAATGATGTGGATCAATGTTTCAAAGGACCACCAAGGCTCAGGCTATGCCAAAATACTCACAGAGGAGGTGCTGCGCCTGGCCAAGAGTTCCGGCATTGATAATGTGATAGGCGCGTACAGGCCAAACGAATACGGCAAATACAAATTGGCAGCTGAATTACCTGTGGATTTTGAGGCCTATTGCAAAATGGTAAGGAAAGAGGACGGTCTTCCCGTAGACGCATGGCTTAGGAACCTGACCAGGAACGGGATGAGGCCGCTGAAGGTCGACAGCAACGCGTTTACCATCGATGTCACGATTGGGCAGTTTGAGCAATACAGGAGCGAATACAGGCCGGAGTTGTGGAAGATGGTATCTCAGAATGTATGGGAGTGTGGGGAAACTGGAAGCTGGACCATAAACCCAGCTGCCTCGACTGCCGCTTATAGTGAAAGCAAACTATGGGGAATAGTATATCCCTAATCTGGATACAAAAAGCACGCTAACATGAAGTGAAAAAATGAACAAAACAAAAGTAACAAACCAAAAAGTAATTGAAAGAACAGAAGAATACGTTAAAAATAAACTTCAGGGGGAAAGCTCGGGGCATGATTGGTGGCATATCGTAAGAGTGAGAAACAACGCGCTCCAAATTGCATCCAAAGAAAAGGGTGCAAATATTTTTGTAGTAGAGCTTTCAGCGCTCTTACATGATATTGCCGATTGGAAATTTCACGGCGGTGACGAAAAAGCAGGCTCGGTCGCAGCGCAAAAATGGCTAGAAGGTCAAAGTGTAGGTAATGAAACCATAAGAAATGTCTGCCTGGTAATAGATGAGGTTTCATTCAAGGGCGCAGGAGTAAAAGAGGTTCCAAGCACTTTAGAGGGAAAGATAGTCCAAGACGCGGATAAATTGGATGCTATCGGAGCGATAGGTATAGCCAGAACATTCGCATACGGAGGCAAAATGGGGAGAGAAATATATAATCCAGAAATAAAACCCGAATTTCACGAGACATTCGAACAATATAAAAATAGCAAGGGACCCACAATAAATCATTTCTATGAAAAACTGCTCTTATTAAAGGATAGAATGAACACAGACACGGCAAAGAGAATGGCTGAAGGACGCCATAAATATATGGAAGATTTTCTTGGTAGGTTCAACAAAGAGTGGAATGGTAATTTATAAAAAGGTAAATTGGGGATTATCATCTGAGGTATGGCATGACAACAGACCCAGACGCATTACTAATTTTCAGCTCAAGAGAGGGTGAAGCAAAAGCAACAAAAAAGAAAAAGGAACCAGAGCTTCCCAAGACGGATAAAGTAAAGGCGCTTGGAGCATTCCTACCACCCAAAAAAGAGGAACCCACCGCGCCGCCAGATGCGGTGGAAGAGCATGAAGATAGAACCAATGACAACAAAAAGGCATCATCTACCAGGAACAGCAGGGAGATGGCACGTAACCACAACTGCGCATGGCATCCCTGGCGCAAGGCATACGCGATATGCGCCTTTTGCAACAGGCCATTCTGCTTTGAGGATATTGCTGAATTCGAAAATGAATACTACTGCCTCGAGGACATAGACAATGTCACGTCAACCTACGAGAGGCAAATCACAAATTCAAGCCATAATATGGCAACGGTTGCTGGCATATTGCTTGTATTCTCATTCTTCCTGTTCTCTTATTTCGAATACTCCCAGATAATTTTCGTCCTAAAACTGCTTTATGGTTATGGGATAATAACCCTTCTCACATATGTGAACTACAACTACATCTTTGTATTCTGCGAGGGCATTTTCGTGCTTCTTGGCCTTGTATCAGGGTTTTTGATATTCACAAGCTCAACAAAAGGAATCTACACCGGAATTATATCTTGCATAGGTAATATCGCAATACTGAGCTACAGGCTGGTAAGCACAGGGGCCGCATACTTCGGCATTTTGGACGCGGTTGTATTCATATCGCTTGCCGCGCTTATTTATTCAAAGATGACTAGCACCATAGCCGACCGAGGATTCAGATCAGATACAAGCGAGGCAAAAACAAACCTTATGGACTGGCCCAACGCCGGCAAGTTCTGACTAGATCTTTATGGTGTCGCTGATTTTTGGGGCGTAGGCATCGTAACCCTCAAGCCTCAGGCTTTCTGCCATTGCCTTTGCATTCTCGCTGTCGCCATGCACGCATATTACCTTGCTTGGCCCGCTTCCCTTCACGTAGTCGTGCAGTTCCTGCATTCCGGCATGCGCCGACATGTCATAGTACGAGACCTTCGCACTTACCTTTGTCATCTCGTTGTCTATCATTAATGAGCCCTTTTCCATCAGCATGCGCCCGTTGCTGCCCTCAACCTGATAGCCAGTTAGCAATATGCTTGAATTATTGCGCAATCTGGTGATGTAATCAAGCACCGGCCCGCCTGTAAGCATGCCTGCTGTAGTCAGTATTATTGACGGCGCATTCAACGCAGCAGATCTATCTTCTCTTCCCTTTATGACCATCGAGTCCTCAAAGGCCCTCTCGAGCGTTCCAGAGTCGCTTATGAAGTCCTTGTATTTCAGTGCCATGCCCGTGGCGGTCCTTGCCATGCCGTCAAGATAGGTATACTGCGTGAGGTTGTTCTTGTACAGCAGCATAAGGACCTCCTGGCTCCTCCCAACGGCAAACACCGGGAGCAGCACAGTACCATTATTGTCAAGGGTCTCCCTCACCTTCTCGACAAACCGCTTTGCAAGCGCCGCCCTTTCTGGATGTTCCCTTGTCGCATATGTCGATTCGGTTATAAGGACATCGCTTTTGACTACCTCTGCGCCCCTATGCAGGTATTGGGGCACCAATTTGTAGTCACCTGTATAGACCACCCTTTTATTGTCCTTTGCGTTCTTCCTTTCGATCAGCGTAATCGCGCTGCCGCATATGTGCCCGGCATCAAACAACTCTATCTCGAAATTGCCTATCGTCGCCCTTGAATGGTATTCCATGCTGGTGTACCTGTGCATAAAACTGGATATCTGCCTTTTATGGAATTTCGGGTTCATATGCTCCTTTTTGGCTATGTTCAACGAGTCCTTCAGGAGAAGCTCAGAAAACCTGAGCGTAGGCTCCGTCCCGAAGGCTGGAACAAGCATCTCGTTATATAGTGCGGGTGCATGTCCACTATGGTCAAGATGGGCATGGCTCAGGATGAAGGCATCTATATTCGGCATCGCGATAGGGTACTCTATCTTGTGGTTAAGCTTTATCCCGTAGTCCAGCATAAGCGTATGCTCGTCCCTTAGCAGTATTGCGGATCTGCCAACCTCCTGAGCACCACCTAGGAACTTAAATTGCATCCAAGCACTCTAAAACCATCAAAACCGACTGAACAAAAAACAATGTCCCAACACTTTACAAAAAACCAAACTGAAACACACAAGCTTAATAAATACGTTTCTATATCTATAATAAATATTGGTGCATTCATGTTGGACAATATAAATTTTATCGACCTAGTGGCTTTGATGCGGTTGACCCCAGACGCGACCGTTGAGAGATTCGGCGGACTTATAAATTCATCCTTCTTCGATGCCTCTAACATACTTGGTTCGCTCAAGCAGAAAGGACTTGTGGACTTTGTGACGCAGTTTCCGAGCCAGAGCGCAATAACAGTGACCGAGCAGGGCAAGCAGCTCATATCCGAGGTTCAGGAAAAGGCTGCATCGCCATTCGATAAGCTTGATATGGAGATACTTATGCAGATAGCAAACGGCAGCAAGACGCTTACAGACCTGGCCGCAGGGGTCAATGTTACCTCAAAAGACCTTGCAACCCACCTTAATAAATTGTCGGTCCAGAAATTCCTCTCATACGAGCTAAGGAACGGGATAATGAGCCTGACACTTACGGAGAAGGGGTTCCTTAGCGTTAAGGAGGGGAAGCCAAGCGCAGAGGTTCAGCCCGGGCAACAGGCCGCAGCAGCAGACAGCGCCGCCCATACGGGTACTGGTGAGGTATCCAAATCTTCCGCAACATTATTGGAAGAGCAGGTACAGGGCCCCCCGAAGTCAGAGCAGGAGCTCAAGTCGCTCGAGGAGAAAATATTAAGCGAAAAGAAGCTGGACAGGCTCATACTTGTCGCAATAATAGTCGTAATAGTGATTATCGTATTTTACCTTTACGTTATAGGCGCAATTTGATTGTTTTAAAGTGAACAAATGGAGCTAATGGACTATGAAAAGGCCCATGCACTGCTTAAAAAATATAATATACGCAGCATCGAAAGCAAATATGTAAAGACAGCAGAGGATGCTATCTCGTTCTCAGATGGCAAGCCCATAGTCCTCAAGGCGATCTCCGCCAAGGCGCTACACAAATCCAAGAACAGGCTTGTCGCGCTAGATCTAAGCTCGACAAAGGAGATAGCAGCGAATTTCAACCAAATAACCAGGAACGCAAGGAAATTCAAGCCCTACAAGCTGCTCGCGCAAAAAATGGTAAGAAATGGAGTTGAAATAATAATAGGGTGCAAGACCGACCAGCAGTTCGGCAAGATGATGCTGATAGGATTGGGCGGCATATACGTGGAAACCTTCAAGGATTTCTCCCTAAGGCTATGTCCGATAACAAAACATGACGCGGAATCAATGCTAGAGCAACTGAAATCAAGGTCAATAATAGCCCCAAATCCCGAAACATCAAAAAGGATTGAGGATCTTCTGCTAAAAGTATCAAGAATGTTTGAAAACAGCAACATAACAGAACTAGATCTGAACCCTGTAATAATACACGACAATACCTACGATGCAGTTGACCTTAGGATAATAAAATGATGCTCATGAAAGGCAAAAATATAAAATACGCAAATCTGGAAGAGATAATGCATCCAAAATCTGTTGCAATAGTCGGCGCATCAGACAACCCGCAAAAGGTTGGACATATAATAATGCAGAACTACCTAGACTCAGGATATCCTGGGAAACTATACCCAATAAACATAAACACAACCGGCACCATAATGGGCCACAAGGCGTACAAGAACCTTCTTGAAGTGCATGAAGACATAGACCTTGCAGTTATAGCCGTGCCAGCACAGATTGTGCCCAAAGTAATGGAAGAATGCGGAAAGGCACACGTAAAAGGGGCAGTTGTTGTAAGTGGAGGTTTTGCGGAAGTCGGAGAAACAAAATTGCAGGATGAACTTGTAAGAATTGCAAAGAAGTATTCGATACCTGTGATAGGTCCAAATTGTCTTGGTGTCATGGATCCGAGATCAAGGGTTGATACCTTATTTTTGCCTACGTTCAAGATCGACAGGCCAAAAGTTGGCGGAGTGAGCTTCGCAGCCCAGAGCGGAGCTGTGGGCAGCGCGATCCTAGACCTTATAAACAATGAGGGATTCGGTCTTGCGAGATTCTTCTCGTACGGCAACGCTGCAGTTGTTGATGAAACTGACATACTAAATTACCTAATGCACGACAAGGAAACAAAGGTAATCGTGCTTTACATAGAAGGCGTAAAACGCGGCGTGGACTTCGTTCAAACAGCCAAAAAGGCTACAAAAATAAAACCCATTGTTGTGATAAAAGGCGGTGTTACCGAGGCCGGGGCAGTTGCAGCACATTCACACACCGCGGTGCTTGCGGGAAGCCACGAGGCATACGAGGCTGTTTTCAGGCAATTCGGGTTTTCAATAGCAACAGACATAAAGGACCTTCTCAACTTCGCCAAGATATTTGATACGCAGCCTCTTGCAACGGGCAACAGAATAGCCATAATAACAAATGGCGGTGGCGCAGGCGTACTTGCAACAGATGCGCTCTACCAAAATAACCTTGTATCTGCCAAGCTGTCAAAAGAATCAACAAGAAAACTAAGAAGCGCCATGCCGCCTATAGTTAATGTGAGACTGCCGCTCGACATGGCCGGGGACGCAGACGACAAAAGATTCGGAGACGCTTTGGAGGCGATAGAAAAGGACCCAAATGTTGATGCGATAATGACGATAGCATTATTCCAAACGCCTGGAGCAGACTCAAAGGTTGCTGCAACACTTATACAATATGCAACGCAGATGAGCAAGCCGATGGTTGTTGTAAGCATAGGCGGAAGTTACACAAGGGCGCACAAGGAGATGATGGAAAGCGCAGGAGTACCTGTTTACGACTCTCCCGGAGACGCGGCAAAATCATTGGCAGCCCTTATAAACTATTCAAGATATAAAAAAGGTGTCTAAATGCCAAAAAAAGAGGATAGGGCAAAAGAAATAATAAAAAGGGATAGTAGAATATTCCTGTCGACCACAAGAGGCCCCTGTGATTTCGTAGCAGACCACGGCGATGGGGATTATGTATATGATGTAAACGGGAAAAAGCTAGTGGATTTTTCATCTTTCATCTCTGTCTATAATTTTGGCGTGAACGGAAACAATCAAATCAGAACAGCTGTAAAAAGCCAGATAGGCAAACTAATGCACGCAGCTTTTACCGATTACTACGCAGAACTGCCTGTTATTTTTGGGGAATCGCTGATAAAGATGTTCCCTGATGGTTTTGGCAAGATGTTTCTTTCCAATTCCGGCACGGAAGCAAACGAGGCAGCGATAAAATTCTCAAAAATATTTACAAAAAGGCAGTATATACTTGCATTTTACAATAGTTTCCATGGTAGGACTATGGGCTCGCTTGGAATGACCTCATCAAAAGTTGTGCAAAGGGCACACTTTGGTCCTTTTACAGGAGTTGTACATGCACCATATCCGTATCCTTATAGATGCCTATTTGACCATAGTCAGAACGAATGTGGTGAGGACTACATAAACTACATAGAGGAATACATATTCAAGAAAGAGGTGGCACCAGAAGAGATAGCTGCAATAGTTTTTGAACCGGTTCAGGGGGAAGGCGGTTATATAGTGCCTCCCAAGAGCTTTGTTACTGGTTTAAGGAAGCTGGCAACCGAGAACGGCATTCTCTTAGTGGCTGATGAGGTACAGACGGGATACATGAGAACAGGTAAGTTTCTTGCACTTGACAATTTTGGAGTAAAGGCAGACATATATACTATGGCTAAGGCGCTTGGTGGTGGCCTGCCAATTGGTGCAACTATTACAAAAAGTAGTCTTGGTGACATACCTTCTGGATCGCACTCTAACACTTTCGGAGGTAACCTTGCATCCATCGCCGCTGCCAATGCCTCTCTTAAATACTTAGTTAAAAACAAGGCCAAGTTAGAATCTGATGTAAAGAAAAAAAGCGCAATAATTTTCAAGCGCCTGAGAGAGATGCAGGAAAATTACGAAATAATTGGAGATGTTAGGGGAATAGGATTGATGATAGGATTGGAATTTGTGAAAAACAAGAAAACGAAAGAGCCTGCAGAGCAAAAAAGAGAGGAAATAGTAAAATCTGCATTTGAGAAAGGACTATTGTTACTCACCTGCGGCGAATCTACTATAAGAATAATACCCCCATTGACAATTGCTGAAAGCGCAATAGAAAAAGGTTTGAGTATATTAGAGGAATCAATAAAAGAAAATCAATAGCTATCTTTTGCCTTTGAAAGAGAGTATTTCGCTTCCCGCACCTTCAACCTGAATACGCGCGACATCCTGTTTTCTTCTGAATCCATTCAAAACAGCCTCAGCAAACCTTATGCTCCTGGTACTGTCATAAATGGTGCGCATCTTCTTGAAATACTCTTCAGCCTCTTTTATTTTGCCCTCTCTTAGTGCCTCTAGTATTTCTCGCTTTAACTCTCCCATTACATCCATCAGCCCCATGAGATAAGATTCTTGGTCAACGCCAACTTTTGTATAAGAGGGAATTTCGTGATTCTGCTTTATCTCGAAAAATATTCTAGCCTCAGCATATTCCTGATACGCCTGCCTGGCATGATATTCAAAGACCGAATTGAATTTCTTTAGGTTTTTCATCATTTTCGATGCAGAATTTATTGTTTTCAAGGCTTTTTTTACATCGTTGTTGTGCAACATGGTTATTGCCTGTGCCGATTCACGCACAATATCCCTAACAAGCGTCATTACGCTGTCGAAATCCCTCTGTTTCTTTGTAAGATGCACCGCAATTGATTTTATATCAGCATCCAATTTAGCCATTAAATCATCTATAAGTTTCTACCGCCCCAAAATATATATTGTTGCACGTATCCACGGTGCTTGCCATCCCATCTTTCTTCTACGAATTTGTGCAAATCTTTTATCTTCTTTTCTTTGCCCTTAAAGTAAACGTTCTCAAGGGTTCTTTTTACCCATACGTCTATAGGAAAAGCCTCCATATTGCCATAGCCCATAAGTGCAATACAGTCAGCTACTTTATCACCGACTCCGCTTATTTTCATGAGCTCCTCTTTTAATTTATCATAGCTTTTATTACGAAGTTTATAGAGGTCTAAATTGTTGGTGCAATAGTCTGCGGCTTTTGCTATATATTTTGCCCTGAAACCGGCGCCAGCCTTTCTAAAGTCTTTTTCGGTGAATTTAGTTAGATCACTACTTGTAGGAAAACCTTTTGCAATAACTTTACCATCCTCATTGATTATGTCCTCTCCGAATTCCGATATAAAACGCTTTACTATGAGACGTATTCTTTTCACATTGTTGTACTGCGAAATGATAAAGCACAAGGTTGTCTCCCAGGGGTCGTTAAGTGTGACTCGCATCCCATGATATTTCTTTATTGAAGCAGTCATAAAATCATCTGTCCCTATCTTTGAATAAATGCCCTGCATATCATCATCCAATCTGAATCTCTTTATGAAATCTTTTCTGCAAACGCCCAGATTTACTGTGTCAAATCTTATGACCGCGTTTTTGCTGCTCCCACTAAATTCTATTTTTACTATATGCCTTTTGGTTGTGTAATCAATCCTGCCCTTTGATAGGTCATAATCTGCAGAGAAGGTAAGCGGCTGTGCACTTTCTATGGTGTGCTTTATGTCAAAATCCCTTACCCTAAGCCCTTTGCGTGCTGATGTGTAGTAATTCATAAAGTATAACCCACAGCAAGCGTAATCATTCAATAAATTGAGTTTTTGATGCTAAGAATTCGGCAAGTTCGCTTATTTTCCTCCTTTCCTGCTCTTTTGTGTCCCTGCTTCTTACAGTCACAGTGCCATATTTATCGGATTTCTTGTCAACCGTGTCAAAGTCTACCGTTATGCAAAATGGCGTCCCTATCTCATCCATTCTCGCGTATCTTCTCCCTATTGATCCTGAATCATCTACAAAGACCTTTGTAACTCTTTTTATCTTTCCATATATTTTATCCACATGCTCATTTATTTTTGGGTCCTTCTGCAAGGGAAAGACCGCCGCACCGAAAGGAGCGAGCCACGGCTGCAGCTGTAATATTTTTCTCTCACCATCTTTCTTGTAGAAGACATCTATCAGCATCCAAACATTCCTGTCGACACCGAAACTCAACTCAAGCACGTGCGGCATTATCTTTTTGCCGTCTATGGTTACTGACATGTCCTGGTTTGAGCCCTTTGTGTGTGATGCAAGGTCGTAATCCCCCCTATAATGAAGACCGCCAACCTCCTTGAATCCTCCCCAGCTTTCCACGTCAACCTCTATGTCCATGTGAATCTTGTTGTAGAATGCTTTTTCGTCTCCTCCTTTCTCCAAGAATCTTATCTTTCCATCAGGAACCCCAAGCACGTTCTTGTAGAACAGATCTATAAGCGCCATATGGTATGCATAGAATTCCGGTATTTCATACTCCTTTACCAGCTTTTCTGCTGATATTTGTACCTGTTTCTTTGTCTTGTAAGGTACCACGCTCATTTCAATACCCTTTAATTTACCGAAATCAACATCAAACTTTTCAGGATCGAAGAATATCTGCAGCTCGGCCTGGACAAGCTCCCTCATCCTATAAAGCCCCTGCCTTGGCGATATCTCATTCCTGTAGGCCCTTCCTATCACCGCCAGGCCCATGGGAAGGCTCTTGCGCAAGACGTTGAATTCCCTATAGAAGTTTAGATATGCAGACTGTGCAGTTTCAGGCCTTAGATAGCCCTTGTCATTTTTTTCAGGGCCCAAAGAAACATTTATCATCATATTGAATGCCTTTGCCGGAAGGAACGCGCCCTGACATTTTGGGCATTTCAACCTGTTTTTGGATATCAATGCATCAATCTCCTTGGCGCCTGCGCCCTCCGAAACCTCGATCTTTGAATCCGCAAGCAGTACGTCTGCCCTGTAATAAGTATGGCATTTGGAACAGCCCACAAGTATGTCATTGAACCTTGCGGCATGGCCTGATGCAACCAAAGGTTTTTCTGGCAGCATCGTTGACCCATCTATCAGGTAATAATCCCTGCTCCCGCCCAAAAAGTATGAAACCCAGACATCCTCAAACCGCCATTTCAATAGTGCACCCAAATGACCGTAATCATACATTCCTGCTGATCCTCCGTATATCTCTGCGCTTGGCCAGAAGAATCCCTTGCTCTTGGCAAAAGCCGTCAAATCGTCCATATCCATGATATAACCATAATAGGCATATTCTAGTAATTAGACCAGAAAAGCATTAATATTCCATTATCTACATATGATATAAGCTATTTGTCTTATAATTATTAGGGTGTAATTCTGGCCAAGGCTCCATTCGAAGAAGTGCGGGAACGCATGATCAAAAAGGCCAAGGAGGGCATAAAGAGCTCCTACTCTAATGAGGAATATGCCCTTATACAGGCGATCAATGCCTATCTTGAGACAAACAAGTCCTATAACCTTGTATTTGAGCGGTTTAGCGAATGGTATGGCATATACTTCCCCGAAGTAAAGATCACCAATCCCAAAGTGCTGGCTGATCTTGCGGTTGTCCTGAATAGCAAGAGCGAGATAAGCCAGGAAAAGATAAACTCAATAATAAATGATGAGCAGAAGAGCGCCTCCATATACAAAAAGGCAACATCAACCATGGGCAGGGAGATGAGCTATAATGAAATGAATGCCGTTCTTGATTTCGCAAAGCTCAGCAACCAGATGTACGACACACTACTTGGACTTGAATCCTACATTAAAATCACATCAAAGGCAATAATGCCCAATACAACCTATCTTACCGATGAGAAGATTGCTGCCGAACTCCTCAGCAAGGCAGGCTCTCTTGAAAGGCTTGCAACAATGCCTGCCAGCACCGTACAGCTCCTGGGCGCAGAAAAGGCACTATTCAAACATATAAAATTCGGAAGCAAGCCACCGAAATACGGTGTGCTCTTCAAACTTGCCGATATAAGCAACGGTCCCAGGGACAAGCGAGGAAGGATAGCAAGGGCATATGCAACAAAGGTATGCATAGGACTCAAGGCTGATTACTTCACCAAGAACTTCATAGCCGAAAAACTGAAGGAGGATCTTGAAAGGACAATAAAGAAGATAAAAGAAACGCCAAACAAAGGCCCGAGGGATGGGGCACCAGCCCAATTCAGAGGTGGCTCTTCCAACAGCTTCAATAGAGGCCCTCAAAATAAGTTCGGCGGGAATAATAGATTCAGAAGCGGCCCAAGAAACGATAGAAGAGACTCAAGCCAGCCCAGAAGATAAACTGTTTAAATCCCGGCGAGGGCGTACAGTCTATTTTGTCGTCGTAAGCCAAAAAGCCCGCAGGGGGATTTCAACTTATTATCAAATCCCTCCGGAATTTTGCTACAACTATAATATTTATATTCATATAAAGTTCCTTTTATAAAAGGTTTTTGAGTGGGTTTTATATATTTAAGAACTTTAAATAATTATGTGATGAAATGAAACATAATACTAAGAATAATAGGAATAGCAACGAGAAGAATTCCTTATTTGCAATCAGAATTGAAAACAGACTTACCATATCTACTCCTGCTATTGAGAACCTTACAAGCAAGTTTGCTATGGAAGAAGATGTCAGCAGCAATACGCATATACAAAACATATATTTTGATACAAGTGAGCAAGCTATGCCGCTAGGAAATGTAGTGCGTTCAAGAAGATATCTTCCAAAAAGAACAGATATAGAAATAGATGATAATACTTATTACATAGACAGAGGCAAAGGGAGTTTTCAAACCAAAACAAAGGAAAGAATGGTAGGCACGATAAAAGAAACAACCAAAGAGTTAGATGATGAATATTCACTTAGACTTGATAATTTTAGGCCGTACGTGGCTACATCTTATTACAGAAGAATATTTAGGGGAGAAGGAGTACGAGTTACAGTTGATTCTGCTCTTGAAGGCTTTTATGTAGATGAAAAGGCTGCAACTCGTAAACTGATTCTACCACCAGACCTATCACAGGTAGAGATAAAAAGCATGGAAAATAATCCATTGAGCTTCCAGATAAATGATTTACTACATAAAAACGGTGCTGTACCAAGTATATCAAAACATTATATGTTATACAACAGCATTTATATGGAAAAACGTAATGAATTGCACGATATATGCCGTTCTGAAATTCCTGATAAAGAATACGAGGTAAAGTTTGACGCTGATAACGAAACGCCTTTTACAAAGCTCACTATTGCTGCATTGAAAAAGGAGGTCAGAGGATTCTCTTTTTGGGATTTTGCCGGATTGCATTCGTTTGAATCAATAAATCATTATAGAAAAGTGCCTGATACTGAAGAAAAAGCAAGAGTTATGTACTGGGGATCAGATAAACCCTATATAATAGCTAAGAATCTTGGAGTATTCACAGAAAATGGCATATTACTCCGTACAGAAAAGAAAAACAAGCTCACAAATGAACAGATAGATGGGATGATGAATGAACCATTAGCTGGTGCGTCTAGAAGGATAAAGAAGTTCCTTTTTATGGAAAATGAATCAACAGGAAGAATATACTGCATTACTGTTGATCTTAATCAGGATACAAGAGGAAGGGAAATGTACCAACTTGAAGTAGAATACTGGAAATCTAAAATGGACAGAATATCTCCATCATCCAATCCAGATAGAGAAATTATTGATGATATAGATTCGTTAGGTAAAGAAATATCAAGAATTACTGGACTTACTAAGCGTTCGACGCTCAGGAAGGAAGATTGGCTGTCTTAAGGTCTATAAAGTCAAGGTTAATTGCGTCTAAAGGAATCAATTTCTTATTTTTGCAATCCTCTATAGTCTTTCTTGAATCAAAATTTCTGAGTTCTTCATCTTTTAGTTTTTCAAATTCTTCAAAGCTGAACCATTTTGCTTCGAGCAACTCACTTTCTAAATATTTTAGATTCCCACCTATTACCGATGCTTTAAAGACAAATTTTATTGCATTATTTCCATTCCTATTATGTTCATAAACACCAACTAACCCATCAAGTTTTATATCTAAATTTGTTTCTTCTTTAACTTCTCTTATTGTAGCGGTTAAAATATCTTCTCCTAATTCAAGATGACCTACTGGATAACTCCATTTTCCATATACATGTGATTGCGCTTCCTTCACAAGAACAAATTTGTTATCTTTGAATACTAATGCTCCACAAACTACCTTTATTACTCCCACAAACTCAGTCCTACATTTGATAAATTGTTATTACGTTATAAACTATAATTACTTTGCTTCACTTGACTATAAGCCCAAATTTCTCGAAATGTCCTTTCGACTGTAAACCCTTAAAAACAGCCAGAAAAGCCCTAAAACAGCCTAAATTGACATAAGGGTTTTATTTCCAGCATATATATCGGCGAGGGCGATTTCTTTTATGGCGTGTTTTGAAAAAGCCCTCAATTTCATTGAAAGGTTCCTCTCCTGGCAATTTGTGCTACTTTGAAATCAGCAGGTTTCCTATAATAATCCGCTGTTATTTCCAAGTCAATTTTCTTAAATCCACCGACATCTTTTAGATATTCTATTAAGGATTCATATACTAGTTTACCATCTTGTAAAGTTTCTGCCTGCATGGTTAATATTTTGTTGTTTCTCGGAGTAATAACAAGATAAAATCCATTGTGTAAAAAGAAGTAATCTAACTCATCTAAAGGTGTTAATTGCCTCTTTATGTGTATGTCACAAGCTTTTCTCTTGTTTGCAGCAACTTCTATCAATTCTGGCGGGTTAAGCCTAAACGTTCTGGAATGTAATAAGCTGAAATTAGGTGAATTTACAAGAGAGGCATTTCCTTCGTAAACAAATTTATCTAAAGGAACTACTTCTGCCTCTATATACCCAACAAAATCATTATCTTTTTGCAATACCTCTTTTGCTTTCTTCCAAATTTCATTTCTTTTTAAAGAATTATCATATATTATAAAAGTAAAATGATTTGGTGGAGTATTGCGTAGTGTTGTCCGTAATCTAGGATCGTCAAAAGAGAACCCTATCTCTACTAGTTTTTGATTAAGTGGATGCCCAACTAAGAATGGATCTACAAAGAATCCTAATTTAGTTAATTCTTTACCTGTATTTTGACCTATCTTATAACCATTAACATGCATTTCATATTTTACTTTTTCTTTTCTTATAAGTTCTTGTACTTTTGCATTTTCTGGTCTAGTCTTATAAGTCACATTTATCACTCTATTACTAACTTCAATTATGTATTTATAGTTTGTTATCCCCTTGGTGGGATACAAAAGCCAAAGTATAAATATCTTGTAATACTAACTACTTTTATGAAACTAATAGAAGTTGAAGAAAGAGTGCTTGAGAAGATAGGATTAACAAAAGGCGAGATAAAAACATATATAGCGCTTCTGAAATCAGGTTCTTCATCTACAGGACCTATTGCAAAATTATCTCAAGTTTCAAGGTCTAAATTGTATTCCATATTAGATAAGCTAGAGAAAAAGGGATTAGTATCTCATGTCGAGATAAACGGAGTGACATACTTCCAGCCTGTAGAACCGAACAAAATAAAGGACTATTTAAAAGAAAAGGAAATAGAATTAAAAGAGCTTGAGGAAGAATTAGATAAATACCTCCCTAATTTAACCTTCTTTTATGAAAAATCAGCAACAGCACAAAATGTGACTATTTACCAAGGTCTAAAAGGCTTAAGAGTGGCGCATGAACATACATACCTAAAGCTAAAGAATGGCGAAGAATACTATTATCTTGGAATACCTTCTAATCAACCTGAAGAACATCACTTTTATTGGCAAAAAGACCATACAAGAAGGGTACAAGCAGGCATAAAGTGTAAACTACTCTTTAATAGAGATACAAGTAAGGAGATTCTAAAAGACAGAAACAGCTATGCTTTATGCGATGCAAGATTTATGCCAACAAACATCAAAACACCAACATATATATTAGTTTATAAGGATACTACAATGATGGCTATATCATCAAAAGACCCAATTGCAATTGAGATTAAGAGCAAAGAGATAGCAGATTCATTTAAAGCTTATTTCAACGAATTTTGGAGAAAATCTAAACCATTCAAATGAAAAATCGGTGAGGGCTTTTTCAGCCTGCTCTCGAAGCCCGAAAAAGCTCGGCGATGGCGATTTCCTGAAGTTCAGTACATCTGCTCAAGTTTTGCTATCCTGTCCTCAATTGGCGGGTGTGTTGAGAAAAGGTTCATGAGCGACTTTGCCTTGAAAGGGCTTGAGAAATAAAGCGATGAAGTAATTTCATTTGCATGTTTCACAGGTGGCGCAGCTGCAGCAGGTTTTTGTTCGTATGACTGTATCTTCTTCAATGCATTTGCAAGGTAGCCTGGGGCTCTTATCATCCTCGCCCCGTTTGCATCTGCCATGTACTCTCTTCTTCTTGATATCGCGAGCCTCAATAAAAGCGCAAATAACGGAGCAAGAAGGCCCACAACAAGGCCGATTATTATGAATATGCCTTCGTTCCTCCTTCCTCCTGCAGCAAGCCCTCCAAAGAAGAAGACATTCCTGATTATTGCAGCGATAAGTCCTATAGCGCCTGCAAATACTACTGCAAAGAGCATGAACTGTATGTCATTGTCCGCTATGTGCGACATTTCGTGCGCAAGTACGCCCTCAAGCTCGTTCTTGTTCATCATGGTAAGCAAACCAGATGTTACTGCTATAGCCGCATGAGTCTTGTTCTTTCCGGTAGCAAATGCGTTTGGGCTCGGGTCATTTATTATATAAACATCAGGCATTTTCAATTGCGAAGCCAATGACAACGATTCAACAACATTATAAAGCTCCGGGTACTGTTTCCTATCAGCGATCTGGGCCTTTGACATCTTTAATACTAACTTGCTGCCGTAGAAGTATGTGAACAATGCATATGCTATGATTATTATTATGCCTATTGCGAATCCTATAATTCCGCCAAAGAAAAGAGCCAGCAGATAAATTATTCCTGCAAATATTGCCCCGAAAACCAACATCAGCAATATGGATTTCATCCTATTTTGGTTTATCTCGTCAAAGAAACTCGTCATTTAATCACTATTTGCGGTTAATTGCTACCATCGGTGTCTGACGATGGTGCCTTAGCCGTCTTTTTGCCAGGTCCCATTTTCTTTCCTTGCGTTGGGGCTGCTGCCTTTGTTGTAGATGTTGATGGCGTATTGTTGACATCGTCAAAGTTCACCCTTACCGGCTCATCGGCCTCTGGAGGTGCCTGGAAGAAGTCAGCCTTTGTGAAGTGGAATGTATTTGCAAATACGTTTCCTGGAAATGTCTGGATTGCATTATTGAAATCAAGCACATAGTCGTTGTACGATGTCCTTACAAATGATATCTTGTCTTCCGTATCTGTCAGTTGGTCCTGCAATTCCCTGAAGTTCTGCGACGCCTTCAGGTCAGGGTAGTTTTCAGCAACAGCGAATATCGTCTTAAGCGCCGCTGATATCTGGTTGTTTGCCTGCGCCTTGTCCTGCATGTTGCCTGACACTATCGAGCTCCTCAACTGTGTCACCTTTGTAAGAACTCCCTTTTCATATGTCATATAGCCCTTTACCGCAGCCACTAGATTAGGTATAAGGTCGTATCTCCTCTTGAGCTGCACATCTATCTGAGCCGAAGCATCCTGCACCCTGTTCCTCTTGCTTATGAGGTTGTTGTAGCCCAGTACCACTGCAAGAATTATAATTATGACTATTGCGCCCAGTATCAGAGCCCCCAGCCCAAGTCCTGCAAACAAGAATAGCATTTTATTACCTAGAAATCAGTTAGAACTAATTTTAATTACTTTTAATTACAATACCATATTATGCAGCTTTAAACATTTAAACCTATCCATTTTATTTGGTTTGGATAGAAAGATTGCCAGATAAGATCCTGATTGCCATACCAAGCCAAAAAATTCTAAATTCAAACCGCAAACCATAATATGAAAATTCATTTTAATGAAAAAAGCAAAGATATATATTCTTGAACTGAGCGGTAGTAGTACATTTTATCACTTGGTGGTAGGCTGAGCCGCGGTTTTCTATCACTGCGGCATACTACCATCTAAAACTTTCTATAACATAACATACAAGGGCTATTCATGAGAAGCGCAGACGAAAGCACAATAATAAGGATAGGTATTGTCTTTTTTGTCCTTTATCTTGTAATAATAAGAGTCAACCCGATAATATCAATAGCTCTATTTGCATTTGCCATGCTGCTTGACGGAGTTGACGGTTATCTAGCGCTTAGGGAAATAAGCAAGGGCAAAATAACCCTGTCCATGTATCTAAACTACTCGCTTGGCGACAGCAGGAACGGGAAAAAGATCAAGACATTCAAGGAAAACATAGAAAAGACTGCAAAATACGGCCCGAGGTTCGACATTGCCGCTGACAGGATAACAGAATATTCATTCTGGGCAGTTTTCACAGTGCTCGGCATAGTGCCGCTCCTCGTGCTTATTATAGTGATAATAAGGCACTCAATAGCAGATGCATTCCTCGGCCTAAAGGGAACATCCTCAAAAATGAAGACAGGAATCGCAAAATCATTGTATGCATCAAGCATATCGAGAGGCGGAATAAACATTCTCAAGTTTGTTGCATTTTCCTACGTGATACTTGTATACGTCTCAGGATACCCGATATTGCCCGCGTATATATTGATATTCATTCTTGTTCTTTTCATAGTTGTCAGGGGAGCGGCAGAAGTTTATGAATCCCTAAAAGGCTAATCCATAAAAAGCCCAACACCTTCATATTAAACAGCGCACCTGCGGGAATTCCATGATACCTATATTGCAATTGGAGAGCCTGGTAATAACAATAGTGGTGTTCATCCTGAGCCTTGTGCTCACCCTGTTCCTTACCAAATCATATTTCAAAAGCAAAAGATCAAGCCTTATGTTTTGGAGCTCAGGGATGTGGGCATTCACCATCGGAGTCGTACTAGAGATACTCTTTGCCTTTGGCATATACTCGGAATTGCTTATATCATCCTACCTGTTCGTGGTCGCAATTCTTGTCGAATTCTTGGCCCTAGGTTCAATCCAACTCATACAATCAAGGAAAATAAAATTGGCATATTACGCTTTCTGCGCAATAACGACTTTATTCATGTTTTATTCTCTGGTAGTTGCAAAGATCCCGAATCTTATAGAAAATTATATAGTATACGGGCCGCTCCCGATACTGGTTGTCTATTCATCCTCATTCATAACATTTCCAGCAGCCGCAATCCTGATAATAGTTGCACTATTGAGTTATCTTAAAAAGAAAGATTACAGGCACATAAGCATAATATCAGGGGTTGTCATAGTCAGCATAGCAGGCACGTTGTATATAGTCTCATTCCCCTCACTCCTGTATATCGCAGAGTTTCTTGGAATAGTCCTGCTATGGATCGGTTTCTTTAGGCCAAAGGGCTAGTGTTTGATTGTACGCTGTATTTTTCGATAGGCTTTTGACCGGTTATTCATTATTTGTGCACATAATACTCGCATCGCTAGGAATGGTGCTACCTGTAATAATACTTCTTGCGGAATATCTGGGCATAAGGTACAACAACAGCGACTACCAGACGCTGGCAAAAAGGCTTTCAACTGTATTTATTATATTGTTTGCGCTAGGAACTGCCTCTGGGATTCTTGTTGCAACCGAACTGCTCATAATCTGGCCAAAATTCATGGCACTTGTATCTCAGGTGGCAATACTGCCGGTATACATGGAGGTCTTTGCCTTCTTCATGGAAACCATATTCGTAGGAATATACATCTATTCGTGGGACAAATTCAAGAACAGGATGCACCATCTTCTTTCAGGAATCCCTATAGCGATAGGCGGCGCTCTCTCTGCAGTCTTCATAACCATGCTTAACGCTTTCATGAATACACCGAACGGCTTTGACATATCTGCATATCTGAAGAACGGTACAATAACGAACGTCATGCCATTTGCAGTATTCTCAACACCCTCGACATCACTTGAGGTAAGCCACGTGGTCTCAACCGCCTACCTTGCGGGCGCATTCATAATCGTTGCTTATGCGGCCCTTATGACTCTAAGAACCAGCAACGAAAGGAAAAAATCATATTACAAAAAAGCAATCAAGCTTGGGTTGATTGTAGGGATAATAGCGCTTGCCTTTGCCCTGGCAACCGGGCTCATGTCCATATCAGCGCTCATCCACCTCCAGCCTGAGAAATTTGCCGCAATAGAGGGCAACATCAATCCACAGGCATACGCTCCGGAAAGGCTTGGCGGAATACCGGTAAACGGGACGCTGCGCTATTACCTTGCTATTCCAAACCTGCAAAGCATACTTGCGACAGGAAACGCATCAGGTACAGTTCCGGGGCTTAGCAGCTATCCAAAAAGCACCTGGCCGCCGCTGATAATACACCTGATGTTCGACCTGCTGTTGGCTGCCGCAGGGTTTTTAACAATACTAGTGGCGTTTTTCGTGCTTCTTGGAATACTTAAGAAAAGGCCTTTTGAGAGCAGGTTTGCACTCTCCATGCTTGTTATCTCGGGTATGCTTGCTGTCTTTGCGCTTGAAGATGGTTGGATCATGGAGGAACTTGGAAGACAACCGTGGATAATCTACAATGTAATGCTCGTAAGCCAGGCCGCAAACACGACGCAGGGAATATCTCCGATAGCCGTATTCATACTGATATTCTACATAGCTGTAGTGCCTGCAACCATATTGGTGATTAAAAAGGTATTCAAAAAAAGACCACTTGAGAATGAATTGGCGAGCGAATGAATGCAATATATTCTATAAACTATTTCATCTTCTCGATATTCTTTACGCTGTTCATGCTAGAGCTGGGCATTGCGCTAATCAGCCTACTTGATTATGATCTATACAAGGAGAGGATAAAGCACGCAATAGGGCCTGTGTGGGGGATAACAGGTACATTTGCAATATTCTATCTTGTCAACTTCGAGGTCAGTTATCCGGGATTGGTTGCCTTGGTCGGTACTGCGTACGTAATACCGCTGCTCGCCGCTGCAATATTCATCATATTGAGGAACATTTTCATAGCATTCAGCGAATACATAGGCGAAAACAGGTCGGAGCGTAGGTTCAGGATAGTATATTCCCTATCAACGATAATCGCTGCAATACTTTTGGTCGCAGTTCTTGCCTCTGGCATAAGCGGCATCGGCATAAATTTAAGCACAAGCGGCATAAACTACTCATTGCTGCTTAATCCTTTTTACATCATGATTCTGTTCTCAATATTGTTGCTCTCATTCTCCCTAGCAAACAACATAATAAAGCCAGCCAGGCTCTTCAAACCAGGCATCGCATCATTGCTTCTGGGATTTGCTCTTGGGCTGTTTGCCGTTTATACGCATCTGCCAGCCCTGCACCAGAGCATTCAAACCTATGCCCTTACCGCAGCCTCCCTTGTATTATTAATAATATCCTCATTCCTGCAGTTCAAAGAAGCAAAGCACGCCTCCGCATTTAGCATCCTGTCAGTTTTGATACTGATAAACCTCTTCGGTATAGCCTCATACCCCTATATACTTGGCAGCAGAAATGTAACTGCCTATATGGCAGCCTCCTCAGTGGCAAATGCCAGCATCCTGATAACTACTATAGGCGGTGTAATAGTAGCAGTCTCGCTTATCCTGTTCATTTACATGAACTACCTGCGTAAGCAATGAAAAATAAAATTCCACAACCATGGAACGAAAATAAAACAATATTTATATTTATACCTTTATATCCTAAAGAAGTGGGGGTAATATGCAGTTCTACTATTACAGCTTAATAGCCGGAATAATCTCCCTGCTTTTCGCCCTTTATGCTGCCATGCAGATAATGAAGAAGCCGATGGGAAGCGCAAAGATGCAGGAGATAGCAAAGGCGATAAGGGACGGATCAAGCGCATATCTGAACAGGCAGCTTCAGGTCATCGCTGTATTCGCCGTGATACTCGCAATACTATTCTGGATATTCCTTCCAAGCCATTTGCAGATAGTGATAGCATTCGTAACAGGCGCAGTCGCGTCATATCTCACGGCATACCTTGGGATGAACGTAGCTGTAAGAACGAATCTTAGGACAGCCAAGAGCGCAGAGAAAGGCGTAAAAGAGGCATTCTGGACCGGCATACTAGGCGGCTCTGTTACTGGATTCGCTGCGGTCGGGTTTGCGCTGATAAGCCTCAGCCTACTGCTTGCTTATCTTACAATATCAAACATAGCAATACTAATCGGATTCGGATTCGGCGCATCGCTGATATCCCTTTTTGCAAGGGTTGGCGGCGGCATATACACCAAGGCCGCGGATGTCGGAGCTGACCTTGTTGGCAAGACAGAGCTAAACCTGCCAGAGGACGACCCGAGAAACCCAGCAGTAATAGCTGACAACGTTGGCGACAATGTTGGTGACTGCGCCGGAATGGCCGCGGACGTATTCGAAAGCTATGCGGTAACGCTTGTTGCGGTACTGCTTATAGCCACTCAATTCGCTGGCAGCACAGCATTCGCATATCCGTTGTACATAGCGATAATAGGGTTTGCCGGCAGCCTGATAAGCCTGCCGCTCATGAGGAAATTCGGCAAGCATCCAAACAAGGCGCTGTACATGGGAATGGGCGGCGCAGTAGCGATCTCCGCGATACTTGATTTTATCCTGACAAAATTAATGGGGCTCAACCTGATGCTATTCATACCAGTGCTTTCCGGGTTGATACTTGCGATGATGCTGTTCTGGGTTGCCGATTATTATACTGGAGGAAAGAGCAGGTCAGTAATAAAGATAGCAACCGCGGCAAAGAGCGGCGCCGGCACAAATGTGATAACCGGCCTTGCTGTTGGGCTGAGAAGCACATGGATGCCAGTGCTATTCATAGTCATTGCAATACTTGCAAGCTTCTATTCATTCGGCGTGTACGGCATAGCGATAGCTGCCGTTGGAATGCTATCAATTACTGCAACTGTGCTCACCATAGATTCATTCGGCCCGATAACTGACAATGCCGGAGGAATAGCCGAAATGGCATCCCTTCCGCAAAGCGTAAGGAAGGTGACAGACCAGCTCGATGCCCTTGGCAACACAACCAAGGCAACCACAAAGGCATATGCGATAGGGGGCGCAGCGCTTTCAGCAACAGCCTTATTCGTGGCATTTGCAAACGCGCTCCACCTGAACGTAATAGATGCGCTCAACCCTGCAGTTACCGTTGGAATATTCATAGGCGCGCTCCTGCCGTTCATATTCTCCTCATTCCTCATGGAATCTGTCGGATACGCTGCCAACCTTATGGTAGAGGAGGTAAGAAGACAGGTCAGGACCATAAAGGGTATAATGACAGGAAAGGCAAAGCCTGACTATGCAAAGGCCGTAGACATAGTAACAATCAATGCGCTCAAGTCGCTTGTAATTCCCGAGCTCATAGCAATATTGACTCCAATAGCTGTCGGCCTTGTATTGGGCGCGCAGGCGCTCGGTGGATTGCTGGTCGGAATGATACCAGCAAGCCTGATGCTTGCGCTTTTCATGGCAAACAGCGGCGCAGCAATGGACAATGCAAAGAAATACATAGAAAGCGGGAAGTTCGGAGGCAAAGGAAGCGACGCACACAAAGCAGCTGTAGTCGGCGATACTCTTGGAGACCCGTTGAAGGACACGGCGGGGCCGGCACTCAACTCGATGATAAAGGTAATCAGCACAATATCTATACTTCTTGCACCGCTATTCATGAGTTTCGTACTGATACACTAGCTAATCTGGTCATTGTTTTTCTTCCACCCAGTTCCTTGCCGAGCCAGGCCCCTGCGAATTTTCCTCCCTCCTGAACCTGATCAGCCTACCATTAAGGCTAACTTTTACGCTATGGTGAGAAGTGCACCTTAGGAAATCCTCCAGTTTCTCCTCTGTATTTACAAAGTATACCCCCTGCCTTTTAAGCGGCTCCTCGTTCTGTTCTTTCGTATTCATCATATCACAAAATCCAATTAGCACGCAAGTTGCGTTGCAACAAATAGTGCTGTACTGGTATATAGGCTTTTTGTGTTAAATGCGGCATGGCTTTAGAAAAAGCTTATTCAAGGCTTTCAAGCTCTATGTCCTCCATCCTCTTCATTTTCTTCTTTATCCCGTCCTCCGTATATTCAGGGAAGTCAACGCCGCTTACCACGATCATGACCTTAAGGGCATCCTTCTGCACCTCGTTGTCTATCCTTGCGCCCCATTTCAACATCGCCTCGCCGCTTATTCTTCCAGCGATATCCTGGAATACCGTTTCCGCTTCTCTCAATGTCATGCTCTCCCCTCCGACTATATTCACAAGCGCCTTTTTGGCTGTGCCGAGATCTGCATCAAGCATTGGGCTCTTTATGGCATTCTCAAGCGCAACTACGGCCCTGCTTGTTCCACCGCTTGTGGCCATTCCCTCCCCGCTTCCTATCACCGCATAGCCGGAGTCCTTGAGCACCGACCTTAGGTCTGCAAAGTCTATGTTCACCATTCCGGGCTTTGTCACCATCTCAACTATGCCTTTTGTGGCGCCCGCAAGTACCTCGTCTGATACCCTGAATGCCATATTCAGCGGAAGATCTGGCGCAACAGCCAGGAGCTTGTCGTTGTGTATTATTATCGTGGTATCTGTTACCCTTCTGAGCTTTGAAAGCCCCTCAAGCGCATTCCTCATCCTCAGCTTTCCCTCGCTTGAGAATGGCAGCGTTACAATAGCAACTGTAAGCGCACCCGCATCCTTTGCAATCTGCGCTATTGTACTTATTGATCCGGTCCCTGTTCCGCCGCCCAGGCCGCATGTGATGAATACAAGGTTGGATTCGCCAAAAAGGTGCTTTATATCCTCTTTGCTTTCGATTGCCGCGCCCTCGCCCACTCTTATGTCGCTTCCAGCGCCAAGCCCCCTTGTCACCTTTTTGCCCAAAAGTATTTTGCGCTCCGCCTTTGTCTTTACCAGATGAGCCGCGTCGGTGTTCATTGCAACAAGAGTTGCGCCCTGCACCCCTATGTTGGAGAGCCTATTTATCGTGTTGCTGCCGCTGCCCCCTGTTCCAACAACAAATATCTTGGGTTTTGCACCCTCAATAAATCGCAGAATCTCCTCATCATCTGGACTTAACGCATCCATCAAACCACTAATCGTCCTACTTATAATGACGCAAAAAGATAAAAAGGTATGTAAAAAATAAGTTATATATATCTGGCAAGTCCTATTATCCGTTGTTTATAGTGATAAGATAAGCTTGGCTCATGCACCAAAGGAAATTTAATAAGCTCAAAATTGAAGAACTGATCTAAATGGGAAGAAAAGACAACTTATTGAAGAGAGAGGTCAATGACATAAAGCTAAAGAAAGGAATGAGTACTGCTGCCCTAATGAAATCCATGCGAAATATAGGCGGTTTCTCGGCACAGCACATGGTAAACGGAATAGACATAATAAAGGAAATGATTTCCAAAAAGGATTCATTCAATTTCCTTTCATTCCCGGCTGACATAGTGTCAACAGGTCTAAGGGGGGTTCTTGCAAGCTCTGTGAAGTACTTCGACGCAATAATCACTACAGGTGGAACACTGGACCACGATATCGCTCGCGCATATGGTGGAAAATACTCAATCGGCGCCTTTCATGCCGATGACGTCGAATTGCACAAGATGGGAATATACAGGCTTGGAAATGTATTCATAGAAAACAAGGAATATGGACTTAAACTTGAGGACAACTTCACAAAGATAATGAACGACATATACAAATCAAAGGACTACAAGAAAGAGTACTCGGCATCAGAACTGATAAATGAATTCGGGAAAAGGATGACCGACGATGGTTCAATAATAAGGCAGGCGTACCTGAACAAGGTGCCAATATTCAATCCAGGCATATTGGACGGCGCATTCGGCACCGCGCTCAGCATATTCTCCCAAACTCACGACTTCAGGCTTAACCTGATAAAAGACGAGCTCATGTTGAGCAACATATCCTTTGACAACAAGCTTACTGGTGCCCTTATGATTGGAGGTGGAATAAGCAAGCACCACGTGATATGGTGGAACCAGTTCAAGGGAGGGCTTGACTATGCTGTTTACATAACCACAGCAACTCAGTACGATGGCAGCCTTTCCGGCGCCAGGCTGGAAGAGGCAGTCTCATGGGGAAAGATAAAGGAAGAAGGTAAGCATGTGACGATAGACGGCGACGCCACGATAATACTGCCAATAATGCTATCGGCACTTGACATGATATAGATACATTTAAGTGATTCAATGGAAAAAGAAACGAAAAAAGAGGAAAAAACAGGGTCTAAAACCGAAGTCTTGGTTGTAACTCTATCCGCAGAAAGAACAGTCTACGATGTGCTTAGATCCATCGGGACGGAAAAGAGGCCCGTCAAAATAATAGAGGAAAATGGGTCTTCAAGAAATTTTGTGCCTGGAATAGACAGCGGAAGCGGTTCAGGAAAACAGGGTTGGCAGGAAACTGGGGAGAAATCTACCGCCATAGTAAGAGACAAAGCAGAAACAGGCCCTATGGTAATAGTTGCAAAAGAGGCCGTAGTTTCTGAAAGTGCAAAAATAGATGGCTACGTGGATATAGAGGGTTTTGCAAGAGTGGGCGGCAATGCGAAGATAAGGGGCTTGCTGACAATAAAGGATTGGGTGAAAATTCATGGTGACGTAGAACTTATTGGAACCGGCGGCTCAATAATTGTAAAACCAAAAGATGGCGAGCAGTATATTATACACGGCAGGATTATAGACGGAAATACAGAAATATCAAACAGACCAAACAATAGGAGAATTCTAAGACCATCCTAATCTGTGATCAAAGTCCTTGTGTTGTACCTCCCTCTCTTTTCTATTTCCTCCAAACGTCTTATTATCTCGCTGCTCTTGCTACATTTTGCTTTGTATTTTGCAATGAATTCCTTAAAGCAAACCCCATCCACTCCCCTTTTCATAAGAAGCAGATCCAGCGCCTTGTCCTCTACTGAATCAGTAATATCAGATAGTCCGAAATCTATTATGTAAACCTTGCCATCTTTTCCGACAATCACGTTGGCTGGCGTATAATCCCCGTGAATTATATTTCTATCATGGAGCGTTGCAGCATAATCTCCCAACGTTGAGAATATGCCTTTCAAATCTTTGATTCCTGTTTTTGAATTAAGAATCTCATTTAGCCCAACACCATATAATCTGCTCATAACTATGTCATACTTACCGACCAAAAGAACCGATGGCGAATTTATCCCAAAAGATGATACAAGCCCAATTATTTTCGCCTCTTTCCTGGTCCTTTGCAGCCTCAGATTCCGGTCTATCCCATTTATTCTATAAGGCTTTTTAGTTCTCCTCTTGAGCACACAATCAAATCCCAGAAAATCCATCGAATAGATGTGCGCCTCTGCTCCCTCAGATATCTCCTTCATTTTCATACGATCAGCGTTTTATCTACCCTGTATTTCTGATCTACCGTCAAATCAGAATCCTTGAATTTTAACCCAGACATGAACATTCTTTCAGCAACCAATGCAATCATCGCGCCGTTATCAGCGTTAAATTCGTTTTGTGCCACTCCAAATCTTATCTTATGGCTCCCCGCAACGCTTTTCAGCATCTCCTTTAGCCTTTCGCTCTGCGCAACGCCCCCGCACAATATGAGTTCATTCTTCCTAGTCAGGAAGAGCGCCCTTTCGGTCGCCTCGCACAGCATAGAGAATGCAGTTTCCTGAAGGGAATAAGATACATCCTTCACGCTATGCCTGTTCAAAAGCCCGATAGCATTGGTCAACAGTCCGGTAAAGGTAAAGTCCATGCCCTTTACAGTATAAGGCATAGGAATGTATTTTCCATTCTTGGCTATTTTAGCCACTGTTGAGCCCCAGGCTGGGTTGAGCTTTGCTGCACGTGCATAGACATCCAACATATTCCCCACTCCGATATCAAAGGTTTCCCCGTATATGTGGTAATGCCGGAACGGCTCATTCATCAGGCCAAGTATCTGGGAATTGCCTCCGCTTACATACAAGGCCAAAGGGTCCTTCATGCCAAAAAGCGTTTTGGTTATCTCTATATGGGCAATGGCATGGTTTACGGGCAATAATGGTATGTTATGGCGGTCAGCTATTGATTTAGCGGCTATCTCACCAACTCTTAAGCACCCTCCCAAGCCCGGGCCTTTTGTATAGCCTATGGCATCCATATCGTCTAAGCTGAGCTTTGAGTGTCGGAGTGCCTTAAGCAGTGTTTTCCTTACATTATTCGCATGAAAATCAGCAACTTTAGAGGGAATTATGCCCTTGTCTGTTATATTATACATGCTCCTTTCATTTGCCAATATCTTCCCGTTCTGTACGATGCCAATCCCTAAAGTATGGGCGCTACTCTCTATTCCCAAGATAGCCATAAGTAAAGTATATATAATAGGAAACTATAATATTTTTGTGATAACATGGCAACCGCAAGCAGGGTCATTAATGAAGCTCAAGTATCGAAGTTCGGCGCTAAGCCAGACTACAAGATAAAAGGAATGCAGAATGTAACCGGCTACGAAGCACTAAGGACAATATCCACTAAGAATGTTGCAAGCGCCCTTTTCCTCGACCACCGATATCAATCCGGAGAAATCAGGAAATCACTATGGGCACCACCTGTAACCATATATATGCCTGCGGGAAGGGCTTTCGGTTCGACAGTCGAGTTCAGTAATGTAGTATTCAATGTCCCAAAAGAATTCCAAGGGCAAAAAAATGCGGCTATAGCTCTTCCATCAAAGTCCTTCAAGACAATGGACGTAAAAGGCAAAATCGTTATTTCGATTAGAAACGGCAAGCAGGTAAAAGTAGTTGATAATTTCCCTTCGACTGATGGGTGGTATCTAATAGACCCGAAGACCGGTATACCGCAAGGACCAGAGGTTTCCTCAGCTAATCCAGCAGCAAGATATCTATGGCGAAGGGATAATGAAACTTATATCGGCCCTGTGGTCCGTGGCTACGACTACTTCACTGCGACAGGCGGTACGTCGATGTCAACCAGAGGCTCGACGACGGTTATGGGGTGGCGCTGCTTGAGCGTGTTGAGCCTGAGCGTAAGCTCGGGGTTGCTCAATTAGATGGTGCGTTGTCCTCAAAGAAGGTGGAAGCGCTGCTCAGAAACGTAGGCCTGGTTGAGCAATTCATTGAAAGACTTACGGGTACCGGTATAGTTGATAAGAAGCAGTTGAGGCCCATAGAAAACTTAATAAGGAGTGCTAAAGCATTAAAATGAAATACTTAGTTATATTAGATCATGCCAGGTCTATATTCGATTCCTTGTAGCCTATGCTTGCAAGCGCCTTCTTTGTCGCCTGCTTGTGCTCTCCCTGCAGTTCTATCACATTGTCCTTGTTTGTGCCTCCGCAGGCAAGAATCCGCTTAAGGCTCTTTGTTGTTCTCTCTATTTCGTCAGGATTTATTCCTTCGACAACTGTTACGTACTTGTCGAATTTCGCCTTCTTCGTGTAAACCTTTATCTTGGTCTCAACCTCCCTGTCGAGTATGTTGCAGACGCAGAGCTCTTTCGGTAGACCGCATTTTGGACAAATTTCCGCCATTTAGACCTTTGCACCTCTCTCCTTAAGTATCGTATTGATCCTTGCTATTGTTCGCCTTATCTCACGAGTCTTTACAACCTTGCTTGAGACACCTGTACTAGCTATCTTCCTCTTCTCTATGCTTAGTTCAAGAACAAGCTGGTCCAAGGTTGTCTTCAAAGAATCGTTGTTTAAAGCTCTGATATCCTTTACCTTGATATAAAACACCATTCTAGATATTATTATGGACTTTAAGATATATAAATCCTAACTATTTATTCGGTATGATGGATTCAAGCCTCTCAAAAGACCTTGATCTGGCCATTTCCCTAAATAAAGGTGCGCATATTTTAAGCTTTATTCTACAATATAAATATACACTTCTTTTGATGTTTAACCAATAGATGGCAGAGACCTTATATGGCAAAAACTACAGAAAACATAAAGATACCTGATAAGCTCATAGACCAGGTGATAGGGCAGAAGAAGGCAGCCGACATAGTGAAAAAAGCAGCAAAACAGAGAAGGAATATCCTATTGATTGGGGAACCTGGGACAGGAAAGACGATGCTGGCGCAGGCAATGGCAGAACTGCTTCCCGTCGCAGACCTGGAAGATATACTCGTATACAAAAACATAAACGACGAGAATGTCCCTATAGTAAAAGCCGTAAAGACCTACCCTGACGCAAAGTCAACAGAGAAGCTTGGCGACGGGCAGGGCAGGCTCATAATTCAAAAGGAGAGGATGAAGAACCGTATGGCAATGAACAGGGGCAATTCAATCATAGCTCCTGTAGTATTCCTCCTTGTTGTTATACTTCTGGGTTTGACCCTTTTCGGCGTAATAAAGGGATACAACGTAATAGTGATAGCCGCGCTTATTCTCGGCATAATGATATTCGGGGCTGTTGCGCTTCTGATAAGCGGACTGGCAAGGCGTGTAGGAATTCCTGGATTGAACGATGCGAACGAACCGAAGCTTATAGTAGATGACTCAGGGCTTGCGCACGCACCATTCATAGACGCTACTGGATCAAAGGCAGGTGCGCTTTTTGGCGACGTGCGCCATGATCCTTTGCAGAGTGGGGGGCTCGGTACACCTGCGCATTTGAGAGTTGAAAGCGGAGCAATACACAAGGCAAATAAGGGTGTATTGTTTATAGATGAGATATCAAGCCTTGATCCAAGATCCCAGCAGGAGCTTCTTACTGCAATGCAGGAAAGGAAATACTCAATTACAGGGCAGAGCGAGATGAGCTCAGGAGCATTGGTAAAAACAGAACCAGTGCCATCTGATTTCATACTTGTTGCCGCAGGGAATCTTCAGGACCTTCAGCATATGCATCCTGCGCTGAGGTCAAGGATACGCGGTTACGGTTATGAAGTATACATGGATTCCACAATGGAGGACACTGCAGCAAACCGCGAACTGCTTGTGCAGTTCATAGCGCAGGAGATAAAGAAGGACACAAAGATACCTCCATTTGATGATAGCGCTATAAATGAAATAATAGAAGAAGCAAGGAGAAGATCCGGAAGAAAGAAAAGATTGACATTGATACTTAGAGACCTTGGTGGCCTGATCAGAGCCGCTGGTGACATAGCAGTCGAGAGGAAGAAAAAACTGGTAACAAAAGAGGACATAATAGCAGCGAGGCAACTGGCTGCATCAATAGAATCCCAGGTGGTGATGCAGGAGCTGGAGTTCAGAAAGGACTACAGGGTATTTAGCACACATGGCTATGCTGTCGGAAAGGTCAACGGCCTTGCAGTTATGGGTACAAGAACTACATATTCTGGAATAGTTATACCAATAGTGTCTGAGGTAACCCCTGCGGGGTCAAGGTCGGAGGGCAAGTTCATACCCACAGGAAAGCTCGGCAAGGTTGCAACAGAGGCCGTAAAGAACGTAAGCGCCATAATAAAGAAGCACATGGGCAAGGACATAGCAAATTACGATATGCACGTGCAGTTCCTGCAAATAGAGGGTGTTGAGGGCGACAGCGCAAGCATATCAGTTGCTGTAAGCATAATATCCGCAATGGAGAACCTCCCAATAGACCAATCTGTTGCAATGACCGGCTCCCTATCTGTAAGAGGAGAGGTGCTCCCTGTTGGCGGGGTCACGAACAAGGTCGAGGCAGCAATACAAGCAGGAATAAAGAAAGTAATACTGCCAGCAAGCAACATAGACGACGTATCAATCGGCAAGGACAAAATGAAGGAGGTCAAATTAATACCGGCCAAGACCCTTGCGGATGTGCTCAAGTATGCACTGAAGGATAGCGCCAGAAAGAACGAGATAATAAAGGAGCTGCAGAGCTACGAAAGGACAGGATCAAAAGGCGAAAGACGACAGTCGCAAAACAGAGAACAGGAAAGTACAAAAGCGAATAATCCTAAACCAAGCCCAAAGGCAAAAAAGATTAAACGACCAAAAGCCCTACGAAAGAGGAAAGGAAAATGAGGAACAAAGCAAAAAAGGACAAGAACGCAAGAAAGAGCCTTGAGGAATTCGGCGATGGCATAGCAAGGGACATAGAGTCAAAGAGAAACCCCAAGTTTGTCACAGGTGCAAGGACAAGATCGAACATAATATATGACGATAAGAAAGGCTACCTTTCACTTGGGCCTGCACAGGAGGAGCGCAGTTTCCTGAACACGGCACAGTCAAAGAGGTTTATGCAGACCGTTGCAATAGCATCGAAGTGCCACAAGTTCGTAAAGGAGAACCTTCACACATCAATAAGAGGACTTTATTACCAGTTGAAATACTCGCTAGGAGAGGATGTCGATGAGAACATATTCAACGAGCAGGCGGAATCAAATCCCTTGATAGAGGACCTTGAGGTTGCCCTGGACCTTAAAAGAGAGGACCTCAATCTAAATGCAAACAGGAAGGGCCTCCTTGCTGGAAATATAAAGATAATAGACAATTTCGGCAATGAAAAGCAGGAGATAGACGCAAGCAAGATGGGGAGAAGCGGATGGGCCATACCAAGCGACGTAGACAACGAAATGGAATTTGTTGATGTGAAGGCCAAGTACGTGCTTGTTGTGGAAAAGCAGGCACTCTGGCAAAGACTAAACGAGGATGGAATATGGAAAAAGGAGAACATGGTGCTCATGTCTCCGGAAGGGCAGGCCTCAAGGGGCACAAGGAGGCTGATAAGGAAACTTGCGGACATCGGCCTTCCCGTATATGTATTGAATGATGCTGACGCATGGGGATGGTATATTTACTGGACCATAAAGACCGGCAGCATAAACCTCGCATACATAGGAAGCGACATTGCAACTCCGGAGGCAAAGTTCATAGGGGTCACGATATCAGACATCGAAAAATACGATTTCCTGAAGAGCCTGACCCTCAAGGCTACAGAAGTAGACCTGAAAAGGGCGCAAGAGATGCTCTCTTACCCTTGGATAAACAAGCACAAGGAATGGGCCGATGAACTAAAGAAAGTTCTAAAGACAAAGACAAAAATAGAGTCCGATGCTTTGCAAGGGCCCAGGCTTACATTCGTGCAGGATTACATAAAAGAGAAGATAAAGAACAAGGATTTTCTTCCCTGATACTTCTACTCCTCCCTTCTCTCTTGAAAATTCGGCGGGTTATATATTATTCTTGTGTCCTCAATCCTTTGCTTTCCCCCGCTGGCCTCGTTTAAAACATCTATCACATACCGCTCTTCTGCAACTACGTCTTTTTTATATTTAATCGCGAATTTCAGCAAATTATTTATGGTATCAGATTCTGAAAGGTCCATTTTCTGTTGAGGTGTGGGCACTTTATTACCAAAAGGCGCCTCAACATGTATTGCTCTGGATCCCATGAAATATGTAAGAGTTATTTTATCTGTTTTAAAACTGCCACCGCCTATATTTCCAGGTTTTTGGTCATGTATGTGCGTTACTCCATTTACCACTTCTGTTGTTGTGCCCGTCCTCGGTCTTGTATCTGAGCCTCTTTGTTTAGTATCTACTACCATGATATTCACCCATATATTTATCAACAAACCTAAATAAAAACCCACCCTGATTAATCCACATATCTTTTCCTTAATTCTATACCGACTCTGCCCCTTAACATTTTCTTGTGTCTCATGATCTCAACTTCCCTTCTCAGCGTATTTTCAATTAGCTGACTTGGAACTATAATGGTAAGTTTCTCGGTCTTAGCATAATCTATTATAGCTCTTGCGACCTTTGATTTCATAAGAACCTCCCTCTGGATCTGCAGATATTCTTCAACAAAACCAAAGCGCAAGCCGACAAATTGCATCTCATCCCGTTTTTTATTACCGGCTACTGCCTTTCTTGCTATTGAGAACTCAGCCTCCACACCCATCAAACCTGGTACCGCACCCTTAAATATGGCCGAGCCATTTTTGGGATTCAGCTCAAGCCTGACCGGTATGCCATCCATCCATGCCGTTCTTTTACTATTTTCGGCCCCGATCCACACTACCCTGTCTGGTATTTCCAGGTCTTGTGCATTTTCCACTCTATTGGCTACAGTAATCTCAGACATTCTACCACTATACTTTATAATATATCAAATATATAAAAAGAGAGGTACGTGCACACGCAAATTAAGAATGTATGCTTTTACAGATCAGGAACAGATTTAAAATGGCTAATTCAATGTTTTATATATGGATGAAAACAACGACTTTGTAATAAAAACCAAACTTGTAAGAAAATCAAATCTGCATACGTTTGATTTAACCTTCAGAACAACGTCAGAACTTTTCAGCTATAAGAAAATTGACGAGGGTACGCAGCTTTTAGTTGGTGAACTGGAGATAAACGAAACCGATAACTGCCTAGACCTTGGGTGCGGTTATGGAGTATTGGGAATTGCAATGGCAATACAAGCACCAAAAGGAAAGACGTATCTTGTAGATAGGGACTTTATCGGCGTTGAATACTCCAACAAAAACATAAAGGGAAATAATATACCCAACGCCAAAGCCCTTTTAAGCAATGGGTTCAGCCATTTAGACAATCTCAAATTTGACCTGATCGCCTCAAACCTACCGACACACATAGGTACGCTATCTCTGCATAAAATAATCAATGACATGAAAGCTCATTTGGCTGAAAACGGGCGCGTATATGTAGTGACCGTGTCTATTCTAAAGCCTTTTATAAAAAGGGAATTCCTGGCAGCATTCGGAAATTACAAAAAATTAAGGCAGGGCAGGATGCACACCGTTTCTTTTGCTACAAAAAGCTAGTTCCTTTATTTTTGGGACAGAACAACCTTAATTCCGCCTATACGCGAGGCGATTGTATTGTAGAGCCACGCCCCTATGAATGCCACAACAAAACTTAAAACAAAATAGAATATGGGATATGCAATTATGGACAGCGCACCGATGCTGCGGGCAAAAACCGGCATGGCAAAAGATGCTGGTATAAAGACAGAGCCTATGGTGTATGCCGCTCCCTCCACAAGTCCAACAATCGCGCCGAATATGCCTTCTATTTTTGCATAGGACATCGCCCCAATGCTTTTTAATTCACCGCCCTTTATGAAGAGTTTGATGCCACCGATCCTGTATGCAACAAAATTATAAACGCCAATCCCAATAGCCGCAACAACGAAGAAAACCAAAGCGAAAAGAAGCGGGAATAATACTATGCTTGCAAGCCCCAGTATTGCCAAGGTGGACGACCCTGAGGCCAATCCTGATATTGCAAATATTATGCCTGCCACAAGACCCACTATCGCTCCGCCTGCGGCATATATCTTCGCTGCAGACATAAGGTCTATGCCCTTTAGCCTGTTTTTGCTCAGGTCAATTTTTATGCCTCCTATCCTTTTGGCAAGCAAATTATACAGCCAAGTTTCTATTGCCGTTACTACGAATCCCATTACAAGCAGGAAGACAGGCAAAATCACAAGAAGCGCAGCGCCCCTTCCAAACAGCGCAAAGCCGTGAGATCCCAAAACCGAGCCGAATAGGCTAGTGAATATGAATATGAAAACCGCAATTACGAAACCTATTATCGCATTTACTATTGCAAAAATCTTGGCCGCAGAAATGACATTAATGTGCTTTAGTGCCATCATCGCTATTAGGAGGACATGAAACTAATATATAGGTTTGCAGGTCAGACCCTTATCGCAGGCTCCATGCCGGTTATGTCAAGGCTCTTCAGTGCAGCATCCGGGTTGTCATAATATCTCTTCACTACCTCGCTTATGCTTCTTATGTCCCTCTTGCCAGACTTGTTCAGCCTTTCAAGGATTACCGCCCGTACCCTTTCCTCCGCAAGTATCGCAGTCGGAGGGACCCCAAGAAGGCTTGAGAGCATGTCCCTGTATGTTATGCTTGGCAGTATCTGAGATCCGCGCTGGGTTTTGTAATCGTATTTGTAAAGGTCTGACAGGAGAACCTGGGTCTCTATCCCGGCAATCTCGGATATTTGCGTTATCTTCCTCTGGACCCTCGATCCCTTATAGAATGCAGAAACCACTACGAGCGCGTCTATTACAGGCACTATGTCCATCGGTACATTCATCGGCGTATGCTGTAATCTGTTTATTATGTCCCTAGATGAGGAGCTGTGTATTGTGCCCATGGATATCTTGCCTATGTTCATTGCCGTCATCATGTCGTTTGCCTCTGCACCCCTTACCTCACCGATGATTATTAGGTCAGGCCTCATCCTTAGGGCATTCTTCACAAGTGCCTCCATTGGTACATCCTCGCTTGTCTCAAGGTTTACGCAGTTCGGCTGTGTCTCAGTGTTAAGTTCGTATGTTTCCTCTATCGTCACTATCCTCTGTTCAGGCCTCAGGAAAGAGAACATCGCGTTAAGCAGCGTGGTTTTTCCAGCTGCTGGAACCCCGCCTATGAGTAGGTTAGCCGGCCTTACCCTGAGCCCATCAGCATACAGCCACAGCCTTGCTGCCATGTCATAGTCAAGAAGGTTCCCGTTTATCAGGTCAAGCATGCTCAGCGGTGATCTTTTCCTGTTTCTTATTGTTACATCATAGCCCAAGGGCGATGAGACCACGTTGGCCCTGCTTCCGTTCGGGAGGTGAATGTCTATTATGTTTCCTTCGTAGCTTGAGTTGGTCATGTAAAGCTTCAGCTTCAAGACGAATCTCTTGAGCATCTCCCTGTCCTCTATCTTGTAGTCCAGCCTTATGCTCCCCTTCTTTGAACTGAAAGCATACACGTTATCTGTGTTGTTCACCATTATGTCCTCTATATCCTCATCAACAAGCAGGTCTGTTATCGGGTCAAGGCTGCTGATGTCCTCTATTATCGCGGCGATATCGCTCTGCTTTATCGATGAATTCAGTTTCTTTGCAATGCTGGTTATTATCTCGTTTCTTTTTTCTGTGTCCACTATCTCGGAGAATTTGCCCACCATCTGCTTCAGTATCTCGTCCTCTAATGCAGAAAGGCGCTTTTCCATCGGACCACAGATACTATAAAATAACAAAATATATAAAGGAAACAGAACTCTGACCTGACGATATCAATACAGCAGCACAGCAATCAGTTGCTTTCAGGAAGTATTGCATCAACTATGTAATTTGCGTCATAGGGAATTAGCGCATCGTAGCCTTCCCCAACGCCGAAGAAGAGTATGGGTATGCCAGTCGCATGCGATATGGAAAGGGCGCCGCCTCCCTTTGCATCGCAATCAAGCTTGGTAAGTATTATTCCATCAACCTTGACGAATTTGTTGAACTCCTTTATCTGCTCTGCTATCTGGTTGCCTGCGGTGCTCTCGCCTACGAATATTGTAAGGTCTGGCTTTGAGACCCTTACCATCTTCTGGATCTCATTGATAAGGCTTTTGTTGGTCTCCTGCCTTCCGGCGCTGTCTATAAGTACAAGGTCTATTCCGTGTGCCCTTGCATAGGCTATGGAATCAAATGCGATGCTTGCAGGATCCGCGCCATAGGAACTTTTTATGACCGGAACACCAAGCCTTTTCGCATGATGTTCTATCTGCTCTATTGCCGCAGCCCTGAATGTGTCGCTTGCAGAAAGCACATTGCCGATTCCCTTGCTTTTGAAGTGGTAGGCGATTTTTGCTATCGTGGTTGTCTTGCCAGCTCCGTTGGGCCCAAGGAAGAGTATCTTTACCGGCAGCTGTTTGGATTCCATTTGTTTTGCCACAAACTCATCAACGTTTATGCCGCTGCCTTTCTGGAGCACAGAAAAAAGTGAGCCCCTCACTGTATCGGTTATGTCTTCTCTAATTCTTTTGGAGTCTATCTGCTTTCCTTTTAGGCTTGAATGAAGGTCATCTATGAATTCCTCCATGGTGCTGTAGGAAACATCAGACTCAAGCATTGAGACCTTTAGGGTCTCAAGGAAACCCTCTATCTCTGGTTCGCTGAGCCTTATCGTGCCAAGGAAGGCGCTCTTTATCTTTGTTTTGAGCGAGAGCTTGATCGGTTCCTCTTTCTTCGCACGGGTCTCTACCTTTCTCCCGCCATACGGTCCTGCCTCTTTGGTTGGTTCAACCTTTGTTTCCCTGCTTTCTGGCGCCTCCTCCTGCTTATCCTCTGGCTTCTGCGGCCCGGACTCCGCTGCCTCCTCTTTCCTCTCCTCTTTTTTTATAAAGCCCTTTACAGCATTAGAAATCTTCTTTCGCAGCTCGTCGAACATGCATATACCTAGCGTATGGTCTCCAGCCTATATGATATCTCTATCAGGGCATCCTCAAGCTCCTTCCTGTTCTTTGTAAGCCTGTTTAAGCTTTCTGTATGATTCTTTATGAGCCCGGCAACATGGGTTTTAGCAGAATCTGCATCCTTTTCTATAACATAACCAGCGCCTACACCTACAAGGACCTTGTTTGGGTCATGTATCTTTCCAGTAAGGTAAAAATCTCCTCCTATACCAGTAAGCGTTTCCTTGCCCTGCACAAGATTCATGTTCTCTAGTGTCTTTTGTGCGGAGTTCAGCTCCTGCAGTTCCCTTAAGACCGCATTTATGGAATTGCCTATTATCGAATACTGATTCTGGTATACCTGCTGCATGTACCTCAGCTCCTCAGCTCCCTGGCTGCCTATCTTTATTTTCCTGTCCTCGTCCTTTGCCATATAACCACTATCTCTTCGAAGTTTTATAATAGGTTGCGGTCGATCGGATTATTCCAGTGCCTCAATTATCCTTGCAAGTTCGAACCCTGTTGTGGTGTCTCCCGCGACCACTCCGTTTGAGTTTGCTATGACCGACAGGCCAATCGCAAAACCTCCAGTGTTTGCCGTTGTCCTTACCGAATCGAATCCGCTGAACCTGTCCCATTCGCTTTTTTCAAGCGCCGTTCCCTTGTTGTTTATCACAAGACCCGTATTTGTCAGTATGTTGTTCGCGCCCACGGTCTTGTAGCCGTCCATCCTGGCCCTTATGACCTCCACTCCAAGCACATCAGCTATCTCATCCTCCTCCTTTTTGCTGTAATCCACATTTATTATTGCTATCCTGTCGTTGGCAAGTATGTTGCTGCCGATCGCATTGAGGTCGCTTTCAAGAACTGATATGTTGATTCCAAGATTCATTTTCCTCAGGTTCTCAATTTCGTGATCCAAGCTCAGGTTTGAAAGCAGGATTCCGTTGGAATTCGCCCTTGCGAATAGCCCCACAAGGTCCGATCCAGATATTGATGTCTCCACGCATTTTACGCCAAGCACCTTAGCAAGCATCTCCTTGCTGTTGCTTGTCAAATTCGAACCGGCGAAAACAAAGTCGTCTGTGGCTGTTGCAAATACCGCCACATAGTCGCTGCCCATTATACCATATTTAGCAGCCTCCATGGGATCAGCCGTTAGGCCTTTGCTTCCTTGGCATCGGTCTTCTTTTCTGGTGTTTGTGCCTGCGCCTTTTGCTTTTCATCAGGCCTCTTTGCCTCTACCTTTGCCTGTCCGGGTTTTGCATCCGCAACAGGTTTTGCCGCCTTTTCGAAATGGGAAACCTTTGCCTTGTCCTTGTCTATCTCTATGCTTACCTTAAGCGGCTTCATGCTGAAAAGGTATTTCTTTAGCACCAGTGAATTAAGATCCTGGGTTATCTTTATGTTGCCGGATTTTATGTTGGTAGACTGCGCAATTCTGTATCTTATGTATCTCGATATCCTTGCTGGACGCTTCCTTCTGGGCTGATTTACCAGATACTTCCTTATGTTTATTGTAAGTAATCTTGTTGCCATTTCATACCACTCTAAGAAAACCGTTCAATCTATCTGAGTCTACTGTTTTACCTAATGTCTGCCCGAGCCTAACCACTATCCTTGTCATGGATCTTCGGTCCCTTCTCATACCTGAATCATCTGTCGGCTCCTTTATTTTACCACTTGATACCAGCAGATAATGCTGGTGTCCTATAGAACGTAATTTAAATCCTCTTGAGCGTGCAACTTTCTCTGCAGTTTTGAAATTAGTAGATTCTGAAGACACTTTTCTTACTGGTATGGCTGAAATTATCTCGTACTTCCGGTTAGTGTAATAATTTCCATCCGGATTATAGCAGGTAGAAACCAGTTTGCCTGCATTTTTCTGTGTCAATCGCATTAAAATCACTATTCCTTGAACTTTATCTTCTGGCTTCGCCAGTTCCTGCTGAACCTGTTCTGCTGGACTCTCCTGTGCGTCCTCAGGGTGACGAGCAAAGGCATCCTTCTCGTCTGCTTTAGCTTCTTTCCCAGCCTTCGTTTCTTGTATGCGCTCTTTTTGGACATTGTAACACTCATTTGTGCCTGAATTCTATTGTCGGCTCCCGCCTGTAGGTAAGCTTTGCAAGTATTGACTTTAATTCCTTCTCTGTTATCTTGTTGCTTATCCTGTTGTTCTGCGCCAATGATACAACAACATTGACTATATGGCTGTAAAGCTCATAATTTGATGCCCTTATGTTCATGACCCTTTCATATGCCTTAGGGTCCAGGAACTGCTTCATTATCTCCTTTTTCTGCTCCTCAAGCTTTGCCGCCTTGAGAGCATCAGTAACCCTTTTTCTCATCTTCCTGCTGTACTGCTCCTCCTCTCCCTCTTCCATGCAAGCACTTTATGTTTTATTGAGCTCCTTCGCGATCCTGTCCATGAAGGACCTGCCCTGAGGCGTTATTATCCTGCCCTTGTCCTTGGTGCCGGACTGCTTGATGTAGCCAAGCTTCTCCAGTCCCTGCAGCGCGTCCCTTATTATGCTGCCTCCCGATCTAACGTGATGCTTCCTGTGCACCACATGCTCCTGCCTTGAGCCGTAGCGCGTCCTGAGCCTTGAGACCCCTATCGGCCCGTTGAGGTATACCTGCCTGAGTATTGATGCGCTTCTTATGTACCAAAAGTCTGAATTTAGCGGCATGCGCTCCTTGTTAGCCCCGGACTTCACATAATCAATATAAGCGGGCTTCTTGAGCTTGTCCTTGAGCCTTTCTGCTGTAAGCTTTACCACTTCTGAGGCCTTCACATCGTAGATATTAGCCATTTAAGTCACATAATGTTTAGAGAAACAACTAGACTGTAACAGAGTAATAATAAGCCTATAAACATATTAATACCTTGCCCTCAGTTACTGGTTCTCCTCATTTACTTGCTTTAGAATAATGTCCACAACAGACTCAATCTCTTTTGTTGATATAACTGTAATGCCATTAATTCCAAAACAGGTCTTGTAATACTGCAATGCTGCATCATTCGTAACAATTATGGTCTTGTCATACTTTTCCACTCTAGAATCCATCATTCTTGAGGTGCTCTCAAACGATTTTGAGCCAGTCTCATACTCTACAGCTATCCTTTTGCCATTGCATACGGCTAATATATCAGGACCCTTTGAATTGTCTATCACTCTGTTTTGTATACCTCCTGAATTTAGTGCCTCAGAAAGCTTCTTGGTCCAGACCTCATGCTCTATGCTTATAGAATTGTTGTGCAGCATTAGCCATTCCTCTTTATCCTTGCCGGAATAAAGCACAAACCTATCGAGAAACCTGAGGTTTACTAGTTTTGTCAGTATAGCATCCTGAATGCCAGGGTCGAGTGCCTTTATCTCGCTGTATTTAAGCGGCCTTTTAGCCTTCGATTTCAGCAATTCAATTATTTCATTTTCTGGTAATCCACTTCCAGAGGAGTTTACTTCCAAGCTTTTGAAACTTGGCGTGGAAATTAAGACGGGTTCTCTAAAGCGGTTGCTGATAAGTATTGCCTGGTTCTGCTTCATGAGACTTATCATGTTTCTTATAGAGTCAACCATGTTAGGGTTGTTGCCTGAAATTATCTTAGTTATATAACTGACTTCTGAGGGCTCCCTAGCATAGAATGTCACAAAGGTAGAGCTGTTAGTCATTATCTTCTTGTTTAGCGTGATTGCAGCATGCGTGACTATTATTACTCCAACCCCGTATTTCCTGCCTTCCTCAATAAGTTTTGCTATTATAGAATTGTTGTTCGAATTATCCACAAGGAACTGCGCCTCATCTATCATGATGTAAAGGGCCACAGCATTCCGCTTTTTGCTGTCATGCATCGATGAATACAACCGGTTAAGCAATTCCCCAACATAAATCAACTGTGCCTCCTTGCTCTTCATACCTGCAAGTGATACTGAATGAAGACCATTGTGCATCTCCCTCATGTTTATGAAACTGGTGTTGAATGCGGAGCTGTTAAGGAGCGACAGCCTGTCCCTTAGGTGCAACAGCGTATTCCTCTCGCCAAGGCTTCTCGAATTCTTTATGAATATGTTAAGCTCGTCCAGAAGCCCCTTCAGCGATGGAGCCGCCGCGATATCCCTGTCCGACCTGCTCCTCGCACCTGCCTTCCTGTAGGTATACCAAAGGCAATCGCTCAGTTTTGTGGTCTGTATGTACCCTAGAGAATATACCTCTTTGAACATCCTTGACAGTTCTGATATCCTCTCTGATATGCTTGCGCCATCCAGTTCAAGAAGGTTTATCCCGGAATAAAGGGCGTTGTACACATAACCACCCAATTCTCTAACTATATCGGAATGCTCATTGTGTGCATCGAACACAATGCAGGAAATGCCAAACTTTCTTATATCGGAAAGAATGGATTTGAAGAGCGTGCTTTTGCCAAAACCGCTCATTCCCGAGATTATTATGTGCGGGTTAGCCTCAAAGTCGGGTATTATGAACAGTCCGCCCCTCTTTTTTACCCATTTTAACATTCCGGATTCGTAAAAAGGCCTTTTGCTGTTAAGCATTATGGCGCCGCTTTTCCTGAGTACAGTCCTTATATCGCCGAATTTAAGCCTAAGATGATTCTTTTCGCTGCTACCTGCAACGAATTTTATTATTATTTTAATCAACCTTTTTATTTTGTATTGAATATCATTCATAAAAACACCGAGAAAGTAATTTATAGACTAAAAAGAGAACCTTATCATGAACAACAGGGTGCCACCAGGCCAGGTGGTTACTAAAATATTTCCAGTGCTCAGCGCAAGCGAGGATCCAGCGATTGACATCAAGAAATTCAAGTTTAAGGTATATGGAAAGGTAGAAAATCCATACGAACTTACCTGGGACGAGCTGATGAAGATGCTAAAGATAAAAAGGACTCTAGACATTTCGTGCGTAACCCATTGGTCAAGACTCGATGATGTGTGGGAAGGTATATCACTAAAAGCGGTACTTGAAAGGGCGAACCCAAAAGGAAAGTATGTAATGGAGTGGTCAAGCAGTGTTGGCTATTCCACTAACATACCGTTGGAAAATGCTATGACCGACAATGCGATGCTCGCATTCAATTTCAACGGTAAGCCCCTTGAAACCAAGCATGGCGGTCCTCTAAGGGCTGTCATACCTGAGCTGTACTTCTGGAAGAGCGCAAAGTGGATAGACGGAATAGAGGTAATGGATGAGGACAAACCGGGATTCTGGGAAAAACGCGGCTACAATATGCATGGCGATCCCTGGAAGGAGGAAAGGTACTGGGATATAGGGGAAAGCGTAAGCACCACCCTCAAGAGGATATTGAGCGTAAGGCAGCACAAGGACAAAGAGCCGGAAAACAAGCAGTAATTTAATATCAAAGGCTAAATAATCTTAATTATGCCAGGGTGGCGGAATCCGGTATCGCGCCGGTCTTGAACTTTAAGTATCAAGAGCTGATTTGTGATGCAAAACAGGCAAACCGGTTTCCTCACGGAATTTTGGGTTCAAATCCCAACCCTGGCGAATTAATGTAAGCTCGGAGTGAACAAATGGGTAAATTGATAATGTTCAAACCACGTCGGGGGGATGGCGCCGTCACCACTTCCAATCCTAATGCCGCTACAGATGCCACAATACCAGACACCCACTCAGATAAAAATACCTCACACGTAACGCTAAGGCTTGATGAAGTTTTACCAGGAGTTCCAAGAGCCTACCACAATGCGGATACTGAAGGCTGTGTTTGCGGCGCAAGGGTGGCAATAGCCAAGACTTTAGAGAGAATAGCAAAAGAGACAATATTCAAGGAAACGGATAATTTAAGGGAAAAATTGCCTAATCTGCCTAATGTATCCGCTGTTTACGATAATCGCGGATTTATTGATATAAGCATGCGCTTCAGCAGTTTCGACTACCTTACCATAGATAGAGCAAAGGACATAATCGAAAAGTTATCAGACACACTGGAAAATGTACTTAAATCCGCCTAAGCCATACGCTCAAACTATTTTATTGCCCCTTAGCCTGTAAATCGCGTAGGTCAGGTTGGCCAGGAGCAGCGCCATTAAAATTACCAACGCACCAACATATTGGCTGCGCGGTGCAATAATTACAAGCACAAAATATATTACGGCTATGTAAACCCCATAAAAGACCTGTGCCCTTTTCTTTGGTGGCGAGGTTTTAGGTTCTGTGACCATAAGGAAGGCAAAGAAATAGTTAACGCTAATGAATGCTATTGCCAGACTGCCCAGCGTAATTGGAAGGCTTGCTGCAATGCTCAACAGTATGCTTGCTATTATAAAAGAAAACGCCAAAGCCAGCCTACGGGATTCATACGCCGCGATTACCAGAACTATCGAAAAGGAGACCGCAACACCATATATGTTGATGCTGCTTGTTGCCCACCAGGAGCCGCCTATGGAAAGGAGGCCAAGTCCAAGCAGTCCCAGCGCGGCAGGATTGAATATATTGCTGCTCTTCATCTTTATGAAGAATTTGGAAATTACTGCTATTGCGCATGCAACAAATATCGGCAACAGCGGGACATTTATAGGGGCAACGCAGCCTATTATAAGTCCAGTGATAATTCCAGAGAAAGGTATCTTGAATTTTTGCCTTTGGTGGTATTTCCTTATTAATACCTCAATTATTGCGCATGCAAGCACAGCAAAGACCAATGCATAAGGAAACTCCCTCAATAAATAAGCGGATATCCCTGCCAGTAGCACAAGCAATATTATTGCGGTGACATACATTCTAGCCACACTGTGGCCCAAAATCCTCATTTATGCACGCTTATCATGAGCTTGGAAGAGGATATCTGTACGCAACTATATATCCTGTTGAATTTACAACCGCGTAGCCGTCGTCCCCAAGGGATATATCTGATCCTGCCATATCATCCGCAAGATTCGTGTCTATATAGTACAATTTGTCACCGTGACCTATGGTCACATTGTATATCGCACCAGACACGCCAAATTTAATCGAATATTTGGTCGAGCCATTTTGCAGCGGTATGGTCGTGAGGTTGAAATCCCCAGTTGCAATCTTGCCTGAGGGGGACAAAGTTGCATTTCCAGATATTAGGTACGTACTTGATGCATAAATGAAGCTGCTAAATTCGCTGCCTATCACATTTGCAGAGCCAACTCCGCCTAAGCTACCTCCAGGGCTTGGCAACTGCCCATTATGCATTGCAAAGAACAGCCGCGGCGCAACAAATATGCCCAAGCCTAACCCCACAACAAAAGCTACTACAACAGCAACTACAATAACTATATTATTTTTCACTGCAATCCCCACAAATCAGTTATAGTATCTAAATGCACTAATTTAAATTCTTTATCCAATTATTCGGTTTCCAGTATCTGATCAACTTACATCCTTTTTCATGCTGTCATACTGATCCTTTGTTATCTCTCCATTTGCGTACCTCCTTTTTAGTATTGCAAGCGGATCAGCATTCGCCTCTTTCGCTGCTCTTCTTGCCTTTATCCTCTCAAGCATCTGCCGCCTTGATGGCAAAAACAGGCCCATCAATATAAGTATGCCACCAAAAACATATCCAAGGACCGGGAGTATGCGATACGAGCCATAACTGCTAAAGATGTACGTAATTATAACTAAAGCTATGCCCATAACCAATGAAACTATCCTCATCAGACTACCAATATGGTTATCCAGTAAAATTATTAATAGCAATATGGTTTAATTAGCTGATCAAGATGAGAAAGGAAATCATTGTGCCTGCAGTAGGTTGGATCACATCAGGAATAGTATCCATTGCAGTCTGGTATATACAATCGCAGCATACTGTTTGCAATTGTCCGTCAATACCCGTAAATGCATCCTCATATGCAATACAAGCAATATGCAACTGCCATGGCTCCATGGGGCTTTTCTACATAGGCATATTAGTCATGATTGTCGGGTTTGGGCTGCTAGCAACAAACAAGAGAATAAGCAAGATGATGGACGCCTTTAAAACCGGTCGTCCATCCAAATGAAAGAATTACCTATTGTGGAAACCAAAGTGGCTGTGCAACCATCCCAAGAACCTGTTCCAGTATCCTCCAAAGTCGAAACGGAAGCCCAGAAATCCCTTACCGAGTACATTTCCGGATGTACATGTTTGCAGTGTCTGGACGGAGCTGTTTAGTTGCAACTTTAGGCTTTGCAGCTGCGTCTGGTTGAGATTCTGTACAGCTCCTAACGCCTGGCCGTATAATCTTATCATCGACCCATCAAACACTATTATATCTGATTTTATTTCCAGGTTGGGCGTATTGCTGCTTATGTCCCCTTGAAGCTTTGCGTTACTCTGATCTACCTCAGTTACGCTAAGGCTGGTCTTTGTTGCACTTGCTACGATCGGAGCTGCAGCATCAACGAAGTTTGTTCTGCATTGGGCCACTGTTGCTATCTGGTTTAAAATTGTTGTCCTGTTTATGGTATTTGCGCTGTCGTAAGAAATATTCTGGTATGTCGGCCCCCAAATAGAGTTTGCATCGGTACTTGTTTTTACATTAAATGCAGTATTTATGTATCCATTTAGACTGAACGCGCCTGCGCTCACTGTCAATATTGCAATTACTGCCAATATAGGCAGAAATATTCCTTTGCTCATATTTCATCACCTAACGATTGCCCCAGCCTAAACCTAATACGCCGTTAGAATCTATAGATTGCCTAACGCCTCTTACTATGTCCTGCGGCCTAATTGGTTGGTTGGAACTGCAGGAGAGTGCACCGTTTTGGAATTCACACCCGGCATTGAAGTTGCCATTATCATTATTGACTACTGATATGTTGAGCTGCGTTACGTTCCATTTGTTCCAAGACAAACTATTTGATATGGAGTTAAACCCTATCGGAGCTGGCATTTGCATGCATCTGCTTATGCTTATTATTGTGCCGTTTGCGGATTTTACCAAAGTGGGATAGCAGCACCCGGATGTCCCTATATTATTTATGCTATTTGCAACAAGGGAGAAGTTTCCGATAGTTATATTGCCGTTTACAACATAATTGCCACTTACCAAAGGTTCCGGAAGGCCGAAACAGCATCCCCTTAGGATAATGGCCAAATCAGATAGGCTTGGAACATTGCCGCTCTGTGTGTAAGTACCAGATTGGCCTGAGGAACCCTGCCCTAACCCTATGCATCTTCTATATACATTTGCAATCATTGCCTGCTCGTTTGAGGACTCATTTGTGCCCAATACAAAAATTGAATTACTTACCGATGCATTGAAAAATCCGCCCTCATCGTCCCCTATTATGAGTCCATGTCTTGTTCTCACTAGTATTGGTACGAACCCATTTCCATTAACCTCTAGTCTTCCGCCAACTCTAGATATGCTCCAGTTCTGCGGGGTCGAATAATTACGCACCATAATACCATTTTCATCCATTCCTAGTTCGAATATCCCCCTTGATTTTACTGGTGCACCTGCAAATACTATGGAACTTTCATTCACCTGCAGATTGGTGTCATTAGAGCTGCTTATCCTTATCACCGGCAGCATGATGAGGCTTCCATTCTGGGTTATGTGTATTGAATGCTCCAGGTCAAAATCCAGGTTTATCCAGTTTGTTGTATTATTTGATATGTTCAAATTGCCTACAACTAGCAACCTGCCGCTTGGCAGGAAGACATTTTCTGTAGTGCCGTTTAACACGGCGGTTACGTTGGATATGTAAAATACCAAATCGTCATATACGCCACTGCTAAGCTTTACGCCAGAGAGTATGCTTGATATATTATCTAATTTGACCAGATCAAAGGTATTTGCCTGCAATGGTATGCTATACCATTTCCCATTAGACTCACTGTGTATACTTGCATTATCAATAGTTACGAAAAGCGCACTTATATTGTATAATTGCGGACTGTCAGATACTGTAAAAACTGTGCTGCCTGAAGGTACTGTTGAATTTGGTGCAAGATACACTTGCTGAGCATTGGGTGTGCTTGCCGCGCCTATATTATTTCGCAATCCGAAAAATGCAGCAGCGGCAACCAAAGCTACCACTATTATCGCCAAAGGAACAATTACCTTCTTCATGTCAAATCCCTTTTGATAGTACTCGTATCCCCTAACTGGTTGAGTTTTGTTCATTTCGTAATATTTCCATTTTCTTGGCCTATCTTCTACAAGCCTTATACTGCCGGAATCCATAAGTTCCTGCAGGTGTTGGTTTACTGTTGACGGTGCAAGCCCCAGTTTGTTGCTTATGTCTGTTAATGTCACGTTCCTTTCCTCTATCATTTCCAGTATCCTCTTTTTTGTATCTCCAGTTCTGCTCATTGAAAACACCAATTAACTATCTCCCCAAAAAGTATATAAAGGGAAAAGTAACATTTCGGTTATATTTCGGTTTTATAATTTTAAGGCAAAGTACCCAAAAATCACATTTCGGTTTTAGTTTTATTTTTATTTTTATTTTATTGTCTAATTATTTTGAATTCAAAAGATCTGCTAAAATCCAAAAACAAAACAAATTAATAATCCGTGGTTATAAACTAATGTTAGGTGGATTTATGTTAGGCTATAAGGAATTAAATGGAACTGGAGAAAAACTCCCTGAATTGGGACTAGGTACCTGGAAGATGGGCGTGAATCCTGATAAGGAAAAGGAGGCAATAAAAACAGCAATAAAGAGCGGGATGCGGTTGGTTGATACGGCAGAGATGTACGCTACCGAATGGATAGTCAGAGAGGCAATAAAAAATCAAAAGGATACTTTTATTGCAACAAAAGTGTCGCCAAGCCATTTTAGTTATAAGGATGTAATTAACTCATGCAACGAGAGCCTAAGGAATCTGGGAGTAAAAAGGATAGACCTATACCAATTGCATTGGCCTAACCACCACGTTCCGATAAAAGAAACAATGAGGGCCATGGAGGATCTTGTAGATTCCGGGAGGATAAGATACATAGGGGTTAGCAATTTCACCGTAAACGAACTTATCGATGCGCAGAATTCCATGGATAAGTACGAGATAGTATCCAATCAAGTGGAATACAGCCTGCTTGTCAGGGACATAGAAAAGGATTTGCTGGATTTCTGCAACGAAAATAAGGTAACAATAATAGCATACAGCCCATTGGGAAGCGGCTCGATCTACAACCCAAAATACAGGAAAACCCTTGAAACGCTTGAAGCAATAGGGAAAACACACGACAAGACTGCGACCCAGGTTGCACTTAATTGGCTTATATCAAAGAGGAACGTTGTAGCAATACCAAAGGCGGGGAATAAGGAGCACGTTCTCGAAATTGTTGGTGCATCAGGATGGAACCTTACAAAGAGCGAACAGAAAGAGATAGAATCTGTAGGCGAAAGGAAGAGCTCGCTTGCAGGATTCTTTCACCCCATACTGAAGCATACTAGCTGGTGGGCCGGGGCAATGCAGTCATTCAACGAGAAAAGGAGCGAGGCATATCAAAAGAGAAGCACAAAAAAATCATCTAAGAAGTAACGCCCTTGATATGTAATATAGATTTATTACCATCCAAATATTAAGAAATAAAAAAGAAAAAGAAAAACAAACCAAGTCCTTGGCCAGCTACTTTGATGGCACTGCAACAGCTCACCGGGTTATGTTGTATATGACCCCCTCACTGTTTATCCTTACCTCCATGTGGTACTCTAGCTCCTTCATACTTTCAACCATCATCCGCTCGCTTATCTTCTTGCAGCGAATTTCATCCTTTATCTGGCTTATGAGCTCCTCCCTTAGCTTTATATCGCTCATCTTGGAGTCTATTTTTGCCACTTCGGTAAGGTCTGCGCAATATATGCCATTCATTTCGTCAACCATGGAATCTATGCACCTTTCGAGCTCACGCTCGCATTTGCGTCGTTCCATCAGCTAACCCCAGAATCCGCACCTACGCTACATTACAGGCTTCAACCTCAGGAAAAGCACCAGTTTACAGCACAGGCATTTACCTATTTGTACGGCGCAGGTATGCGCAACTTCCTTGCGTATATTCCTCATTTAAGGTATTTATATTTTACTGTATACTCTGATATAAATTATTTACTTCAATATACAAACATGTAATAATAGAAAGAAATAAATACCTTGACCCACATAAATAGTACGGCCAAGCAAGCCTTGGTCAACCTCGGAAACGCGCCTGCGCTACGGCGCAGGCAAATTATCGGATTTCATCCCTCTTTTTGAAAGAAGCCTCTTCACTATCTCTTCGCCGACATCTTTGCCTGCTGTGCTTTCTGATAGTATTGTCTTATACGCGCCAGCCTTTTCAAGCCTGTCCAGGTTCTCTTCCTTGTTGATTCTCACAATTATATTAACGTCAGGATATGCGGCTTTTGCGGTTATTGATATTAGTGCATTCTGTATGTCTTCCTTCCCGCAGGCCACGATACACCTAGCCCTATCTACTCCTGCTATGTCGAACGTTTCCATCGACTTTAGGTCTCCTTCTATTGCAAGTTCGTTCTCCTTATAAAGCTGAATCATCTCCTTTTTGTTCTCCGCTATGGTCACCGACTTTAACCCGGAGTTCTTCAGCTCCTGTAATAGCACCCTTGCAAAGCCGTTGTAAGGCACTACTATCACATGATCCTTTAGCTTGTTAACCTTTGAAAGCACCAGCCGCTCCCTGAAGTTTATGTTGTTTATGAAATCAAAAAACCATGTTGCCAGTATCACCGTAAGCAATGGGAATACTGCTGCATTAAGCAGTCTTGATACAAGGAACAGTGGGCTTGTGACGCTGCTGAATTGGATCAGGTTGTAGTTCACCTGCAACGAGTCAAAAATATTGTCTATCAGGGCTACTCTCGGGCTTATTCCGGTAGACACCGATATTATCAACGAGGAGAAGAACAGCACCAACACTATGAGAATCAGGGTATGTTGTGCTCGTCTCTCGTTTACCATACAATCACATCTTTGCTATGCTCTCACCAAGCTCTATGCCCGCAACTACCTCTGGAACAAGGCAAAGGCTCGCTCCGCCGCGCTGCATCTTCCTGACGCTTGTTTCGCTCCTGGCCCTTGATATTATCTTGACGCTGGGGTCCATGTGGCGCGCAGTCACTATGCCTAAAAGGTTTACAAAATCGCTTTCCGTTGCGAATATTATGGCTTTTGACTTCCTGATCGAGGCGTTATCAAGCGTTTTCCTTTCCGTGAAATCACCCTCCACCACATTGAAGTTCAGGTCTCTTAGCAGATTTACCTTCTCGGCATCCTTCTCTATTATCACTAAATGCAATCCATTTTTCTTAAGGTCATTGCACAGCCTTTCCGCAAGCATTGAGTATCCGCATATTATGACGTGGTTTTTCATGTGCTTTGCCGTTATGAACTCAAGCTTGGATTTTAAGTCTATTCCTGAAAGCAGGTTTATGAATGCAGCAATAAGGAAACCTATTATCACAGCCTTTGCAAGCCCGTCTATTACAGATACCGCAAACAGGCTGTAGAACAGGTATCCGGATTGGCCCGAGAGCACGCCTGCTATAAAAGTGGATGCGCCCTCGTTATTTGCGTCAAAGAGCGCAGAAATCGAGTAGTAGCTTGCTGCATATATGTTATGCGATATCAGCCAGATTGCTGCAATCGAGAAAACCGCCAGGAATCCCGCAACAACCAGCAGCATCACTATTAGCCTTGTTGCGGTGTTTTCAGGTACATTGTAAGATTCAGGCATAGCTAAGTTTTCGCCCTTGTGATTTCATTTACTATCTCCTTGCTCGCGGTCCTTTGCGGCATTACTATGTAATCTGCGCCGACCTCAACGAGCTTCTCCCTGACGAATTCGTCATTCGCCCTTGCGGCTATGAAGAGCTTTTTGTTAAGGTCGTGAGCGGCAAGCACAGTAAACAGGTTCTTTGCATCGTCGTCAAGCACCACGGCTATAGCCTTGGCGTTCTCTATACCTGCGCTTTTGAGCACCTTGGAATATGTGGCGTCGCCCTCTATCACATTATGGCCAAGCTCTCTGAGGTGCTCAGCCCTCTTCGGGTCTATTTCTATTACAATAAAGCTGATTTTGTGCTCCAAAAGCACGTCAACTACCTTCTGGCCCACAACACCGTAGCCGCACACTATCACATGGCCCTCCAATCCTAGTCCCTTCACCATCCAATTACCAATACATAATTGCAACTAGCCTATATTAATTTTATTATGAATTGACTTATGACAAAAACATGAGAAAAATACGCCCTTTGCAGAAATAGGCGCTCAACACTCCAAATACTTAGCTCCAGCCAGATTCGAACTGGCGTTTACGGCTCCAGAGGCCGCCGTCCTTTTTGGTTGCTTAGCGCAATGACCACTAGACGATGGAGCTAAATACAGTATATTATTCCGTGCAGATTTTATATGTTATTGTTAAAGTAGTCTTATGGTCGGCCTCAGGGATATGACATCATCACTGGAAATAAGGGACATAATCATAGCCGATATTGTTCTGATTGTGGCCTTCTCACTTACGAGAGTCGGAGGCATAACCGGCTTTGAGGCAGGCGGCAACACGCTGAACATGTTCCTTTACTATCTGCCTATCGCCGCAATAGGTGTGAGCCTCAGTTTCATACTTCACGAGATGATGCACAAGTTCGTTGCGCAGAGATATGGTGCGGTTGCTGAATTCAGGACCTCATGGTCTGGTCTTGCAATAACGCTTGTAACAGGCGCATTCGGTTTTCTTTTAGGCATACCAGGAGCGACTTACATATATACGAACAGCTTTACTGACAAAGAGAACGGAATAGTGTCGCTTGCCGGCCCTATTACTAATCTTGCAGTGTTTGCCGTGTTTTTCGGGATAGCCGTGATATTCAATCCTGCAACGAATTCATTTCTGTACAGCGTCACCTCATTCACCATATTCATAAGCATACTGCTTGCATTTTTCAATATGCTCCCGATATTCCCCCTTGACGGGAGCAAGGTTATGCGCTGGAACAAGCCCATATATGCGGTTGCGATGGTCTCGATACTTGCATTATTGGTTATATTCACAAGCATAGGGATCATAGACATACTCATCATAATAGGGATAGCGCTTTTCTTCTCGCTTTTCTACAGGTTCGCGCTTTAGTATAGGCTAAAACAAGATGTTAATGCACTGCCATTATTTGCCAACATGGCCATCGCGAGTCTAATCGCTATCAAACAGTATTTATAGGTATTTTAGCAATTATTTATGTGTTTGAATGCCAGATGATCTTGGCAATAAGCCAGAAGAGAACCCGAAGAACCCGGAAATTGAGGAAACCAGGACGTCCATAGATACGCTTCTTGAGCTGCTCAAGGCAAAGGGAAGGTCTGAGCTGAACAGCGTTGCGGTCTCGCTCAACATAGACCCGAGGATAGTGGAGAATTGGGCCAAGGTATTGGAGAACGGCAATCTCATACACATAAGCTACAGGGTCGGCAAGATGTACCTTGAGCCTGTCAGCCTGCAGCCTGAGCAGCAGCAGGACCTTAAGACTAAGAACGAGGTAACCAAGTTCATCCTGGAAGAGGACATAGCGATTGAGAGAATCTCCCTTGAGAAGTTTTCCAAGAACATAGAGGAGCTAAACAAGTCCATAGGCAACATGAGCAAGGTATACAAGGCAAAACTACCCGACATAGAGCGCATGCTCGAAGCAGTGGACAAGGCATACGCGCCCCTCGAGGCAAAGAAAAAGGGCATGGACAGGATAAAGGACGAGGCTGACAAGGACTTCGAGGAGATAACAAAGAAAGCCGACACGCTATACGCAAAGCTGAATGCATTCTCCCCAAAGCAGACCGAAACCGGAACCAACGAAAGGATTTCCCAGTTAAATGCGGTACTGCAGAGCATAGACGATGCGCAGAAGGCCATGAAGGAAACGGAGACGAGCGAAAGCAAGTTCTTCACCACGGTTCAGTCAGACGTTGATTCGCAGGTGAGGGAGCTTAAAAAGGCAATACTCAACACAAAAACCAACACCGACCAGGCCCTAAGGGCTAATTCAAGGCAGCTCTCCGAACTCACCAAGGTAGTAAAAGAGCAGGTAACCGCAGCGCAGCAGGTCTCTAGAGAGCTCGGCAACTACAAAAGGGAATTCGAATCAGCAAGGCATGACCTTGATGTCCTCAAGGCCGATTTCTCCGACAGGTACGCAAAGATAAAGCAGGCGATGGAAAGGGATCTCAAACTTGTAGCCGGGGATTCGGCACGCATCAATGATGCCGTAAAGTCCCTGAAGGACAGCTTCGGCGACCTCTCCAAGTATGATGACGAGATAAGAAGATGGAAAGGCAACATGAACGACATGGCGCGGGAGATAACTACTACAAGGACCGATATAATAAAACTGGCAACCCAACTGAATGCTGTGGAGACCAACAGGGACATGGCGGTCGAGGCGAAGGCAAAGGCGATAAATGACATCTCAAAGCAGGGCAAAAAGGCAAAGGACAGGACAGCGAGGATAAAAAAGGCTATAAAGGACACGGCAGACGAGATAAAGGGAAGAGTGGAAGAGAACAAATGATTGGATGAAAAACGAACCAACGCATAAAATTCTTGAAGAATACGAGCTGGATGCCAACGGTACAACAGTAAAGATACAGATACAGGAAACCGAGGACTTCGTGCCATTGTACAACGTGACCTTTCCGGGAATAGGCGACGCAACAAAGCTGCTGATAATGTCGCTAAGGAGCGAGCTTACCTCAATGGTGCCTATAGACCCAGCCAGGATAGAGGACAAGCGCTATACAAACTCGCTCAACCAGAAGTACATAGATGCGGGAGACATACTCATAGACAAGTACGTTCCGGGCACTAACGCAGAGGCAAAGAAGCTCCTTGCATCGTACATCCTCAACATGATGCTGGGGCTCGGGGACCTCGAGGCCCCCATCGCAGATGACAACCTTGAGGAGATAGCTGTAAACGGCGCCAAGGATTTCATATGGGTCTTCCACAAGGTGCTGGGGTGGTGCAAGACAAACGTAAAGCCTGTGAACGACAACAGCATATACGACCAGGCCTCGCAGATAGGGAGGAGGATAGGCAGAGCGATAAACAACCTGGCGCCGATAATGGATGCGGAGCTTCCTGACGGGTCTAGGGTGAACGCGACGCTATATCCAATATCGCAGATCGGCAACACAATAACAATAAGAAAATTCGCAAAGAACCCATGGACAATGCCGGCTCTTGTAAAGAACGGCTCCATATCAGCAGAAGTGGCGTCGCTTTTGTGGCTGAGCATACAGAATGAGATAAGCCTTCTCTTCTCCGGAGGCACGGCAAGCGGAAAGACCAGCTTCCTGAATGCATGTAGCATTTTCTTCCCGGCCAACAGGAGGATAATATCCATAGAGGAGACAAGGGAACTGCAGCTGCCCAACTTCCTCCAATGGGTGCCAATGCTGTCAAGGGAATCCAATCCCGAAGGCAAGGGCGAGGTATCGATGTACAGGCTTATGATAAATGCGCTGAGGCAGAGGCCTGACATAATGCTTGTGGGAGAGGTAAGGACGCAGAAAGATGCGGAGACGCTCTTCGAGGCCATACACACAGGCCATGCGGTATACGGGACTGTACACGCAGACAACGCCGAAGACACTATAATAAGGATGACCAATCCACCGATAGACATACCCAAGATAACCATGAACGCTCTGGGCGGCATAGTGGTCCTGTTCAGGCATAGGTCCAAAAGCATAAGGAGGATGCTTGAATTCGGCGAGATGCTGAAGAGCGGGGATGTAAACGTCATATACAAATGGAACATGCTAAATGACAAATTCGTAAAGGTAAACGAGCTCACGAAGCTGCTTGACACGCTCTCACTTTATGCAGGCCTTACCAGAAAGGACATGGCCGATGACATGGCCGAGAAGTCGATGATACTTGAATGGATGGTAAAAAACGACATAACCGCAATAGACGACTCCGGGCTTGTTGTTGCAAACTACTACAAGCACAGGGACAAGGTAGTCCAGCTTGTAAGGGATAATGTCGCGTACTCAAAGGATATGTTTTAGGTGATGGACTGAGCCAGAATTATACGGATCTGATAAGCATCGTGGACGAGATAGAAAAGAGCGCAGCAAAAGTCGATTTCAATTCCATAGACATATCAGGAATTCAGGATTCAAAAGCCCCAAGGCGCAAGCCCCAGTTCCAATTGCTCCTTGACCTCGCAATGCAGATAGAGGCAGGTCGGATTAAAGAGCCGCAGCGTCCCAGGAAAGCGCCAGCAGCCAAGCAAACATATTCGAAAACGCAAATGGAGCAAATGCCAAGCCCGAGCAAGGATGTAAAGATGGAGGTCGGCGCATTTGCCGGAAAGCTAAGCACCAAAGAGGAGCATCAACCAACAAAGCCTTTCAGCCTCGAGGCTGAAAAAGCTGATGAGCTTGTCCTTCCAAAGCTTTCAACAACCGACCAGATATCCGAGCTTGAGCACATGATAGACGGCCTGCATGAAAATTCCTTTGACTATGACCACATCGAAAAAATAAAAAAGGAGGTCTATGCACTTGAAAAACAGGTAATACAGGAAATAATGAAAGGCAAGAAAAAGAGGCCGACCAAGGCAGAGCAAAACCTAATAAAGCTGAGAGACCAGAGACTCAACGAGGTAATGGCAATCCTGGGTGATGGCAAATGAGCATTTTGGGCAGCAATAAAAAGCCGGACGCGGAGAAGAAGCAACCAGCTACGCAGAAAGGTCCATCAAAAGTCAGGGCCGGGGGAATGCCAAGCCTCAAGACATATCTTGAGGGCATAGGCGCAAAGAAGAAAGGCCTGGAGTCAGCGCTAAGGGAGCAGGGTGTGAAGGTGGGCCTGTACGAATTCGTAAGGAACATGCTTTTTGCATCGCTGGCGCTTGGGGTAATACTCGGAGCAACCATCATACTGCTCTTCCAGCACATAGGGCTCCAACAGCCGCAAAGCATAGTACTTGGCGCGCTCCTCGGCGTTGTATCATTCTATGTTGCATTCCAAACATTCCTGGATTTCCCGACCCATAAAAGCAAGGCCACATCGAAGAACATAGAGCGCGACATACTATTTGCCGCAAGGGACATGATAATATCGCTTAGATCGGGAATGCCGCTCTTCAACGCCATAACCTCGGTAAGCACAGGCTACGGCGATGCGAGCAAGGAGTTTGCCAAGATAGTGGAGAGGGTGCAGCTCGGAGTTCCTCTTGAGGATGCGATAGACCAGACTGTGTCGGAGTCCAAGAGCAAGTCTTTCAGGAGGCTGATGCTCCAGGCCGCGGTCAGCATAAGGGCCGGCGCAGACATAGTGTCAGCGCTGCAGAGCGTCATAGACCAATTATCGCAGGAGCGCATAATAGAGCTGAGGCGTTACGGCCAGCGGCTCAATGCCATAGCAATGTTCTACATGCTCTTCGGCATAATATTGCCGAGCATGGGCATAGCAGTAATCACCATACTTACCACGTTCATCGCAATATTCACCGTAGATACAACTGTCCTGGAGCTTGCGATAGTCGGCATAATATTCCTTCAAATAGTATTCCTTGAATTGATAACCAGTTCAAGGCCAGTGTTTTCATTGTGAGCAAATGGTAGAAATAAAGTTCGATAGGCTTGTCTCGAGGAATGTGGTCGTCGCGCTATCAAGGGAGCTGGACCTTGCTGGGGTAAAGATGAGCGTTGACCAGCTCCTAAAGATAATGATCCTTGGCGCGATATTCCTTCTCATCGGAGTCTCATTCGGCCTTTACATACTTGGATTCAACGCCCTGATAGATGCCGCTGGCGGTCTTGTCTGCCCTGCGCTTTTTGCCACCTCCATATATCTTGTTCTTGAATACCAGATAGATGCAAGAAAGACAAAAATAGAGGAGATACTCCCGGATTATCTGCAGATAGTCTCGGCTAACCTTAGGAGCGGGATAGCGCTTGACAGGTCCATGCTGCTTGCGGCAAGGCCTGAGTTCGGGTTCCTTAGCGAGGATGTAAAGGAAATGAACAGGAGGATATACGGCGGCGAGAATTTTGACGCCTCGCTTAGGGAATTCGCTGACAGGTACAGGTCTTATCAATTGAGCCATGCGATACGCATGATACTTGAGTCATTGAGGTACGGCGGCGCAATGGCAGACCTCATAGAGCAGATAGCAAAGGACATGAGGAGCCAGCAGATGACGCAGAAGGAGGTATCGGGCCAGCTCTTCATGTACAGCATATTCATAGCATTCGCGGGGCTTATAGCCGCGCCTGTGCTCTACGGGCTCACAGCGCAGATGATAACAGTAACTGACGCGGTGTGGAAGGGCATACTCGCGCAGAATCCTGGAGGACTTCCAACAACTGGCATATCGTTCCTGAAGCCAAGCCCTCCAAAGATATCACCTACAGTGTATTATGACTTCTCGCTTGTAGCTATAGCAATTATAACCGGATTTGCGGGTTTGATAATGTCTGCGATATCAACAGGGTCAGCCATAAAGGGAATAAAATGGGTCCCGGTATTCATAATTATCGGCATAATCGTATTCATAGTAATGCAGACGCTGATCGGAGGGATATTCGCAGGAATAGGCGCAGGGATATGATGCGACTAGCACACGGGTATCAATGCGTTTGCCAAGCCCAAAGCAGCTGCCTCGTTTTCCGATGAACCAGCAACAGAGGACAGGCTCGTATTGTAGAGATAAAGGTGCTGCAAGGAATGATTGCAGCATTGGCCCATGTTGGCGCAGTTGTATGCGCCCTCAACGATATTTGCCGTGCCGCTGCTGTAGAAAGAACCATCGTATATTGGATTCCCCGTATAGCCGTACAGATACTGATAGTCTGTTGCACCAGATCTAGATGATATGACATTCCCATTATTGCCATTTCCGCTTATGTCGTTTGAATTTCCGTCAAGCGGCCACCAACCTATAAGGTTGCCAGGCAGTGCGATTCCGTCTATGCCCTCATAATAAAGTTCTGCGGCCTGGTAATTATTGAGCGAAGTGGAATATGCCTGCAGGTTTGATATGGAGCCGCCGAAATTGCTGTTTCCCGCGATGAAATTGCCGCTGCCCATGCCACAGGACATCCCGTTGCCCACCTGTGAGCCATTGATATACATGTATGTGTTTGGTGATGATGATGAGTTGTACACCGCAACTAGATTATGCCACCCGTTCTGCAGATTACTAAACGTGATGGTATTCACCGAACCGCACAGGGAGTTCAGGTATACCTTCTGGCCGATCTCTTCCAGGCCGAATGAACCCTGCTGCACAATGTTGGCTGTCTGTATCGAATTGGGGTTGAACCATAATGATATGCTAAAATGAGCAGCAGAACCCAAAGACAACCGGTTCATGCTTATCGAACTTACCCCAGATGACGAGAAAAGCGGGACAAGTCTGTTGTAGAGATTGAAGGAATACAAACCATACTGCGACCTCCCGCTTACGTTATTCTGCGCCCAGTCGAGATACGATGGCGCAAAGCTGGAGTTGTAGTAATAGTCGCTGTAGATTGCGCTTTGGATGCTAGAAATATTCAGAAGGGAGCGGCCGGTGCCATCAAGAAGAAGAGAAGTGCCGTTGATTGCGCCGAATATATTCGAGTTGCCATATATGAGGTATGGTACGCCATAGGATCCTCCAGTTGTAGTTATGACGCCGCCAAAGCCAGATGAGGCTCCATTTGTTGATGCAAGCATCATGTTGGAATTAGTGAAACTGGGGTTGTTGTAGTATAATACTGTGCCGTAGATAAAGGAGTTGCTTCCGCTTATTGCATTGCCGCCTACAACAAACGCGGCCGGATAATTATCAGTGATCTTTATCCTGTAATCATTACCTCTCTGGACCGAATATAAATCAGGTGTCCCGTTTAATGATATCCCAGAGCTCACAACTATCGGATACGTAAATACACCTGCGCTTGAGTTAAGGATGCCCAGGGCGCTAATAGTTGCGTTTATGCTGTAGGGACTGGTTTGGTATACCTGAATGGTGGCATTATTTATGCTTAGGTTAAAACCCTGCTGTTCTGCCTGCAATATTATTGAATTTGTATAGTTTGCAAGAGTTGTGCCCCCCATAAAAGCCAACATGTTCGTTCCGTATATCGTTCCATTGCTCATCAGCGATTGAAGCGCATATGCCGTATTGTTTATCGGCAAACTTTTCGTCAGGCCCCTGCTTTCATATGATGCCAGAGCGTTAAGCGAGGAATAGAGACCGGAACGAATGAAGGATGTCGCACCTCCCTTTATCCCTGCCACAAGATTGTATCCCGCATTTGAGACGGTGCCAACAGAAGATACTGTCTGGTAGCTTATTGAAAGATATACGTAGGTTATGAGTTCGGCCACCATGAGCACCAGAAGCACTATCGTTGCGAGAGTGAGGAGTATTCCCTTTTTGTATCTGATCAATGCCATGTAACCACGCTCACATTATATTCCATATTTGTACCGTTTACGTCAAGGAAAAGGGGAACCGATGCCTCGCTGACCTGGTATGCATTTAGGAAACCGGCAGGAAGGTAAGACGTTTCTGCATATTTTATATTGTACGGTATCCCAAAATCAAAGGCGCCGGAGAAGTCATTGGAATTGCCCAAGAGCGGCAGCCATAATCCGATATCCTGCTGATTTACCGGATTGGAGAATGCGCCCTGATTGTATATCTCACTGACCTCCTTAGAGCTAAGAGTAACATTGTAAATTTGGTAGTTGAGCATGCTGCCCGAAAAGTATGCACCGGAACCGCAATTGTTGGAATCGCCTACGCCGATCGGATAATACATCAGGGCGCCCTGCCCCGGCACCTTTCTTATCTTGTTTATGCTGTTAGCTGAAAGCGCCCCATTTATGTAACCCTTCTCAGTGCTGCCGTTGTATGTCACAACTATATTGCTCCAACTGCTTGTGTTTACCCTGCCGATGTTGGCGCAGCTTCCTGACAATCTCATGAAAGCGTAGCCATCCACCAATTCTATAGAACTATTGTGCCATGCCGTGCCCGGCTGCCTCTGTCCAAGCTCGTCAACCATCACGCCGTTGCCCGATGCTGGATCAACCCAGATGGATATGGTGTATTGTGCCATCGCGTTGTTGATCCACGAGAACCCGCCAGTCTGCTCTATGTAGCTGCTCGATGCCGCATTGAATGTTGCCACGCTCAAGTCTGGCGCATACGTGTCGTTTATGAAAATGCCGGTTGTGTTCGAATCGTAGAGGCTTCCCAGGACGAAGTTAGAATAATCACCCTGGTTATTAAGGTACATGCTGGCAAGGGTTTGGAGTATATTGTCATTGGGTTGCGGCTTGTAGGTCCCAAACACATAAACCGTATTGCCATTGGGAACGTAGGCGTTGCCGTATGCAAGCGCTATGTTGGAATAGTTTACATACTCGTAATTGGACTGCAGGTTTATGTCGAATGAGCTATTCAGGCTTATGTTGTATCCAACGAATGAGTTTCCATTTATCAACTCATACACAGATGATGCGCCGCCAACAGATGGGATGGAGTTCTGGGCGTCGGTAGTGGTAATACTGTTAAAAAGCTCTTTTCCGGTGTCTGAAAAAACATACAGCTCGCTGAGGGTCTGGACGTAGTAACTGCTTCCGTACGAACCTATCCCCAAAACCTTTGAGGCCAGATTGATCTTTGGGAACTGCTGTTTGCCGCTTGGACTGAAAACATAAAGGTAGCCGCCGCTGCCCACAGCAACAGTATTGTTTATCGAGCTTGGTTGGGTGGTGGGTGTGCCAAGAATCGAATTCCATATATTGGTAAATGAACCGCCGTTAAGCGAATAAGAATAAAGGGCACCGTTGCCGCTCTTGGGGTTTGTCGAAACTATGTATTCTCCATCAAGATAGACGGGAGCCTGCACAGGCGCGCCTGTTCCTGCAAATGCTACCTGATTGCCGCTTATCGGGTTCAATAAATAAAATCCATTTGATGTTCCGAAGGCCAAATAGTTATTCTCTATCTCCATAGGCGTAGTCACTGAATTCACGGCATTGAATTTCCATTGGATGGAAGTATTGTACAGATTCACCCCCCTTACGGTATTGGTTGAGTTTGCGTAGAACAGCATATTCATGTATATTGCAGGTGCCCCGACTATCTTTGTACTTGTTGCTGAAATCCTGATTAAATTGCCTGTCGTTGCATTTATGAGGTATACGGTGTTGTGAGCCGTAACTGCGGCAAATCCCGAATTTACTACAACCGCCGGCAAAACATTTGCCATATTGGGCGTGGTGAAAGTATACAAGAGGAAAGGCGCCTGCAACGAATATCCTGTGCCTGAACTCAGCGCAGCATCATGGCCTAGCTGCTGCCACGAAAAAGTGGATCCATAGGATGATGCAAGGAGATAATTAATATACAAGGAACCGCCAGAGGCTCCTGCAACGGTTGTCTGGAGCATGCTCTGCATTGCCGTATAAGCCTGCGATGAGGCAATGCTATAAGAGCCAGCGCCGGTGAAATCCACGTAAAGAAGCACAGATGTGCCGATCGCCGCGATTATCAGCGCGAATACGGCATCAAGGGTAAATATGAAACCCTTCATATTCTTTTGCATTTTCAAATAATCAACTTGTCGCAAGCGTGGTATTAGTCCAGAGAACTACCTGCACAATTACTGGTACTCCATTAATATCTGCATTTTCCTTTTCAACATAGGCGGTCAGGGCCCCTCCGCTGGCAGGGTTTCTGCCTATGTCTATATTTAACCCGCTTCCAATGTCCGAAGCGCTCCTTATGGTTATATAATAATCAAACCCGATCCCAAGCATCTGCTTTGTAGCCTGATAGTTGTTGTCTGCTATCGAAATAAGCGAATATACCTTGTTAGATGATAATTCATAACTTCCCTGCGATGTGCCGAGCCCCACCAGCACGCCGCTCCATGTTGATGGGTTTGTTATGTTTATTGTGCTCTGCCAGTTGTTTGGTATGCCAGGCGAGAATAGATTCTGCATCAAAGACTGGAGTTGCAGCTGCATTATGCCTGAGCCATTTCCGTATCCTAGCGCAAGCTGGTTGCTTATATTGAACCATGTAAACGCCAGTATTGTTATCGCAAAGCTGAATATGATTACCGCGAATACGACATCAAAACTCCAAAACTGCGCTTTTAGGTGGTACATTCAACCAATTGATATGTTGTTTCTATACTGCGCGGGCAGGCCCTGGACGTACAGCTGCATGACCTGTTGTGGCATGAGCGTAGAATTGTATACCTGAAGGTCTGCCATCTGGCCCGTGAAAGGCCTCAGGCCTGGCCCTGATCCCAGATAAATACTGCTCCCTGCGGTTATCAAAGCCGGTTCCCCTGAGCCAGAGCCATAACCTCCGCTATTTGCCTTATTCCCGTTTAAGTAAATTGTCCAGGTGGTTGGGCTGAATACCTCAGTAATGCTGTACCAAGTATTCTTAGTCAAACCAAAATTATAGTTTACTGAATTATTAAGCCACGCGCTTCCAGTCCCTATATTGCCGCAAATGCCCCTCATGCCGCAAATACTTATGTTAAGAGTATTGTCAGAGGCTCCTGAGGGGTTTTCAACATTTATTAGCGCCTCGTTAAAGTCGAATGAGGAAACGGAATTGAAATTGGCAAACCAAAAGCTTACAGCAAAATTGTTTTTTGCTGTAGATAAAAGGGAGTTTTGGAAAAATCCGCCGCTAAGCGGTATAACCGCGTTGGAGTTACCATTGAATGTAGCATACCCCGGCCCTATAGGCTGCTGGGTATTGTTGTATGCAGACACAACATAACCGATCTTAGTAATTCCAGAAATGCAGTTCTGCGCAGTCCCGTTATTCCCGTTATTGGAATAGTCTATTGTGTTGTTCAAAAGGGGCCACCACCCCAAAAGCCCGCTGTTTTGCAACGGCAGCGATGTCAGGCCGCTTTGGTAGAGTGAATCTATCTGCTGCTGTGATAGATAACTATCATATAGCTGGAGGTTTGTTATCTGTCCGTTGAAGCCTGAAAGGTGCGAGGAGTCTGTTGTGTCGTTGCTTATCTGGTAGGGCTGTGATAGCTCATCAAGATCAAGGTTCTGCGGTAGAGTTGCTGATTCAAACACCGTGCTGTTGTTGTATATTTCAGCGGCGCCTGTATTGCCGTTGTACTCTGCGGCAACCATCTCCCAGCCGTTGCTCGGGAGATATGTGGGGCCGCATGAATTGGGAATATAGCTGCTCCCCACTTGCAACAGCGAAGTACCGCAATACATGTCAAACTGGAAACCCGCGCCATTATCCAATCCACCAAATATCCCTACAGACTTCTCATTGCCCGGAAGGTTATTGGGGCCGAGCCAGTTAACCCATGCAACAACCGTGAATGTATTGTTGCTCACTATGCTTTGCGTTATATTTGTTTGGGGTATTGAGATGCTGATCTTATGCGGACCGCTCGCTCCATTGCAGGAAAGCGGTGCCGAGTAGTTTGATGCAAAGAATGATGTCTGATTGACATACTGCGTGCAAAGGATGTTGTTGAACAGGCCTGTGTTCCTTCCCCGACTAAGATCGAAGAGTCTGTTCAGGTAGCACGTATCCATGGGCCACCATCCAACCAGGTTCTGCGTTGTAGACAGATTTCCGTTGAATACGTCAGAGGTGACATTGCCTGATCCCAGCGCGGGATATGAGGAAACAAAACCGCTTGCCAATCCGCTGCTATTTGAATACACTGAGGAATACATCCCATTTCCGCTCATGGTTCCCTCGCTTGTAACGAAGCCAACCAGGGAATTCGGCAGGAAACCGCCAGAAAATGAGTAGACCTTTGTGTTTAACTGTATCACGCTGCCGTATTTTATGCTGTTTACTGCGCCGCCCCCATTGCCAAATCCGCTGTAATCGTTAGCATTCCCGTTCAGCGGCCACCATCCCACAACGCTGGAGTTTACCGGCATGCTCCCTATGCCGTTTATGTACAGGGTAGTGACCTGCGACGGGCTCAGGATACTATTATATATCTGCAGATTTGCTATTGAGCCGTTGAACACGGAGTCGCCGTATCCTATATACATGGAATTAGATTGGGTTATCGCGCCCAAGCCTGTATAACTTACCGCTTTGTTGCCGTTTACATACCATGTCAATATTCCATTTGTCGAATCAAATGTTGCCACCGCATTCATCCAGCTAGCTGCAGGAAATGTGTTGGTCGTGAGGGAGTTTGGAATGCCGGAATTCATGTAATTGAAATCAAGCATGTCATTTGTATTATAATTGGAAACGCATGGCGAAGCGGCAGATACTACATTTATTGAAAAACCTGTATTTGAATTGCGCTTTCCAACAAGCGTGCCGCACCCATTCGCATTGAACCAAAGGTATATCGAGAAGGAGTTTCCTAAGATGGGGGAATTGCTCACCGCAATGTAATTGTATGCGAGGCTGTTGAATATTGCTGCCCTTACGTTTGCCTGCGGCGTAACTATTGCGCCCTCAGCCAGTGACGAAATAGAAGGCGGTGACTGGTCTATGTATATGGTGCCCCTCAGGTTTGATATCCTTATGAAACCCGTGTAGGAAGGAATGCTATATATGGATATGCCATTTGCGCTTGCGGTTCTGTTAATTGTTCCGTTTATTACAAGGCTCTTTGCATGGCTGAACCCGTATGCCACTATAGATTGCCTGCCTGTAGTTGTTCTTGCTATTATGACTCCAGTGCTTGATATGTTCAGGCTGTAGGAATTGCGCGCAACGCCGCTTACCAATGGAACCGTTGCTATGTAGCCTGTCCCGGCTTGCACCGCCTGGTCTATGTAGCTGGCTATGTTCTGGCTCTGTAGCTGAAGCAGCGAATACTGCTGCTGGCTTAGCGTGGCAGCCCGCTGGAGTGTTATCACGGAGAATATCAGTATGAAAACTATCAACACAAAAGAGTATATGATAAGGAATTCAAGCGCTATCTGTGCTCTTCCATCATGCTGCTTAAGCATTAAATCTAGTTATATTCTGAAGAAGTTAATAAATAACATATCAATGTCATAATTACTAATCGATCGTATGGAGAAAGAGTATCTTCCAACAGTAAGGGCGCCATTATCTGCTGGCGCAATAGTATACATAAAAAACGGCAATGAAATAATGATACTGCTGCTTGAGCAGAGCAACAAGTTCTACAAAAGGACTGGGAAAAACGCAGCCAAAAGGGTAATCGATGTCGGCCCCTGCGGAAGGCTTGAATATGGCGAGAATCTTATAAAAGCCGCAAGAAGGGAGATGAAACAGGAGACCAACCTTGATTTAAGCATAGACCAGAGCTTCAAAGGTAGCGTCTCATACACCTTTGATGGGATAGCAGAAAGGGGAAGGCTGAAAGGCAGGAAGGCGCACATAAGAAGGGTCAGGATATACTTCATGGCCAGGGCCTACGACAAGGACCTGGTAAACCTAAGGGTGTCTGAGGAGCACTCAAGATACATCTGGATGCCAATGGAGCAGGCTATAAGGTCCAAGCTCCTGAGGAATCCGCAAAAGGCGCTGTTGAGGAAGCTACAATCCAGGCTTGCAGCGATTAATTAAATAGATTTAATGCAAAATACCATCATGAATATTTCCAGCCTAAAGGGCAAGCTGCCCAACGAGATAATCGAATCCATATCAGACAGGGGAATAAGGGAGCTGACGCCACCGCAGGCAGATGCGATAAGGAAGGGCCTTCTCGAGCGCAAGAACCTCGTGATAGCCAGCCCTACTGCAAGCGGCAAAACACTGATTGCAGAGATCGCCTGCGTAAATACGATACTCTCAAAGGGCAGGAAGGCGATCTACATAGCGCCCATGAGGGCGCTTGCATCAGAAAAGTACAACGAGTTCAGGGAAACCTACCCCTACATAAACACCGCAATATCTATAGGCGACCTTGACTCCAACGACCTATGGCTGAAAGACTACAAGATGCTCTTCTTTTCAACAGAGAAATTCGACAGTTTGCTAAGGCATGGCGTAGACTGGATGCAAAGCATAGGCTGCATAGTGTTCGATGAGGTCCACATGTTGGGAGACATTTCAAGAGGCCCTACTTTGGAGCTGCTCATGACAAAATTGTCAATAATGTGCGATGCGCAGGTAATCGCTCTCAGCGCAACCATAGGCAATCCGGAGGAGATAGCCAAATGGGCAAATGCGGAATTGGTAGAAAGCGATTACAGGCCCGTGAAACTCCTGAAAGGCGTTCTTCAGGGCGAGAATGCCTATTACAAGTACGATGACAAAATCAATGAGCTGCAGCTGCTCGGGAGCAGCAAGCTGCCAGAGATGCGTTTGCTCGAGGACACACTAGCGCAGAAGAAGCAGATGCTCATCTTTTATTCCACCAAGAAGAGCACAGAACTCGGCGCGGCAAGGCTCTCGCAGCACATAATGGGCAGGCTCTCGCGCGAGGAGATTGCGGAGCTTGAGGGCACAAGCGCGAGCGTGCTGAATGTGCTTGACAGGCCTACCGAGCAGTGCACCAAACTCTCGAATTTAATAGGCAAGGGTGTAGCATTCCACCACTCCGGATTGCTAAACCAGCAAAGAGCATTGATAGAAAACGCATTCAAGGCAAACAAGATAAAAGCGATATGCGCGACAACGACCCTTGCGTACGGCGTGAACCTGCCGGCACACACAGTTCTGATAAGAGACGCAAACAGGTTTGATGGGGGATACAGCGAGCGTATAGGAATAAATGAAATAACACAGCTCTTTGGGCGGGCCGGAAGGCCAAAATACGATACCGAGGGAAGGGCCCTAATACTCGCAAACTCGAAGGAAAAGGTAAAGGAGCTGAGCAGGCTCATAGAGGCAAACCCGGAGCCGATAGATTCAGCGCTCGGAGTGGTGCCCGTATTGAGGACGCACATACTTGCATTTGTTGCGGAGAACTTCCTGAACGAGGAAAAGGCTATGCAGAAGTTCATGTCTAAGAGCTTTTACAGTTTTCAGTACGGGAACCAGCGCCACATAAACAGCATAATCGAGGAGGTGCTGGAGGATCTGGAGGGATGGGAATTCATAGAAACCAAAAACAAGGCATACACCGCAACAAAGCTGGGCAAGAGGGTAAGCGAGCTTTACATAGACCCGTTGTCCGCAAAATGGATAGTGGATTCGCTTGAGCATGAGCTTGACACTTTAGGAATACTGTACATGATATCCAATACGCTGGAGATGAGGCCCCACGTAAAGGTCACGGAAGAGGCGCTGACAGCATATTCAACATACCTTTTCATGAACAACAGCATAACCTCGATGGACTACATGAAAATGGAATACGACTCCGGAAGGGCATTCAGCACTGCGTTGATGCTGAGGGACTGGATGGATGAGCAGAAGGAGCCGGACATAGTCAAGAAATACTCATCCACGCCTGGCGCTTTGTACTCAAAACTCAACAACGCCGATTGGCTTATATACTCATCAGCCGAGATTGCCAGGATAAGGAAAAAACCACAGCACCAGCTGATCCAGGCAAGGGTAAGGCTGCGCTACGGAATAAAGGAGGAGCTGCTTGACCTTGTGAGGCTTGAGCAGATAGGAAGGGTCAGGGCAAGAATGCTCTACAACAACGGGATAAAGAGGGTGGCAGACATATCCAGGAACAGGGAAAGGATAAGATCATTGCTTGGTAACGAGGTAGCTGAAAGGATACTCAAGCAGGTCGAGCCCTAAAATATCCCCCACAAGGGCTTCAGCATGCCTACACCCACAGGCATAATCGGGCTCTAGGAGGCGCTGAAAAGAGCACAGTTGAAAAAAGATAAGAAGGAGAAGTGAGCAGCGCATCTTTCTTCCGCTAAAATGTTATACTTATATTCTTATCGCCGCCACATTATAATTCGTCATGGTGAAATAATGTATATATCAGAGTACACGGTAAAAAAGATACTAAAAGAGGCCGGGGCATCAAGGGTAAGTGCCAACGCCAGCGCAGAGATGCAGAAATACATAAACAGGGCGGCTTTCATCATAGCGCAGAAGGCTGTCAGGCTCTCAAAACACGCAAAGAGGAAGACGGTCGATGCAACTGACGTAAAGCTCGCGTGCAGCTGATAGCCGCTAGAGCAATACTGCAAGCATCCCGAAGAACCTCAGTATCACGAATGTACCCACAGCCGGCAGCCCGAACAGCGCAGTGGGTATAAGGGTATAGGCCTGCACCGGTATCCCCAGATGGAAGAAATAGTTCAATGCGAATATCGCGACCAATCCGAGTATGCTGTTTATTATGATCCCGAAAATAAGCTTCAGGATCGATTTCCCTATCTTGAATATTATGAATAAGACGACAGCTATCAGCGCAACTAGGATTAATTCCCCTATGAGCGTATTAGTCGGGGGCAGAGCTACCATACTAGACTATAGCACATAACTAATAAAAACGTTGCCAATTCAGAAATAGCCTCAAATTATATTAATCTTAATCTGCATATACTATCAATGGTGGCAGGCGGGCAGCTTACCGAAAGGAGGAAGCTCCTCTCATACGAAATGCATCAATGGCCTAAGGCCGAATTCGGAACAGAAACGATACCAGAAGCAATGCATTAAGCGATGACACTACGAGCGCATTGTCATGGATGAAACGCGCCGATGCGGTGCAACGTGTGTATGCAAGGCTTTATGCCGCTCAGACTAATGCTGCCTAAAACAAAAAGAGGGCTACGGCCTGCCACTATTATGTTTAGGCTTTGTAGAAACCATCTGGTATAAACTAACTTAATAGCGACCAATTTGTGTTGAAATAGGGCATGCAAAAAAGCAATTTTTGAAATATCCGCTTGCAAACCACATAGAGGTAAATCTTGGAAAGCAATATAAACACTCCATCGAAAGGTTTATATATCTATTCCTTCACAATAATACTGTCTAATTTTAGAAAGCTTTAAAACTTTAACTGAATTTTACGTGCAGAGTGTTTACGCTCAAAAACAGCTAGGTGGATTAAATGGCAAAAAACAAACCAAGTCAATCTAAAAAGAAACCGGTCTCAAGGATGTCAAAGGCAGAGGAAGCTCCGAAGATAAGGAAGATAGTACTTAGCGATAATAGGCTCAATCTTGCAGAGGTGCCCGAGAAGAGGAAAAGGGGCAGGCCGCGGGGCACATTCTCGCAGGAAGGCTCGCAATCAATGCAGCAGGCTGACTTCCAGCCACAGGCAACTGTAATGGCGGAAAGGGCGCCAGGAGCAATAAACAAGTGTCCGAGCTGCGGCAGCACGGATCTCCTTTTCGACAGCGAACGCGGGAGAACTGGTATGCAACAACTGCGGCCTTGTAATAGAGGAGAATGCAACAGATACCGGTCCGGAATGGAGGGCATTTGACGCAGATCAAAGGAACGCAAGGGCAAGAACCGGAGCTCCAATAAAATACACAAAGCCAAACCGCGGCCTTGTGACGGAGATAGACCTGTACAACAAGGACATTCGCGGCGTAAGGATACCGTCCAAGAGGCAGGCGCAATTATACAGGATGAGGAAATGGCACAAGCGCGCAAGCATAGCAAGCTCAAGCGAGAGGAACTACCTGATAGCACTGCCAGAGCTTAACAGGGTATCAAGCTACCTGGGGCTTCCCGAGAACATAAGGGAGAGCGCAGCGCTTCTTTACAGGAAGTGCGTGCAGGGCAACCTTATAAGGGGACGCCCAATCGAGACTGTTGTGCAGGCGGTCATATACGCATCGTGCAGGCAGGCCGGCATGCCAAGGACTCTTGACGAGATATCCAACATATCAGGTCTTCCAAAGAAGGAAATAGGAAGGGCATACAGAGTAATATCCCACGAGCTCAACCTCAAGATACCGCTCACAGACCCGATAGCTTACGTTCCAAGATACGTGAATGCGCTGAAGCTCAGCGGCGAGGCCCAGGAGAAGGCCGTACAACTGCTGAAGAACGCGATGAAGAAAGGGCTTGTATCAGGAAGGAGCCCGACCGGAGTAAGCGCAGCAGCGGTCTACATCGCTGGCGCTCTTGCAGGCGAGAGGCGCACCCAGAAGGAGGTGGCTGACGTTGCAGGGGTAACAGAGGTAACTATAAGGAACAGGTACAGGGAGCTAAAGGAGCAATTGAACATAGATGTAAACCTGTAAAGGTTGCAGTTATGGAAATGCGATACATCATATTAGGCATGGCTACGATTGCCATGCTTCTTTTTTATCCCGCTACAATACATGCGCAAGGCTCAAGCATATCAGGCGGCGACCTTGGCAGCGCGATAAACTCGACAGCCTCATTCATAAACATGGTCAACCAGAGCGGCTATCTGATATTCTACCCTAATCTCACGCAGGCATACAGCTACCTGAACCTTGCAAAGCAGGACTCTCAGTCAAATCCAGGATATTCATATCTGCTGCTTACGAGGGCAAAGGCAAGCGCTCAGGCGGAACTGAACTCGATAGATCAGTATAGGAGCGACTCCCTGTATATTCTGGTAATATTTGCAATACTGCTAGCGATTCTGCTTTATCTTCTCATGATGCCGAGAGGCGCAGGAAAAAGTGTCGGGAGGGCCAAATAAATTAGACAATTGTCTAAATTTCTTAAGTCTGTAGAATATCTTTAAAAAGCTATTTGATGTAAATATAAAATATAGGGAACGGGATTGGATTTTCAGATTGTGTGCAAATTTAATTTGTATATTCAATTTGGGTGTGGATATGGGAATAATGGATAAGTATGAGGTAGAAGAGGGACTAGAGTACAGCATGAAGGTTGACGCAAAGGGCGCCAGGGGCGAGGGCATAGGAAGGATAGGCAGCTTCGTGGTTTTCGTGAAGAACGCAAAGACAAGGATAGGCAATGTCTACAAGATAAAGGTGACAAAGGTTCACAGGACATTCGCGTATGCGGAGATAAGGGACCAGAAGCAGCAGTTCGTCGGCAACGGTAGCCTTGTGGACTTCAGCTAGCTCAACAGCGCAAAAGTAAATCAATATATAAGTATTGGTTCAAAGTATATTGTATTCTTTGATAGATTTTATTATCTATAAATTTCAGGCGGCCACATAATAAATTGGGTTATACGGTGCAGATTTACAAATGCACAAATTATATAATATAATAGTTGCTAGATGTTATGCTAATTGAACATGGTGTTTACATGAAAAATGATCAATACAAATACATGAAAGGCACCACCACGATAGCCGTAGTATGCAATGACGGCGTTGTTTTGGGTGCTGACACAAGAGCAGACAATGGGCGACTGGATAGCCAACACGGAAGTAAAGAAGATCTACAAGATCGACAATACGATAGGTATGACATTGCGGGAGGCGCGGGAGACGGGCAGGAGATAGTAAGGTTACTGAAAGCGCAGAACGAGATATACAAGATGAATGAGAACAGGCCTATGTCGCCAAAGTCAGCCGCATCGCTATTATCGATAATACTACAACAGAACAAGATGTATCCATATTACGTACTGCTTATCGTCGCAGGAGTAGACGGGGATGAACCACAGGCATTCATGCTCGACCCTGTCGGTGGCTGGAACTCAGGAATCAAGATTTTTAGTGACCGGAAGCGGAATGGAAGTTGCGGCTGGCTATCTTGAGGATGCATACAAGAAGGGAATATCAACCAAGGACGCCATAAAAATTGTGGCAAGGGCTCTAGCTCTTGCAGCCAAAAGGGTATCCTCCACCGGAGACAGCATGTGGATAGCAACAATAGGCAAATCGGGATATGTCGAATATTCAGCTAAGGACCTAGAAAAGATGATCGGTGCAAAGTAACAAAACTGCTAATTAAACCACGGCAAATACGTACTAATCAATTATTTCTTATAAGACAAGTGATCTTTTGGAAGACAAAGTAGTAGAGAGTAAAGAACAAAAGGACAAGGAAAACGCGGAGGAGCTGTTTGACAAGATCAAATCAATGATACCGGCAGGCGCAAACTTTGTAAAGGCAGAATTCGAAGGCCCAGACATAGTGGTATACCTAAAGAATGCAAAGGTGCTTTACGAGGATGACAGCGTTGTAAGGGGCATTGCCTCATCGATAAAGAAGAAGCTGGTCATAAGGAGCGAATTGAACTCGCTCATGGCAAAGCCAAAGGCCGAGGAAATAATAAGGCAACTGGTTCCAAAGGACGCAACGATAAACAACGTAAGGTTCATCGACGAGTTCTCCGAGGTCTACATAGAGGCACTAAAGCCCGGCCTTGTGATAGGGAAGAGCGGTTCGACATTGAAGAGCATAGCAATGCAGACCAACTGGACGCCAAAGGTCCTGAGAACCCCAACAATGGACAGCGGCACCCTGACAAGGGTAAGGCAGCTTATGTTCAACGAGTCGGAATTCAGGAAGAAGTTTCTTATAGGCGTTGGCAAGCAGATAAACAGAGTGATAACAAAGAGCGAATGGCTGAAGGCAACGGCCCTTGGCGGTTACAGGGAGGTAGGAAGGAGCAGCCTGCTTCTTGAGACGCCGCATTCAAAGATAATACTTGACTGCGGATTGAGTCCGGAGCCTGCAATAAGAGGGCTTGAGGCAAACAACGGCTCAGACATAAACAAGGCATTCCCATATCTTGACAGCGCCAATCTTTCAATAAACGAGCTTGATGCTGTTGTACTTACACACTCGCACATGGACCACATAGGCTTTGTGCCATACCTGTACAAGTTCGGGTATGAGGGTCCTGTATACTGCACTCCGCCGACAAGGGACATGGCAGCGCTTCTGCTTAACGATTACATAAAGCTCAGCCAAAGGGCAGGAGGAACACCATTGTACGGTGAGAAGGACATAAGGAAGATGCTGACGCATACGATAACAAGGGACTACGGCGAGGTCACGAACATAACGGACGAGCTCAAGCTCACATACCACAACGCCGGGCACATACTCGGAAGCGCAACCGTGCATCTGCACGTAGGAGAAGGCATGTACAACATAGTGCATACCGGCGACATGAAATACGGATTCACAAGGCTGTACGACCCCGCGAGCACGAAATACCCAAGGATAGACTCACTCTTCATAGAGAGCACATACGGCGGCAACGGCGACATAACAAAGAACCGCGGCGAGGCAGAGATGAGCTGATGGAGGTAATAAAGCAGACGGTCAAAGGGGAGGCAAGGTCATAGTGCCGCTTTTCGCTGTGGGAAGGGCGCAGGAGATGCAGCTGGTGCTTGAGAACTACATGATGAACAAGCCAGAATACAAGCTAGACGTGCCTGTTTACCTTGACGGGATGATACTGGAGGCAAGCGCAATGCACACCGCATATCCGGAATACCTGAAGGAGAGCCTCAGGAACAGGATACTCAACAACAGGTCGCCCTTCGAGAGCGAGATATTCGAGATAATAAAAGGGGAAAGAGAGGAGATATTCGAAAGGGGACCCTCAGTGATACTTGCAAGCGGCGGAATGATGAACGGCGGCGCAAGCCTTGAGTACTTCAAGAGGCTTGCAGATGATGCAAGGAACACTATAATATTTGTCGGATACAACAGCTCCAATTCGCTTGGAAGAAGGATCCAGAACGGGGTAAAGGAGGTGCCGCTTCCGGACGAGAAGGGAAAACTGGTGCCCATAAAGGTTAACATGGACATAAGGACCGTTGAGGGATTCTCCGGCCACAGCGACAGGCACCAGCTGATACAGTTCGTAGAGGACCTAAGGCCAAAGCCAAAGAGTATATTCACGATGCACGGGGAGGAGCAGAAATGCGAGGACCTTGCAAGGTCTCTTGGCAGGATAATGCACATAGACGCAAGGGCGCCCATGAATCTTGACTCCATAAGGCTGAAGTAAACTGCATAAAGGAAGCAATAAAGATTAACAAATCAAACCGACGGTAACCAATAAACCGGACTATTTCGGCTTTTCAAGCCCGTATCTTTCGGCAATCGAGACCGCCTTGTTATAGTCTGCCTGTGCCGTCCCAAGAAAGCCCATCTTTTTCATTTCTGCTGACAACTTCAAGCACAAATTCTTTGCATTCTCAGCTGCACCTAACATGTCCTTTTCCTTCCCATGATCTTTTGCAAATTGTGCGGCTTCGAGATAAAACTTAACACCAACCCTGGGATGGTCATCAGAGACCGCTTTATTCGCCTCTCTGTATAATTCTCCTAATTTGTCTTTGTAGACATCATCAAATACCCTAGTTGCAGTTGCCATGATATCACATTATTGCTTATGCGCCTCTTAATATTTAATTGTTATCATTTTATAAATTTTTTAGATCTAGAATAAACCAAAGAAGCCCGATTTGCCCTTGGGTTTCTCCTTCCTGTCCCCTGATTTTTCAACATTGACCCTGAACCTCTCCTTCACAAGCACCATGCCATTGCCTTTGCATTCCCTGCATTTGGTTTCATAATTCCTGCCCCTGCCACCGCATACGTTGCATGTGCTTACCATATCAAACATTCCGAAGATCGTATTCTGGTGTATGTGCCGCCTGCCGGTGCCGTTGCACTCCTGGCATTTCGTAAGTTTTGATCCTGGTTCTCCTCCGCTGCCCCTGCAATGTTCGCATTTACTGTGGTGCTGAACCTCGAACTCTTTGTCGATGCCCTTTTCTATATCGTCAAACGAGAGGTAGAGATTTACGCCTGTCTGTTCCTGCTGCTGTTGGGAGAACATGTCCGTGCCGAATGGACCGCCAAACCCGCCCATACCAAAGTTCTCCTGGAAGTCCCTCATTATGTCCTCGAAGTTGAAATTCCTGAATATGTCCTCTTCCGAATATTTCCTTCCAAAGCCCTCAGGGCCGAACGAATCGTACTGCTTTCTCTTCTCAGGGTCGCTAAGAACCGCATAGGCTTCGTTGATCTGTTTGAACTTTTCCTCTGCCGCTTTGTCCTTGTTGCGGTCCGGATGAAATTTGAGCGCAAGATCCCTGTATGCGCCCTTTATCTGGTCTGCAGTCGCGTTCTTGCTTATCCCCAATACCTCATAATAGTTTTTTGCCATTTTCATCAATTATTTTATAAGATCAGTTTGTAGGCCCAGAACTGTCAGGTCCATCATTTGGACCTGCTGAACTGCTAGAATCCTCTGGTCCTGCGCCCTTGTACATGCTTGCACCTATCTCCTCAAGGGTCTTTTGGAGGGCCTCGCTTTTTTCCTTTATCTTCTCGTAGTCCTCTCCTTTCAGGGCTTCCTCAAGCTCCTTCTTCGCGCTGTTTATCTTATCTTTCACATCATCAGGTATCTTGTCCTTGAATTCCTCCAATGACTTCTCAGTTGTATATACCATAGACTCGGCGCCGTTCCTTGTCTCTATGTTTTCCCGTATTTTCTTGTCCTCTTCCTCATGGGATTTTGCGTCCTCTGCCATTTTCTCTATCTTGTCCTTGCTGATTTTGTTCGGCGCAACTATGTCCATGCTCTGCGCCCTTCCTGTTGCCTTGTCCTTTGCCGTTACGTGCAGTATGCCGTTGGAGTCTATGTCAAATGTCACCTCTATCTGCGGCAACCCCCTTCTTGCTGGCGGTATTCCCGTAAGCTGGAACCTCCCCAGGTCTACATTGTCCTTTGCCAGAGTACGCTCGCCCTGCACTATGTGTATGTCAACCTGCGTTTGCGAATCCTCTGCCGTTGTAAACGATTGCATCTTCTTTATTGGTATGGTTGTGTTTCTTTCTATCAGGTTTGTAGCTACTCCTCCTAGTGTCTCTATCCCCAAAGATAACGGGGTTACGTCAAGCAGCACAAGATCCTTTACCTCTCCTGTAAGCACGCCGGCCTGCACCGCAGCACCCAAAGCAACAGCCTCCATCGGGTCTACTCCACGTTCAACGCGCTTGTCCAGCAGCTGCTCCACATATTTCTGCACCATTGGCATGCGTGTCGGTCCTCCTATCAATATTATCTTGTCTATATCCGAAACGCTCATTTTCGCATCCTGTATCGCCTGCTTTACAGGTTTACCGGTCTTCTCGACAATCGGCATCACAAGGCTCTCCAGCTTTGCCCTGCTGAACGTGTAGGAGAAGTTTACAGGCTTCCCGTTCCTGTCCTCTCCAAGGAATGGAAGGTTTATCTCAGTTGAAAGCGTTGTGGATAATTCTATCTTAGCCCTCTCCCCAGCCTCGCGGACCCTTTGCAGGCCCTGCAGGTTTTTCTTAAGGTCGATGCCATACTGCTTGCTTACCTCTCCGACGAGGAAATCTACTATCACATTGTCCATGTCAGTGCCGCCAAGCTGCGTGTCCCCGCTCGTGGATTTCACCTCAAACACGCCCTTACCGAATTCCATGATGGTTACGTCAAGAGTGCCGCCGCCGAAGTCGTATACCAGTATTTTCATGTCCCTGTCTGATTTGTTAAGACCATAGGCAAGCGCCGCGGCTGTTGGCTCATTCACAAGCCTCAGTACCTCCAATCCCGCAATCTCTCCGGCATCCTTTGTTGCCTGCCTCTGGTTGTCGTTGAAGTATGCCGGTACTGTTATCACCGCCTTCTTTATCTCCTCTCCAAGATACGCCTCAACGTCATGCTTTATCTTCTGCAACAGCATAGCCGATAGCTCCTGAGGGGTATAATCCTTTCCGAATATCTTGTATTTGTAATCTGTCCCCATCTTCCTCTTGAATGCTGTTACTGTGCCTTCTGGATTTGCTATAGCCTGCCTTCTCGCTGCCTCCCCTACCAGACGCTGTCCATCCTTGGTGAATGCCACATAGCTTGGGAATGCCTTTCCGTAAAGCGATGCACCCTCAAGACTCGGTATCATTATCGGTTTGCCGCCTTCCAAGACTGCAGCAGCAGAGTTGCTCGTGCCAAGATCTATCCCTATTATTTTCATATTTTTCACCATTTATTTTAAATTATCATTATTTTTTTCATTATCGGTTTCCTTGCCCTTTGAAATGATTACGGCTGCGGGACGCAGCAGTCTGTCATCGAACATATAACCTGTTTTTACTACCTCGAGTATGGTTCCTTCCTTCTTGTCGCTCTCTTTCACCATTACTATTTCATGTTTGTGTGGGTCGAATATGCCCCTTGAATCTATTTCCTTAAGACCCTCCCTCTTAAGCTGGTCTATGAAGTTTGAGTATAACATTTCTATGCCCTTCCCTACGTTGTCCTTGGAGCCGTTTATGGCAAGCATCGCGAGCTCGAATTCGTCCACGATAGGCAGCAGGCCGGTTATGAGCGCCATTTTGCCAGCTGATTCCGCGCCGTCAAGCTCCTTCCTTATCCTTTTCTTGTAGTTGTCGAACTCCGCGGCTAGCCTGAGCAGCTGCTCGCGAAGCTCTGCGGGATCCTCCTCCTTCCTTTCCGGGTTTTCCCCGATTGCTTCCTGCGCTTCCTTGCTCTCGATCTCATCTTTTGCCATGTGTGACACCCTTTCCTGGCTTTTTGTGCTTCCTCATGCTCGTTTCCATGAGCCTGTCGAACTCCCTAGCTGTATCAAGCATGCGCTGCATCTCCCGCTCCATGTCGTACTGTATCTCCTCTATGGCCTTCTGCATCTCCGAGGCCCTGAGGTAGTACTTGCGCCCCTTCTTCACGAGCAAACCAGCGTCTATGAACCTGTTTAAGTGGTATATGACCGTGCTCCTGGCAAGGTCGGTGTTGAGCCTGAGCTCCGAGCTTGATAATCCCTCGTTCTTGTAAGCCGCCTTTGCGAAGTTCCCTAGTATCTGCTCCTCCAGAGAGTCGGGGCTGCCCTCAGTTGACAATCCAAACACCTCGCAGAACCATTTCAGTATCTTCTCCTGGCTCTCGGAGTCGGGCCTCTCAACGAATCTTATGACTATCCGTTCCACCATAATGTATATTATGTAGCGATATGTTTAAATATATATCGTTTTATCCAACTATTAATTGATATATCAAATATTTATTGACAATATTGTCTACAACTGATTCAATCAGACTGCAGTCTAGAAAGGGCTATCCTTTCCAATATTGAAATCTCTAGACCTTTTTCAGTGACCCCTTTGTACCTTACGCCGGATGCTTTTGAAGCAGCAAGAGCATGCGCTTTACTTGTCTTGAAATCTGAGTCATTGTCGAGTATTTCCCTAAACTTCTTGAAGGCCTCCTTATTATTGGAAAATACTACAAAACCACAGCCCTTTTTTGCGCCGGCCAGTTCTATTGCTGTACCTATCTGATCCGTAAAGGCAGCAAATAGAAGCATCTCCATTGCAATGCTGTCTGTTTTGTTAGATCCATTCTTGAATGCCATAATGGCATTTGCATATGCACCAAGAATATGCATCCTATTGATAATGAATTTAGGATCAAATATCTGTATGACAGTACTTTTGCCGTTAAGCTGCCTGAGCCTTTTCAATAAGTTCTCTATATTATGTCTCGATGAACAGCTCTTTATGACAAGATCTCTGATGCTCACGTTCGTAACAACATCCTCGTTAAGAAATTACCATTGTATATTTTGTTTACAAGTGTTTCTAAGCTATCCTTTAGGGTATCTTTATCCTTTGTATCAAGATAATGAACACCAATTGTCGGTTTATCCATATTTATCATGCGGTAGCGTTCTCTTACAGATATGACGTATAATCTTTGAGGATACATGCGATACCTATCAATGTAAGTGTCCTCTTCATGCTTTTTAGCATTTTCAATCCTTATATAAAGCGTTTTGCTGTTGAAATACCTTTTTACCTCAACTCCGCAATAAGTGGCCTGGTCACCGACTGGGGGTATTAGCCTATCAGCTAGTTTTATCCATTTCTGCATCTCATCACAAAAACATTATATTTTCCGAATATAAATACATTTGTAGTTACTTTCATCTAATCCTAAATAAAAACAAAAAGACGTTTCGGAGAAGAAGCTCGCATCGTTTAGGCTTTAGTAACGGTATGTTCACAGCTCGCTTGCGCTCACTGCTTACGCACCCGTCCTATCAAAGTCGTCTGCTGCTACGTTTTACTGCAAAGTATTAAATAACCATAGTTATAAAATAATATAACTTAGGTGTTTGTATAAATTTACCTATTTCAAGTATTTTAAAGAGGAGAAACGAGCTAGAAACCGCGCAGCTAGAAGATGACGTTGTAAATATACTTACAAGTATAACTGATAAAGTAGCTTTACACGGCGGGACAACTATATGGAGATGTTATAATGGCAAAAGATTCTCGAAAGATATAGATGCATATATATGGGCGGATAATTTTAAAGAGAAGTTTATAGAAGCTGCAGGAAAAATTGGGATAGAAGTTCCAAAATTCAGAGAAAAAGGAATCACTTTTATACATGTTAGAAAAGGAGACACAGAAATAAAGGTAGAACCTAATAATGCGGAGAAGATCGCAATATTGGTACCATATGAAAGAATTGATGGCTCAAAGATTAATGTACTTGCTTTATCACCAGAGGATCTAGTAATAGAAAAAATAGGGGCTTACAAAGATAGGAGGGCCTATAAGGACATATATGACATAACGATACTTCTAAACAATATTAAAGAACCTAACAAGATCAGGAAGGCTTTGTCCGAATTTTCTAAAAATATTCCAATGCCGGATGAAGACCTCCAGAGCTATTCCGAATTTAAAAGTATAATTTACGCTGGCCCAACTCCATCTTTTGAAAAAATGTCAGAATTCATAAAAAGGTGGGTAATATGAAATATGTAAAAGAATTCTTAAACTATTTTGATACGTTTCCAACCTTCACAGCAAAAGACGTTAAGTTATTTTTATACAAAAAGGGTGCTGGTGAAGACTATCACAAGATTTTCATGCATAACATGTTGAAAAGCGGAAGAGTATTTAGTATTAAGAAAGGATGTTATACCCTCCACGATGACCCTATGGTAATGGGTTTTGCTTTCTCACCATTCTACTATGGTTTAGAGACAGCGCTTACGTATTATAAATTATGGGATTACATGACTCCGATAACTATAATTACTACCCAAAAAGTAAGAAGCGGTTTTAGGGTATTATCAGGTAGAAAAATTGAAGTTAGAAGAATATCCAAACGTGCATTTTTTGGTTATTCTATGGTGCTTTACAAAGATAATTTTTACGTACCAATGGCCGATATTGAAAAAACTCTGCTTGATTTAATATACTTCAACTCTAGCACCTCGGATAAAGTATTTCAGGATGTATTGAAGAAATGTAATAAAAAAAAGTTAGAAGGATATATAAAGAAAAACTACAACTTGAGAATCAGGCGCAGAATTTATATGAATATAAAATTTAAGAGCAACAAGAGCCAGATTACTTCCTAATGGTCTTTAAATCAAATATAAAAACAACCTCGCCGTTTTGTAAATTTTCTTTATTCGCTAGATTTTTTGGAATTATTACCCCAAAAGAACTACCTATCCTTTTTACTTCCCTTGAATTTTATCATTTAATCCATATTTTAACCGTTTTATAAGTTTAAGTTACTTTCGTCCATTCCTCAATAAAAACAAAAAAGACGTTTCGGAGAAGAAGCCCGCATCGTTTAGGCTTTAGTAACGGTATGTTCACAGCTCGCTTGCGCTCACTGCTT
>CAWDPD010000003.1:0-198599 GCA_963804175.1 uncultured Microcaldota archaeon
ATACGCGCTTGCTGGTCTACGTCATGGATCCCGGGGGCTGGAAAGAGTACCGCCTGATTGACACCAAGGTGAGAGTCGCCGGCGTCTGTGCATCGTTGTTCAATCCGAACAACCAGTTGGTCGGAGTGCGGCTGGACGTGCCGGCCTCTCGCCAGATCACCGTCGAGGACCCGCCATCGGCCGACCCCTTCCTCGGTGCCGGTCCGTCCGATCAGCAGCCTGATGGCCTTCACGGCCCACAACACTTCGGAGCACAGGGTGCGCGTACAAGGCACGGTCACCCTCCAGCGGTCCAAGGGCGTCTTCATCCAGGATGGCCGTCAAGGGCTCTACATTCGCAGTTTGCCCAAAGGGACCGGACTCCGGCCCGGCGAGGATGCGGCGAACGCGGAAATGAGATGACAGAGGTCCTTACAGAATTCCCGGAACTAAAGGATCCGAAAAGCGGCAAGCCGCTTATGGAACGAACTGTACTCATAGCAAACACAAGCAACATGCCTGTAGCCGCAAGGGAGGCAAGCGTCTACACCGGCATAACCATAGCAGAATACTTTAGGGATATGGGTTACGATGTTGCGCTAATGGCAGACTCGACGTCCAGATGGGCCGAGGCGATGAGGGAAATATCCGCACGTCTCGAGGAAATGCCAGGTGAAGAGGGATATCCAGCATATCTGCCGAAAAGACTTGCGGAATTCTACGAGAGGGCCGGAAGGGTGAAGACCCTAAACAACAAAATAGGCTCGATAACCGTTATAGGCGCGGTATCGCCTGCCGGAGGAGACATATCAGAACCGGTATCGCAGGGAACTCTTAGAGTTGTGAAAACATTCTGGGCGCTGGATGCCTCGCTTGCGAATTCGAGGCATTTTCCTGCAATAAACTGGCTGCAGAGCTATTCATTATACACAAATCTTATGCTTGACTGGTACAAGAAAAACGTTGGCGGCAGGTTCAATGAGCTGAGGGAGGTTTCGATGAAGCTGCTGCAGAGGGAGGGCGAGCTGAAGGATATCGTGCAGCTGGTAGGCGCAGACGCGCTGCCGGATTCCGAGAGGCTGACGCTTGAGATAGGGCGCATGATACGCGAATATTTCCTTAGGCAGAATGCCTTTGACGACGTTGATGCTTTTACAACGCTTAACAAGCAGCAAAAAATGCTGGAGGTCATTATGCATTTCAAGGAAAAGGCTGATTCGGCGTTGGCTGCGGGGGTTAGCGCAGACAGGATAATTTCTGCAAAGGTGAAGGCCCCGATATCCAGGATGAGCGGAATAAAGGAGAACGAGATTGACAAAGATGCCAAGAGGATTGAGGTCGAGATAGACACGGAATTCAGCGAAATGATGAAAGGTTGATGTTGTGGAATTTGAAAAGGAATATAAAACAATAAACAGGGTTGCCGGACCTCTGGTTGTTGTAAACAAGGTAAGGGGCGCAGCCTACAACGAGGTAGTAAAGATAAAATTGCAGAATGGGGATACAAGGCTGGGGCAGGTGCTTGAGTCAACCGACAAATATGCAATCGTGCAGGTATTCGGGCAAACAAGCGGAATCAACGTAAGCGACACAAGCGTGAGCTTTCTGGGGGAGACATTCCATATAGGCGTCTCTGATGAGATGCTTGGAAGAGTATTCGATGGACAGGGTCGCCCAAAGGACATAAACTCAAGCCTCATAATAAAGGAGAGGCGCGACATAAACGGGGCGCCGATAAACCCTGCAGCAAGGGCGCGGCCCAAGGACTTCATAGAAACCGGGATATCAGCGATCGACGGGCTTATGACACTGATCAGAGGGCAGAAGCTGCCGATATTCTCGGTTTCTGGCCTGCAGCACAACGAGCTCACAGCGCAGGTGGCAAGGCAGGCAAGGGTAACAAAGAGCAGCGAGGAGTTCGCTGTGGTTTTTGCAGGGATAGGTATAACGCACGACGATGCATCGTTCTTCATAAAGAACTTTGAGAAGACTGGCGCGCTCAAGAGGACTGTCGCATTTGTAAATGTTGCCGATGACCCAAGCATAGAGCGCATACTCACGCCAAGGCTTGCCCTGACCACTGCGGAGTACCTTGCGTACGAGAGGGACATGCATGTGCTTGTGATACTTTCCGATATGACCAATTATGCAGAGGCGCTGAGGGAATTGTCAAGCGCGCGAGAGGAGGTACCCGGAAGAAGAGGTTATCCCGGATACATGTACACTGACCTGGCAAGCATCTATGAAAGGGCCGGCCTGATAAAGGGAAAGAGGGGCAGCATAACCCAATTCAACATACTAACGATGCCTGGCGAGGATATAACGCACCCGATACCAGACCTTACGGCATACATAACAGAGGGCCAGATTTTCCTCAGCAGGGAGCTGGCAAACAAGGGCATATATCCGCCGATAAATCCGCTTGGTTCGCTCTCGAGGCTCATGAACACAGAGATCGGCGAGGGCAGGACGCGCGCTGACCATAGGGGAGTCGCGGACCAGCTGTACGGTTCATATGCAAAGGCGCTTGAGGCAAGGAACCTGAGTTCCATAGTAGGCACAGAGGCGCTTAGCGAGAGCGACAGGCAGTACCTGAAATTCGGCGATGAATTTGAGAGAAGGTTCCTCTCCCAGGGGCATGATGAAAGGCGCGACCTCGAGCAAACGCTAGGCATAGGCTGGGATCTACTGTCGGAGTTTGACAAGTATGAACTGACAAGGATAAAACCGGAATTCATAGATAAATACTACAAGAGGCGGTAGAATGGCGCAGGTAAACCCAACAAGAATCAATCTGATAAATACAAGGAAGGCAAAGGTACTTGCAACAAAGGGCCACGACCTGCTGAAAAGGAAGCGGGAGGTGCTTGTGATAGAGTTCCTGAAGCTTCTTAAGGAATCGACGAACGACAGGGATTACGTGCAGAGGCTGCTGCAAGACTCATACAAGGTCCTTGCCGTTGCATCAACCTTTGTCGGCGACTTCGAGCTTGATTCTGTCTCGAATTACGTCAATGAGCCCAGCAAGATAGGCATAAGGCAGAAGAACATAATGGGTGTCAGCATACCGGAGATAGCGAGGACGGCCGAGCGCAGCGGCATAGACGAACGCGGTTACAGCCTTATATCAACGAGCGTTGCCGTAGATGACATAAATGAATCATTCAACGAGGTAATTGATTCCGTTATAGACCTCGCAAAGAGGGAGCAGGGGCTCAAGAGGCTTGTGCTCGAGATAGAAAAGGTGAAAAGGAGGGTGAATGCGCTCGAGTACAGGCTCATACCCGCAATAGGGAGGCGCTCAAAGTACATATCCATGAGGCTGGACGAGATAGACAGGGACAGCTTCTCGGCGCTCAAGCATGTCAAGAAAAGACTTTCAAGGAGATAGACACAAAAGATTAACTAACTTCCCAAAGATGTTATAAGATGGCTTATCATTCATTCCTTACGATAATACTGCCAGCGCTTTTCGCTCTAGTTTCTACAGTATTGGCGATAAGGTTCGTTATGCCCTATTTCTACGACGCAGGTATAATTGCGGCAGACATGAACAAGGAGAAGATCAGGAAAATACCAGGAAGCGGAGGGGTGACGGTCGCATTCGGCATAACCATAGGCATACTCGCATACACATTTGGCGCATCCTTCATTTTTCTTCCGACGATAAGCGTGCCGAACATACTGGCCACATCCCTTGCCATAATACTTATAGCTGCTGTGGGTTTCATTGATGACCTGAATGTAAAATCAGTAAGGGTAGACAGCACGGGAAAGGGGGTAAAGATGGGCCTGAAGCAGTGGCAGAAGCCGCTTCTGACCATAATAGGCGCGTTGCCGCTCATGGCCATAAATGTTGGGGTAAGCAGCATAGACATACCGTTCATAGGAATGGTGAACCTTGGCATACTGTATCCCTTGATATTAATTCCAATAATGGTCATATTCGTCGCAAACGCATACAATCTTCTTGGCGGATTCAATGGGCTTGAGGCATCAACCGGGCTTGTGGCTGCCATCGGCTTCATAATCTACTCCTTCCTCTACGGCAACGGCATAGGGCTCTTCCTCTCGTCTGTGCTTGCGGGATCGCTTGTTGCCTTCCTTGCATTCAACTGGTATCCAGCAAGGATACTGCCCGGGGACAGCTTCACCTACTGCGTGGGCGGCGCATTGGTCGCGATAATAATCATAGGGCACGCGGAGGGTTTCGGGCTCATAGTCTTCATCCCGTGGATAATAGAGTTCTTGCTGCACCTAAGGCGTGGATTCAGGGTGACCGACCTTGGGATAAGGCAGAGGGACGGCAGCCTAAAGGCGCCATACGGCAGCAGCATATACAGCCTTACGCACCTGGCAATGAACATCAAAAAGGGCGTAAAGGAGAAAGAGGTCACGATAATGCTTGCCGGGTTTGAGGCGCTGTTTGTGATACTCGCGTTGGTGCTCAAGATGCATGGAGTGTACTGATAATGTGTGTTTTTATTTATGTAAGTTAAATCATAATAACTGGCGTCTGTTTGCCGGTTGGTAGTTTGAGTGGAGACCAAATATGACATAAAGCGCATTGCAAAACTGTTTACGGTATTCATTTTCATACTTCTCTCAGTGGCCGGATTCGGCTTTTCCGTCTACCTCTTCTTTGTGGCAAGAAGTCTGTCCGTATACCTCATCGCGTTTGCCTTCCTATTCCTTTCGATAGTTTCGGGGTTCTTCAACGTACTGTCCTCTTACTGGTATTACAGGTCATTTGACTATGAGATGTATGTAGAGGCATTGAAGAAAACGCTCAAGCCCATCAGGGAATTCCCTACAGTAAGCGTGGTTATGCCGACTCACGACGAGAAGTTTGATATGATAAAGAGGAACATAACCGAACTGAAGAAGCTTTCATACCCCAAAGGGAAGATAAATTTCTTCCTTCTGAATGATTCATCGGACAGAAAGACCAAGCAGGCGCTGGCGCGCCTGTCCAAGAAGCTGAAAATCAACTTCGTATACAGGAGCGAGAACAGCTCCTACAAGGCAGGAGCACTGAACAACTTCCTCAAGTATTCGAAGGATGAGTTTGTAGCCATATTTGACGCCGACGAGCTTCTGGCGGACAAGAATTTCCTATTGGACACGATCCCATACTTCCAGGACAAGACGATAGCCTACGTGCAAACCGAGAAGAGGTATGCAAAGGGCACATTTTTCTCGGATTCTGTAGACATATTTGACGCGTTCTTCTTCAAGTTCATAGAGACATCAAGAGCCATGGACAACACCGCAATATTCTCGGGTTCTTGCGGCGTGATAAGAAGATCGGTAATTGACGAGGTAAAGGGATTCCCAGAATATGCGATAGAGGACACATTCTTCAGCCTAGAGTCAGACCTTAAGGGCTACAGGGGCTTCTATCTCCCGAAGATATACGCGTATGGAAGCCCTATAGGTACCTTCTCGAAACTGGTAAAACAGCAATGGAGGTACAACTACGGGGATACGCAATTCGTCTCATACTTCTTCAAGAAGAAGGGATTCAAGAAGAAGCAGCTCTTCCCGACATTGAACTACATGGCACACGGGTTCGGGCTGAATTACCTTTCGGTGATGCTGATAGTGTTTACGATAGTCTCAACAGCTATAGTGTTTTCGACCCTACCATTCGCGCATATAGGGATAAGCATGATATCCTTCAGCAGCATCACCCCATTGGACATGGCCGAACTGCTTGGACTCTTTGCCTTCGTGCTTTCGATGCTTGCGCCTGCAATTCTCACTAAGATATACTTCAAATCATTCAGGAAGGGCGTCATGGTGTTCCTTTTGAACTACGCGCTGGCTTTTGTAAGGGCCAAGGCTGCGATTGCCGCCATATTTGGAAAGGGAGAAAAGCTTGACTGGAGCAGGAGCGGCAAAGGGGCGAAAAGCAATAGCATATTATCGGTGATAGACAAAACCAAGATCGAGGTCGGATTTGTGGTGATACTCGTGGCTTTGGGGATAATAGCGCTGATGAAGGCAAACATATCAGGAGGGGTGTGGCTGATCTGGTACGGTGGCATGTACGCTTTGGCGCCGCTGTTCTTCTACAAATACGGATAGTCTCTTTAATTGTTGGGGTTCATGGAAATAAAAAGGGCAGTGATAACTTCTGCAGGAAAGGCCACGAGGATGCGGCCCATATCCAATGTGATACCAAAGGGATTGCTGCCCGTATTCAAGACCCAGGAAGGCAGCAAATATCCCACGCCCGTTATTGATCTGATAATTGATTCATTGAAAGAGGCCGGAGCTGAGGAGTTCTGCTTTGTGGTAGGAACGAAGAGCAGGCTGTTCATGGACTATCTTTCAGGAGAGGATGTGACATTCGTTTTTCAGGAGGACCCGAAGGGGTTCGGCGACGCGGTGCTGAAAGCTGAGGAATTCGGATCACAGGGGCCCTTTTTTGTACATGCTGATGATGATTTCATGACAGGCGGCTACAAGGAGGCCGCGCAGATATTCGGCGAGCTTCAACCGGATTGCCTGCTCTTCCTCTCAAAAGTGGACAATCCAAGGGCCCTTGGCGTGGCCGAAGCCGAATATTATAAAGAGATGCATTCGCACAGGGTTTTCACCATAAATGGAGTGCAGGAAAAGCCGGAGGTGCCAAGATCAAACCTTGCAATATGCGGGGTATACATATTCTCACCGATGATATTCAACAAGCTGAGGGGCATAAAGGCGGATGGGGAACTCCAGCTCACATACGGCATAGAAAAGCTCATAGAGGAGAAGGGTAGGGTATACGGCATGCTGCTTGAAAAAGAGGCACGGTTGTCCGTAGGCACGCCTGAAAGCTACTTCGATGCTTTGAACTATTCCTATAGCAATTTATAGGCGATCAGGAATATTTTGGGTTCTTCTCTTTTGTCTTTTCGATATGGTTCATGTAAAGGGCCGCGACAAACAGGAATGAGGAAAGCCTGTTCATGTATTTTATTGCATCTCCGTATAGGTTTTGCTTTTTGTGAAGCGATACCAGTTTCCTTTCGGCCCTCCTGGCGATTGATCTGGCAACATGCAAATGTGATGAGCCCGCGCTGCCCCCGGGTATAACGAATTTTCTAAGCTCGGGCAGCCCCTTTGAGAGTTCAGCTATCCCCTCTTCAAGAATATCTGGCTTGGGCATCCTTGCTTTGAGGATTCCGCGCTTATTTGAGGTATTTGCAATCACCGCGGAAATGGAAAAAAGCTGGTCCTGTATCGCGTCAAGGTATCTTTTTACTGGCTGTTTATTTGCATACAGCAGGCAAACAGCAATGTAACTATTCAACTCGTCTATTTCGCCCAGAAAATCAAACAGCATATCGTCCTTGTCCAGCTTTGCCCCGCCAATAGCGCTGCTCGACCCCCTGTCGCCCCTACCGGTGTAATAGATTGTCATTTATTTCACATTTTGTAATTTTAGCATCGGTTGTCCATCCGCAAAGGCTGCATTAAATTTTCACTGATAGCCTAATTTAACCTTTCAGCAAATATTAGGCCGCAAAGCAAGTTAACCTTATCATCCACTTTACTCATGTAGAAAGGCTCGGTGTGCCTGGTCTTGAATCCGGCTTTCCTCAATTTTGCCTCCAGGCTCCTATAACCGTAATGGTATTCTAACGTTATCGTCTTAAACTTTCTTAATATATCGACCCTTGCTCCTTCTATTATCTCGTATTCGTAACCCTCGCAATCTATTTTCAAGACTGCATTATCAATCTTGTATTTTTTTACAAGGGCATCTAAAGTGGTTACATCTATAATTTTCCCTTTCTTGAAATGTCTTAGCGAGTCCCTGTCACTGTTCTGGAAGTTGGGGTCCATAATTATACGCCCTCTTTTTGATCTGCATGCCTCGTTGATAACGAGTACCTTTTTTGCAAGGCCGTTAAGCTGTACATTCCTTTTTGCGGTCCTGTATGTGAATGGATACGGCTCTAGGGCTATTATTGATTTTGCCCCGTTTAGGGCAAAATATATGGCACTGTCACCGACGCTTGATCCAAGGTCGAGCACCACTTTGCCACGTGCATCAACATCCTTGTATTGTTCCTCTATCAACTGCTCCTTTATTCCGGTGAGTGTATTGGTTAGCTGGTAGTCGTTCGTGTAATGTAAGGCTAGACGCTTGCCCTTATATTTCAAAAATATGTATTTACCTTTTACCTTGCAATCCTCGATGTTCCCTGCAAATATGTGGATCATTTTCCCAGATATGCTCTTGTCCATGCTTTCTGGCCTATATTTAAGTTTGGGGCCTTTCCTGAAGTTACCTCGAATTAATATTGCGTCGTACCAGTTCTCAACCAACAGATACGCTATTAGGAAGTAGTCAAAGGTGCTTTCAAAAAGCTTGTATACAAAGACAATATATCCAATAGTGACGTCTGACAGTGTAATGTTTTCCTTCATTTAATTCCAATCAATTTGTAAACGCACATATAAAATGTTATGTTTGATTAGCCGATTCTCTTGAAGATATATAGGCCAGATTGGTTATAGTACACGGTATAGTTGTTTCCCATATATTTGTATAAATTGAATTCGGTGGAGTTAACAAGTTCGGAATACCCATTTAGTTTTGGGTCTACAACTATGTACTGTGGTTCAAACCAGGTTACGGTAAGATTTGTACTCCAGATTTTTATAGGATTATCAGACGGGGCGAGCTCCAAATTCTTTATGTAATAAAGGTGCGGCGCTATTGATATCTGTGCCATGACGGTCGAGTTTATTGGTATTAGATGTATGGCATTGTTTATTTGCGTATAATTTATGGGTTGGTTGCTGGATGGCAGTGTCAATATACCAATCCCGGAATAAATCGGAAACATCATTACCACAATAATAATTATGAATAGTGGGTTGAATAAAACGCTCTTTTCTGGGTCAATCTTTATTATACCAAATAATTTTTGCTTGTTTTTTGATAGCATGAGGTAGCCCAAAATTGCGGCTACGTAGCTTGCCCCGACAAAATTTGCGTAATATTGGCTATTTTGGGAAACGAAGAGGAAGTCGTGTAATACAAAGGCTTCAAACAGCCATGTAGAGATTAAGATCAGGGTTATCAATGGATTCACGAACGATGATATGCCAAATCCTATGAACAGGAATATTATCCCGAGAATCCCGAGATAGGCTATAATCGGAGCGCCCACAATGTTCACGTTTGTGGCTTTGGTGCTAGCAATTGAGATATAATTAAGCGTCCTTGTTATGGGAGGCACAACAGAATATGGAGTTATTGAAAGTATTTCTATTGCTTTGCTGGTTATTGCTATGTAAAAACCGGCGAACAATATCGTTATTATGAACCCGGCACCCAAAAGCGCCATCTTGCTTTTGAACTCCTCTTTTGACTCCTGTTTTCTGGCATAAATTAATTCGTAGATTAATAATGCAACAAACAACGTCAGCGCGAGAGGGAATGTGGTTTCCATTATGCTGAGAAGAAATAGCAGCCCTACTACAAACAGGACTTTTTTGTTCTTCAGGTAGCAATAAAAGATGAGTATATAGAAAAATGGTATGAAAGCCTCGATATGGGAATCGAATATTGTCAAGCCGGTTATACCGGGATTTAGGAGAAATGCGGTTGCAAGTGCAAGACTAAATCCTCTTCTTTTTGTTATATCTGCAGTTACAAAATATACCAATATTGCAGTAAGGGCTAAAAAAATATCCTGTATGAAATAAAGCACTATAGGATTTTGGTAAAAATAAAATATTGATAGTATTATGAACAGGAATGGCGACACGTGGTTTTCAAATGTAGATAGGTAAAGCAGCGGCCCGACACTCTGTGCGTAGTGTATATGCCAATATAGGCTATACACATATATTCCTATATCGTAGTAGCCAGCATTGTATGTTTCATATTTATGTATTCCATAGTTTATCCAGTATGCTGTGAAAATTACTGCTATTACTATTAGGATCCAGAGGTACTTGTCATCTATTAGGCGCTTTAGATTCATGGATTCTTATTGTAAATCAGGTTTATATATGTTAATCAAGAGGCGCCTGATTGCGTATGCCGTAACGGAATTTCTGTTGCTTTGGTATGGGCCAAAACCGCAGAGTAGTCCAATTACCCGCAAAGGCTATAACCGCATTTCGGGCAGACAAAACAGCCCCCGCTTGCAATCATGGAGCCGCTGCATTCATCGCACTTTTTGACCTGGGAAGTGGTAAGGACATAGTCCTGGGCCCCGGATCTGAGCGTGGCTATGGATATCGTCTGCTCGCCTTCCTTTGCCTCGTGCGCCTGCTTTGATGCGAGGATCTTTTTCTGCCCTTCCGGGTTGTATGCCTGTAGAACCTGGGTGCTCTTTGATGCATCCCTGTAGACCGTAATGCCCTTGCAATTCAAATCATACGCTAGTGAATATGCCCTGTCTATGTCTTGAGGAGTAGCCCAATTCGGGAAGTTTATCGTCTTTGATACTGCATTGTCTGTGTATTTCTGGAACGCGGCCTGCATCTTGACATGCCATTCTGGGGCTATGTCATGGGCTGTTACGAACAGCTTTCTTACCTCTAGAGGTATTTCCTTTGCATCCTGTATGGATACAGTACCTGCTATCCTCTGCATCAGCTCATCAGAATAGAAGCCGTATTCAAGAGCATAGGCCTCGAATTCGTTGTCTACCTCTAATAGATTCGACCCAAGGCTTTCGCTGACATTCCTCAAATAAACAACAGAGAATATAGGCTCTATGCCCTGGGAGGAGCCTCCGGCGATTATGCTTATAGTTCCTGTTGGCGCGATTGTTGTTACTGTAGAATTCCTTAATGGTTCGTAACCCAGCTTGGCCCATATGCTGTTTTTGAATTCAGGGAATGGGTCGCGCTCTTTAGCAAGCTCCATGCTGGCCCTTCTCCCGTTCTCGGTTATAAAAGACATTATGTTCTCTGCAAGCATGAGCGCCTCGTTGCTGTCGTATCTTATGCCTATTTTTATAAGCAAATCAGCCCAGCCCATAATACCCAGGCCTATCCTCCTTACAGCATGTGTGGTCCTCTCTATCTCAGGCAGGGGATAAGCATTTGCATCTATTACATTATCCAAGAATCTTACCCCAAGCCATGTTAGCCTTTTCAGCTCCGACCAATCTATCTCATAATGGTGGTCTATCTTTTTAACCATCTTGGCAAGGTTTATTGAGGCAAGGTTGCATGAGTCATATGGATAGAGCGGCTGTTCACCGCAAGGATTTGTTGCCTCTATTGGCCCGTATGTGGGCACAGGGTTAGAATAGCTAGAATTCATCCTGTCAATGAATACCACGCCCGGATCGCCGGTCTTCCATGCCATGGTAACCATTAGGTTCCATACCGCCTTTGCGTTCAATCTTCCTGTAGCATTGCCGTTCCTGGGATTGATTAGCTGATAATCCCTCCCAGCCTTGAAGGCCCTCATGAACTCGTCGGTTATTGCTACTGAGATATTGAAGTTGTTCAGGATGCCCTCCTCCTCTTTCGAGACTATAAAATCGAGTATACTAGGATGGTCCACTCTTAGGATACCCATGTTTGCCCCCCTTCTCTTTCCTCCCTGCTTGATCTCCTCTGTGGCAGAGTTGAATATCTTCATAAAGGATAGCGGACCAGAAGCTACGCTGCCCGTTGTCTTTACTATGTCATTTCTTGGCCTTAATCTTGAGAATGAGAATCCGGTGCCGCCGCCGCTCTTGTGTATTATGGCAGTATATTTTATTGCATCGAATATCTCGGGTATTGAATCCGCCACAGGCAATACAAAGCAGGCGCTCAGCTGCCCGTCCTTTGTCCCAGCATTCATAAGCGTAGGGGAATTGGGCATGAACTTGAAGCTCGTCATGGCATTGTAAAAGTCATCTGCGATTTTTCTAACCTCAGCCTCGCTCTTGCCGTATCTCTTTTCGGGGCTAGCTATTGCATTTGCGACCCTTTCGAATAATTGTTTCGGCGTTTCCACTATCTTTCCGTTATCGTCCTTCAATAGGTACCTGGCAGCAAGAACTGTAAGCGAGTTTATTGGTATCTTTAGCTCGTCTTTAGGAATTCCAAGGGTGGCCCTTATCGCCCTCATCTTAGCGTGCTTGTTCCTGTATAGTATGTAAGCCTTGGCCACATTCGGATCCTCCTTCATGAGGATTTTCTCAACAATATCCTGGATCTCCTCGACATGCAGCTCATCTTTGCCTGATGTCTCAAGCTCCTGAACGACAAGCAACGCTATTTTTTTGGCGCTTTCCCTATTCTGATTTTCATCGTTTTTCTCGTAAAACCCTGAAAATGCCCTGAATACGGCATGCTCTATCTTCTCAGCATCAAATTTGACCTTTTCGCCTGTTCTCTTAATCACAAACTTAGGAATAGTTTCCTCCATCTCCACACCAACAACCTCTGCTTAGCCAAACCTTATATACTTGCTTATTGCCATTGTTTAAAATTGTAAATGTTAGTTTATTTTTGTAATCAATATGTGAGATATCCACAATAATAAGCATCCAAGAGTAATGTTTGTTGCAGGGATCTGCAATCAATTTGCATAGGAAAACCTTAAATATCTCCTAATTCATAAAAAAGATAGGAAAACACATACCGAGAGGTTATGCTGCACAATTTAGCTGGGGCTGATTGTGAAAAAACAGAAGAAAATGATCCATATGTTGAAGATCAGGACAAACCTAAACAACGGGCTTGAATTCAAGGAGGAGACCGTAAGCATAGCCGAAGGCAGGTTGGTTGTATCTGATGGTAAGAAGGAGGTACTTGGCATAAAGACGAACAACATAGAGAAGGCCTTCATCGAGGAGGGAGTGGGCGTATGCAAGCTTGTAATAAAGACAAAGGAGGGCAAGGAGAAAGAAGTGGCATACTTTACGAAGAGCAAGGTGAAGGGCTTCAGGAAATTCGCGGATGCAATAAACCAGTATGCCATAAAGAACAGAATTGTGAATACATCATTTGAGGAAAATACCAAGCCTAAGGGTAGCATAAGTACAATATTATGGCTTTACGGCTTTGCCGCAAAGCACAGGCGGATACTCCTATTCGGCACATTCCTTTCCCTTATAGCTGTTGCAATCAACCTGGTGCCCCCGTACCTGCTGAAGATATTGATAGACAACGTCATACTCTCAAAGACGCATTCGGAGCAGCTATTCCTGAATCTTACAATAATACTCATTGCATCCTATGCGGCATCAACCGTTTTGTCTTCGGTTCAGAGCTACGCGCTAAGCCTCGGAGGCAACAAGGTAGTCACGGAGATGCGAAGCAGGCTCTTCAAGCATGCTGTTGGACTATCAGCCACGGATATAGATGCCATATCAACAAGCAGGATACAGACAAGGCTTATATCCGATGCCGGGCAGACGCAGTGGCTTCTGACCTACGGCCTAGGTATAATAATAACAAGCTCGCTCACCATAGTCGGGATAGGCGTAATACTATTCCTGCTGTTTCCCGCGCTTGCAATTTACGTGCTGCTGCCGATACCTTTCATAGTGGCGCTCATCATAAGCTACAACAGTGTATCTGACAAGATGTACCACAGGGGATGGAGGAGGAGCGCTGACCTGATAACTAAGATAGACGATGCCATACCGAATTACACTATCGTAAAGAGCGCTACCAAGGAGGGTTTCGAGTCGGGAGAATTCGATAAAGGATTAGACAAATATTACGACACGCAGATCGACATATCAAAGATGGAGCTCAAGCACTGGCAGCCCGTAAGTTTCCTGATAGCTATGTCTACAGTGATAATATGGTGGGTAGGCGGCAACCTGGTCATACTTGGAACCATTCAATTGGGAGTAGTGACTGCATTCCTTGCGTACATGGGAATGTTCTACGGACCCATACAGCAGCTGAGCAACATAATGCCTTATATACAGGAGTCGCTGACCTCAGGCGAACGGCTGAGAGAGGTATTCGATTCGAAGGAGGCACCAAAGGAGCCGAGAGGCAGCAAGAAGCCGGATCTTGACAGGGATATAACCTTCAAGAGGCTTTGGTTCGGCTATGATCCGCTCTTCCCAGTTATAAAGGGCATGGACGCAAAGATAAAGAGGGAAAAGGTAACAACAATAGTCGGAAAGAGCGGCACGGGAAAGAGCACAATAGCCAAGCTGCTGCTGGGGCTCTACAAGATAGACGAGGGCGACATCAGGTTCGGGAACACAAGCATAAACGACATAGACATAAGCTACCTCAGAGAGAGGATATCGTATGTGCCGCAGGATTCAACCTTCTTTGATAATACGATAGCCTATAACATTTCGTATTTCGCAAGGAAAGGCATAGCCCCATTGGACATGGTAGCAACTGCCAAGGCTGTTGAGATGCATGAGGAGATAATGAGACTTCCGCTGTGCTACGACAATAGGATAAGGGGCAGGGGCATGAGCCTTTCCGGAGGCCAGCGCCAAAGGCTAGCAGTAGCAAGAGCAATATTAGGTGACCCTGATGTTGTGGTGCTTGACGAGATAACCTCAAATCTCGATGCGATAAACGCAAGGAAGGTGAACAGGGCTGTATTGAAGCTGGAGAGCGACAAAACAATGATAATCGTAACCCATGACTTCAACGAGATAATAAATTCGGATTTCACGATAATGATGGAAGACGGTAGCGTGGTTGAATATGGCACGCCGTCAAAGCTGATAAGAAAGAAAGGAAAGCTGTACAAAATGTTCAAATACAAGCTTAGCGGCGGATTAAGATCAAGGGCAAAGATAAAGAAGAACACGCTGCAGTCCTTCGTGAAGAATTTTGTTGTAGATGAAAGGGTAGTTACAATCCGAGAGGGCGAAAGGAAGAGCTTCGTTGACGTTTCCTACGACAAGGTCAGCGCAAAGAGAGTCACTCCGAAGAGGCCCTTCCCCGCATCAGATCCGAATTTCATAATTTTCTATGGAAGGAATGGCAAAGATTTGGTTGCGATAGAAGACTACAGCAAGCTGGACAAAATGTCCAGGGACATATTAGAGGGAACTTTAGAGGTAAGCAACTTCAATCCGAAGGTAACTGCAATAAGGTCGATAAGGACCACAGGAGACGGGCTGGAATGGAACCTAGTCACAGACAAGGGAGAGATGAAATTCCTCACCAGGAACAGGCAGGACATAATTACCAGGGAGAAATACGTGATACTCATAGACGAGTTCAACACTCCGTTGAAGATAGAGTTAAGGGATTTAGACGAAAACAGCCGAAAAGTTCTCAACGGTTCTATATAGCCTTGGCTTTCTTGTCAATATATCATGGCAGGTATGATTGACAGCTTGGATAAAGACAGATGGTTTGATATAATCAGCTGATTCCTGCATATTCAAGGTAATGATATAAATTGTGCCGTTCTGTATCTAATTGCAATAATGTATATTCGGTCATCTGAATGGATAAAAGAACGAAGATATTTTACACTATTCTAATATTGGGCTCCGTATTAAGTACAGCATTCTGGACGATATACGCCACAAGCAAGTACCTTTCATTTAATGATATATTTCTTGACATTGGGATAGAGGCGCAAAACAGATTTATTACGTTGCATAGCTCCAGCCTGGTTCACGGCCTGCAGTATATCGTATCCGCAAACCATGTAACACTAGACCAAACGCTTTTTGTGCTTCCGCTATTTTATCTCTACCAGTCACCGGTTACGCTTTTCTTCGTTCAGGCTCTGGTGCTATCATTTACTTCATTGCTGATATTTTTCGTAGCGAAAGAGCTAACCAAAAATGATTCCTTTTCTTTTGCAATAGCTATCGCATATCTTCTAAACCCCGGCATGCAGGGAATGCTATATTTCGATTTTCATGCCGAATTCCTGATAATACCATTCGCCATCCTAACTTTCTACTTCTATATGAAGCTAAAAAGGAAATGGTTTTACCTGTCGCTTTTCCTGCTTCTCAACACGCTCGATTCAGTGGTATTTGCGGTCGCGGCGATAGGAATAGGCCTTCTCTACTATGAGTTTTTTTACAATAAAGACAAACAGATCAGAAAAGAGCGGATAAAGCTTTCAATATCCATAATAATCTGCGCCTTTGTTGCGCTTGGGCTTTACCTGGCATACTACAACATCCTGATACCCCAATACGCCACAAGCTACAATGGTCTTCCGTCATACCTGTACGTGCGCCCGTTTGACGCCTTCGTGCTGAACCACGTATTTCCAGGGTTCATAAGCAGCAAAAACCCCATTTATTTGAATGATATTACAATTCCGGCTAAAAACGAGGTTCCTGCATTAAACAGTGCATCAATATCAGCAATACTATTTGCTTTATTAGTCGGGGTATTCGCCTTCGGGATTGCAGTGCTTGCCGATCCTATACTTACAGTACTGCTAACTGCTCCGTGGCTTGCCCAGGTATTATTCAAGAACCTGAGCTATGGCTCGATATACCTTCTATACTTCAGCTACGTGCTAAGCGGAAGCATAATAGCGGCAATACTTGGGTTCATTATAATAAAGGAGGGAAAGGGATCCCACACGCGATTGAGGTTAAACAAATTCAATAAAGTTAGTGAAAATACCATAATCTTATCAGTATTGCTCCTTTCGTTGACCGCTTTTATAGTGGCTCTTCTCGTAAGGCCTCCAATAATTTCGAGCGTGCAGCAGGCATGTTCGGCCCAGATAAACAGCATGATACTGCAGGTGCCGCAGAATGCCTCGCTTATGACACTGACATTCATATCTCCGCATGTTGCGGACAGGTCAAGCTTGCAATTGATAGAACAGAACATCTACCTTGAACAAATCAACCAAAGCCCCGTCCAAAAACCCAAATACATCCTTGTAGATTTCAACAAATGCTTCACGTGGTTCTACAATGGGCATAATTACACCCAGGAATACAATTCAACCCTTCAGTATTTTGATAATTATACAAGAACGAACAGCTACCATATAGCTGCAGAGAGCGGTACAGCCCAGTTGTGGATTGAGAACCAGAGCAGCTAGCGGTAGGATTCCCTCAGCCATCTTAGGCTAAGGACGTATTCAGGACCACGGCGGCGCGAATAAGAGTTTTGAGAGCCTTCTCGTTAACCCTCCACACGCCGATGGTGCTCCCATCGGAATCGTGTCTTATAATCAAATCGTGCTGTATTTACTTATTCACTTGATAATACGCTTATTATCCTTTTAGGGGTTGCTTTCGTTTTATAAATTATAGTACCAGTTATTTCGTATGGTTTGCCGAACCTCTTAAACCCGCAGCTTTTATAGAAGTTCATTGTTCGCTTATCCTCAGACGATACATTTGAATAGATAACTGTTACTTTATTTTTTACTCCATATGCTACTAATTTTTTCATAAGTTTTGATGCTATTCCCTGCCTTAAATCAAGTGAACAGATAAATATCATGTCAATTGTAAACTCTGTCTTGAACGTAAAGATAAGTAATCCTCTTATTTCGCCATTTTTCTTATAAACAAATGTACTAAATCTTTCTAATTGATCAAGACACTTTTTAATTGATTGATTTTCACTAGGGATCTGCATTGCTTTTCCTAGTTGGTTTACCTTTGCAGCTTCATTAATGTCTTTCTGATTTAACCTTTCTATCATAATACCAAATCTATTTGACTTTTACGAGATTTAAACAACCTGGCAAGTGCTCCCATCGATATCTTGACCTTAGCTATAAATCCCTAACGATATTGTTTAATAGTATTTGATATCGACTCTATAAAGTTCCCACCATTTGGCTGAGTTCTTCAGTTGTTAATGCTTTTACTCTGCTCTGTACTTTAAAACCTTTATCGTTGGTCCAGATAATAGTATCTTCTGACAAAGCACATGAAATATATAATAAATCCTTTGGATCTTTTAAAAGGCTGGCAGCAGCAGGTAAAAATGGTGCTAAGTCTTTATCTGGTATTATTTTTATTTGCCCGAATATTTTATCTAACAATACTAAGAACTCCGTTTCGGACAATTTTGATTTAGCCCTCAACTCTGGTAAGTATTTGATTAGTTCTTCGGATATAAATTGCGGAGCAAAAATAGAAAGTTCAGGACTAAAAAAGAGTTTTCTTGTTTGTGAATCTTTTATCAAGCACGAAAAAAGAATATTTGCATCAATAGTTACTTTCATGAAGAAGCGCCTCTGCATGTTTTGCTGCTGCTTTTGATATTTTTTTACTTATTACAGCAAAATCTCTTATAGTAAGTTTACTTTTTCTACCTATTCTATCAGCTTCTTCAAAGTCCTTTAATTTTTGTTTTATTATGTTTCTCACTGCACTTGACCATTTTATTGAGGGGTGTTTTTTCATTTCGATCATTAATTCATCATTTATTACCAGTGTTAGGTTAGCTATAAAATCACATAATAATTATGTGTAAAAACATATTTATTACTTTGCATACCTCATCTTTAAGTAAGGGATTTGAACTCCATTATCCGACGTTACACGTCGAGACTGCTCCCGTCGGTCTTCAGTGCGCCGGACTGAAGTCTCTCTTAATTTATATTTCAAGCTATAATTATCTGATAAATTTGATTATTATCTTAGTTAACTCTGTTTCTTTATTTTCAAAATCATGATTGCAATTCTTTATCTGATGACATTCTGACATTTTATTTTCTTTTTTCATTAATGATAGTGCAGTTTTTATTGGAATAATAGTGTATTCTTGTTTGTCTCCAATTACTACTAATATAGGTATTTTTATTTTGGAATAAAGCTGCAGGTTTTTACCGTTTCTGAATGGTAAAGCTTTAGAGTTTTCAGAACCGTAATCAAAGAAATTCAGAAATGAATCTGCACCTTTAGGTAAAACTCCACCATGACATAACCATACTGTAGTTAAGAATTGTTCAGGATTTCCATTTTCAACTAATTTTTTGGCCTCTTCGATCAATTGCACCTTTTTATTCTTTAGTGTTCTTTCAGTTTCACCGTAGCTATCTGCTGGGCCTAACAATATAATTTTGCTTACTTTATCTCTATACTCTCCTTTATTCATATAGTAGACTACTTTTTCAGATCCTAAGCTATGTCCTTGCAGGATTATTCTTTTATAACCTTCAGATATTGCAAATTTTATCCATGCATCTATATCTAATAGGCAATCTTCAAAGTACTCTAATCCAGCACCTGCATGGGGATAAACTTGCATCACTGCAGTTCCCCTGTTATTTGTTGAGAGTATTGATATATTCTGCTTAAGTGCAGCCTTTGTTAAAGGTTGCATATAATAATTCTCATAAAAATTACTTGCAGTTCCATGTATATTTATCAAAACAGTCTTTGAATTAGGTGCCTTAGAATATAACCCGTAAAGAGGTATGTCATCTTTAGTTTTTACTTCAATTATGGGATAATCCATGATTATATTTAAGACATATAAGATTAAAGTCTTTGTTTCAATTAGTTTGAAGGATAATACTTGGTTATCTTATATCGGATTGATTTGCCAGTTCAATGTAGGGATTCAAACCTAACTTTTACTCTGTCCTAGAGATTGAAATTTAGTGATTCGGTCCGGCATACAGGTGCTCCCATCGGGATTTGAACCCGTGTTGCGGAGTTGAAAGCCCCGCGTCCTTGGCCGATTTTAGCGTCGTCATTTAGCTCCATTCTAGCACCGAATTTTCGGGCAAAAATTCGCAAGCATTTAAGCGGATTTGAACCCATTGAATATAGCAGCCAAGCTATTTAAACGACGCCGGTTCAGATACAATAGAATCCGAACCCCATATATTTCTTAATATAATAAGCTTTTAATGGCTTTACATATAATCTTAATTGGATAGTATGGCTCGAAGACACCATAGACATCACAAACATCGCTCTTACAAGCACCACGGCTATAGCCAGCATTATACTAATTATGCTCAAAATCCATCACTACCCCCAACACCCACATCCAAAAATAAAAGTAAGTTGTCTCTGATATTATTAGCAGTAGTAATCTTGATATTAGCAATAATCGTTATCTTATATCTGCCAACTACAAGCCTAGGAAAAACTATATTTAGTTCTAATAGCACTGCGTATTTAACTCAGAATCAATTATTCAGTATATATGGGGTAGGCTCGTATGGTAGTCTCAACACCGGTTCAAAGGAAACAGTTAATGGCACTGCTCTTGATTCGTTCATTTCACAAGGAAGCCAGTTAGCAAATTTTTCAATTCCTTCAATAGTATTTACAATAAATACTTCCATTTCCAATATTACAATTGACAAATCATTTTTGGTTGGATTCCGCATTCGTCAAAGTGCACAAGATCAACTTCTCCTAAGAGAACAAGTTATTTCTAGCCCGCAGGCAAGTTATTTGTTCTTTGCCCAGTCTCAAATTGCGACATACGACGGATACATCAACGGCATGCAATATTATTTGGTGAACGGTACTGAAGTTATCGCGAATAAAGATAATTATGTAATAATATTCAAATGTGGAGGCGTATTATGCAGCCCTAAAAACATAAACGAAACCATACTCGCCGTCTCGAATGATAATATATAGTAGGCTTTTATAAACTTTCTATTAATATTTTATATGAGGATATGAGAATTGGTAACTTTATTTGGCCTCTTCTAGTTGTCGTTTCATTTTTAGCTACGCTTTTACTTGCTCCGACATTCTTTTTTGCTCCCGCTTGCCAGTCATCCTATTTTGAGCGTGCGATTTCGGGTACGTGCGGAATAAATGGTTACTTATATGGTATATCAGCCCTTGTTTTGCTAATTTCAGCTTTCTTAACTGTCAATAATATAGGTGCAGGTAGATCTGATTTTAAAACTTGGGGTGTTGGTTTATTGGGTGTTTGTTTTGTTATAGTCGCAGTAATATTTTGGTTTGGTGGAGATGCAGCAGCATTAGTATTAATTTTGCCAGCTGCTTATGCGGCATATAGATTCCGTAGGCGAACAGGAATCTTCGTTTATCATGGCTAAGAGTTCAAATCCACAGTTAAACCTTTCCTTTGGAATAGCCCTATCTTTTCTTTGCACGTTCTTTAATTATTATATACCAGCCATATATAAACAAAGCCAATGACACTAAAACGAGAGTATATATCAAAGTTTGTAATGGTGTCCCTTGCTGAGCTGAACCTAAATATCCCAAAGCCACAAATGGTGCATAAAGTATTTGGGCAATTCCAAGTCCGACACTAATCCAAACCATGACCAGATAACTCAATATGTATAATATTGGTTTTATTCTGTGTGACAAAGAAGTATTTACATTGTTTGTTTTGAGACGGTCACCATGCTTATTTCCGATATGCTCCCTCATTTCCTCTCTCGTGCTACCCTTATAACCACAAATATTACATTCGTATTGTTTCTTTGCCATCTAAATTCCCAATTACATTTTCTTGCCACATTTGTATATACCTTTCCTTTGGGTCGCCAATCTCTATTGCTTGCTTACGCAAGCTCATGAGGTGTCTCCCTGACGCTCCAACGAGCTTTAAGCTAGCTACTTAGCATTTCAAGGAACCTTTAGCAGCCGTTTTGCGGGGGGGTCAAAACGGCTTTAGATTGAAAAGCCTAGCCCGCCGAGCGTCGCCGAAGGCGACTTTGTGGGCGGGCGACGGCTTACTCCACGTGAATTTTGAAATTGGGCATCAAAATTGGTTTTTTATGATTAATGGGGAGTTTTACGAGGGAAAACGACCAAAAAGAGGGCAAATGAGAGTCGTTTTACTCCACCTGAAGTGGTGTTTTACTCCACCTGACCCCATTTTGGACTAATTAGGGGTTGTATAGCGGTTGTAATAGATAGGTTTATATATTATATGGAACTATATAATATCATGCAGACACAAAAGATGATACATTACCCAAGACTGGATACGGTATTGATGGTTGAAGATGCCGTCCGGGAAGCAAAGGAATACCCATCAAAAAGGCAGCTCTGGCTAGCCTTGAAGAAGAAGGTCATGTACCAGACATTCAATGTAATAATATCCTATCTTGAAGATTCTGGCAAGATAGTGCAGAAGAACGGAAAGATAATATGGATATGGAATCCGGAACTCGTAAGGCGCTACAGCAATAGCAAGCTGGTGTTGAAATAACCGATAATCGAAAGATAAGCGTAGTATTTGCTGATGAGAGAGTGCAGAAGGCCTATCGCAAGGCACAGAAGGAAAACCCATTGCTCTACAAATTCCTTGACAGAGCAACGGACGACCTAAAGGCAGACCCGAAATGCGGGATTGAGGTGCCTAAACGCCTGATACCGAAGGTATACATACAAAAATACGGGATAAATAACCTGTGGAAGTACAATCTGCCCAATGCATGGAGGCTTGTTTACTCCATAACTGGAAATGAGGTCGAGATAATAGCGATACTTTTGGAATGGTTCGATCATAAAAACTATGAAAGGCGCTTCAAGTACTAATCCTCGCCTTTAATTTCTCTGCTTGGCCTAGACTGAACGCATTGTCTATCTCTTTGTAAAGCTCCTGCTTTGACGTGCTTATGTAGGTCAGCGTTACCGCTGTTGCCCTATGCCTTGCGAACTTCGCTGTAAGGATTATGTTGCCATTGGTCTGCCTAGAGAAGCTGGTTATCGCGTAATGGCGCAGGCTATGCGTAGTGAGTCTATGGAGGCTTCTAGGAGTCCTATCGTAGTTGGATTCATCACTACTGTCATATACCTTGTCCAAGTCTGCTTTTTGGACATAGAACCTAAAGGAGTTCCTAACATAATCTTTGCTCAGGTAAAGCTCGTCTCTATGGCTGAATTTGCCTTCTTCCTTGAAGAAGAGGTAGCCACTAGAGGACTCGATTTGCTTGTTGTTAGCCTTGATGTATTCAAGGGTAAGCCTGAATAGAGGTATAGGGATAATGAGAGTATCTAAGGTGTGAGACTTCTCGCTCTTTATGGTAATCTCTCTAGTCTGAAAGTCAATATCTTTTATATTGAGTTTTACCGCTTCGCCTATTCTGAGACCGAGCTGCGCTTGGTAGGAAAATAATAGCCGAAGCTTCGGATTGTCTATCGTTCTGAAGAACATCTGCACCTCCTGTTCGGTAAAGCCTTTGTTTAGGCTTCCGTATTTGGGAGGTTGGTTCTTTGCGAACTTCTTTAGGAATTGTTTATGAATAATTTTCTTGAGTTGCTTGAACTCTTGGTGAGTAAGCTTAGGAAGAACCGAATACATGGTGTTTATTAATTTTCCGTATTCGGATACAGTTTTGGATTTGAACCCATCTTTCTTTCTGTTTTTGCGTTTTCTGCTGGATTTGAACCCACGACTGTCGTCGTAATTTTCTTTTGCTCCCACCGGGATTTGAACCCGAGTTACTGGCTTGAGAAGCCAATGTCCTTGACCGGACTAGACGATGGGAGCTTACTAGATAATTAGAATCTCTTATTAAAATAATTAGTACCTTGCCTTTCTAATTATCCTATGCATTCTTGTGCGCATGGCACTCTCTGTTCCCACTCTTTCCGATATAAGGTCAACTATGTTGATATCGGTTGCCTTCGAGAACGCGATTGCCCTCTCTATGAAGTCTGCCTTTATATCCTCGTCATCGTCCGGGTCTATGCCACCACCTTCTACGGCAGCCATCCTTGATTCAAGCTTTGACATGGACTTGGAGAACCTTTCAACAGCGCCATACGGCACCGTCCTTATGGCCATGTTTCGCTCCAGCAACGCGACATGCAGCGCCGATTTGCTTGACTCATGCAGTACCTTGAATGGCATCTTGTAGAGCGAATAGAAAAGCCCCTTTGATGCCTCGTCCTTTGGCATCTTCAGTTCCGCCATCAGCGCTGGAAGCACAAGAAGGTTCCTTTCTGCCTTTACCTTTGTCCTGTTCCCCTTATTGAATTCCTCTATGTACCATTTCCTTTCATCTCTTCCCACGCTATAGAACATCTCCACGTATGTGCTTATGGCTGATTCTATTCCCTTCGAATGTATGCTAGGGCTTACATCGTTGGAGCCCTTGAGGCTGTTTGCAAGGGCGCTGATGTTCCTTGTCTGCGCTATGAGCTTGTGCACATAAAGGCTGGCATTCGAATTTTTAGGCCTTATCATGTACTTGCTTGCGTGCGCCATGGCGTATAGGAGAGATTTCAATGGCAGGATGTTCGCCTTGCACCTTATTTCTAGAGAGATTCCTCTGCTCCTGATCCTAGGCCTTGATCTGGTCTTTTCCAAAAGCATCACTACCAATAGGTATTTCGTAAAGCTGTTCGTGAATTTACTGGTGAATACTATCTATGCAGTAAATACGTATAAATAGCCATCATATTGCTATTTTCTGTTCGCTTTCCTGTTCTCTATCGCCTCTCTTATCGAGTACTTGCCTATTACCTTTGCCTTTATCTCCTCTATGTTTTGGTATCTGCTTTCGTTTGCTATGTGCTCTGCCTGCTTGAACTTGTTGGCATACGCATTATATGCCGAAATCGCGGCTATGTAGGCGTCCCTCTCGTGCGGATCTTTTATCCCGATTCCCTTTGCCGCTGCCCTTTTTTCCTCTATCCTGAAATCCCTTTCCGGGCAGAAGAGCCTTGAGTTGAATGCGGTATTCACCTTCCTTACAATCTCGCTGGCATCGGGCTTGTCGCTTGCAATTATCACCGGCGTACCGGTCCTGCTCAATGCGCTTACCAGCCAGTCAACGCCCCCAAAGGTCTTGTGGTCCTTGTAGACAAGATTGCCGTTCAGGCTAAGGCAGGCTATTCCGCAGGTCTTTCCCGGATCTATTCCAGCTATAAGGTACATCAGAACAGTTCTCTAACCATTGAGGTTGTTCAATGAGTAGTTTATCGCATAATTGATGGTCTGCGGTATTGTTGAATACCTGCAGTTTACTATCACTGTTGGCGTGGATACTATGTGGTAAAGATTTGCAAACTCTGCCTGCACGTTAAGCGTTCTAGTGACATTATTCATGCATCCAGAGAACTCGCTGGTATTAAGTCCGGAGCCTAGAACAATCTGGTATAGCGTCTGATTCCCAATCGGGCTTCCGGTATATGCTATGCTCAGGTTGGAAAGGAACTGCGGGAACCTGTCACGCTGTTGCGATGCGCATTCCATGTACATCCCGAGATACTGCGTCTGGCTTACCCCGTAGCCCTTGTAGTAGCTTATTGAATAGCCGCTGAATATGAAGAAGTAGCTTACGTTTATCCTGCTGCCGTATTGCCTTGCCGCTTTTATTGTTGTGTTAAGCGCGTTGATGGCGCCAGGCGCATACGGGTCTGTTACGACATATATGGGAATCGGCGTGGATGTCCTGCATGCTGCCTCGCCGTAAAGGCTTACTGTGCCCAATGCCACAACGCTGTTGTTTGTCTTCACCGATGGCAACAGCGTCTGCTGGAATGAGTTAGCAAGGCTTAGGTTGGAGTCGTACAGCAGCAGTGACATGTTGAAGATCGTGTTTTTCACGAACGGGTCTATATATGGCACAACCACGAGCCATTCCCTGCCCTGCACAAGATAGCTTACCTTTGATTTGTTCACAAGCGCATAGTACGGGACAAGCGCCAATGATGTATTTACGTTTGAATATGCAGCAAGGTACCTCTCTGCAGCAGCAAGGACCTGCGTTGAGTTGTGCACCGTAGTGTTGCAGCTTCCTGTCGAGTTGCTTCCGTACTGGCAGTTGGTGACAACAATTCCCTGCTTGAAGCTGCTCAGCGCAAATGCAAGCACTATGAGTATTATCACAAGGGCGATAAGGCTTATGTGCAGGTAATCTAGGCCGTAGTTCTTCAGCGCGGGCTTTACTATGAAGACGGGCTCCTTGCCGCTTATCTTAGGATTCTTTTCCGCTTTTTCCTTAGCCATTTGAACACCAATACGGGCCTGGTGGGATTTTCATATAACTTTCGATTGTACATATTAAAAAGCTAATTTTGAACCCACGACCTTCACCTTAGGAGGATGCCGCTCTATCCAAGCTGAGCTACAGGCCCCTGTTTGAACTTCTAAGATATAATTCTTAAGGTATTAATAGCTTCTTTATTGGTCTTTTTACTCCCACGAATAATCCTCTTTCGCTAACCGGTACTTTAGAGTCAAAAGACACGCGGCTCAAAAATTTTGCATCAAATCCGGCACTTCTCATCATCCGTAGAGTCTTTTTGATTTCGAACATGCCTAATTTTTCCCTGCTAATAAAATATTTTACTCTTTTATTCCTTTCCGCAATTAAATAATACATATCTATTATAGAAACATTGTTTTTTGCCTCCGAAACACTTAACCTTGCTATTTTTACATCTTTGCCATCATATGTAGTCATGTGTGGTGCACCCACCATATATTGGGCTTTAGTGAACCAAGGTTCTATAATTGTAACCCCACCGACTTTTGCGTGCTCTGAAAAATTTTTTAATGTCTTTTCTAGGTTTTTATAAGTTTTTACATAGCCGATCGAACTAAACAAGCATAGTATTATATCAAATTTTCTTTTCAGCTTGAAGTTAATCATATCCCCTTTCTTGAATTTGATTTCAGGAACTCTCTTTCTTGCTATTTTCAACATACCCTCATTTAGGTCTACAGCAGTGCAGGAGAATTCTTTTTTAAGATACTGTAAATGTCTGCCAGTTCCACATGCCACTTCAAGGAGTGAATTTCCGTTGCTCTTTTTGTATTTTGAAATAAGCGCCTTTATTCTAATTGACTCTTTTTTATAATCTTTCGAAGCATATATTGAGTCGTAAAATATTGCCAGTTCTTTATACATCATCGAATTTTTCATATGATTACATCTTTTCCAAGGCTTCTATGCCTAGCAATTCAAGCATGTCTTTCATTGCTTCCTTGAATACGGAGGTCAGGTTTATCCTAAATGATTTTTCATCTTCAGATTCAGCCTTCAGGATAGGAGATTTCTCGTAAAACGTGGCAAAAGAGTATGCAAGTTCGTTGATGTACTCTGCTATTACATTGGGTCTCAGTTCACTTGCAGCCTTTTCTACAATGTCTGTTTTCTTTGAAATAATTTTTACCAAGGCAAACTCCGAATCTGTAATATTATATGCTTTGGGTTTCCCGTTCATGGGTGTTTTGGGTGCCTCTTCCAGTATCCTTGTGGCTCTTGCATGCATGTATTGCGCATATGGTCCCGAATTGCCCTCAAAGTTTAGCGCCCTTTCCCATGAGAATATTATCTTCTTTTCCGGTCCTGGTTTCAGGAACTCGAATTTTATCGCACTCAATGCTACGCTTTTCACTACTTTGTGTTCCTCCTCTTTTCCGAACTTGAACCTTCCGCTTATTAGTTTTTGGGCCCTTGATTCTGTCTCCCTTAGCACATCATCGGCTATGTAGCCCAGCCATGTTCCCTTCCTTCCGGAAAGCGTTCCGGATTCCAGCTCTACAACACCATATGCGATGTGTTTTATATTATCTGCCTTTTCTTTCTTGCCCATTGCATCAAATGTCAATTTTATCATCGATTGCTCATGGCTTTGCCTTGAATCTATCAGGTTGATCGCAACCTTGGCATCGGCAAAATCCATCTTTTTGCCTTCCTGGGATGTCGTGTATAATGGATTGCCGTTGGGTTGTTTTTCCACAAAGACCGAATACTTGAATACATTCTCAAGCATTCCCAGCTTCCACATATGGAACGCTATATCCTTCGCCAGGTAGGTTGGAGTGCCGTTGCTTCTTACAAGTACCTTCATGTCCTCCTTTAATCCCTTGAATTCGTTGGGTAGATCCCTTATCTCCTTTAGGTCTATTACAACGCAGTTCGCGTAGTCGCCATCCTTAGGTCTCTTTATGAATTTGTAATTCTTGAGCAGCTCCATCGATTTTTCAAAGATGCGCTCCCTTACTATGTCGCTCTCCCATACCATAAGGTTTTGGTATATCCTGAAATTCCAGATCGTCTCGTATTGCGCAGTCACGCATCCGGCTGCTATGTCTCTTGCTATCTTTGATTCATATGTGCCGTCCTGGCCCATCAGAGCCAATACCTTTCCAATGCCCTCCTTTACGTCACTCTCTTCAAGATGCTGGTTTACCTTTACATATTCCTCGCCAAGCCAGTGGTCGAACTTCTTGTCAGGCTTGTTGTGGCCGTTGAGATACCACCAGGTTATCTCGGCCATCTGCAGTCCAAGGTCGTCTATGTAGTTCTCCCTTTCAACATCGTAGCCAAGACACGCGTAAATGTTGGCTATTGAATCCCCGAGAAGCGCATTCCTGAGGTGCCCTATATGAAGGGGTTTGTTCGGGTTCAGGCTTATGTACTCTATTATTGCCTTCTCCTTTCTTTTCTCCGGCTTTGTTTCCTCTTCCAAAACCATTCTTGTAAATGCGCCTTTGTCAAGATGGAAATTTATGAAACCGTTTTCCACTGTGACTTTTTCAACATATGCTGATTTTCCGATTTTTGACTTTATCTCGTTTGCTATTACGTTTGCATCCTTCCTGTTTTCCTTTGCCAGCCTGAATGAAACGGAGCATGAGATGTCGCCGAATCCCTTTGAGAAATCTATTGTATTTTCAACGCTTCCGGTTTTGTATCCAGATCCGATGGCCGCCTTTTCTGCCATTTCCGCAAGCTCTTTCTTGACTTTTGAATATGGGGATTCTTCCATTTTTATCACCGCGATTCTGATTTGGGCATAAACATTTAAGCTTTCTATCATATAATATTATCAATACTTATTTATGATGCTTGCTGGGGGTTAAAGATGTCAAAAGTATACAAGTTAAAGAATAGCAAGTTAGTGGTGTATCTGCCTTACGATGTCATTGAGGCCATGAGCATAAAGGACGGCGATGACATTGACTTCCTTAAGTACGGCGAGGGTATCTATCTTATCGCAAAGAAAATGGACATAGTGAAAATGCTTTCCAAGGCCAGTTCCAATCCTGATGAGGCGCCAAAACCAAGCCCAAAGAGCTATGTTCAAAAGGGCGAGCCCATCAAAGCACCCTCTCTTGAACCAAAAGAGCTTGAGCTGCTGAAGAAGATCGATACCCTCAAATACAACGACAGGACCAATCTGAATGTGGCCTCTATTCTAAACAACGAGGAAAAGGCAACATTACAGGCACTTCTGAAGAGAAAGATAATTGTGCCGTTCAGCAAGGGCAGCGAGAAGGAGGTAAAGTACAGCATACAGAAGAGCGTTTATGACGCATTCCTTTACAGGAAAAAGAGAGGCGAGCAAACCCAATCTGAACCAGTAAAGATGAGGATACAACAGAATGTTAGGACTTCTGCGCCGGTGCAGCAGAAATCCTGGGAGAGGAAGATAGCTGAAAGCGGGAGCGAGGCCTATATTGAACTGCTTGAATCAAAGGGGTTTTTGGTGCTTGGCAATGAGGCCGAGGCATCGATCGTATCAACTGCACTGGAGGACAGCATAAGGCAGGGCCTTGTAGTGGGAACAAGGGCCTTCAACAAAAAATTCTACATAGGCCTTAGGGGCTTCATCAACAAGAATGCGCCAAAAATACTAAAGGCAATAGAGCAGAAAAGTACAAATATAGATGATATAGTGAAAGAGACCGGGGTCGAGGAAGATGGGGTAAGAACAGTGCTCTATTTCCTTTCAGAAAGCGGAGATGTGACAGAGGTAAGAAAAGATATATTCAGGGCTGCCTAGCGCCAGGTGCAGCATCAGTATATAAAGTGGTCCGCAACAAGTATTATTACAGTGAAAATTACCACTATTGCTATCAATATCTTCGGATTTATCTTCGGCCCGCTCGTTGGCGCGTCGTAGAAACTGGTTATCCCTGCAGAGCTTTGCGGGGTATACAATCCTGGCATGTTATCAATGATTTATGCCATGCAAGACTTTAATATCTTTGCCTCTCATATAAAAAGGTGATTGGTTTGGCTTACGACAGCTATTACAAGAGGGACAAGTTGGAGAACCGCGATGAGGACAAGAAGGAGGAGAAGGAAACGACAACAGTAAGCCTGGGCGGCCCTCTCGGGCTCTGGATCGGGCTTTTGATATTTGCGACATTGATACAGCTCATAGCTATCCCTGTTGCAAACCTGTCAGGGCATACGGCACTTAACAACTACCTGAATGAATTCGCAGATTATCTGATCTACATACCGGGAATACTGATACTGCCGCTGATCGTATCCATATGGATTGGCGAGCGTGTAAGCTACCTTAGCAAGAAAAGCTCAACCATAGCATACAAAGGTCTAATAAACGCCCTCTACGCCTCTATGATCTACATCGTATCCATAACAATAATCTACATAATAATGGTGGTGCAGAGGGCTGGCGTCCTTTGGTCCCTCAGCCCAGAGCTGTTTGCGGAAAGGCTTATCCTGATACCTGTTTTGATAAGCGTGATACTGGTGCCTCTCTTTGCGATGCTTTCAGCGGCCAGGCGCTACAGCTAGATTTGGCATCTCTGCTCATTTTGCGGAGCTCACGATCCTTATCACATCGCTGTCCTTAAGGACATAGTCCTTGCTGAGCCTTCTTTTGCTTCTTGCGTCCACGGCGTAGAGCATGTTCTTCGCTATGTCTGAATGTATTCTTTCTGCAAGATCCATAGCTGTTGAACCGTTTTTCATCAGGATCGCGTCTGGCAGCACGTTGCCGAAATGGTCCGTGTACCTGTTCTCATCCTCTACCGGATATACGACCACATTATCCAGTAGGCCGAAGACCGCGCGATTAATCACTTCCTGTGCATTTGCACCCTTTGTTTTTATGAATTCCTGCATGTATTTCAATGCATCGGCCTGTTCCTTTGTAATATTGTTGCTTATTATTTTGAAGTCCTTTGATTGCGGCTCGTATTCTATTATTCCCTGCTTTTCAGCCTTCCTTATCGCCAATTCTATAGCTGCAGAAACGGCTATTACATTCCTCTCGCCAAGAGCTGACTTTAGAACGCTTACCTGCGCTTCCGCGCCCTTGATGTCGCACTTGTTTGCCACTATGAGTATGGGCTTGCTTGCCTCAAGGAGTTTTTCTGAAAATTTGTCGGTATCTGCCTGGGACCATGATATCTTTACGCCTGACAGGTTTGCAGAGCCAATGGCAGAGCTTATTGCATCCTTATTTATCTTCAATCCGGTAAGCACATCCTCAAGCGCATTGATTCCGTCGCTTCGCTTGGATATCTGGTTCGCGTGCTTGATTATTATCGATGATATCCATTTTATCAGCTCGCCCCTGACCATTTTGACGTCATCGGAAGCATTGCAGGCCTCGCACGGGTTGCCAAGCGGATCTGTCCTGCCGCTTGCGTCAACGACAAGCATCAGGGCATCAGCTGATGCAAGGTCGTTCAGGAACTGGTTTCCCATGCCCTTGCCGGAGTGCGCGCCCTCCACCAGGCCCGCGACGTCGATTATGTTTACGGGAATCTTCCTTACGCCGTTTACGCAAAGGGAGTTCCTGGCCTTGCACTTTACCCCCAGTTCCTTCTCAGGGCATATGCCAGTCGCATAAGTTATACCGATATTCGGGTTTATGGTTGTAAAAGGATAATCCGCGATCTCCACCTCTTTCATCGTAAGAGCGGAGAATAAGGTACTCTTCCCCTTGTTTGGTGCGCCTATAATTCCAATCAGCATAAAATCATTGCCTTACCTGAACAGCCTTACTCTTATTATCTTCTTGTCCTCGTATTCCCTCAGCGCATAGTACACTATTATCAAAGTGATTATCATCAGCAGGCCTATAAGCAGCGCCTCCCTTGGAAGCCCTATCATGAGGACCATCAGCGCGACTATCGTAATTATGGGAAGATAGGGATATAGCGGCGCCTTGAAGCTTGGAACCTCCTTCTTCCTCCTAAAATGCATTACCGCGAAGCTGGTCATGAGATATGAGAAGAGAAGCCCGAAGTTTGCTATTGCGGCTATTATGTATATGTTTCCGGAGAAGAGCATTATCACCCCTATTACAGACGCAAGTATTATGCCGTTGGTCGCCTCGTCCCTACTTTTGTTGTACTTCCTTGTTATTGCAGGGAGTATCCTGTCGACGCCCATCTGGTATAGCATCCTTGAGGAGCTGAGTATGTCTGCAAGAGTGGCAGATGCCGTGGCTATTAGGGCGCCTATTGCAATAAGGAAGAAGAGCCAGAGCGGTGCGCCGCTGCCCTTAAGCGCGAAGGCAAGCGGATCTGCTGAGATCTTAAAGCTGCCCGCAGGCAGGAGCAGCAGCATTCCCAATACGACAAGGGTGTAGAGTATTATGCTTATCACAACAGCCCATATCAACGCCTTGGCCGCGCCCCTGCCTCCGCCCTTTACCCTGTTTGTGAACGTGGATATTGTCTGAAAGCCGGTATAGGCGAAGAATATGACTATGCTCGCCGCTAATATTCCGGCCAGGCCGCTGTTGGAGGTAGGCGACCGCAGCAGGTTTCCGAGAGGCGCCTTCGATGAGAGGGCGACAAGCACTGCAAACCCTATGAATATGACCAGTATGAAGATCTTGATTATGACAAGGAAGTAATCCGCCTTGGCCGCTTTCCTTATCCCCAATATATTGACAATGGAAAGGACAAATATCAGCAGTATTGCAAATGCTATAGGATAGCCGACAGTGGATATCCCCAGGATGCTCCCGAGATAAGAGCCGAAGCCAAGCGCAACTACTGATATCGATGTTGCATAGCTGAAGAAGAGGAGTATGCCAGTTATGAATCCGAGCTCGCTGCCGAATGCCTTGTATGTGTATGAGTACGACGCCCCCTTCACCTTTGGCATCAGCGAGCCAAGCTCCCCGAGCTCCAATCCGACCATTAACGCGATGATGCCTACGATCAGGAATGCAATGAGAGCGTTCCTACCGGCGAGCGCTATGGCCGTTCCGCTAAGCACGAATATGCCCGCGCCTATTATTGCGCCCAACCCCACCGCAGTGGCAACGACAACGCTTATCTTGTTTTTCTCGTTTGAGGGCATAAATTAATCAACAATTATGATTGTATAACAAACCTTATAAATGATAAAAGGATAAAATTAATTACTATTTGTTGCGGGGATAGCAAAGCATGGTCAAACGCGCTAGGTTCAGGGCCTAGTCCCTTAGGGGTTCGAGAGTTCAAATCTCTCTCCCCGCAAACTATTCACTCAACTCTGAATCCACCTACTGGAAGCTGCCTCATTATGTTGTCTATGTCGTTGTAGCTTAGCTTCACTGCGATCTTTTTTGCCGCGTCTGACTTCTTGAAGTTGCCCTGTGTCACCTTTACATGTGTGATCTTGTCGTCCTGCGTTTTTTTGAAGGTTGCAAGTGGTACCGCATGCAGCCTTTCCTCTTTTACGAACATCACAAGCGCTAGCTGCACTCCCCTGTACCAGTCCCTCTCACCGCTCAGCAGGAAGCTACCAGTGCCAAGGGAACCCTTGCTGCTGGACTTGCTCACCTGGTTCCTTTTCATCGCATAAACGTCAACTGTCCTTTGGCCCTCCTGCCATGCCCTTGAATAGCATGCCGCGCATTCCGCCACCTCTTCCCTTATTCCTCTCTCTGAAATAGCGCCATCCTTGAGTATGAATACAGGAGCCCCGAATATGTCAGCATGTAGGAATAGGTCCCTGTCGTCGAAATGCTTTGAGTTGATAAGCTCGTTCTGATGCGCATCCCTGCCGCCTATCGCCAGCATGTTGTTGCTCGTGTAGAACCAGTGGAACTTCTCGTACCATTCCTTCTTTACCGCTTTTATCATCTTGCGCTCCTGCGGCTTTTTTGCGCCTGCTCTTGCCTTTGAGAGCTTTTCCTCAAGCTCCTTTACAGCCTTTGTTGCGCCCTCCTTCTTCTGGTGGAGCTTCTTTGATTTTTTGTAGTATTCGTTGGCGTTCTCCTGTGCAGACTTTGTGAAGTCTATTTCCATCTCCATCATATCAATTACAATGTCCCGGTTATTATGAGAGATATAATTATAGATATCACGAATCCTATCGCGCCTATCAGGAGTATTCCGAATATTATGAGCCTTGCGGCCTTGTTGAATTCCTCCCTAGTGGGCTTATAGCTTATGCTCATAACGTGCCTGGCGTTGTCCCAGAACTTCCTGAGAGATCTTAGAGGATCCATTGCTAACACTTATCATGGCCTTTAAGCCATACAGTATAGATTAAATAATAGAAGCGAGATATTTATATTGCTTTTCGTCCGTGGTCCTAATGAACAAATACAAGGGCATAGTCATACATTTCGGCGAGATATGGCTCAAGGGAAGGAACAGGAATGATTTTGTAAGAAGGCTCTACAATAATATAGAGCTTGCCCTGCGGGATGAGCATTACTCCAAACTGCAGGATATGAGGGACAGGTTCTTCCTGGTATTCGACAAAAAATCAGACATCAAATCCATAGAGAGGAAACTGTCTAGGGTCTTTGGGATAAGCAGGTTCTCGCCGGTAATAACATCGGAAAACAGCCTTGAAAGCATACTGAAGGCGTCCAATAACCTGCTTGGAAAGGGAGACACTGTAAGGATAGTGCCCCATAGGTCTGTAAAGAACCTGGGTTTTGACTCCTCAGAGATAGTTAGCTACTTCATAAAGAATCCAAAAAAGCTGAAATTCGGGATAGACAAGGACTCTGACAAGGAGCTTTACATAAACGTCGCAAAGGATTTTGCATTCATTTACAAGGAGAGGCTGCAGGGCGCGAACGGGCTGCCCGTGGGCTCTTCCGGAAGCGCGGTTGTCCTCTTTTCCGGTGGAATAGACTCGCCGGTTGCATCTTACTATGCGATGAGGAGAGGACTTAGGCCCATATACATGCACGTGCACGCCTTTCCTAACAACAAGGACGCAAAGCTTTCCAAGATAAAGGAGCTTGTGAGGATACTTTCCGCATATTCGGCTGATCCAAAAATATACCTAATACCTGGGCATGTCTTCCAGTCATCGGCAATGAGGATCCGCAACAAGTACGAGCTGGTGCTTTTCAAGCTCTTCCTTTACAGGCTTGCGGAGAGCATAGCTGACAAAGAAGAGGCAGATGCCATAGTAAGCGGCGAGAGCCTTGGCCAGGTTGCCTCGCAGACCATCAAGAACCTCACGGCCTCAGAAACAGGTATAGACCGTTTTATAATGAGGCCTTTGATAGGGTTTGACAAGCAGGACATAGTCGATATGGCAAAGAAGATAGGCACATTTGAGGCCTCAATCAGGGAATACAGGGACGTCTGCTCCATCGCGGCAAGGAACCCGGCAACGAACAGCAGCTCTGCCAGGATAAGAAGGCTATGGATTGATGCATCAATGGACAGCGCGGTAAAGCTGACTTTAAATAAAACTACTGTAATAAATATTTAAGCATTGAAGTAAGGAAATGATTGATAGACAGTGGTATTAGAAATGAAAGAGAACGAAATTTCAATAGAGATAAATCGCCCTGTGGCTGAAGTTTTTGAATTTACTGTAAATCCGAAAAATGCACATTTGTGGATTGATGACATAGTGGAGACAAAAACCGATGAGTTTCCCGTACAGCTGGGCACGGAATACAAGGACGTAAACAGGGCTGGGGACTGGACTGAATACAAGGTCGTGCAATTCAAGCAGAACAAGATGTTCGAGCTTAAGCAAAAGAACGGATTATACCATGTGCTCTACAGGTATGAGCCGATCTCCAACAACAAAACAAAGCTCACTTACCTTGAATGGGTTGATGACGGCAACCTGGAGAACCCCTTTACCCTCTCGGTACTAAAGAAACTTAAAAAATCAATAGAGCACGTGAGGGAAAAATAGAATGAGTAGCTATTTTGCTACCCAACAACCGTAGTTATGTCCTTCGCAATACCCTGCTCCACGTGCTTTGTCCAGAGCATCTCCGGCACGTCAACCGCAAGAAACAACGGCGATATTATAAGTGTTTCCGCTGCGGTCACCGCCAGGTTCTGCACGAACTTGCCTATTCCTATCTTTATCGTGAAGTCGTTCGGCTTCCCTGATATCTGAATTGTAAATGCCCTGTCAGCGCTTATTATGTCCCTGAGTATCCCTGCCTTCTTCGCCTGTATGACCATGCCATCCTGGCCGTTTGCGGATTGCACCTGATAGCCTCCGGTCTGCAGTTTCTGCACTATCTGATTCGTAAGCGCGGTTAGGTCCTTTTTCTTTCCCTGAAATCTCATTATCTTCTCGGTCATGGATTGCACCATACATAATAGGAGGATACTGTATTAAAAAGGGTGAAGAAATATTACGGTTTTGCCGGTTCATACGCCGCTTTTAATCCTTTGTGATGTACTCCAGCGTCTTCCGCAAATCCCTTTCTATTTTGTAATGCTTTGAAAAGTAGCTAAGCACATTTCTGACATCTCTCTCAAGGAATATCTCCGCGTTGGGATGCTTAAGCACCACAGCCTGGCCCATGTCTATAAAGTAGGGTTTTTCCTCCTTTACAAGTATGTTGTACTCGCTCAGGTCGGCGTGCACCAGTTCCCTTTTGTAAAGTTTCCTCGTCTGCTCCATTACCACATCCAGGAACATTTCCGGTTTTTCAAGCCTTACATGCTTCAATTGCGGTGCGGGGACGCCCTCCTCATTTCCTATGAACTCCATCGCCAGTATGCTGCCGTTTGCCATGTACGGCTTCGGCACCAGTATGCCTGCGCCTTCCGCAATCCTCAGGTTTCCCATCTCCTTCCTGCACCATGTCTTTACTATTGTTGTTTTTGTGAGCCTTATCTTTGAGAACCTTGGGTCTCCGATCATGTAGTTTGACATCTTGAGGAACGAGGAGGTCTCTATCCTGAAGAACTTTACTATTATGAATTTTACATCCTGTACTATCTCTGATGCACCCGGCTGCGCGACATACACATTTGCCTCTTTGCCTTTTGCTATCATGAAATTCAGCCTGTCTATTATTCCCTTGTTGTAGAATTTGCTCAGCAATACCATTGTCTTGGTGTCGAATATGCCGCTGTCTATCTTGTTCTGCTCCTTCAGTGTGTGGAACTCCCTGTTTGGCTCCTTTCTCCTTGATACTCTTCTAGCCATTGTATCATCATGATTATGCATTTGCCCTTTATATTTGGAGCTTAGAAACCTCTTTTAAGCTTTACTCTATAATATTAGTGGAAATGCCCAACGTGGGGGCACGGATTGGCTTATTTCTATATTATATAGCTCATTGGTCTTAATGAAGAACTTCTACGAAAGCAAGCATTACAAGCTGTTTATACTCATACCGGTAGCGATGATGCTGGTCGCGCTATATTTCATACCGCATATACAGCTTGACTCATCGCTTAAGGGAGGGGTCAGCGTGCAGCTGGTCACCAATTCAACAATCGACACCAGGACTCTTACCACCCTTGTGGATTCCAAGATACCCGGGGCACAGGCAAGCGTCTCAAGATCTCCCGGCGGGCTCTCAATAACACTGGCGGCAAACTCAAGCATAGCATCTGCTGAAACAAGCCTTCTTGCATTCTACAGCGCATACAGCAACTATACAACCGCAACATACAACGTAAGCGCGATCCAGGCCGAACTGAGCTCGCAGCAGAGCAATGCAACGCTGCATGCATTGCTCAACGCCTCAAAGGCAGAGCAGCAGAAATCAGTGCCTGCGTTTACCGCATCGCTTAAAGATGAGCTTGCGGACCTCAAGCCGTTCATAGGCACGGCCAATTACAATGCATCTAACTATGCCAGCCTGCCGAATATCGCAAAGGACAGCTATTCCAATGCATCTCTTGTGAACCAGAACCAGATAGTCTCTGCGCTTAAGACGATACTGCCATTTTCCTCTTATTCATACAATGAGGTAACGCCGACCCTGGGCGCATTTTTCCTCAGCCAGATGGAAACCATCATAATCGCGGCATTCGTACTGGTCGCAATAGTCGTATTCGTGATATTCAGGACGCCGGTTCCAGCATTCGCGGTGGTTTTCGGAGCAGCGAACGACCTGATAGTTGCTCTGGGCGCTATGGGTATATTCGGCATTCCGCTTGGAGTTGCATCTGTCGGAGGTTTACTAATGCTTATAGGTTTCTCCATGGATACAGACATCCTTTCAGCCATAAGGGTGCTCAAGCGCTCCGAGGGAACTTCTGAGGAGAGGGCTTTCTCCTCATTCAAAACCGGCACCACAATGACGATAACCGCGCTCATATCCTTCTCGGTGCTGTTTGCCATCTCATATTATGCGTTCATTCCGACCTATCTGGAGATATCAGGCGTTGTGATTGTGGGGCTTGTCGGTGACATAATAACCACATGGCTTGCAAACATGCCTATGGTTCTCTGGTACAAGAAAGGCAAGGAGGTGCACTACAAATGATGGACAACAAGCACAGCATAGCAGGCTACCTGAAGGACAGGCGCATCTGGCCCCTCATAATAATAGTGGTGGCGCTTGCGATCCTTGACTTCCATTTTGGTATACATTTCGGCATAGAGTTCGTCGGAGGCACGCAGATACCGATAACGCTTGAGCAGCCGGTCAACGTAACGGCGATGAGCTCGCTCATATCAGCATTGCAGCAGCGTGTCTCCACATTCGGGCTTAAGGAGATAACGGTTGAGGGGGTGGGTGCCTCTGAGGTCTACCTGACAATACCGACAATATCTCAGGCTGAGATAAACCAGACTATAAACATAATACAGAGCCAGGGCAGGTTCGACGGCATCGTAAACGGCAAGGAGGCGATAAACGGAACCGACATACTGAAGGGCAGCATAGGCCAATTGCAGCCTCAGACATCAAATAATACGGTGACATGGAGCGTAACATTTTTCATAACTCAACCATCATCAGTCTCATTCGCAAAGGTCGTGTTCGGGCAGGCCAACCAGCCGCTTTACATGTTTCTTGACAGGCCTGAATCAACAGTGATAATAGTCAATAATTCGGACCTCAGCAACACGAGTTTGGGCCTCACATCATCAGCCGCACTGGCAGATATCCAGAGCGCACTGAGGCTGGGGACCAGCAACCAGACTATACCTGTGCTTGCGGTGCAGGACAATAATCTGAGCATAGGCGGAGCGGAAAAGTTCCTTGCCGCTAACAGGGGCAGGTACCAGCAGGTGCTAATGAGCAGCAATCTCAATAGGTCGCTGGTAAACTTTGCAGTCTCCAACAATTACACCGTGAAGCTTGAAAACAGGAGGAACATGACGCCATCATATACGAAATTGACAATAAACCAGACAATAGTGCAGTCTTGGCCGCTTGTCGGGCTTCTCTCGGCGCCGGTGTTGAACCCTTCTATAACAAACGGCACCACAAGCGAGAGCTACCAGATATCCGGAGTGTCCCCAGCATCGTCAGTCAAGGGGGAGCAGGCGTATGCGGTGAACCAGACGAAGACCATAGCGAGCATACTTAACGGAGGTGCGCTTCCCGTAGCCATAATAGCAGGCACGCCAACCACAATACCGCCAACATTGGGGCAGCGCTTCCTGTATGTAAGCGCAATAATAGGCCTGGTAGCCGTATCGTTGGTGTCGATTTTCATTGTGATAAGATACAAGCGCCTCTTCCTTGTAGTGCCAATAATACTTACAACCCTTGTCGAGCTGTTCATAATATTGTCGATCATAGGCCTTGTGGGCACCATAGACCTGTCGGCAGTTGCGGGAATGATAGCAGTGGTCGGAACAGGAGTTGACGCGCAAATAATAATAACTGACGAGATGCTGGGCCATGGCGACACCGCTGGATCAGCAAGGACGGTTCTTGGAAATGCCTTCTACATAATATGGACTGATGCCGCATTGCTGGTCATAGCTATGCTGCCCTTGTTCTTCTCCACTTCCCTGGTAACTGTTGTGGGCTTCTCTGAATCAACCATAATAGGCGCGCTTCTAGGTGTGCTTGTAACAAGGCCGGCATACAGCGCGATACTCGAAAGGCATTATTCCTGAGGTGTTTCAATAACAATATACTGTCCTCTTTGCAATAGATCCAGCGATGATATAAGGTTCGTGGGCAACTTCTGCGAGCTGTGCGTAATCGCCAAGCTGGAGAAGAAAGTGCCAGACACCGTGACTATCCTGCAGTGCAGGTTCTGCAAGCGCATAAAAGAGGGCAAGACATTCTCGAGGATGAGCAACCCGTCCCTCCAAAGGGCGGTGAAGATAGAGCTGAAGCTTCCATACGAGGTCAAGGTTACGGCGCATACGGGCAAGGAGATAGATGCAACCTTCATAACAGAGGTAGATGGCGATCGCGTCAGCTTTAATAGGACACTCAAATACGAGATAGCGCATGAGACCTGTCAGCGCTGTTACAGGATAAGTTCCGGATACTACGAGGCAGTAGCGCAATTGAGGGGGGATAGGGGCAGAATAGACAACCTGATAGCGAAGATAACCAAATATGTGCAGAGAAGGGGAGGTTTCATAGCAAAGATAGATGACGTAAAGGAGGGAAGGGATGTTTACGTGAGCGACAAACTGATGATGAACGAGTTCTTCAAGGACTACCATATAAAGCCCATGAGGTCGTTCAGGCTTTATGGAGAGAAGAAGGGAGTAAGATTATATCGCAACACATATGCGCTGCATTTCGATGCGCCGCAACCCGTACCGAACAGGTTCACGAAATACGCTCAGAAGAATTAGGCTAATTCAGTATATTCAGGTTATAGTCATGAAAAGAGTAATTTCCGTCTGGTTGCAGCCGCAACCAAGATTGAAGATTGAGATCTTTGGAATAATCAAGACATTCTCTAGGAAGTATAAAGTCTATAGCGATCTTAATGGTTATAAAGGACCTCATATTAGTATCTTGGAAATACATGGCAATAAACACGATTTTAAGACTGTAGTAAAAATGATCAAAGACACATCTAGTGGCACCAAACCTTTCAGATTATGGATAAATGGCGTTGGATACTTCATGAAAAAAGATGAAACGGGCAAGCGTAACTTTGTTATATATCTAAAGGTAAAATCGAGCAAACAATTGATAAAGTTTAAGCATGAAATAGATAACGAATTTCCCAGAGAGTATTTAAGACACAAAGATAGGAAATTTGTTCCGCATATTACCATAACACATCGCGAATTAGATAAAGAGAACTTTTATAAGGCTCTTAAAGAGTATAAAAATTTGGACTTCATTAGAAATTTTACCGTGGATAGAGTCATGGTTTCTACACGTAACGTTAAAACCCAAAAAGCCAAAATAAAAAGTATAACTTTTAGAAATTAGCACCAGATTAAATAATCTGGCTATGTAGGTTGCATATAGACGCATGGGACTGCGGTATTGGACGGGCAGCTGTTCTGCGCGCTTACGTTCACAAGATATGTTCCGACCTGTATGTCTTGGGACAGGCTTCCGCTCACGGCTGCTGGGGTATATGCGGTGACATAGCTTGCACCCGCGTTTGTTGTCACATTGAATATTATCTCGTGGCCCACCCCGTTTGCCAGGTTTCCTATGTATATTGAATGGACGTTGGGCGGCACCTGGATCAGGACAAGCTGCTTCGCTGGGAATCCCTGCGAGCCGACAGAGGTTGCTATGTCCGCCAGTTTTGTTGCCGCTCCCTGCGCCTCTGTGGCTGCAAGGGTCGATGTTGATGTGGATATCTGTATGAATGCGAGCACCACTATCGGGAGGAGTATTATGAGCCCAAAAGAGAGGGTTACAAGAAGCTCCAGGCTTGACTGCCCTTTTTTACTCGCGGATCTTGTTGCTTTCATTCGACTGCATCCCTAAGTGCATTTTCCTTTCTGTGGGAGAGTATGCTCTCCTTTTCCTTTATTACCCTGTGCTTGACCTTTTTTACGAGGTCGTTGAGCGAATCTTCGAAGAGGTATTTGGTGTTATGCATGCTTACTATGCCGTGCCTCCCAAGCGAGAGCCTTACCTGCATCTCGTATAGCTTTGAACGGTTGCTCTTTACCTTGAATGTTATGTAGTCTACATCTATACCGCTAAGCTTTTCCACGTGGTCTACGAGCGATGTGAGCTCCTCCCTTGCCCAGTCCTCGTATTGGTACGTGTGCTCGTCAAACCCTGACATGAATACCTTGCTTGCCTCTACCTTCTGTCTTGCCATTATGCTTTCCAGCACGTCGGTAACCGTAAGCATTCCTATGGGATTGCTGCTCCTAACGACAACAAGTGATGATATCTTATTTTCTATCATGTCCCTCAACGCCTCGGACACTGGCCTGTTGTATTCGATTGATCTTGTATTTTTCTCCATTACGCTGCCTATGTTTATGTTGGACGGGTTGTAGATCTCCGTCTTCATCTCCGGGAGCCTCCCGGTGCCCTTTGTGGTGTAGTTTTTCACTATGTCGTAGTTGGTTATAAGTCCGGCAAACTTGCTGTCCTTTAGAACTATCAGTCTATTCACCTTCCTTTCGCGCATGGTCGCCTTTGCCTGCGATATGCTCGCATTTGCGTCTATCGTGAGCACTGGAGTTGACATCGCCTGGTTCACTTTCATGTCCTCAAGGATGTTGAGCGAGAGCAGGACCTTCAGGAACGTGGTCCTTTCCAGCACCCCGACTATCCTGTTTCCGCTTGAATAAGGGAGCGCCTTGACGCTAGACTTGTAGAAATAGTTCACAAGATCGTATATCGAGGTGCTGTTGGTTATCTTCGGGGCCCTTACGCTGAACCTTTCCACTTTTTCGCTGCTTGGAAGGTTCAGTCCCTGCTTTGCCCTGTATATGGTCCTTGAGTCAACAACACCGTAGTAGTCCTTGTCCTTCGTTATTATAATCGCTGGATACTTCTTAAGGTACGGGCTTACCTTTGACATCGGTGTCCTGTAATCAAGGTTTAGTGTGTCTGATATCAGCTCTTTTGGTATATTCTGCAATCTCTCCATGTAATCATCATAATTTAGGTATAACTAGCAAAATATATAATAGTGTAGTAGGGCTTTTCAGACGGTATTTCTTACCCTGGTTTGTATTCTCTTTAGATCTGCTTCGTTGGCCTTTTCCCTTCCGGCCATGCTCACTATAAAGCCGCTATACCACTCTTTCCTAATCAATTCCATCATCTTTTGATAGCTCTCTTGAGACACCTTTGTGCTTTTTACTTCGTGTACTGGAAACAGCTTCAGATGAACGTGGTCTATTGAATAACCCTGCGCAACCATCATTGTCCTTTCAACACCAAGCCCTTTGTCCAGCACCTTTGCCGTTTTCTTGGCGAACAGGAGAAGGTTTTGGTACTCCTCGTCTGGCATATCAAAATAATAACCGGAATGGTGCTGTTTGGTTGTAACTACAGTCTGTCCCTCCACTAGTGGAAATAGATCAAGGAATGCTATATGCGCCTTGTCCTCGTTTATAACATAACTCGTGCTGCTATCCTTGACTATGTTGCAAAATATGCAGTCTTGTTCGGCCACTTTCATACACTCTCTGGTAATATTTAGCTAGGTTTAAATTATATATATTGCGAAATTGTTAAAAACATCTAAATTCAACTAGATAGAAGGCCAGGATGGCAGATCGGCTATGCGGCCGCCTGCAGAGCGGCACAGGGGGATTCGACACTTTTACAAAAGCGATACTTCCCCTCCTGGCTCATAAAATGCTTAAAACTCTGTAATACAGGAAAATCTATTGGAATTGATGGTTTGCATGCTCAGGCATTATCTACAAGAGGCACTTGAGCCCACTTTGCTATTCGGGATTTTGTGCTGTCTGCTGGGCATTGTGGTGGCCAGCTTCTACGTAAAAGTAAGCATCACTACCGCTGTGCTGTTGTTGCTTGGCGTATTCTTTGCGCAGATGTCCATTAACGTTATTGACGATTACGTAGATTACAAAAGGGGAATCGATTCTGAAACTACAAAGACCAATTTTAGCGGGGGCAGCAGCCTTATAGTAAATGGTTCCTTAAAAGCAAAAAATGTTCTTTTGCTGGGGCTTGCGGCGTTTATGATAGCTGCAATAATAGGCGTCTACCTCATAGTGCACCACCCCGCAGCCATACCTTTCGTTGTTGTTGGAGGAGTTACCATACTGCTTTATGCGTCCCATATGGTTAACGTACCATATCTTGCAGAGCCAATAACCGCAATCAATTTTACCTTGATAGGATTGGGAAGCTTTGTTGTGGCAGGCTCTTCTACAATGCACCTGCTTCCCGCTTTTCTTGTTACGTTCTCGGCTGGATGCATGGTGGGCATAGCATTGCTTGTAAATGAGATACCCGACAGGGAGGTTGACAGGAGGCATGGTAGGAGGAGCGGCGTCGTGATGCTTGATTCCAACAGCAAATCAGCTTACTACTACCTAACATTCGAGATTATAGCATATGCAGGCATAGCATATGGCGTTCTTGCAAAGATAGTACCTTACGAGGAGTCTATAGCCTTTTTGCTCATTCCTATAGTGGCCGTGTGCTTTTTTGCAATAAAAAACTACAGCAACCCTAAGAAATTCGAGAAATATATGGGATTAAATGCCTTACACTCATTGCTGCTTCCGCTACTTCTCATAATTGGATATTTACTGGTGTTATTATGAAGGCCTTGGGGTTCAATAAGTTCGGGGATAGGGATGTCCTTGAGGAACTGGAAGTGGATGCCCCAGTTCCAGGAAATAATGATGTAATAATAAGGATGAAGTATACGTCTGTCAACATGCTGGATATCCTGGTTAGAAAAAGCTACGTTGGATTGTGCATAACAATGCCACACATACTTGGTGCAGATGTCTCAGGAGAGGTAGAGGCAGTTGGTAAAGGTGTTAGCGGCTTTAATCCCGGCGATAGTGTTATAGCACATGCTCTTCTTACTTGCGGATCCTGCGATGCGTGCCTGTCTGGCAACGAGGCAGCCTGCAGCAAATACAAGATAGTGGGAAGGGATATGTGGGGCTCTTATGGCGAACTTGTGATGCTGCCGGATTCATTGGTTATCGGCGCACCTTCCGAATTTAGTATGGAGGAATTGGCTTGCCTTCCATTATCACTTGCAACATCATGGAGGGCCTTGCATACACTGGCAGGTGCCAGGGAGGGCAACAGCGTAATAGTCAGAGGTACCTCAGGTAATGTAGGGATAATTTCAACGCTTTTGGCAAAGTCAATGGGCTTGAAGGTGATTGCATTGACGCGCAGCAAGGAAAAGGAGAAGAGGCTTAAAGATATGAAAGCTGATTTGGTCATAAATACAAATGATGCAGACAGGGACATAGTCAATGAGGTAAGAGATTTCACCGGCGGAGGTGCGGATTTTGCACTTGAATCCTTTGGGTCCACGCTTGAGCAGTCAGCGGATATGTTGCACGATGGTGGAAAAATTATATTGTTTGGCACAGTAGCAGGTAGTGCGGCAAACATAGATGTAAAAAAGCTGTACCTAAGATCCAAGACAGTTATAGGGACTCATATTTCAAGCAGGGCGGAATTTGAGGATGCATTGAACTTTGTTTCATCAAAGGGCATAAAGCCGATAATAGGCAAGCGGATGTCAATAAAAGATGCTGCAGAGGCCCACAGGATGTTGGAGTCGTCTGAAATTTTCGGAAAAATAGTGCTAAAACACGATTGGTGATTGGATAAAAGTAAAGGAGATTGTATTTCTATTATTGCCCGTAATACTGTGGCCCATTTCATTCATATTGCTAAGGGGCATTTTTATATATGCACTGCTTGGATCGGTATTCATACTTGCGGCTTTGTCATTGGCAATGTACAAAAAGACAATACCGTGGAAAAGGATCAAAAGCAACTGGAAGGTTGTGGTTGCTGGCCTGGCAGGTGCGGCAATATTGTATCTTATATTTTATTTCGGCAGCTTTGCAGCCTCCGCACTTGGGATCGGGGGTCTTGTGGGCAACGTCTATAGAATGATATACGGCAGCGTTGCAAGATTGCAGCTCATAATATTACTAATCTTCATAGCAATATTTGAGGAGATATATTGGAGAGGCGCGCTCCAGAACTATGTAAAAAATAATTCAAAGACATTCAGGAGTTTCCCATGGATTGCAACAACGATATTCTATGCCCTTGTGCACATAGCCTCATTAAACCTTATTCTCGTGATAGCCGCATTCATTGTCGGGCTGGTGACAAGCATCATAGCGCATAGGTACGGCATAATATCGTCGATAATAACCCACATAGTTTGGATAGAGCTTATTGTGGTTTTCCTTCCTGTTCTTGTAAGGTAACAGATGTGGATATATGAGCGAACAAATAAACAGGATGTTTTCAGATATACACCAGAAATATGACCTGATGAACCATGTTCTTAGCCTTGGGATTGATAGAGTATGGAGGAATAGTGCCGCAAAAGAGGCGGTAATAGACAAAGAAAGCTACAGGATACTTGATCTCGCGGCAGGCACGGGTGAATTTGCCATCGCAATCAAAAAAGCCTGCGATAGGTCCGGCAAAAATGTCAGGATCATTGGCCTTGACTTCAACAGGGACATGTTGAAAGTTGCAAAGGAGAAGGTGAAGAGGCGCGGTGAGAGTATCAGGTTTGAACTGGGCGACGTGTTAAGCCTTCGGTTTAAAAATAACTCCTTCGATGTCGTCACCAGCGCGTTTGCGCTAAGGGATTTCGACGATTTGAACAGGTTCACAAAAGAGGTATACAGGGTTCTAAAGAGAAACGGAAAGATAGTATTGGTGGATATGTCAAGTCCCGAAAGCGGATTCGAGAAGTATCTGTTCAAGCTCTACTTCAATGTAATGATCCTGGAGGGCATGCTTGTTGATAGGAATGCCTACTCCTTTCTTGTAAGCAGCATAAAGAAATTCGACAAGAAACATCTGTTGAGGTTGCTAAAAAATAACGGGTTCAAGGATATAAAGATCGTTGATCTGCCTTCTAAAGCGGCATTTGCGGTAACAGCGCTCAAATACTAGACGGCTTAACCTCTATCATTTTTGCATATGGTTCCAGGAACCTTGCAACCTTCTTTCCACTGATATCGCTCAGGGCCTTTTTTATATAAAATTGATTGATTCCAGCGGCGGTTTTCAATGCCTCTCTTGTGCTTAATCCGGTCCTTTTTTTTATTGATGTGACTATGTTTGCCCCGGATTTTGCATTTTTTGAATAGTCCTTTTTGGATTCGGTATAGTCCATTATGTCGTCTCTTACCTGGAATGCCAGGCCGAGGTTAAATCCATATCCGTAGAGTATCGGTTCAAGCCTGCTGTTTTTGTATATGGCGACTATATTGCATGATGTGCCCATGAGCGAGGCGGTCTTAAGCTTTGCTATTTTAAGATAGTCATCGCTGCTTATTGGCATGCTCTTCTCCTGGGACTGGTAGTCCATCAGTTCTCCGGCAGACATCTGCATGGCGGTATTCGCAACAGAATCCATTACCTTCCTGCCGTATTTTGATGATAGGAGTATGGCCTTTGATATTAGCGCGTTGCCGGCTAGTAGAGCTACATTGTTGCCATATTTTGAGTTTACCGTCTTTACGCCTCTCCTATATTTCCCCTCGTCTATTATGTCATCGTGTATAAGAGATGATACGTGCAGGAGCTCTATTGCTGCCGCAAGATCCACAAAATCGGCGCAACTTTCGCCTATGGCCGTTGCACTTAAGAAGAGCAATGAGGGCCTTAGCAGCTTGCCTCCGGGACTCAGCAGATGCATCGATGGCCTAAAAAGCGCATCAGATATGAAATCTGAGCTTTTGAATGACCTTACCTTAAATAACGTACTGTTGAGGCACTCTTTTACCTCTTTGGGAAGGTGCAGCCTAAAATCCTCGTATATCCTCATTTGATCATTATCAGATTATATTGTAACCAATAATAGAATTATATATGCCGAGCAGCTCAAAATGATTCCTTTGTCTAACCGGAATAATGTTTTGCATAGCTGGTTATTGTAGGTATTACTATGTCTCTCCCGTTATAAGCCTCAAATCCAATGTAGAGGCCATAAAGCCATATAAGCAGCTCCAATATCGTGCCTATCACGCTAAACAGACCAAAAGTTATGAAGCCTATCAATCCGAATATTACAGCAACAACAACCAGGAGTATGCCAAGAAAAATTGATTGAATGGCGTGCAGTTTTAGCCTTTTGCCCCTGTCTTCGCTGATGAATAGGACTATTATGCCGGTTAATATCGGGACTACATATGCGATTATAAAATAGACGTTGTTGTCTATTTTTGCATCATCCGCTTTTTTGGCTTTCGGCATATTATTACCTAAAAAAACTTGGCTGGACAGCTATTTATACCTTGTGCAGTGTTTTCTTCATTGCGGATTTGCCGTTCATGTCAAACATCAAGCACCACAGTAGCTTCCGTCCCTTTCCTCGTTTTCTTTATTCCGAGATTGTATCTTGATACTCCTTTAACATCCAGTTTCGATGCGCTGTTCTCCCTTGGCTTGCCCACAACTGTCATTCTTATCTCATACACGCGCTTGAATTCTTTTATTTTTATCTTTATGCTGGGTACCTTATACGCGAATATTGACCTTGAATCCGCTATGGAAAGCGTGTCCTGAAGCGCGTACCATAAAAGGTCTTCGAGGCTATTTGCTTTGTCCTCTACTTTGAAAACGACGTTCTTGGATTTTGAGGATGCTACCTTGTCCAAGTAGGATATTGTATCAAACATTGCCATAAGGGCATTTTTGAAGCAGCTTTCGAGATTTTTGCCGAAAGCTACGAATTCAACGTCAGCCGTGTGCTCCAGGTACTTGTACTGTTTCATGTTATCTAATTTTATTGACACATCTTTATATAGTATTTACTGTTATAATTCTAATAGTCCTATGACGAAAAGAGTAACTGCTGAAATGTGATGAAGCCCATCTCGGCTGAGGACTTTTGAAATGGTATGATTTATGGGCAATAAAAGGGCAAAGATACTGGGAATCCTGGTAATTCTCGTAGCGTTCCTGATTGCGTCTTTCAATTCCCTTTCAGTAACAAGCCTGAGCATACTTGATACCGATGCAAGCACCTACATAATAGTAGTAATGCTGATGATCTTCCTGTTCATTGTCTTTTCGGCAAAAGCAGATATTGATTTTGAATATAATAAGAAGAACATAATATATTCTGCAGCAATCTTTATTGCGTATGTTCTTATCGTCTCTTATGTGAGAGTTGGACTTTCTTCGGCTTTCCTTTCTTATAGGATTGATGCCCTGCTGTTTCCGCTTCCTCTGCTTTCTTTTATAGTCCTTGTATTTGGGCCTCGGGGCGCAAAGAAGCTGTCTCCTTTGGTATTGTATTCTCTTTTTGCCTCGCCGCTGATACTGATGCCGCTGCTTAACCTCAATAACGCATTCGCAAACCTTAATGCGATTTTTGTATATAACATAATAAAGAGCACAGGCGTGCAGGTGTCCAGGCTGGGCCTTGTCATATCATCGAGCCTAGGCTCGAGCATAACCATTTCTAGCACATGCGTATCTTTAGGCACATTCGTTGCATTTGTTATGTTTTTGGTGCCTATCGCATACCTTTACGACGGCAAAAAGATCAATAAGCTGTATTGGGGCGTATCCGGGGTGTTGCTCATCCTTGTGCTCAACTTCCTGAGAATGCTTTCTATCGCCATCATATGGGTTTATTATGGGATTTCTCATGCGGTAAACACCTTCCATCTGTTCGCGGGGCAGCTGATATTTTATATAGCAATAATATTGATGGTATTTTTCACGTACAAGTATGGGCTTGGCCTGAGAAAAGCAAAAAAAGGGACACTCAAGGATATAAAGAGTCTACACCTGATCAAGGACAAGCGGCTCTTCCTTGTAACTATTATAGCTCTGGTTTTTGCGATTGTGGCTTTTGCCCTGAATTCTGGATACTACAGCAACGTATATGCGCCCGCAATCTTTTTTGGCACAAACACAAACGCTAGCAGCCTGCTGATTTATCATCAGGTACTAGCTGGTGCAGAGGCCTCAAATGGCAGCATAGCGGTCTTAAGCACCTCTGGCACCAATTACCTCTTTTTGTTGGGCAACCTGAGCGACCCAAACGAATCTGCATATGCCGTAGCAAATGTCACATACTCGCCATTGCCCTATGTTAGCCTACCGGGTTATATACCCACAACCGGGCCGCATTCCTATCTCCTTAAAAACGGAATTTCTGTTGCGGCACAGTCGGCCTCGTCAGGAAACAGCCTTTTCGAGATAAATTACTTCTCTTTGCCATACAACCTGAGCGGCAGCTGGTTTATGGTAAACTATGTGGTATTCGAAAAGGTTAATCCAAATTCACCGTCTGGGTGCAGCATGATAAATTATAATTCAATAGGTTCTTTGGATTATATAGAATCTGAGATATACAACCTGATTGCTACGCAACAGCTTAATGCAAACAAAGGGTTCATATGCAGCGCCTATATGATTGCATCATCGAGATAGAGGAAGGGTTGATTGCATGGATAGAAAAAGAGAGATGACAAAACTTAACTCAGAGTATGAAAAGCTGCCAAATCTTACGGCAAAGTGGCAACTGAGCAAAAGGTTTGTGCCTGGTGATGGCCCGCTTGATGCAAAGGTCATGTTCATAGGCCAGGCACCCGGAAGGAAAGAGGATTTGGAGGGAAAACCCTTCATCGGCACAAGCGGAAAGTTTCTTACTAGGCTTATTAATTTGGCTGGGTTGGATAGGAAAGAGGTTTATATCTGCAGTGTCGTTCAATACTTCCCTCCCGCAAACAGGATACCGACAGATAGGGAGATAGGGCTTTGCAAGAGTTTCCTTTACAGGCAAATGGAGATAATAAATCCAAAGATTGTTATCCTGCTAGGTGCGGTTGCATGCAAGACCGTATTAGATATGAAAGAGGTATCAAAAATTCGCGGAACTGTTGTCAAAAAGGATGGAAGGACTTATTTCGTCAGTATGCACCCTGCGGCAGCCGTAAGAATAAGAACCAAGATGCCATTGATGGAAAATGACTTCACCAGATTGAAAGGAGTAATAAAAAAGGAGATATTATAGCTACTTTCCCCTCTTTTCCATAGGGAAGAGGATTACCTCCTTTATTGAATTCTTATCTGTAAGAAGCATCACAAGCCTGTCTATCCCCATCCCCAGACCGCCAGCAGGGGGCATGCCATACTCCAGGGCCTCTATAAATTCGAGGTCTCTTGGCGGCACTTCCTCATCGCCCTGTTTGAGGAGCTTTTCCTGTGCATCAAAATTCTCCTTTTGTATTATCGGGTTGTTTAATTCAGAATATGAGGGACCCAGCTCTTTTCCGTATACATATAAATCAAATCTCTCTGCAAGCAATGGATTGCCGCGCTTGAGTCTTGCAAGGGGGGTTGTTTCTCTCGGGAAATCGATCACGAAAGTAGGCTGTATGAGATTTTTCTCCATGACCGTCTCGAATATCTTGTCATAAGCATGTGCTCTGTTCCTTTTTCCTTTAAGGAATTTTATGCCGATGCTTTCAGCAAATTTGAATAGCTCTTCATCATCCATCTTCAGTACATTTTTGCCTGTCTGTTCTTTTATGACATCTAGGAATTTTATGCGTTTAAAGGGCTTTTTGAAGTTTATACTTTGCCCCTGGTAAGTAATTTCTGTGCTTCCATTTACCTCTTTTACTACGTATTCGAGAAGTTCTTCCTCCAATTTCATCATGTCTTCGTAATCAGCATATGCACAATACCATTCGAGTGAGGTATATTCAGGGTTGTGGCTAGTGTCGGCATCCTCATTCCTAAACATCTTGCTGAGTTCGTAGACCCTATCAAAACCACCAATTATAAGCCTCTTTAAGTTTAGTTCCGTTGCTATACGGAGGAATTGGTCTTCATTAAGGGTATTTACATGCGTCTTGAATGGTTTTGCTTCTGCGCCGCCGTATAGCGGATGTATTATACCGGTGTCAACCTCAATAAAACCTTTTGAATCAAGGAACTTTCTAATTGTTGATATTATCTTTGTCCTTTTTATGAATAATTCTCTAACCTCGGGATTCATAATTAAATCAAGATAACGTTTTCTATATCGGATCTCAACATCCTGAAGCCCGTGCCATTTGTCCGGCAATGTACGTATCGCCTTTGCGAGCATAGTGTATTCCGATGCCTTAACACTTATCTCGCCGGCCTTGGTCTTGAATACCGTACCCCTTGCACCTATTATGTCCCCGGCATTCAGCTTCTTAGCATCGACAAATACCTTCTCGCCTAAGGTTGCATAATCGAAATATATCTGTATCTTGCCGCTCCTGTCCAATAAATCTATGAATATTGCCTTTCCGGACTTTCTGATCGCTTTTATTCGGCCGGCTATCTCCACGCTCTTATTTTCGTATTTTGAGTAACCGCCCGTTATGTCATTAGAAAAGTCAGAAACTTTGTATGAGTACGGCAATGAGGAGATCATGTCGCTAAGTTCCTTCCGCTCCTTGTCATCCATTGAATCATATAGAATAAGTCAGAAAAGTATAAAAAGGAAATTAAATTAGGAAGGGGCGTCACCATTAAGTATATCCCTTTTTCTTAACAGCCGCTCTTCCAGGATTCTCCTTATTCTATCCCTTTGGCTTCGTCCAAGTTCCTCTGCTGTGCTCAGTACTCTCAACTCCCCGGTTGAGAATGTCCTAAGTATCAGGTCCTTTTGAGCCTCTGGTGCGTGTTGGACGCTGGAATTTGCCCTGTGATAAAGATCTAGGACTGGATTTCTTTGTCTAGGTCGCGTGCTTAGGTTCTCCATAGTTATCGGGAATCTTAGGTGCAAAAAAGGTATTTATGCCTTTTGTACAGTCAGTGCAGCATGCTGCTTGATAAATTTAATACAACGCTAATGTTTCCGGGTTCAGGATAAGCATTGGAGCCTGCGCACTAAGGCGCAGGCCCGAACTTTACCGTGGGGGTGAAACAATTAGCGTGTTGGTTGTCTTGCCAGCGTCATATTTGTAATAGACCTTGTGGCCCAGCTGGTATCTTTCCAGCAGGCCAAGTCTGTGTAACCTGTTAAGTCTAGCCGAGGCTGCATTCCTTCCCTTATAGCTCATCATCCTCTTTACGTCGTCGGCGCAGGCCATTTCACTTCTCTGGACTATCTGCAATATTTGCGTATCCAATCCAGATATCGGCTGGAACTTAGCAAGCTTGTTCTCCTGTGGGTATGAGTCCTGGTCTTCTTGCTCATAGTATTCAGTATTAATTCCGGCATCTATCCTCTCCAGTTTGTCAGCTATGCCCTTGAGTATCATCGTTGTGTTCTTGTTCTCGTTCATCATGTACTTGAGTAGCGTAATAAGATTTGAGCCTGTTTCGTCTGATTTTGCCTTTTCCTGTAGGACCTCCCTTACATCGTTGTTTTTAGTAGCAATCTGGCTTATCTGCTCTTTCATGCTCTGCAGATCCCTTTCAAGCTCCTTCCTTGAACGATTGTTCGAAACCATAATAATCCCATGAATTCATGAATGAAACACGAAACATGCATGCAACAATCATGAATGAATCACGAATTTATTGTGACTGAATAGGTATTTAAAGGTTTGCAAATTGCGGAATTGTCAAAGGATTAGCGGAATTGCTGCTCTGATAACTGTTGTTTCCATAACGCAATGCATTAATAAAAGGGTTTCCTTATTGTAGTGTTAATTTGTCGATAGAAACAACATAGAAAAAAATGAAGCTTAATATTTGCGTGCAACATAATTTATTTGAACCCGTGAGCAAGATGCAGAATGTTTACATACCAAACGAGAGGATAAAAAAGCTCAAGCAGCACAGGGAGCTTGTCAGTAAGGTTGAGAGGCTCTGCAATTGCAAGATAGTGCTTGAGGGCGATGATGACATGGTTGAGGTAAGGGGCGATGCATTCCCTGAATATTCTGCACGCAACATAATCTATGCATTTCGGCAGGGGCTTTGATATGGAAATCGCATGCAGACTCAACGAGAACGACTATTACTTCAGCTCCGTGGACCTCGGGCAGTTCGTATCAAGCGACAAGAGGATGAAACAGGTAAAGGCAAGGATAATAGGGGAGGAGGGCAGGACAAAGCGCTACATAGAGGATGTAAGCGGGGCAAAGATGAGCGTCTACGGTGATACCGTAAGCTTTATAGGGACAATAGAGGAAATAAATGAGGCAGAAACGGCAGTGAACACCTTAATAGAGGGAGGAACCCACAGGCTTGCGTACAAGAGGATGGAGGCCGCGCACAGGAAAAACAAGATCGAGGCAAAGAAGGCGAAATTCTAGGGTTGTAATGATGGCAGAGACCAGGAAAGCTGAGGAGATATTCAAGGAGTTTAAGGAGCACTCCATAGCGGAGTTCTTCAAGAAGAACAGGCAGATGCTTGGCTATTCCGGGAAGGTGCGATCGCTGGTTACTGTGGTCCATGAGTACTGCAACGAACTCTCTTGATGCATGTGAGGAGGCGAACATACTGCCAGCCATAAGCATAAAGTTGAAGGAGCTTGGAGAGGAGCAGGTTCCTGGTATCACAGTAACAGACAACGGACCGGGGATACCAAGAGCATATGTTGGCAAGGCGCTTGCTACGATACTTGCAGGCACAAAATTCCACAGATACGTACAACAGAGGGGCCAACAGGGAATAGGGGCCGCAGGCTGCACGCTTTTCTCGCAGATAACAACAGGAAAGCAGATATACGTGAAATCTGCCACAGGCTCTGGCAAGGCCGTATTCATGCAGTATTGGAATAGACACCGTAAAAAATAAACCGATAGTAAGCAATCTTGTCGACATAAACGAGGATTTTCGCGGCCTTTACATAGAGGGTGAATTTACCGAGGTAAAATATGAGATGGGGGATCATGGAGTGTATGAATACCTGCGTAGAACAGCTTTGTCCAATCCGCACGTAGAGATAAAATTCGTAGATCCGGAGGGCAGGGAAAGCGTATTTGTAAGGGCCGTGGACAAAATGCCCGAGAGGCCAAAGCCCACAAAACCCCATCCGCTCGGGCTCGCGGTCAATGACCTGCTTGAGTTCGCACAGCTCAGCGAGAGCAGGAAGCTAAGCTCTTTTCTTGTAGACAATTTCTCAAGGGTCACGCCAAATAAAATAAGCGAGTTAAGGGACGTCGCAAAGGGCATCGACTTCGACAAGGATCCTAGAAAATTGACATGGCCTGAGGCCGAGGAACTCATCAAGGCATTTGCAAGCGTAAAATGGATAGCTCCTGACGGCACGCAGATAAAACCGATCGGCGAGGAGCAGATAAAAATAGCGCTTAGGAACATACTGAACCCTGAATACATGAGTGTGGTGGAGAGGAAGCCCGCTGTTTTCAAAGGGGGAATACCATTCATAGTGGAGGCTGCCGTTGCTTTTGGCGGAACAGCAGGCAGGAAAACCGATGAGGGTTATTCCGGATCGATACTAAGATTTGCAAACAGGGTGCCCCTGCTTTTTGACAGCGGATCATGCGCAATAACATCAGCAGTGAAGGACATGCAGTGGAAAAGGTACAACATAGACATAGACAACCAGCCCGTGAGCATACTTGTGAACGTATCGTCTGTGCATATACCATATTCAGGAGTAGGCAAGGAGTCGATAGCGCAGGAGGATGAGATAATAGAGGAGATAAAGCTCGCGACAATGGAAGCTGCAAGAGGGGTGCAAAGATACATCAGCGGCAAGGTGCGGCTCCATGAGGAATCAACGCGCTACAATACGATAATGAGGTACACAAAGCAGCTTGCTCAGGACCTCAGCGAGATAACAGGCAGGGACGAGAAGAAACTGCAGAAGAACATAGAGGAGCTTATAGCAAAGCACTATCCAAAGGCAAAGGAAAAGGAAGAGATGGAAGAGGATAAGGATGAGAAGGAGGTCAAGTCGGAGGAACAGGATGAGGATTAATTTAACCGACAGGGTTTTTTGGCCTCTTCCAAAAGGCATCAGAATATGAATTGAATGATCAGGGTAGCACTGCTTAAATAATTTTGCTGCTTGATATAATGTTTTGATGGGATCAAAAATTGCTGTAAGCCTTACGATTGCGGCTTTTGTCGTCTTCTTGATGTTCTTGGCAGCATTCGGGGGCCTGATAGGCTATATGATAACTGCCGCAGATGCGATCGCATTGATAATGCTTGCCGTATCTCTCATATTGGCAAGAAATGAGATAAAGCTGGCCCTGTCAAAAAAGGTTGATAGGTATTCCTTTGCGCTTCTTTGCTTGGTGCTTATATTCTTTGTTTCCTTTTCATTTTTTCTTCCCAGGACTGAATTGATATTCTTTGACGAAAACATATACCAGGGAGTGGCGCTGAACATACTTCATAGCGGCAATGCGCTGATGTGCGAGTACGGAACCCGGTACGTGCAGAAGTGCCTTGTGGGTCAGCTTGGGTTTGACCCCGGAGGATGGCCGCTCCTGATAGCGGTTGCTTTCAGGCTCTTCGGGACAAGCAACGCAACCACATACAATCTTGAATTGCTTATGGGAGCGCTATCCATCATTGCCGTTTTCCTGATCTCCAGCATATTGACGGAAAGGAGGGAACTTGCGGTATTATCAACAGCGGTCTTTGCGCTTATACCCGAGCTTTATATATGGTCGAAGACGCTTGCAAACCCTGACATGCCGTTCATGGCATTTGCAACCATCACCACTCTGCTTTTCCTCATATTCTTGAGGAAAACCAACAGAAAGACGCTTCTTCCGTTTGCCTTCTGCCTTGTGTTTACAATATACCTGAGGGTTCAGGCGCTGCTTTTGGTGCCGCTCTTCCTCCTCCTCTTCCTTACCCTAAGCAATAATACAATAAAGGAAACATTCAGGACCAGGGCAAAGCTCTTGTTTGCCACATTATTCTCAGATTCTGGCCTGATACCAATCCTTGCTGTATTCCTTATCCTTATTGTGCCCCAGCTTTACACCATGCTTGCTACAGCCGGTGAGCTTAAGGCAAATGCAGCATTCTATCTTTATCCAAATACGCCGACCTTCTCTGCTTCCTACATACTGCCGACCCTTTCAGCAAACACGTCGTTCCTGCTGGGATTATTGAGGAATTATCCAATAGTATTCCTGCCGAACATAACCGCATTGGCGATTATAGGGACTGCTTTCCTAGTATTGCAGAAAAAACGCAAGAACCGTTTTGGCCTGCTGCTGCTACTTCTCGGCATGACTCTTGTCTACTTCATATTTTTCCTCTTTTATTTCTCGGGGTCGGTGTTGGTAGGTGTTTCCGTAAGGTATTTGCTAATCCTTTATCCGCCGTTATCCATATTGGCGGCCTTCGGCCTTGTCGGATTAGGCGACTGGCTGGTTGGACTGTTGCACATTCATGGCAATCCGGGCCCAAAAGGCCGACCTGGCATCCGGAACTATATCCTGTATATCGTTTTGCTTCTGCTTTTCTTTGTTGTGCCATTTGCATATGCTGCGCAGATTCTGGTTCATCCTACGTATAGCTACTTCGGCTTTCCCTTGAACAATGTCACGTCCAAAATCCAGGGATTGAATCCATACACCACGCAGTACGCAAAGAACTCTTACGATTTCGTGGAAAGCAATTACGAACTTGTGCCGAAAAGCTGCCTTGTGCTTTCAGAGGTGCCATCCCTGTGGTTCATGCTGAACAGGAGCTCCTCGTATCTGCCTGAAACTGACATATTCACGAATTCCACATTCAGCAATTACAGCTGCTATTACCTTGACTACGGCTTCTGGTGCGGCGTAAGCCCGTATAATACAACAGTGTGCAAATTCTATACGACAAACTACAGGCTTAGGCTTGTGGCCACGGAAGCAAGCGGAGGCGCCTCGAACTTTTCCCTTTACCAGATACTCAATTATACAAATTCCTCTAGCTGATGAGCTCCTCGGGATTGTTCGCGTCAATGAGCTTCACGTAATTTGCGGAAATGTACATCTTGAGCTGCTCCGACTCCGCGGTTGTGGAGCTGTAAAGGCTGTTCCTGAAATCCTCAATCTTGAAGGAATTGATGAATGCTATGTATGTGACTGATCCGTTGTATACGGGTATCTTCTGGAACTTGCTGCTCTTCGAGTATATCACTATGTACTTGCGCTCGTTGCGCAGGGTGGCCACTATATCGGCATTGGTGCTGGTGTCCATGTCCGTGAATATGAATCCGTGTGTTACAAGGAAAAGCCTGAGCTTCTTGTACGTGGCAAGGTATTCTATGTCGTGCTTGCTTGCGTCTATCCACTGCACCGGAGCATAGAGCTCGTCAATTGAAACAAGATACTTGTTTACCGCAAGCTCCGCGAGAATGTTTTCGAGGTTGTTGTAGGTGATGCTTACGGGTATGTTGCTGTACCTTATGTAGCTTGCTATCGCCGACCTTACCTCGCCCTTGGACAGCGGCATGTATTTCCAGTGGTATGAGGCGTTCAGCCTGTCAAACACGTCCATGATCTCCTTCGGCTTTAGCTTTATTGAGGCCTTCTTCTGCTCCGGCAGGTTCGGCAGGTCTATATAAAACTCGTCGCGGCCCGGAGCCTTTACGAATATCACCATAACCAGCATTAGAATCACAACCACAAGCACCTCTATGTACTGCTCGTTTATGGCAAAAGGCAGCGGATTATAGGCTGCGCCATAATAGAATATGCTGCCTGAGACATTCAGGCTGAAGTTGAGCTTGCCCACTATTGTTGGCGTTCCCTTCGGCGTCTGGTAAAATATCGTGCCGTTTCTTATAACCCCTTTTTGCGGGTATTGGTTGTTCAGCTTGAGCGTGTACGCCAGGTTGTTGATCGGCTGCTTGTTTGACGTGATCGAGAAGTAGAACCTGTCAGATGTGGCGTTGGCGCTTACCAGGAACAACACCAATGGGGATACGTTGAAAAATGCCCCTGCATATTCTGTGCCGTAGAAGCTGTGGAGCTTTATTATGTAGCCCAATCCGGGCTGCAGCTGTATCCTTTGGTACGGGAGCAGGAATGTGAAGTTGTTCGATATGTTATGTATGAATGAGAGAGGCGTTGATGATATCTCTGTCATGTTGATCGTATAAATCGTAAGGTGGGGTTGTATGTTGACAAGTGTATTGGAATGCGTGGCTATGCTGAACGTCAGCGGCACTGTCTGGTTGGTTACTATCGATTTGTATATGCCAAGGGTTCCGTTGTCATATAGTTGCGGCTTTGCCACTATATACTGATAGATGCTGTTTGCCGCGCCGTAGCTGTACACAGCATTTTCCGCCAGAACTATCCTAAGCGCGCCGGTCTTGTCTGCCTCGGAGGCTATGCTTGCATTATATAGCAACGTAGTTGCATTCATGACCACTCCGAGTTCACCTGTTGCGTTTGCGGTGTTTGGGGTCTTTATCGTCCTTGTACCGGCTCCGTACCTGGGCAGCCAGAACATCTGCTGCACAGCCTTTGCCAGGTCGCTGCCGGTCTGGTTCGGCGTCTGCCATGCCGATGCCGTGTTCGGGAATGCTATGATTGTGCCGTTGTAAACGTCGTTGTACGATATGTACCCGGAGTATATCGTCCTAAAGTACTGCGAGCCTCCGAATTCAGAGTAGTTGGCAAATGCGAAGGTTGACTTGTTGAAGAAGTAGCCCCTGTTCTTGACGAGCGAATTGCCTGAATAGGGAACCGTCTGCAGATATGTTGGGTGCGCGCTTGCCGGGGTTATCACGGAATCCGGGAGCAGCATGTTGTTGAACGCCTGTCCTACATATATTATGCTGGTATGCCTGATCAGCAGGTAGTCTAGTACTGTAAGGTTGCCGCTCACGGTGCTGAAGAAGGTGCTTGGCAGGAGCCCGTTGAGGACTATGATCAAGGAGTCGTTAGGCAGGTCCAAAAGGCTGTCCGGGTAGACTATTGATACGTTTGCTGGGCTCTGTATTATGCCGTATTTCATAAGCTTTGAGAAGAAGGCACTCTCTATTGCTGTTGTGTTGCCGCATTGGAAGCATTCGTTGCTTATGTTGACCAGGTATATCTTTGACGGCGGCGGATACCTCAGCAGGGTGGCGTTGGCGTTTATGTAGGTTGTGTTGAAGGAGCTGTATCTTATGAGCGCGTAGGGCAGGTATTGCGCCACATTGTTGTAGTAGAGGATGTCCTGCTCCTCCAGCGCCGCGCTTACTGTTGGCCTTGGCAGCGGCCCCTTCCTCGATTGCCTTATGCTGTTGAGATTGGTTAGGACCGTCACTCCGAGATACGCTATCGACAGGGATATGATCAGGAGTATCGCAAGTATTATCGTTGCCGGCCTTACCGAAGATTTTTTTTTCTCGCTGCCTCCCAGCGCTTGCTGTAGGTTACCTAGATCAGCCATCATCTCAGCTTTTCGGTTGCTGAGCTGCTCTCAGCTTTGACGTCCTGCTTGAGTATCTTCATGAAAAGCTTTGTAAGAATGCTCGGGTTCCTGCCAAGCCTTTTCAGGATCACATAGACCCTTATGTTCCTGGCCTTGTTTTTAGTCCTTACCTGGTAGATCATGGTCAACCCTTTAGTTCAATATACCCCATTGCAGCCATCCTGTTAAGTATCTGCTCTACGCGTGTTGGGCTCATCTTGTAGTTCTTTGCGAACTCGTTGATGTCTATGGTGTCATCGTGGGATTCCAGCCAGTCCTGCACCATAACCATAAGCGCTGTGTCAGAATAGGCCTGAAGCTCGCCCAGGCCTGCCTTCAGCCCCTTGTTCTCGTCGCTCAGCTCCAGCGCCTGCACCGTGAGGTTCTTGTTCGATGCCTCGAGCTCTACCTCAAGCCTCTTTATCTCCTTGTATTCGTTGAACAGGGCATCGTAATTGTTGAAGAGCGCGCTGTAGTTTTGTGTTATGGAGTTAAGGACGTCATCTATCGCGGAATCCAGGTACTGGAAGAGCTCAATGTTGTCTACAGAATATATGTCAGCCACGAGCGAGAGCACGCCGAGAAGCACCTTGAGGACGTAGAGCCTCCTCAGCTTGGGGCTTGAGTCAAGCGCTATCGTGTAGTATAGTACCAACCTGTCGCTCCTCATGTCTATTATCAGGAAGAGGAAGGGCTTTTTCTGTATGTCCCTGCTTTCGACCCTGAGCAGCTTTACGCCGTTCTGGGATTTTGAAAGGGAGAAAAGTTGCAGCGTCGAGAACCTTTTGGCCACCTCATCGAAGCTGCTTGTCAGCTTTGCCTTCAGCTCAAAGCCGTCAGTCTTAGGTTCTATTGACACAGCTTGCTCATCAGCCAAATAAACACTCCATTCCAAACTTCGCATTGCAAAGCACTGGTATATGGTGCTTTGCTCCCATGAAAACAGTATATGAAGTTTGTATTTATATATCTTTATATGGGCGATTTTGCGTATCCCTATTTCTTTGCAGCCTTCTGCCTGATTGCCGGCATATCAACCGCAGGCATGTAGCTCAGCTGCGCAAGCAGGAAAAGAAATATGGTTATAACAAGCCCCACTGCTATCGCGCCCAGCTTGGCATCGGATACAAGCGCGAGCGCCACAAGGAAGACTATCCCCAATGACACGTATATAACCATCTTGCGCTCGTAGCCATCCCTTTTCTTCTTGTATGCAAGGAAGTCATCCTTGCAGACTACAAGAGTATAGTTCCTCTCGTTCCTTGTTATGTTGCGCTTTATCCACCTTAGACCCTTCAGCACCATGTCCTCCTTTATCAGCAGGCCATCCCTTTCCTTTCCGCACATTATGCATACTTTCTTTTTCATGGAATCAATTCGATACAATCTCAATCTTATCCAAACCGCTGGCTCAGCCGCCGGCGCTCGATATTATCCTTGTTATTATCTGGTCATCAATGCTGAGGCTTTTCAGGAATGCAACGGTATTGGAAACGCTTATGCTGTTCTTCTTGAGTATCCTTACCAGCTCAAGCAGTCTTATTGTCCTGCTGTTCGCCTCCATCATCAGGAATATCTCGTCTATGCTTTCATTCCCTATGTTGAATTCAACAAACTTGTTTCGCAGCTCGTCCCTTTCGAACTGGTACTCCTTCTGCAGCACAGCCGCAGCAATCTCGCTTGGCGTAAGTACGTCGGACATGTCAAGCGTGTAAACGTAAAGCGGCTCCTCACCATATATCTTGTCAAGCACGAAAACCTCGGGGAACCTTATTGCGGTCTGGAAGGCCATGTCTACGGCCGCCTGGCCCACCCCGAACTTGCCTATCTCGGATTTTATGAAGTCCGAGAAGTTGAGCGAGCCCTGTATGTAGTTCATGAACTTCTCGAATTTTATCCTTAGGATGAATGTCGTACCGACGTTCGAGAATATGGCCTCGTTTATGTCCGTCGGGTTTTGAGATGCGACTATGAGTCCGAACTGGTATTTTCGGCCTTCCCTAACTATGAGTATCGCATCGCTCTTGTCATCGCTCGCGACCTTCCATGCCTCGTCCAGCACCACCAGCGCCTTGAGGCCCTTCGACTCGCTCCAGCTCTCGCTCCTCATTATCTCCTTGAGCGTCTGAAGTATAAACAAAGCCGCGAGCGCCCTGAACCTGTCATCTGCCATGCCTGAGAGGTCTACGGCGACAAGCCCGGAGTGCGAGAGCTTCCCTATGTCTAGGGTGCTCTTCTTGGAGAAATAGTCCTCGCCCTCCCTTGCGAACTGCCTGAGCCTGTAAACTGCATTCTCGAGCTCCGCGGGATACTCATATGTGCCTTCCTGCAATTTCTCCTGCAGAAGCGATATCACGTCATGCAGCGTGGGCACGTCCTTTCCCTTTGGCGCGATCTCCGCAAGGTTGAACCCATAATTCACATATGCCTGCTCTATCGCCTCTTCCGTTATCCTCTTTTGCTCCGGATATGTTGATATGTCTGTCAGTATCTCGAATGACGTCATTATCTGTTTCGTCCTGTCAAGCGGCTTCATCAAAGACAGGTCCATTATGTTTATGTAGTCCCCCTTTCCCAAAGAGACCACCGTGCCCCCGCTCTGGTTCACCCATGCCTTGTACTCCCCTGCAAAGTCTATTATTATCGCATTCGTGTTCCAGATGTAGTTGGCCCTCACAAGCAGCGTCTTTACAAAATAGCTCTTTCCCGCGCCTGTTATCCCGACCACGGCTATGTGCGGATTGGTTATGTTGATGTACGACCATGTGAATGGAACCTTGAATATCTTGGTGGTGCCTATGAATATGGACTGCATCGGGTCGCCCATCAGGATTCCGGCTGGCGGCTCGGGCGGCCTTGATATGAATGCCCTCTTCGCTATCTCGTTGCTCATTATGTGCTGCAGTTTTACAAGAGTCATTACATCGCCATTATGTCGGAATCAATATATAAATAACTTCAGATTTGCTGGTCGAAGAGCGCTGCCGTCTCCTGGAAAGTTATCGGAAGCGAGAAATTGAAATTGAACAGGGTGTACATCTCCCTGCCGGATACCCTTGAAAGGTCCACGTCCAGGGCGCTCAGCGCTATCTGGAGCCCGTTTATCTGGAGCGCCAGCGTGTCAAGCGCGGCCTTCTGGCTGACGCCTATTGCCGTGGTCTCTATGTACATCACGGTCCCCAGCGGTTTCTCCCCCTCAGATATGGTGTCGATCTTTCTCTGTATAACATTTATTTTTCTCTGTATCTCTGTTATTTCGGTGGTGCTCGCGTTCGGGTTCTGGAGCGCCCTTGACAGCTGGAATTCCTGGTAGGACCTCCTGCCCTCGAACTCGTCCCTCACCTTCTGCGGGTCAAGCCCTGATGCAAGCACATGGTACTTGAATGGGAATCCGAGGTTCATTATTGCGCGCTCCCAGTTCTCCGGGGCTGCCATCATCTTCTCATCCTCTTCCTTTTGCTCCCTTTCCTGCTTGAACGTGTATGCAAAGAGGTTTGCAGTGACGTATCCAGTAGCATAGAACAGGCCGCTCACGTTCTTCACTATTGCGTTCTGCTGCTTCACTATGGTGTAGTCCAGCGCAGGCTGGAATGTTATGTCAAGAAAGCCGAAGAGCGCAGACACCAAAATAAAGTCTGCAAAATTCAATACAAGTATAAGGGCTATGCCTAAAACTATTATTGCAATGGATATGAATTCTATGAATCCCCTGCCGAACTGCGGAAGCTGGGAGAGCGCTATCAGAAGCACGACAACGCAGAATGCCAGATACATCGCTCCTTCCTCGTCCATCTAAATCACCTGCTGCTGTATGTTGCGCGTTATCTGCTCGGTTATCGTTGTGAATGGTATGAGATACTCCGGCTCTATGTACTTCAGTATGTCGTCTCCCACAATCACGTTTGGAGGCACTCCGAGGGTTGTCGCTATCCCGTTCATCAGTTCCCTTGCCTTCTGGCGCACTATCTCTATGGCCTCGAATTCCTTGCCCGCTTTTGCAGAGACCGATGCAAATGATGCCAATTCAAAGGACACGCCATTGGATACATTGTCAAGCATCTTTCGCCACATGGAGAGCTTGCCCCTCACGTGCTCCATCTGGTTCTCCGGCGCGCCGCCTTGGGCCAGTGTTGCCTCTTCTTCCTCTATTTGGTTTATCGTATCCTTCAATTTCTCGATGTACGAGTCCTTGTTCATCAGGTACAGTTCGCTGCTGAACCTTACGGGATCCTTGCTTATCCCCACCAATCTGCTTACCTGGTTTGCGAATTTAAGCTTGTCTGCGTCCGACATCTCGCTAGCTGATACAAAAAGGGGTATGTTTATGTAGGAGGTAGCTATGTAATCGTCAGCCTCTTTCTTCACTATGCAATCGCCAGTGGGCGAAAGCCAGTATGCGGCCTCGTTGCTTATCACTACGCGCCTTTTCCTCTGCCTGACCAGCGGCATTATGAGGTATGTGTAGTACCTTGAGGCGAATCCGATGACATCGAATAAGACCGCAAGGATAAGCATGATCATTTTTGGTATTTCGTATATCGGGCCGTTTGGCAGGGCTATCGCAAGTGCGATCAGTCCCAGGGAAAGACCGACGAATCCTATCAGCACCAGTATCTTGGGGTTCATCAGATCAGATTAATATTGATGGCAAGTAATTTATTCTGATGCCTATATGAAGCTTCTCACAGCTCCGGCCATGTGCGTTGCCCTTCCCACGAAATTCGCAATTTCCCTGACTGAGGCATATGTTATTGCTATTATCAATCCAGGATAGAAGAATATCATAAGCCAGAAGCCGTTAAGCGAGGATTGCACACCGTCCAATTGGAGGACCAATGGACTTGCGGGTGTTGAAATATCCTGCGATTGGTAGCCAAGGCTTGTCATGCCCAGAGTGGCCAGTCCCATGTCCCTCTGCACGGTCGTGGACGTGAAGTAGAATGCAACGGAAAATAGGGCAGGCATTATGAGATAAAACCCAAACGCGAGCGCTATGAGTATGCCGCCTAGGGCCCTTGTCGGGAATATTGCCCTGAAGAAGACCCCGGGTATCAGGAAAACAGGTATGGCCGCTATCGAGAAGAAAAGAAGCAGATAGTACTCAGCATATAGCGCGGCTATGCCATCCGTTAGGAAGCCTGCTATTGCGACAGCCGGGTCCAGGAAGAAGGCCTGTATCGGTATAGAGTAGAGGTTGACAAAAAGCTGCGGCGCAAATCCTATGAAATTGAGTATTGCCTGCGCGGAACCTGAGAGCTCCCCGCCGAAATTGATTGTTATTATAGGGCTTATGGAATATGAGAGCGAGAGGTACAGGTTGAAGAGCGCGGTATACATCTGCTCTGCAGTTGCAATGGTCTTGGTGATAAGGTCGAATGAGGTTGCATACGGGTTTATGTTACCGACATAAACGCCGGGCCACAGGCCGAATATCACAGCGCAAAGGTAGAGGAATGCGGCTATTATGAAAGCTGTAGCTATTGCCTCATAAAATTCCCCGATTCCGAAGTTTCTTATGCTGTCGCTCTTTAGGGCCACGCCGACCATGAATATCAGCGCGGCTATTCCGAACGACAGGAATATCACCGCTGCAGCAATTCCCAGGTAGGGCTGCCACGCATCGTATACCTGCTGGTTTATCGGGCAATACCATGGCTCGCTCGTTGCTATCTGGCTTACAGAGGGTCCGGTAAGCAGCCCGCATCCTGAACTGGAACCTGCGCCCTGCGCTTTTGTTAGAGTCGCAACTAAAAGCAGCAGGAAAACTGAAATGAACAATATTTTTGTGTATTTCATATTATCATTTAGTGTCTCATATAAGACTTGAGAAGAGCTGACCGAAGCTCATCCTTTCCCCTATAGCACTTGAGAAATCAATTATAAATGCGTCTACTATTGCTATGTTCAGCAGAGGCACAAGCGTTAGTCCCAGGAATATGTAGCCCACGTCGTCGAAAAAGGTGCCGACAGCTGCTGGAACCGAGGAGGATTGGCTGAATATTGTTGTCCATATCGATGATCCCAAGGTCGTAAGTGCACAGGATGTCGTTTGTATGCACGCGAGGTTCGCGGCAACGTCCACGTAGCCGTACGTCATGCTGACGAGCAGAGGATATATTATTCCAAGGCCTATGCCGAATGCTATCATCGCTCCACCGAAGCTGCGCAGGAATCCCAGCGTCCTGGCCACAAGCCCTATTGTTAGGAAGAACGATAGGAAGAATATGGCACCCGCGAGCATTATGAGTTGGATTTGGTTGAATATGAGCATGACAAGCAATAATCCGTACATCCAGCCCAATAGCTGGGTTATTCCGGTAGGGAACAATGAGGGAAGTGTAATTGAAAAGTTTATGTATGCGTTGCCGATCGGGTATGTGTTGATGGTAGGGACTATCCCGCCCACCAATGCGGAGATGTATGTGGCATAGAATACGTATCTACCAAATGAGAATGATGCGTTGTTGAAAAGGCCCAAATCGCACGCGGCAAGAGTGTAGAGCTGCGATGCTGAGGTGCAGGTGCTGGGCACCAGGTGCACGCTGCTGAAAACCGCCTGAGGGCTGAGGAAGAAGAGATAGGATAGCGAGCCGAAGACGACTATAAGCAGCAGTGAGAGGAATGCCTCGTATATCTGGAACCTGGACCATACCTTTGCGGTCTCGCTGTTCGTGATGCTTGATATCATGTAGACAAGCACGGCTACCAGTATCACGGTAAGCACGGCTATAGTTGCAACGGTTATCCATGATGCTGGCGAGATCGGGAGCGTCTGCATGAGCGTTGAATAATGTTGCATAGCAAGCGTTATTGTATCCATTTTATATGCCTCATACCGCCCTCTTAAGCAGCGAACTGGTGCTAAGGCTTGGGGCGCCCAGCAGGTCGCCGGCTAATTCCGCAAAGTCGAATGCTATCATGAATGATATTATTATGGCCAACACGGTGAATGCCGCGGGCTCGAGCACGAAGAATAGGTAGCCGTTTACGAGCCCGAAGGAGCCGCCTCCAGATGTACCAACGTAAAGGGTGCCCAGTTGCGTCAAAAACATGACCGCTGAGCCCAATTGGGTGGTTCCGCCCCCGGCACCGGCGATAATCCCATTGAGAATCGCCTGCACATTTGTGGGATTTGAATTTACTGCTGCTGTTGCCAGTGTACCTATGTATCCTGAGAGCAATACATGCAGCATCAACGGGAATATTATGTAGAATCCTACGAACATTCCCAGGAATGCGCCGCCGGCTGCCCTTGTCCATGGCAGCGTCCTCAGTATTATCCCGGCATAAAGGAATATCGGGAATAGTCCGTATATGAATCCAAGGGTCACAACGCTGAGAAGTATTAGAAGTATGAACGCGGCCGTCACATCCTCCAGTATCGTAAGCGCAGAATCGAAAAGGTTGAAGCCCTGCAACGGGGTATCAGAGAGCCCGAACCACGCCGGAGTTATAGTCACCTTGAACGACTCCAAGAGGTCTATGGCGTAGCCAGCGAAGTTTATCAGGAAGAATGGCACGAAAAGGTTGAGCGATGCGGTTGAGAGATAGGTGCAGTCGTCTATGAACGTCTGCTGGCCTATGTTGACTCCTGATATGTGCACCGCGCTTGTGCTTGTTGCCGAGGAGGCAAGCGCAAAACCGCCTATGAATATCACGACGATTATGCCCGTAATCGCTATCTCGGCTATCTCCTGCTTCAGTATGTTCTTCAACTGCTCCAGCCCTATTACGTAGCTTATCATGTATATCAGTGCGACAACCAGGAGCATCGTAAGCATTATCAATACTGAGACGTTTATCAGGCTCTGCTCGCCGCCTGACTGCCCAGAGAGTATGTTTGTCGAGGGTATTATGCCGCCTGAGCCTGTCCCACTGGTTGAGCTGCCTGAGCAGAAGGTGGTCACTATAGAAGATGGCGCGGATTGTGCATGGGGATTGATGGCAATTACTAGCAATGCCATTGCAACAATCATAAGCAAGGTTTTCATGCATTTCAAGTCAAACACCTCTCATTCGCTACAATATCTTCGCAAGCCCTGCGAGGTCCGTATCCCCTCCGAATAACTGCGATAGCCCTACTACCGAGCTCATAGTGATCACTATGTTTATCAACGGTATGAAATATGATACCAATCCTATAATTCCCCATGCGTTGAGCATGGCAAAGAATGTCTCCAGCGCGGCAGACGGCTGGCAGTTCACAAATAGCGTCTGCGTCGGGTATCCGTTCACAAACTCGGCTATGCCGCCCACAAGGCTTGTTATCGCGCTTACAACTGGAAGCACCAGTTGCGCTATGTCCACTCCCTCAGCGCCCAAAAGGCCGCTCGTGGATATGAGAAGGCCTGTTGCTACACCCGTATAAGATGCGACTGAGACCACATGCCCGTATATGTTGGGCCAGCACTGGTATGACCACGCTATTGCCTTTATGTTGGGCTCCACGAAGAAATTGACTACGTAGTTTCCCGTGGGCGTCCCAGCAAGCGGCCATGTCCCCGATGGAGTGCCCGGAAGCGCAGTCACGGAGCAGAAGCCGTATGTGCTGTTGTAGCCTATGGTGTTGCTGTTGCATTGGCTGGTTCCCGTGCCCGTGCCGGCCGAGGGCACGCCGCCATAGTTGCCTCCGGTGGCAGACTGGCTGAAGCCGTTTCCCAGAGAAGTATATTCAATTGCAAATATGGTCGGATATACCAGAAGGCCTGAGATTGCTATCGCTATAAGCAGGCCGCCGAGACGCCTTGTGAAAAGGGTTCCCCTCAGTATTATGCCGCCGAAGAGCAGCCACGGCCATGTGTACAGGAATATTGCTATGAAGAACAACTGCACTATGAACGACTCCACGGAAAGGTTGAGCAGCGTGCCGATTATGGCAAAGTTCTTTATTATGAGGCTGTATCCCGCATCAACATCGTAGGAGAATTTAAGGTAGAATGTTGGGGTCAGCACAGGATTGGGTATCAGGCAGCCTGCTCCTTCATCCTTCGGGTCTATGCATACGCCTATTGTGGGCCTGAGTTGCTGGAGGAAACCGAGCCATGCATCCATGGTGAATGAATAGTTCAGGTTGGCAGCTGTCTGATTGGTAAGGTTTGCTACCACGACAGCCGAGGCCGCAAGCGGATAGTTAAGCTTGTCCGTGAGGGATGAGATTGAGCTTGAGCTTACAAAGCTGCATAGGCCTGGGAAATTGCCTGTGCTTGATGAGGGCCCTGACAGGAAGGAATTCTTGCTTCCTAGAAGGTCAAGCTGTGACGAGGATTCTATGTTTGTGCACATGGTGCTTATTGCAGTTGGACTCATGAGGTTGGTTGCGCTGATTGCCGAGTAGTATACGGATGACAAAGTTGTTAGCGCGCCAAGCAGTATGCCCACAAGGATTACTGTGCCTATGAACTGGTTGAATTCGCCGGCAGCCGCGCCCTTTACCTTGCTGTTGTTTAGCAGCGACCCTATGAAGTACCATATGATCACTATCAGCGCGTCAAGCATCAGCGCTATCACTACAAGCGGACCGAGGGCGGTCTGCGCATTGGTGAATGCGGAGCTGCTTGCAAGCAGAATCCTGATGAACAATATAAATGACTCCATCATATACCACTCCAGAATGAACCCGAGCCCTCAATCCCGCTGTTCAATGCCTTTGATAGGCCTATCGCAAAACCGAGTGTCACAGCAATGTCTATGACGAACAGCACAACAGCAGCAAACAAGAATTGCGCAGTTTCGGTTATCAGCAATTGGGACTTTTGCACCACATTAAATGGCGTTATAAGGCCGAAGCTGTTGAATGAGCTCGCCAGAAATGGGGTAAAGAGGCCTGATCCGGCCAGCGAATTGAATAGAGATCCGAAGAAGCCTGTTGTTGATGTCGATGAGGGCGCTGTGCTGAAGTAGTTGTTTGTGGGTATTTTTGGCACAACATACGTTGAGCCTATGTAGGTTGATGCCGGATTCGAGGGTGAGAATATCCATGCTATCATGTATCCGTTGAATGATATCATAAGCGGATATACTATGTATCCCGCTATCGCCATTGCGAGAACTACGTTTGATGCATACTTAAGCGAGGTGCCGAGAAAGGCAAGGGAGCGCATGGCAATTCCCAATGGCAGTATTACGGAAAATGCCGTATACTGCAGGATCGGGAGCGCGAGGAACTGTATGAACAGCAGTCCCACTGCTATCGTGATGAGCGGCGCGATCACCTCAAGAAAGACCGAGCTCAGGATGCTGAACAGCTGGCTCAGGTTGGTGATTGCCGGCCCAAGCAGTATGCTGACAACTTGGGAGAGGCCGGTCAGCTTGAAGATCGTGCCAAGCACTGCGGTAAACGCGGTGTTTAAAAATGATCCGAGCGTCTGCAGCACCTGCGCCTCTACTGCGTAAGTCACGGAAATGGAGTATACGTTTGCCAGAAGGTTCAGGCCGGTATTGGCGCTGAGGTTGCCCACATAGTATTCGGAATACTGGAAGGGACTAAGGCTCTGGTGCGTGAGCGACATGCTTATTCCTGACGATATGCTGCATGCTGTCGTAGCTACTGTTGCAAGTATCACTATTATGATGACGCTGAGGAATCCCTGCGTGAGCTCGGATTTTGCCGCGTCTTTCAGCTTTTCCTTCTGAATTATTGGAAGGGTGTTGCTCAGCGCGTAGAATACTGCGACCAGCATGAAGGTCACTATTATGATAAGTATGTTTATGTTGATCCAGTTTGTCGTGCCGTACAATAAGCAGGTGTTTGTCGCCATAAAAATTCCTATGCAAGCTTGAACCTTCCTATGCCCAATTCTATGTTTCCGCCTAGAAGCCTCGCGATTCCCTGGGATACCGCGTATCCCATCACCAGGTCTATTATGAACAGCAGCAGCTGCAGGAACTGGCCAAGCGTATTGTCTATCACAAAATTAAGCGCTGGGAATATACCGCCCTCTATTGTTGATGCACCTACTGCGGGGTTTAGGACATTCTGGAAGGGACCGTAGAGGCCAATATAATATCCAGAACCGGCAATGTACGAGGTTGAACCTGTCTGGGTGCCGAATGCCAGCGTCAGGGGTATGGTCCCGGTGACAAATCCGACTACCGAATTCGTAAGGTAGGCTGCTGCATTCCATAACGTGCATAGAAGGCCTATGGAGTCGCAGTTGAGCTGGGAGGCCTGTGGTGACGTGAGGGAGAACATGTAGTTTGTCACTGGAAGGTTGAATCCTATCAGGAGCGCAGGGTACACTATCGCTATGCCTATGCCCATGGCTATAAGGGTGCCTCCTATACCTCTCATGAAAGGGATAGCACGCATTATTATTCCTATGGGAATCAATACGCCGAGAGCCAGTGCGGCTATAGAATAAAGAAGATCGTGCTGCACCTGGAGTATCATAATCATAGTCAGTACTCCGTCGGCTGCCACATTCGACAGGCTGAATGAGAAGATGGTCGGTGCATACAACGGGGTTATGAAGGTGCTTTCCAGTAGGCCTGTATCAACACCGAAATTTATTGAGCCTATTATCCCCTCGCCTCCAGGTAATGGTATGGGAAACCAGAGCTCGAGCTGCAAGCTGCTCAGTATGTCAGAGCCTACCGAAAGGCTTATCAGATCGCCGAAGGAGGCCTCCGCGGCCTGGAGCTGCGGCTGAAGGTAATTGGTATCTGTTGTCGTATACAGGTTTGCTAGGTTGTTTGTCAGCGCTGATCCGCTGGTGCTTGTTGTCTGCGAGTTTGCCGGGCCGGCAAATGATACGGCTATGCCGCTTGCCACAGTAAGCGCGGAGAATATTATCACTATTATTATTGCGCTCTTTATGGTCTCCCACAACTGGTCCTTGTAGAAACTCTTGAGCTGCCTGTAATTTAGTATTTCTCCGGCCACGTAGAATATGCCTACCAGGAATAGTGATATGCCTATGCCTATTGCGCACAGGGGTATCGCGCTTGCTATGCAGGTGCCAGGATCCGTAGATGTCCCGGTAAGCAGGCACGGTAGTGATGAGACGCTCTGCTGTGCGTACGAACTCATCAGGAATAGGTTGATCGCTATTATGATAAAAAGAAAAACGGGGCCTCTCCGCAGCTTCGACATATTTAGTGATAACAAGCCAAATTATTTATACTAATCGGCATGGGAAACCTGCAGGTTTAGCTTTTGAGCAGCTTGAACCTGCTTATGTAAAGTTCGCCCTGCAGCAATACAAGGAATGGAAGTATGAAAAGCGAGCTGAATATGAGCATTGCATACCTTGACAATGCCGTGCCGGCAACCACTATGAACAGGAAATCAAACGCCGTTATTATTACTATGGCAATGACAAGCCACACAATGAAATAGTCAAACCTCTTGGCAAAGAACTTCAGGCTTGCCTGCATAGACCTTATCACCTTGTTTTCGTCTATCACTATTGATGATGGAGCATAGAAGACAAAGGGCGTTATGGCAAGCGCCACAACAGCTGTTATGATCGCGGAATAGCCTGTGTTGAAGCTAAGCACGTTGGCTAGTATTATTATCAGGGTAGCGACAAGGAGTATGAGGAAGACCCTGCCAGTATACCTCTCTATGCCCCTTATGACCTCAGACCTGATCTTTGTCTGGGTCCTGCTGTGCTTTACCACTATGTTTATCGCGACCATTGCAAAGCTCAGGAAGAGCAGCGAAAAGAGGGTAGATACAACTATCACAGCTGTGTTGAATGGATTGAGGTTGAGGTATATGCTTGCAGTCCTCAGAAGTACCGCGCCCGCATCATTGTACGTAGGGAATGATGCGAATATCGGTATCAGGAAGGCTATTATGAAGGATATGGAGGAGAGCAGAATCAGGTATATGTTGGCAAAGTATGTCTTTATCGTGTGCTCAAGTATGATCTTCATTCAATCCTCCAAATGACATCAATATATGGTTGATAAACATTAAAAATGCAGCGCATAGGCTGCATTGAACAAAAAGAAAGAAAAAGTAAATAAAATAAAAAACTAATTCTTAATTAGCCTGTGCCGCCGCAAAGTGTTGATACGGTTGTGCTAGTAAGAACTGTGCTTGTGCCTCCAGTTTGGAGTAATAGGGTCAATATGAATGGAGCCGCTATTGCTATTGCAACACCAACTACACCTCCTATTATCATGGCAAACCCATATCCTTGGAAGCCTCCCTTTGCTTGTGATGGCAACAGGTTAGCTCCTGCATATAGAGCAGCACCTAGGATCATCAGAGTAAGACCTAGCAGGAATATTATATTCCTCACTGTGTTGAACACTGTACATATAGCACTGGTTGCACCAGCTGCACCTGCCGTCTGAGATGTTGCAAGTATTCCCAGCAAACCTAGCAAAGCCGCTGCTAACAAAATAAATCTTGCATATGCAGCCACGCCCGTTTGTTTTAGGAAGATTTTGTATAGGAAATTCTTCATTTATATCGCCGTTTCCACTGCTTATATATGAATATGCTACATTTAAATACTTATCTATTAGAGGGCAGCCGGATATAAATGCTTATATGGCGGCTTTGCCCCATATTTTGCCAAAATAATGGCATTTTAGGCTAGGTTGCCTGAATTCCCTAATGCGTTGCATTTATCGTAACCTCCTTTGTTGTTATGTAGTCGCTGCTGAATGCCATTACGTATATATACGTCTTGTTCACTACCGGGCTTACATTGTAGTTCAGGGTGTAGTTTATTGAGGAATAGGGAGATATATGGGAGAGATTCTTCGACAGGAATATCCCGTCCTTCGGTGGATACCTGTTTATTATGAAGAATGATACATTCTCGTAGCGGTCTGCGTTGTTTGTTACAGAAAGCCTAATGCCGTTGAAGCTCAAGCCGTTTGAGGATCCATAGATTACCGGTTCTATGTAATTTATTGAGATCCTGTTTTCGCTGACGTAGACGCTATGCGCATACACCACAATTGCTATAGAGAGTATTATAAGGATTGTAAATGCCCATGCGATGTAAGATTTCTGCCTTATTATGTCCCTCACAGGCCTGGTCTCCCTCTCGTAGCACATGTATATCAAAATAGGCACGAACGGTAGACTGTAAAGAAGCAGGTTGCGCCATGAGAGCATGAATATGAAGGCCGGCACGATTGCCAGGAATGGCTTGAGCGTTGACGTGTAGAAATAGAACAGCACAATCGCCACCAGAAGCGCCATTATGGATATTACCGGAGAGGCCCAGAGGGTTACTCCGTAGGTGCGCACAAAGACCTGCATTATGTCGGTGCCGCTAAGCAGGAGCTTTGATGAGCCGAACAGCCCGAGGGCGTTGTTCAGGAAATTTGAGGGGCCAATAGCTATGAAGTAGCTGTTTACAAGTCCGAATACCAGCAACGACATTATGACCAGTTCAAACATCTTTTTGCTGCCCTGCTCCCTTAATGCCAATATAAGGAAGAACGGTATCGCGAACCACGCAAGCTGTATCGTGCTTGCGGCAAGCCCAATTAATAGCCCTGCCAGAATGGTATTCTTTCTTTCCATGTATGCTATAAGAAGGAAAACGGCAACAGCAAGATATTGGTCTATTGTCACGATCAGAAGATAGGTCAGGGCCAGCCATGCAATTATCGGAAGCAGAAGAAGCATGTTGTAGTTTGATTTCCTGTAAATCAAAAAGGCAGAGAATATTGCTATCAGAGCCACGATCACGATAAAAAATGTGAATGTTCTAGGGTTAAAAAGGCCAATAAATATCACAGGCAGGAAGCTGAACGCCGGATAATCGTACGCCGTCTCTATGGAACCGTTTAAAAGGTATGTAGGGGTTATGTTGTGTTCGGTAAGTATCGGCATCATGTTTGTTGTATATGGGTTCTGGCCGTGTATCAGCGCATATGATGCATAATAATTGTATGCTACTTCGTCGATTCCTCTCCAGTTGTTGCCCCTTAGGTTGTATATTGATAGGTAGACAAGACCAGATGCCAGGATTATTATGACAGCGGCGCAGTAGTAGAGCCTTTTGTCCTTGATTTTTTTTGCCAGCAGGGATATGGCATATAAGCCGACTATCGATATTCCTACAGGTATTACCAGGAATGGAACCGTGAGCGCAAGAAAGAATACCAGTATGGCGCCAAGCATGTACGGATTTATATTTATCTTGGGCTTTAGTCTCTTGCCTCTTTGCGTGTATGCGATAAAGAACATTATTGCTGAGGCAAGGCCGATTATGTTGAGCAGGATTATATATACAGGGTAAAAATACCAGGTCTCTGAGAATGTGTTGGAGAAGTACAGTGCAACTATTGCAAATGTCAACAACAACGCTGATCTGTCCATACAAATATAGAGCGCAACAAAACAATAAAAGCTTAAGCACCGTTCTTAATAAGTATTTCACATATATTTCAGAAGTGGAATTGATTAGATGTTTGAATCTGCAAAAAAACAGAGGCATTACATATTTTTTATAGCCGTATCCTTTATTTTCCTGGTCATATCCAGCGAATTGTATCCGTTGAACATGCTCTCCACTCATGGGGACATATTCGGATTGGCATCTGCGGTGCTGTTCGTAGCCTATGCCTTTTTTTACCTCACAGGCAAAGAGAGCCGCAAAATGATGCTAGACCTGATTTTTGCGATTTCGTTATTGAACCTTATATGCATGTTCATATTCACAGGCCCCATATCAAGTGTCATATGGAACGGCACGGTAAACAATCTGTATATCGTGGCGATTAGCGGATTGATAATAATACTTATATCATTCCCGCTCTTTTTGGGTGCGCACCTATTCAGGGACAAAAAATTGGTATTGATAGGGTGCATCCTTTTTGCGGTAGTAATAGCTATAGTGGCCTACTATTTCCTTTCAGGCGTATTCATAAAATATTACATAATAGACGACGAATTCTTCATAAGCATGAATGACATAAAATTCCTGCTTGAGGGCCTAAACCCATATACATACTCAATTGGGCAGCAGGTATACTACAACAGCTCAATACTGGGATTCTCCTTCACCACAAGCGGCCAGGTTGCCGGTACACTGAGCTATCCAGCTTTGTACCTTTTCTCTTATTTGCCGTTCTATTTCGCCGCATCCCCAACAATATACAATATGGAGCACTATACCGCGCCGCTGCAGAGTGCATTCCTTTTCACCATACTGCTATTTGTAATTGCATTCTCCATAGACAAAAAATACCTGAAATCGCCAATCTACGGATTGCTTGTATTCCTTGCATTTATCTTCATGTATGTTGGTTCGATAACAGTGTACCTCATGCTGGCGCTTCTGATCCTTGCCTACAAATATACAGGCACAAAATACTCATGGATACTGTTTGGGCTCTGCCTTGCAATCCAGGAACTGATCTGGATTCCGGTAATATTGCTTTTTGCCTATTCGATCAATAATTACGGCTGGAAGAAGGGAATCTATGACATAATAGGCGCCATAACTGTTTTCCTGATTATAAACAGCTACTTCATAGCGATTGGACCTTCAGCATTCTTCAGCGCATTATTCAATCCGTTGCAGCAATCCTTGCTGCCGATAGGAAACGGGTACTTCGGATTTCTTATATTGGCTGGCTATCACACGCTATTGAGCACATATACCGCGATTTTCGGAATAGTGACGCTCCTGGTTGTAATTGCATATCTTTACACGAACGAGAAGGCTCTTGCAGGGCTGTTTGGCATGATACCTTTCCTCTTCCTTGCGCGCTCATTAACATATTATTATGCACTATTTGTTACTTTCCTTGTTGTCACCATGTTCATAAGCGAGAGAAGGAAGAAAAATGCCAGCGTGGGACTACTCGGGAAATATCTGCGTAAAAGAAAGGATGTTGCGGCTCTGTCGGTCTTGGTGCTTGTTGCGTTGCTGCTTCTGATTTTGTATTCCTCGCATGCAAGCTACTCCAGGGCTTTCAACCTGAAGGTTTCTAACCAGTCAATATACTACAATGCCACATCAAACGAGACAGTGTATACAGGAAGATTGGAATACAGCAGTCTTCAAACCAAAAATGTCTATATAATGTTCTTTGCCTCAAGCGATGGCAAATTCCAAAGGATAGGAATAGCAAACCAGAGCATTATAAGTGATTCGGTGATATGCGGCACCAATGATATATCATGCCTTGTAAATGTGAACAGAATCACATTGGACAACAGCACAGGCAACTATACCATAAAAGCTTACCTGGGGCGAACAAACATGACAGAAAGCATAAAAGATGCAAGATTGTACATATATTACAACAATTACTTCTACATTGCTGATTCGGTATCCAATACAATTAAGTAGATATTCTGGAGAAATTTAGACAATCTTATAAAGGCTTTGCTATATAAATATTTAGGGGCTTCTAGATGAAGGTTTTGTTGCTAGACGTTGAAAGGATAGGCTATGAGCTGATAAAGCCGGAGGCAAGCCTGTATGAAGACAGCGATGAAAAAAAGGTAAGCGTGGAGGATGCTGTAGCCATGATGGTGAGCATCGAGAAAGATGACGATGAAAGCATAGCGGACAGAGCTATTGCTGACGTAAAGAAGTTCATGAAGCAGTTGAAAAGAAAGAGGCTTATCGTCTATCCTTTTGCTCACCTAAGCAACCAGCTGGCTGACCCAAAGAGCGCAATGAGCATAGTAAACTACATCTACAAGAGCGCATCGGAGGACAAAGGATTAGAGGTAAGAAAGGCGCCATTTGGCTGGAACAAGAAGCTGAGCCTTGAGATGAAGGGGCACCCGCTTGCCGAGCAGGGAAAAAGCTACAGCAGGGAAGGAGATGCAAAAATATACAAGAAGGCAAAACCGGTAAGCGTAAATACTGCGATAGTAAGGAAAAGCGACATGGCCGGATTACCAAAGACCGACCATAGAACAATAGGTGAAGAGCTTGATCTGTTCAGCTTTCAAGAAGTATCACCAGGGATGGTTTATTGGCATAAGAACGGTCTTGTAATTTTTTCACGGATAATGAATTTCCTGAGGGAGATAGAAAGGAATTATGACTATGATGAGGTAAGCACCCCAAGCCTTGCAAATGTGGCATTGTGGCACGTGAGCGGCCATATAGACCATTACAAGAACGAAATGTTTGTATTTTCTTCTGAGAACGAGCAGCTTGGCATGAAGCCAATGAATTGCCCCTCAACAATACTTATTTACAAATCAAGGAAATGGAGTTATAGGGAACTGCCTTTCAGAACTGCAATATTCGATAGATTGTACAGAAACGAACTAAGCGGCGCGCTGACCGGCCTTTTCAGGGTTAGAGAAATGACCCAAGATGACGGCCATATATTTTTGACTGAGGAGCAGCTTGAATCGGAGATCACAATGACGCTGAAAATGGTAAAGGAAATATATGATACCTTCAACATGAGCTTTAAGGCTAAGCTTTCCACGATGCCGGACGACCACATGGGCGACGTTGCGCTTTGGGAAAAGGCAACGGCATCTTTGAAAAATGCGCTTGACAAAAACAATATGAAATATGAGATAAAGGATAAGGAGGGCGCATTCTACGGACCAAAGATAGATTTTGATGTCAAGGATTCGATGAATAGGCTTTGGCAGTGTGCAACAATACAGGTTGATTACCAAATGCCCCTAAGATTTGGGCTTGAATATACTGGAGATGATGGAAAAGCTCATACACCAGTAATGATCCATAGGGCGATAATAGGCAGCCTTGAAAGGTTTATTGGGGTATTAATAGAGCATTACCAAGGAAAGTTTCCTGTTTGGCTCTCTCCCGTTCAGGTAAGGGTCATATCAATATCCGAGCATGCGAATGATTACACGAATAAGATTTACAGCGGGCTGAAAAAGCAGAACATCAGGGCTTATGCGGATACATCAGACAAGACGCTAGAATATAAGATAAGAGACGCACAGATGCAGAAGATCCCGTACATGTTGATTATAGGCAAAAAGGAGCAGGAGAAGAATACATTGACAATAAGAAACAGGGAAGGGCAACAGAAGCATGATGTTGCAATTGAGGAATTCATAAAAAAAATAAATGCCGAGATAAAGGAGAGAAGCCTGACTAACGAAGTATAATTTGTGATCATTTGTATGTTTTAGGGGTATGGGACGGGCATGATTCCGGGGCTGCGCTTGTTACGGAGAAGGAGATAGTCTATGCGGCAAACGAGGAGCGCTTTACAAAACGCAAGCTGGAGGTCAGCTTCCCGTACAATTCAATAAAGGCGGCGCTGGACTATGCAAAGATAAAACCCGATGACGTAGAGCACATAGCATTCACGACGGTTGAATTCACGAAGACGCTTGAAAGGGTATTTCCCTCAATGAAGGAGAGCTATTACAAATTCAGGAGAAGGAAGATGCTGAGGCCAAGGTTCGAGAATGCGCGGCATAACCTGAAATACACCCTTACGGGAATAGGGGTACTGCCGCTTTGCAACGAGGTAAGCAGCAGCATAGTAGGCGGAAAACTGCGTAGCGCTGGATTCAAAAAATTCAAGCTCCATGTGGTCGATCATCATACCGCACATGCCGCAACAGCGGCCTTTACTGCCCCATACAGCAAATCTCTTGTCATAACCCTTGACGGACTGGGGGACGGGTTGTCGGGATCAGTCAGCACCCTTCAGAACAATGAGCTGAAAAGGGAGATGACAATAGGCGCACGTGACTCCATAGGAATATTCTTCGAGCAGGTGACAAACATAGTCGGAATGCGTGAATTGGAGGACGAAGGGAAAGTAATGGCCATGGCGGATTATTCCTATCCGTTTGAATTCGAGGAGAACAGGTTCAAGGACTTCTTCAGCGTTACAGGCACAAGGATACAGGCTCGCTACAGCTCAGTAAAGCAGTTCGAACTGCTCCAAAGGATGGCATGGCAGATGCCAAGGGAGCAGTTCGCATACATGGCCCAGCAGCTTGTCGAGAACGTAATGGTAAAATATGTAAGCAACATAATAGACAGGTACAACATAGGCGATGTTGCGCTTGCAGGCGGAACCTTCGCAAACATAAAGGCGAACATGCTACTAAGGAAACTTGAGAACCTCAAGCACTGGTACGTGTTCCCGCACATGGGCGATGGCGGCATGGCCCTTGGCGCTGCGCTTCATCTCAATTATACTCTAAACGGAACTGCAAGCTATAAGTTCCTGCCGTACCTGGGCAACAGCTATACAACAGAATATACCGAGAATGTGATAAAGTCCGATAGGTCGCTGACATACAGCATAGAGAAGGAGGACGACCACGCAAAGCATGCGGCAGAGCTAATAAGCAAGGGCAATTACCTGATGTGGTTCCAGGGGCGAATGGAATACGGACCTAGGGCTCTAGGCAACCGAAGCATACTTGCACCAAGCGATTCCGAAGCTGTAAAGGACAGGCTAAACCTTTTTGTAAAGAAGAGGGAATGGTTCCAGCCGTTTGCGCCGTCGATGCTGGAAGAGGAGGCGCCCCGCATGCTTGAATTCGATGACAAGGGCTACGACAAGTTCATGACGTCCGCATACCTTGTCAAGAAGGAACTGAGGGAAAAGGAGAAATCAGTAATACATATAGACGGCTCTTCCAGGACGCACATGGTAGGCACTGAGAACGCACCTTACATGAAGCTGCTCAAGGGCATGAAGAACAATTCCGGCTACGGGATAGTGCTCAACACAAGCTTCAACATACATGGGATGCCGATAGTGATGAGCCCGGAGGACGCAATAGCCACAATGAAGGCAACAAAAACAAAGTACATGTTCATGAACAATATATTTATCACTAATAGGGCTGGTGTATGATGCTGCTTTCCGATGGTTTCCTTGAGTACATATTCACTATAGGAATAATAATCTCCTTTGTAGCGCTGATAATAGGCGTGATAAAGGACAGGAAGAACATAAAGAAGACATTGATTGACAGCGGATTCAGGCTAAAGGACCTGACCCTTGTGATAGCCATACTCCTGGTCTTTATCTTTATTGAGGTATTCTTCATAAAGGCAACCCAACTGCTCTTCTTTGACGACGTGATATACCAGGCAATGGCAGTCATGTTCCTGCACACGGGCCAGGCATGGATGTGCAATTACGGCACTCCCAGTAGCATGCTTTTCCGGTCAGGTCTTCCACGAGCCGATAGGATTATCATTCAATTTTGCAATAGCATTTGCATTATTCGGGGCAACAAGGGGAGTGGGATACGGAACGGAGTTCGGCCTGGGGATAATATCCGTAGTCATGAGCTTCTTTGCCTCGCTTCTTCTCATGAAGAACAGGAATGCGGCCTTCTTCACCGAGCTCTTCATGGCGCTGTCGCCAGTAATACTTGTATGGGCCAGGCCCACAAATTCTGACATGGCAGCTCTTGCGTATTCGTTGATATCTGTATTCTTCTTTCTTGTATTCATAAAAAAGAAGAACCTATGGAGCTTTTCCAACATGCTGTTCTCATTCTCCCTTCTCTTCTACATGAAGGTCGATGAGGTATTCTTCATACCGATATTTATAGTATTTTATCTGCTTCTCGAAAGCAAGGAAATAGGCAGGACCATAGGCAACACCTTCAAGGCCATAAAGAACAATGTTTTCAACACCAAACTGCTTCTGATAATATTGTTTTTCATGATAGCGGTTGTGCCCTCGATATTATATTCCTATAATGAGGGTCAGACTGACGGATACGGCTGGCAGGGCACGGTGATACAGAACACGTGCAGTGCGAACCTTAGCCCAGTCAATGTAACTGGTGCGATAAACCTGCTTAATTTCAAGACTAACGTCTGCGCAAACCTTGCCTTCTGGTTTAACCAATATAAATCGGATTACGTGATGCAGCCGATAATATTCACGCTATTCGCCATACTTGGAGCCGTGCTTATGCTTATAGCTGGCAGGAACAGGCGCGTGCTTGCCGCGATATTCGTATGGTTCCTTGTATTTTTTCTGGTTTACGCCGCATTCTATGCGGGTTCGGTGATATACGGGGTGGACTGGAGATTCATGCTTAGCCTTATTGCACAGGCATCGATGCTTGCAGGGTTTGCCTGCGCTGAGATCCTTGACCTTGTCAGCTACTACGCTAAAAAGATAATGAAGAACCCAGTTATAATAAAATGGGCTGCGCTGGTAATCATTGTTGTGGTTATTTTCGTTCCGATATACACCCTGCTTCCCCTTTTGTCCGTTAATCCGTCAAACATACTGCAGGCGGGAGATGCAAGGTTCTACGAGAACTTCGTATACAATAGTTCTAGCATAATACCGCAAAACTGCATAGTGTACAGCTATGACCCGACCATATTCCAGCTCAACAACAGGACATCTACGCAGATAGGCAACCTGTACAATACCACGCAGGTGGACCAGTATATGCAGCAGTATAAGTGCCTTGTCCTGGATTACGGGTATTGGTGCCACACGCCGCAGAACGAGTGCGCACCGGCATTCCAAAGCTATAACGTGACGCCGCTAAAAACAGCAAACTACACCCAAATGGGCGATACATTTGGATTCTACTACATCAAAAACAAGTAATTTTTAATGGTATTTTTGTATAGCTCAGAAGTTCTTGAGTATGGTCCTCAGTATTGTGAACCCATCGGATATGCTGCTAAGCTTCGCCTCCCCAGATGCCCTCTCCTTCTCAAAGCTTGGCACCTCAAGTACACGGAGATGCCTCTTCTGCACCTTCATGTTTATCTCGGTCTCTATCCCGAAACCGGGCTCCCTGAGGCTCAATTTTTTTGCTATGCCCCTTGCAAAGCTCCTGTAGCCATAGCACATGTCAGTGTAGTGCGACCCGAACCTTAGGTTAACAAGGCTTACAAAGAACCTGTTGCCTACTCTCCTGTGGAAGGGCATGTCATCAGAGCCACCGCCAGTGAGGAACCTTGATCCCATGCAGACATCGTAGCCTGCCTCTATCCCGGCTATGAGAAGCTTTAGCTCGTTCGGCCTGTTCGACAGATCAGCATCCATTGATATTGTTATCTTCCCTTTTGCCGCTGCGAATCCTTTTATGAGCGCGGAACCCTTTCCTTTTTTATCGTATATGATCCTTGCGCCCATAGCCTTTGCGTATTTTACAGTTTTGTCCTTGGAGTAGCCGTCTACGATTATTACCTCGTATTTGTCCTTTATTACCGGCTTTATCCCTTTAAGCAGCCTGTTTATGTTGCGCTCCTCGTTCAATGTCGGTATCACTATGCTAATGTAAGGATTTGCCATGGAAGCACGGTTAGGTGTTGCTTTTTGGATCAGGGTTGCTGCTGTGCTGTTTCTTCTTGCGGTCCCTGCTTATTATTACAGATATTATTATGAGTATGATTATTATAATAATCGTGAGCAGCAGTGCGAGTACCAACAGCGTCCCGCCAAGCTGCGGCACTGTCGCGCCTGGCGCACTAGCAAAGGTGACAGATGTTACAGCAAGCGTCGCATAGTGCACGCCGTCCCTTACATACGAGACCCCAACAGCTATCGGGAATTCCGCATTTGTGATCTGGGGCGGGTTTACGCGGAATGATAATGTAGCATTGCCGTGGGGCTGAAGGGTTGCGTTGCTTGAGGGCGGCGATACCGCAAAAGATGGGGGAGCGTACACCGACGCCATTGCAGCTATAGAATAATTTGCATCGTTAGTGAAATTTACAAAGACTGAGCCCTTGCTGTTGCCAAGGTTTGTTATGCTCACGAGGCTGTCTGCGCCGGTAAGGAAGTCCGCAAGGCAGGGAAATATTGTCGTGAACTCATTCGTCCCTTGCGAGTATCTTACAAGGAACCTTTCGACAAAGCTTCCGGGTGCCGTGAAGTTCCACATGTAGATTTTCTCAGAATATGTGGTCCTAGGGGCCACGAAGGGTATTGTTATTGTCGTGTTGTTTGCTGCAGCAACGTCAAGAATCGGAGTTATCACAAGGTTTGTCGCGGTGCCGTTGCCAGAGTTGGTTATATTGAAAAGTATGTAGTTGTTGGGGTCGTTTACTATGCCTGAATAGCAGGTGCCCGTAAGCGTTACGGTTGATGCACCAGCTGCGCCTATTACAACTGATAGATACTATTAGAAAAACAAGCAGCTTCATGTGACGCACTAGATGTGTAGATATGCGAAAGCAAAATATATAAGCATTAGATTAGGAGGCTGAGCACGTTTCCGGTCAGGATCTGGTATGCCTCGCACGATGTCCACTGGTTCGGCTCTTTACCCTGAGCTATCTCAGCCCTTATGTTCTTCGCCTCACCGTTGTTCCATAATTGCGACAGGTCATAGGACACGTCGCGTACATTCCCTATCTTCCTGTCCCACATTATTGAGGGGTATACATTACCGTAGCTGTCCATGAATAGCGAGGCCTCAAGGCTCCTGCTTTTCATAGGGCTGTATCCCGTCTTTGCGTATTCCACTAGCTTCCTTGTGAAAGCGGTTTCTATCATTGGTATTACGCCAAATTCAAACTCCCTGTTCTTTAGGACAGATTCAAGTTCGCCCACTATTTCAGGGTTGTTCGCCTTTATGTCATCATTGGGATTGCCGTAATAGTTGCTGGAAACCTGCGCAAGGTTTATGTGGAAGTCATTGTATCTTATGTCAGGAATGTCCGCCTTGACACCCTCGTAGGTCTTTTTGAATTCGCCCTTGTTGAACTTGCTGAGCGTGTAGCCGAACACAAAGTAGAGGTTGCTGTACTCCTTCTTCAGTTCCTTCAGGCGCTTGAACATGGATATTGCCCTGTCGTAGTTTCCGGGTATGCCACGTATCTTGTCATGAAGCTCACGGTATCCGTCAAGGCTCACCGTTATCGCAACGCGTGGTATGTTCAGTGATAGTATTTCCCTGAGCTTTTTCTCAACCATGTCCTGGTTGCAAAGGGAGTTTGTCGGCATTGTAAGTATATAAAGTCCTTTTGAGTTCTCCTTGAATGCCTTGGCTATCTCTACAATGTCACTTCTAAGGAACGGCTCGCCTCCTGTAAGCTCGATCCACTTGAAATAAGCGTTATTCTTGGCAAATTCTCTTATTTCCTCTATTGTAAGTTCCCCTTTCGGTTTTATCTGCCATATATTACAGGTCAGGCATCTGCTTTGGCATAGGTATGTTATGCAGAAATTGAGCTTGTAGGGCCTGTCCAGTTTGGTGAAGTTGCTCTTCATTGCAGTATTTGCTAGACTCATTAGCCTTTCAACAGCCAGAATTAACACCTATTATTGCTATTGATTTAATAAATATTTAAAGGTATGCAATTGAATATATAAGAGCAAAGAGTTCCGATTACATGCAAAATAAAGAGGAGATTAAGGACTATATAAAGAGGCGTGCAGTTGAGGTAGACAAGAAAATAAATGAATACCTTACAGACAAGGCCTCTACAAGACATCTTGAGTATCTTTTGGGAAGAAGCGGTTACAAATACGACCCAAATGCTATAGAAAAAAGTGTAATAGTACCTGCAAAATATCTGCTTGATCTTGGTGGAAAGAGGTGGAGACCGGTGTTGATGCTTACGGTAATAGACGCTCTTGGCAAAGATTCTGGCAATTATATAGAGTTTTCGCTAATACCTGAGATAATACACAATGCAACCTTGATACATGATGACATAGAGGACAATTCTGATGTAAGAAGAGGCTCACCAACAGTACATAAAAAATACGGAATAGATATTGCCGTGAATCTTGGCGACTTCATGTTTTATTTCCCTATAGTCGCGCTGCTAGACAGCCCAAAACTCACAGATGCAACTAAGATAAAATTACTTGATGTATATCTAAGGGAGATGCTCAAGGTTTGTATTGGTCAGGCTACTGACATCGCATGGCATAACTTTTTGGTCGACCCACTAAAGGTATCGGAAAGCGAGTATCTACAAATGAGTTATTCGAAGACTGGTGTATTAGCAAGCATGGCCGCAAAGCTAGGCGCTGTTCTTGGAGGTGCAGACGACAAAACAATAGAGGCGCTAGGCAATTTCGGCGCGAGCATAGGCGTGGCATTCCAGCTCCAGGATGATCTTCTGAACGTAACTGAAAGTGGTGTATCGGAAAGCAAGGGTGGCGTAGGCGAGGATATCACTGAGGGCAAAATAACCCTCATGGTCATAAAAACCCTTGAAAAGGCGAATGAAAAAGATAAAGCGAGGCTTGTAGAAATTCTTAGATCACATACAACAGACAAAAGCCAGATAAAAGAGGCAATAGCAATACTAAACATTTATGGGGCCATTGACTATGCAAAATCATTGGAGGAAAAACTGGTCAGGGATGCGTGGAAGAACGTTGATAGCATACTTAAGGATTCAAATGCAAAGATGACCCTAAAGCTAATGACCGAATTCCTGATAAACAGATCAATCTGACCTCTTGCTTTCGAAGTTTTGATAATAGAGTATAGAGATTACGCTCTTTGCGTCGATTATCTTGGAGGTCTTTATCATTTTCAACGCAGAATCAAGGCTTGTCTCCATAATGCTTATCTGTTCGTCCACGTCCCACGAAATCCTGCCCTTTGTCAGGTTTTTAGCAGTGTAAATGTATCCCTTCGCAGATAATATACCAGGGCTGGGATGATAAATAGCAATAAGCTTTAATTTTGATGACTTGTAGCCGGTCTCCTCCTCCAGTTCTCTTTTTGCTGCATTGATGGGTTTTTCCCCTTTTTCTATGTGGCCTGCAGGCAATTCGTACAGTTTTTTCTTTACTGGATATCTGTACTGCCTCTCAAGAATAATGTGATTGCTATCTATAAACGGCAGTATCGTTACCTCGTCGGGATTGATAATGCCGTAGAAATCAAATTTTCTGCCTTTTATAGATACTGGACCCTTCATGACCTGGAAAAGCCTGCTCTTATACACAATTTCTTCCATCAAATCAATAACATAGTCCCAGCTCAGCTCACAGCTTTCTTCACGAGCGCAACAATCCTCGCCTCTTCCACCGGTGTCAACTTCTTCAGAGCATAAACAACAGGCCACATGGCGCCGTCATCTAGGTTCGCCTTGTCACTGAAACTGAAGGTTGCATATCTAGCTTTGAATTTTGCCGCGTCTTGGAACCAGCAGACAACTTTTTCCTTTTTGGAGTATGCAGGCATCCCGTACCAGAGTCTTGGCACAAGGTCAGGTGCGGTCTTCATCACAATTGCATGGACGCGCTTGGCCATGGAGCGATCAGGCTCTACCATCTTGGCAATCTTATCTAGAACGACGCCTTCACCTTCCACCTTGCCTGAGTTTCTCTCTGCGAGAGTCTCCTTCATCGCAGCTATTTCCCACTTGGTTAATCCCTTCTTGGTTGTCTTCTTCTGCTCCTCTGTCTTATTAATTCTTGTCATTTTATCAGCCTATTATTGCTTACTGATTAGACATAATAAAATATTAATTCTTTCCCCGGGGTCGCCAGGCTCTTATTTTGCTTCGCAAAAACTGAAGGATGCAGGGAGAGAGATTTGAACTCTCGAACCCGCTAAGGGAATGAGCCCTAAACCCATCGCATTTGGCCATGCTTTGCTATCCCTGCATCATTGTAAATTGGCTTTCAAGCATTAAAAAGATATGCGTGTTCTCGTTAACGCATACTTTATAATTCTTTAATATGAAAGATTAGCTAGACAAGGTATCCAAGATGCTCACAACTAAGTATGTAAGGGACCATATCGAAGAGATAAATGACTCGCTCAAAAGGCGGAAGAGCGAATATCCCATTGACAAGCTCCTTGAGCTTGACAAAAAGTGGCGAGAGGACAAGGGAAGACTGCAGGAACTGCAATCCAAAAGGAACAGGTCAAGCCTGGAGATATCCGAACTAAAGAAAAAGGGCTTGGAAATAGAGCAAAAGGTAGGTTCTCTGTCATTCCTGAAAGAACAGATCGAGGAATTGGACAGGATTGTGTCAAAAAATGAGCGCGAGCTGGAGCTGCTCTTATTGAACCTGCCCAACATGCTGGACAGGTCCGTGCCAACGGGAATGCCGCCTGACGGGAACCGTGTCCTTAAGAAATGGGGCACAATAAATGCCAAGAGCGTTGCGCCCCATGAGGAGATACTGAATAGGCTTGGGCTGCTTGACGTTGATAGGGCGGGAAAGACCACAGGCTCAAGATTCTATTACATGAGGGGCGACCTGGTGCTTCTTGAGCTCTCGCTCCTGAGGTTTGCGCTTGATTTCCTAGATAAGCGCGGCTATCTGCCTATACTTCCTCCGTTCATGCTTAGGGAAAAGTATTACAGAGGAACCGCGCCGCTTGCCACCTTTGAGGATGCGCTGTACAGGGTAAGCGAATCCCATGAGGCCGAGTCGGTGAAGGAGCTTGAGCATGTCGAGGAGGAACTGTTCCTCATAGGCACAGCTGAACATGCGCTTGCTGCGATGCATGCGGAGGAACTGATCCCTGTGAATGAGCTGCCAAAGAAATACGCGGGGATAAGCCCCTCCTTCAGGAGAGAGGCTGGCGCTCACGGAAAGGACACAAAGGGGATCTTCCGGGTGCACCAGTTCGACAAGGTGGAGCAGTTCGTGTACTGCAAACAGGAGGACGAGGATAAATATTTCGATGAGATGCTTGCAAACAGCGAGGGGATATGGCAGGCGCTTGATGTCCCATACAGGCTGCTTCTGCTGTGCAGCGGCGACACCGGCCACCAGATGTCGAAGACCGTTGACATAGAATGCTACATGCCCGGCCAGAAGGCCTACAGGGAATTGGGCTCCTGCTCGAGCGCATCCGCATGGCAGAGCATGAGGCTTGACATAAAATATGACGACAGGGGAGAGCGCAAATACGTCTACACGCTCAACAATACAGGGATATCCGCTCAAAGGGCGCTTGTCTGCATAATCGAGAATTACGCCAATGCCGACGGCACCATTGCTGTTCCCGATGTCCTTGTGCCCTACATGGGCAAGAGCAGAATCGGCTAAGGGTGCTTGCTTGAGGAATGAATACGAGGTTAAAAGAGAGCTGAAGAGGCTGGCTTCCATCAGGGGCTCTGGGACGGAGCTCATAAGCATATACGTGCCCCCGGATTTCCCGATAAGCGAGGAGATAGGCAAGCTGAGCAACGAGCACAGCCAGGCTGGCAACATAAAATCAAAGGCTACAAGACTTAATGTACAGGGTGCTATAGACAAGATAATACAGTACCTTAGGCTGTACAAGAAACCACCGAAGAACGGCTTTGCGATATTTGCGGGCAACGTATCAAGCGTGCAGGCAAAGCCGAACATAGAGCTTTTTTCCATAGAGACCCCGCAACCGATAAAGTCTAACATATACAGGTGCGACTCCACGTTCCTGCTTGAGCCGCTTGAGGCCATGATGGAGGCAAAGGAGATGTACATATTGGTAGTCATGGACGGCCGCGACGCGACGATAGGCATGTTGAAGGGCACATACTTCAACCTTGAGAAGAGGGTAAGATCATTTGCGCATGCAAAGGTAAGGAAGGGCGGCCAGTCTGCCGGCAGATACGAGAGGGCCATAGAGGAGAGCATAGACGACTACTACAAGAGCGTTGCCGATGCGGTTAATGATGTGTTCGTAAAATACCAGGGCAAGATAAGCGGGATAGTTGTCGGCGGTCCCGGACCGACAAAGGAGAATTTCGTGAAGTCGAAGAACCTGAATTACCAGATTGAAGGTGCTTGGCACATTTGACACGGGATACACTGACGAGCATACGGGAATCAACGAGCTGCTGGAAAAGGCAAAGGGCATACTCTCAGAACAGGCTGCAGTGAAGGAAAGAAGAATCATGGAGAGGTTCATGGACGAGGTCTCCAGGAACGGGTTGGCGACATACGGCTACGATAAGGTAAGGAAGGAGATGGTAGCGGACAACGTCGTGAGACTGATAGTAAGCGAGGACATAGAATTGACCGAGGTGGAATACAAATGCGGCATCTGCGGCACTGTGGTAAAATACGTGGAGCAGGGCAGCAGCAGGCACGCAAAGCATGAGGATGGCGGCAGCCTTGAGATATTAAGCCAGAAAGATGCTGTTGGAGATCTCATAGAGAGCGCTGACAGGAAAAACATAGATGTCGTGTTTGTGTCCACAGACAGCCAGTATGGCAACCAGTTGCTCTTGGGATTCCGGGGAATTGCCGCGATGCTGAAATACAAGAGATAGCATTCGCTTTGGCTGGCTAAAAGCCATTTAGTACTTGACAAGGGATATGACGTCGTATTTTGACAGCTTTTCCCTTCCTTTCAGGTCTATGAGCTCGACAAGGAAGCCGAATGCCTCTACCTTTCCTTCCAATTCCTCCACAAGCTCGGCAACGGCCATCGCTGTTCCACCTGTTGCAAGAAGATCGTCAGCGATTAGGATCCTGCTACCTTTTTCCATTGCGTCCCTGTGGATCTCAAGGCTCCCGTTGCCGTATTCAAGCGCGTAGTCCCTGCTTATTGTACCGTGGGGAAGCTTGCCTTTCTTTCTTACAGGAATGAATCCCTTTCCCAATTTGTATGCAAGTGCAGACCCCAATATAAAGCCCCTGGCCTCTATGCCAGCTACGTAGTCTATTTTCCTGTCCATCAATTTGTAGGAGAGCTGGTCTATGCAGCTCCTGAAGGAATCGCTGTCCTTAAGCAGCGTGGTTATGTCCCGGAATACTATGCCATTTTTGGGATAGTCGTTTACGTTTCTTATTCTTGCCTTTATGGCAGCCTCATCGAACATGATAACACTAGCTAAGCTCAGGCGCCAGCCCGCATTCGCTCAGGAAAAGCGCGTCCCCTGACACGTACAGGTAATCAGGCCTTATAAGCGTGGTGTTCTGCAGGCTGTAGTTTATGTATATCGAGGGTTCCGTGCTGCTTGTGTTGAGGCAGTTCTGCAGTGTCGTATTTATGTAGTTTGCGCCTATGACGCCAAGCCCAGTGCTCCTTATGCAGCTTGTCTGGTTTATTATGTTCAGGTCTATGGTGCTTGCGTTCCTGTGGTCGGTCTTGCTTCCCACGGTCTGCTCTATTATTGCGGTTGCGCACCCTATCGTGCTGCTCAGTACTGTTCCGTTGTATGCCGCGACGAATATGTTCACCCTTGCGGCCGAGTCGTAATTCTCCTTGAATGTCTCGAATGAGCTGCTGCTGTTCGGCTTCGTCGATAGAAGCGATCCGGCAAACAGTGCCACCCCTATTATGACAACTATGATGATTATGGCGATTATGTATTTTGCTACGCCTACGCCCTGCCTGCCTTTGGCAGGTGCGCTCTCTTTTGTTTCCTTTGAGGGCTGCTTTGCCTTAGCCATTTTACCACGTTTATACGTTCTTGAACAACGATCCGAGGGTGCAATACCGGCCTACCGTTAGGTTGCCGCTTGCGTATAATACAGTGCCGTAAAGCCCTTTATATGTTATGTTGTTCTGTTGGGACTGGCTTATGAATATTACAGGCCTGTTGGAGCCTAGTATGCCGTCGTAGCAGTCCAATCCAAGCGTTGATATGTTGCTGCCGCTTATGCAGGAGTAGTTCGTCAGTTTAATTATCTGCACGCTCTTGCCAGCGTTTTTTATATAATTCTCTATGGTGTTTGCGCATGCGATTATGGAACTGTTGGTTGCCGCGCTGCCGTTGAGCGCCACATACGCTGTGCCGCTGGCCTTTAGCGAGCTCATGAAATAGCTGAATGGCAGGAAATTGACTGCGCTTGATGCGTATGCATAGGTTGCATAGGAGAATATTATTACAATTCCTATCAATAGGACAAATCCTTTGATCATGAGATTTTTCATGTTCCTGTTGTTCTTGAGCCTGCCCTTCTTTATCACTCTGAGGAAGATTATTGCTGATATTACAGCTATTACCACGATGCCGATTATCAGCGATTCGAGCATTGCATATAATGGGGCCGCGGCCGTCTTCCCAGGTATCGGCTCGTTTGAGGAACCAAGGATTGCGGTTATGAACGGCTCATCGAATGCCTTTATTATGTATCCCGCTGAAAGCGGCGCGGAGAACATTGCTGACCCTTGCTGTATATTCTGTATCTCCGGCGACAGAGAGGCAACATCGTTGGAATCTATGCCTGAATTAAGCTTGGCGTTGATCTCCTGCTGCTCGCTTGCCATGACTGCGAGCGCTACCGGTACCTGCTGGTAATTCAATTGATCTGTAAGCAATGCGGCGCTGTTGTTCTGCGATGTGGCATAGACCCTGTTGTAATATGCGTTTGATTTGTTGTATACCGAGCTTGTGTTTGCAAGTATCAGCTGCAGTGTCCTGTTTGCAAGGCTCACATTCTGGTTTACTCCCGCACTTACAACTGCGTTGTATTTCGCCTGGAGGGCCAGCAGCGACTGGCTTAGGGTGTTGTTGTCGTATCTTGAGAGTAGCGCCTTTGATTTGTTCAATATGGTGTTGAATTTGGGGGTGACTGTGGCAAGCAACCTGTCGAATACAGCGCCGTTGGTCTGCTGCAATTCCGCATTTATGTAGTTTTGCGCTGCTGTTGAGGAGTTTGAGCTTATCAGCGCTATGCCGGCTGCAGAGGGCAGCTCAGACTGCAAGGTCGAGAGCATTGAGCTTACTCCTGCAAGCTCTGCCGGGTCTGTTGGAATTGAGGTGCAGTATTGCGCGTAATTCGCTATGCAGTCAGGCGGCTCCTGCGTGGGCTGCAGCAATGGATTGCATGCTGCATATGTTGCGCCAGGAGGTGGCGGGAATAGCGGATTGTTGTTTATTGTTTGCATTATATTTGATATTCCGCTCACTATTGAGGAGAGTTTGCTTATTACTGTACCGGAATTGGTTGTGTTTATGCTTGAAAGCAGGAAGAAGTACAGGTCGTAGTCTGTCGTGAGGTTATTGTTTATTATGGATAAATTCTGGAGGCCGTATGTGAAAGTGCTTGGAGGCGGAAATGCCTGCAATTCCGACTCTCTTGGCGATTTCAGGTGGCCGCCGCATATGGGTATCGTGTCGCATGTGTTCTGTAGGCAATCGGATACCGAAGTTGCGGAGAAGTTTGTGCTGCATACGTATGTTGATCCGGTTTCCGGGTTCTGTATTCCGGTTAACGTAAGGCAGTCTGTTATGTTGGGGCTGCTGTACCTCTTGTAAGCTAGCATTGTGGAATTGAGGTATGTGAGCTGCGCGGTGCTCGGGTAGAAGCCGGTCAGAAGGAATGGCGTCAGTATGGCCTTTATTGTTGACGTGTTGGTTACAAGGGAGTAGCTGCCGCTTGCATTCTCTATTATTATGTATCCGCCGGCTGAAACCCGCATTATTATGTAGCTGTTGCCGTTCAGCGTTGTGTTGTGGAATGTTGCTGAGCTCACGGTTGCGTTCGGGATGTATGTCAGGAGATAATTGGAAAGGGATGATGCGTGCGCATTAAGCAGCAATGCCAGAAGGGCTGCAGCAGCAATAAGATATAATCCACTTTTGATGGCCATCACTAAATATTATATGGCAAGGTTTATAAATATGACGAGATTATTTGCTTATTTGTCGTCTTAAACTTTTGAAAAAGGTTTGACGGTCTCCTGGATGAACCAAACTATTGATTATAGACCTAAGAATAGGGGTTATGAATTAAAAAAAGGATTAGAAATAAAAATTAAAAAATAAGAAAAAGAAAGAATAAGGTCCCAATTATGGGACCTGTGCGTACAACTGCTGTATGAAGCTGTTTCCTGCTGCATTTGTCTGGTTTGCATAGTAACCTGCTATCAGGACCCTGTTTGTTCCGTATGCCTGTGCAAGTTCAGTTGTTGGCGTTATTGATATGTTGTATGCGCTCTGCAACTGCTGCGACAGCGTGTTTACGAAACCGCTTCCTACCAAAATCAAGTTGCTTCCAGAGTTTGCCTGCGAATCAAGTACTACAAGTGGTGTCGTAGTAAGGTTTCTCAGCAATACTGGCTGCGTTGCGCTTGAGACTGATGGTGTTGCTGTCAGGTTTGATATTCCGGTTATCGTGTAGCTGCTTGTTCCAGTTAGTACCGGTGTGCCTGTTACGTTTCCTATGCTGACGTTAGGCAGGTTTGTTGCCTGTCCTACTCTATATGGACCAAACAGATGTGACGACCTTGTTACAGCGTTTGCTGTGTTTGGCTGCACTGCGAATTGCAATTGGTCTACGGCCGTTGCCATGTCAAGGACATCCTGCGTTGGGCTTATCGATGCTACCTTGCTTCCCTTTTCTGATCTGAATCCAGCCTGTACGTTTAATACAGTACCTGCTGTGGATGTGTACGATACGTTGTTGCCCTTTGCCTGTGTGGAGTAGTTCACTATATACAATGGTGTTGCACTTGTTCCTGATGTTGAATTGAACAATCCTATGCCAAATATGTCATTGTATGTGCTTGACTGCGGCACTGGGTATTCGTTGATCTGGAAGATTCCGTATTCGTTTGTTCCTCCGTTCACTGCGGTACCTGCTACTACCAACGCAACTGAGGCAGCGCTTGTCAATTGGCCGTTCTGCTGGTTGTATATGGCGTTTGCTGAGTTGGAGAAGCCAAGATACACCTGTCTTGTCTGTGTGTACAGCTGACCCGGAGTCACGCTGACTAACTGACCCAATGTGTTGAGCGAGTTACCGTTCTGTATGTTGTTGCTTCCCAAGTAGAGTGCGTTGCTGCTTACTACGTTTATAGTCAAGCTTCCACCTGATCCTACTGGCAATGCCCTGTTGCCTTGTATTTGTATAGAAGATACATTGTACAATGCTGTAGACAGAGACAGTGTGTTTGTCAGTGTGTTAGCAGCCTGCTGCCCGATTATGGCATTGGAGAACTGTATGTTCTGCGTTACCAATGATCCACCTGGTGTTGCAGCTCCTGTTATCGTTACCGACAATGGATATGTAGAGTTGACCCATTTTGAAGAGCTGTGAACTGCACCGAATGGCGTCTGCACTCCTGCCTGTGGGTTGTTGTACACAAGAATGACGTTTGTTGCTGTAGGCGTCACTATGTTTGCAGGTGTGTTGAGCTGGTATGGAGTCAGATCATATGTTACTGAGCTGCTTGTCTGACCTGCATAGCTGAATGCGTTAGGTATCTGGCTTGTTACAGTCAGTTCCTGCGCCGGCTCTGTTATGTTTGTAGGTACAGACCAACCGTTGGTTGATGCTGCTCCTGTGTTCTGGTATTGGACAGTGCTCTGTGTGGAGCTGACTATGTTCAATGCATCGAAACTGCTGCTTCCAAGCGTGTCACCAAGGAATGTCACCTTGTATGCCTGTGGATTCTGTATGAAATTGAAGCTCTGTCCAGGTGCAAGGTTTGTCGTGCTTGAATTGTATATTACTATACTATACAATGCATTGTCCTTTGTTCCGCTTGACGTGTTTGTCCAAAGCAGGTCTACTGTCCAGCCTGGGTTTGTCGTTGTGTTAAAGACATGGTTGTTAACGAGCTGGTATACGTTTGTGTACAATTGCAGCTTTGCCCATTTCTGGTATGCATACAATCCTGCGAATGTCTGGTTTATGCTTACATACAACGTATGTCCGCTAACATTGAACTTTGTTATGTTGTGCGGGAATGTTGAGGATGTGTTTGTCAGCACATTGTTGTATAATACAGATACTGATGCTGGGCTTGTTCCTGCGTTGTTTGGCTGTCCCAAGTCCGTAAGCTGCACTGTCCATGGGCCTGAGGTTATGTTATGTCCTACATACAACGTCTGCAACGGTGCAACTGAGGATGCAAGATATATGTTTGATCCCGCCTTGAATGTTCCTGTCGATGCGCCGCTTACTGTTGTGCCTACAGATGCATTTATTATTGTGAAGTTCTGCCCTAGCAGTCTTATTGGCACGTTCAGTTGTATGCTGTTGCTGCCCGTCCTGTTCTGTATTGGCTTGTTGAATATTACCTGGTATGCTCCGCCAGAGTCCATCAACATGAACTGGTTAACTAAAGATCCTGGTGATCCTTGGTCAAATACAGGGAATCCTGTCAGCCAAAGGTATTCTGTCTCTCCACTGCCTCCATAGTTGTTAAGTAAGGAGTTTAGCTGTGAGGATGTGACTTGCAGTAGGTCATCTGGGCCGCCGCTTGCATACTGGAATTGGTTGAATGATACTCCACCTCCGTTGTTGTTCGCAGTTACCGATGTAGATGCCGGTACGAATGTTGCAGTTGTATACGGGCTTGACAGCGGCGAATTCGTTGTGGATGTAGATCTTATGAACGAATAGCTTCCCGAATTCGAGAGAGCCTTTGTGTTTGTTGGCGAACCAAGTTCTACTCCCTGGTTAAGTACAGATCCTATCAATGCGCTGAATAGGTATGTGCCTCCTGTTGCACTTGTTACTCCGCTCTCATTAAGCCATACCTGCTGGTTTGTCAGCGAATATGACGAAGAGGATACTGCAACGTGCAGTACACTGGTTGCCTGTGTCCCGTTTACAGTTGCTGTTACAGGAACGCTTGTGTATGCAAGGTTTCCTATTGCCGCAGCTATGTTTGCTGCTGTAACTCCGTCCCAAGGCTTTGCATTTGAACCTACTACGACCTGGACAACCGGTTGTCCGCTGTTGCTAATTATTGGTACATTCTGGAATGTTATCGAGCCTGCGAACGCAAGGCCTACTCCGAGTAATGCCGCACCTGCTACTACAGCTGCGATTCTCTTTGCATTTAGAGTCTTCATGTTCTCACTTAAATATTGAAAAGATAGCTACTGTAAAGTATTTAAATACATATGCTATGTATAATAGTTTTTTTATAAATAAACTTTTATTATACGTTGATTGTCATACGTGACATCTTTCATCAACGCTACCCTCTATAATCCCAACCGCTTCATTACAATTCATTACAACATAGAAGTACTGGCAGTAGTTATTGGTAGTAGTAGGTATTTATAGATTATATGACAAAGAATTTGGTAAATGCAACCTTTTTAAGCTGAAATGTACCAAAGCAGTATGATTGGCATTGCGGAAAATTCGAGAGGGTAATCGCATAATACCAGAGGGAATGTGGTGTCAAAAACCAAAAACGACAGGAATTCTGAGGTGGGCAAAAAGGCCGTTGGTGTTGCAAGCTCGATACTATTGGGCAGAGTCCTGTCTCTCTTTCTGGCAGGGATAGCCTTCATAGTAATCGCAAGGATTCTTGGCCCAAGCACATACGGCATATACACCCTTGTAATAGCTTATGTGGGCTTCTTCGGGGCATTCACAGATCTAGGGGTTGGGACCTCATTCAGCAAATTCATAGGCCAGTATATAATCAAAAACGAGAGAAAACCAATAGGGGAGCTGCTCTCGAACGGTTACACCATAATGCTGATAACAGGCATCATACTAAGTGCCGCTGCCTTTCTGCTGAGCGGCACGATAGCGCAATATGTCCTTGGCAGTGTCTCTTATGCCTATGTCGTGAGGATAGCCTCATCGTTGATCATACTCACGATGCTCTTCTCAGCATCCTATTCAGCAATAATAGGCTTCGGCAAAGGCAGGTACATTGCCGCAATAATAGTAATACAGATGACTATCCAGTCGCTTTTAAGCATAGCCCTGCTCCTGCTGGGCTTTGGCGTGGTAAGCCCTATATTGGGCATAATAGTGAGCTATGTCATTGGAATCGCATTGGTTCTTATGGTGATAATATACCACTTCAAAATAAGGCTGGCAATGCCATCATTCAAACATATGCGTGAACTTCTGGGTTTCTCGGCCCCAATAGCCGTATATAACGGGCTTCGTTCATTGGTGGACAACCTATCTCCGATAATATTGGCCTTCTTTACAACTACAGTAATTGTTGGAAATTATGGCGTTGCGCTCAAGGTTGTCAATGTCCTGGGGCTTGCCACTGCATCGCTTACGGCCGCACTGCTGCCGATGTTTGCCTCGACGTTGGCTCTGGAGCACCTCAACAAGGAGATAAACAAGTTTTACAACTATTCCATATACCTCACTTTTGTGCTGATGGTGCCCGCAATGTTCTACATAGCTATGCTGTCGAAGCAGCTTTCATATACCGCATTCAGCGCAAGGTACCTGCTTGTGCCCAATTATCTTGTAATAATAAGCATAGGCATGCTCTTCTGGATCGTGGCGCAGTACACGACATATTTCCTAATAGGAAGAAACCTCGTAAGGGAGGTATTGAAATACAGCGTAATGATAGCCATAATGGAATTCATACTTATCTTCACTCTTATACCATTGTTCAAGGGATTCGGGCTTGTATTCATGGCATATACGATAACGCCTGTAGTGATGTCATGTCTTTCCGTAATGGTGGCAAGGAGAAGGCTTGGCGTCGTGCTTGACACAAAAAAACTGATAAGAGTGATTATTGCAGGGATAATAAGCGCTGTGCCGCTCTTCCTGCTGACGCACCTGGTCAGCAGTTATACTGTTATAATAGTCCTTGGAGTAATAGAATTGATAATAGTCTACCCGATTGTACTTGCGCTTGTCGGGGGTGCGAACAGAAAGGATCTGGAGGTGCTGAAGAGCGTGTCCCAGAAGATCCCGGTAATGAACTGGATCATGGGTCTGCTTGCTGACTATTCGGCACACTTCGCGCGCAATTGAAGGGGTGGCGCAAAATACCCCGGAATAAATGACGTTATTTCAACAGAATTCTTATTTTTCAACAGAAAAGGATTTATTAAACAAAGCTCGCTAGAAAGCCCTAGAAAGTAATATATAAATATTAGGAAATTCATGATATTAGTGTGATAAGATGGATGAAACACAAATAGTTAAAACAAAGCAGAGGGCGGTTGCAAAGACAAAAATAATACCACTTGAAAGAGTCTTGGAAGAAAATCCTGGCTTTAAACCAGATTGGAGATCGATAAAGGCAGTTGTACGCGGAGAGGAGCATGTCGTGGGCTTCCGAAATTCGGAGAGGTTCGAAGAGTAGTTGTTTGTGATGATAGTGGTACTCCAGAGTATGATTCGTATCAGATAGCTGAAGGGCCCATGGACAATTCTGGCAATATAAGACATAAGTCAGGAGCCGTAATTGTACCTTACTACCAGAAGAATGATCAGCTTTATGTCGGGCTTATTACAATGATTAGGGAAAGGGTGATCAACCCTGAAACTGGAAACCAGGGATCTTTGGTAATAGAATTACCTAGTGGATTCGGTGATCTGGGTGATAGTTCTAGTCTAGAAACGGCAAAAAGAGAGCTTGGAGAAGAAACAGGAAAATTCGCACTCAGAGTTACCAAGTTAGGAGATGTTAATCCCAATACAGCTTTTTATGTAGCCCCGAGCGCCGCTGTCTTTGCTATAATGGTGGACCCTGTAGGAGTAGATTATGCCGCTAGGTTTAATAATAAAGAACCTATTCTTAAATGCAAATTTTATCCATATAGTGCAGTGCACGAAATGGTGTATAAACAAAAAATATCCTGCGGCTTTACACTTTCTGGGCTGCAATTGTTTGATATTGCTCTTAAGTATCAACCATTGCTTAGAAATTATTGAGGCTCATCTTGCTGCAAGGGCGAATGTTTATTATATTTAAAGTTATAATAAGAACATATGGTAAAAGGCTTAAGAATATTAAAATACAAATTAATACTGTTGTAACAACAGAGGTGGTTTAATGATTAAGAAAAATATGAAAAAGAGGCACGGGAAGGAACCCTTGGTTGTTTTCATAATAGCAAATATGAATGGGGCAAGTATAAACTATGAAAGCAAACCAATACTTGAGCTATGCCTGAAAACGCTAAAGAAAACAACATACCGCAACTACAAAGTGGTAATAGCAGACGACACCTCAACAGACAATAGCAAAAAGCTTGTACATTCAATATTTCCCAAAGCGGATTTTGTAGTATCCACACACGAGAGGAATTTCGCAAAGAACAATAACAATGCCATACGCTTTGCCTTCAAGAAATATAACCCAGACTACATAGTGATACTCAACAATGATATAATAGTAACAGATGATGGCTGGCTGAAGCATATGGTCAACATAGCTGAATCAGACAGTGAAGTGGGAATAGTCAGTCCAAAGCTCATATGGCCGGATGGCAAGGTTCAGGCACCTCTTATAAGGTTCAAGAGCAGGTTCTCATTGAGGAATATGAACAAGGGAGATGCAACAGAAGAAGAATACAACAGCATAGCCGAGGTAGAAGTAGAACCAGGAGTATCGCTGCTTGTCAAAAGAGAGGTATTGGAAATGGTGGGGCTTCTTGATGAGAATTACCTCACATGCTTTGAGGATGTTGATTTTTGTCTTAGGGTTAGGGCAGCAGGTTACAAAATAATCCATGATGGCCATGCGCCCCTTATCCATCTCTGTAATTTCACGGGGAAGACATACAAAGACGAGAAACTGCTCTTGCAGAAGCAGGGATACGATTTGCAAAGAAATAGGTTCTATTTTCTAGAGAAGCACAAGGACAAAAGCCAGTTTATTGAAAGGATGGTGTGGTATGCCATTTATCTAAATGATGCTGTGGTTGATATGGCTCCAGCACTAAATGGCAATATTCTGGGCACAAGAATAAAGCCCTATCCAATAAAAAGATTAAAGCTGATAATGAAGGCTTATGGGGATTCAAAAAAACTGATAGTTAATGATAAGAGGATGAGGGCATGAAACAAACAAAAACCAAGAAACGTATATTGATAACGGGGGCCATGGGATTCATAGGCCACCATATTTGCGAGGGGATACTTAAAAATACAGATTGGAACATAGTGGCTTTGGACAGGCTGGACTATGCAAGCAATGGCTTTGACAGATTAAGGGACATAAAAGTATTTGATGACAAAAGAGTAGCAATTTATACGTGGGACATGTGCCTTCCACTGTCAGAGCACCTGATAAGGGAGATAGGACATGTGGATTACATACTTCATATGGCAGCTGCAACACATGTTGATGACAGCATAGTCAATCCTGTGCCTTTCATAAGGAATAACATAGACAGCACACTCACAATGCTGGAATATGCAAGGAAGATTAAGCCTGAACGGTTTATAATGTTCAGCACCGACGAGGTATTCGGCTCCGCGCCAGAAGGGACGGATTACAAGGAAGGGGACAGATTCAACTCAACCAATCCATATGCCGCATCAAAGGCATCTACCGAATGCTTATGCATGGCCTATGCGAATACTTACAAGATTCCAATAATAATAACATCCACCATGAATGTGTTGGGCGAGAGGCAGCATCCGCAAAAATATCTGCCAAAGGTAATCAATTACATATTGGATGGAAAGACATTGGAGATACATGCCAATCCTGAAAAGACACAGGCTGGCAAGCGGCATTATATCCATGCGAGGAATGTTGCTGACGCCATAATCTTTATACTGAATAACACTACAGAAACTCTGCACAATATTGATGCGGAGAGGGGAAGATTCAATATTGTCGGTGAAAAGGAGTTTGACAATCTGGAGCTGGCTAAGTTAATTTTAGGATCGGTAAGAAAATACACAGGAAAGAATTACGAATTAAAATACAATTTTGTAGACTTCCATTCGCAAAGGCCTGGGCATGACCTGCGCTACAGTTTATCTGGGGAGAAGCTGAAAAAACTCGGGTGGGCGCCGCCAAAGACAGTGGAGGATAGCATCGATAAGATAGTTGGCTGGAGCCTGAAGAAGGAGAACAAGAGATGGCTAAATGAATGAATCAGATAAGGCAGATTAATGGCAACAATAAGGCAGTTTGCAAGATACATAAATATAATCTCACTGAATAGCATACCACCTTTTTCATATCTTGTGCTTAAAAACAAAATGTCAAAGAACCCATCAAAAGGATTGTTCAAAATCACACTTACAAGCAAGGCAAAAAATCTTGAAATACTTATGAAGAAGGAGTACAGAGACCATCCAGAAACTTTTATAGAGATGTTCATAGGAGAACCGTATCTAAAGAACCTTCCAGACAGCATAAGAGAAAAAAACAAACCCATAGTAATAGACATTGGCGCCCATATAGGTTTATTCTCGCTTTATGCATATGCGGAATTGATCTCGCCGCATATTTATGCCTACGAACCCGATCCAGGCAATTTCAGGATGCTGAAGAGGAATATAGCGATCAATAATTTATCAGACACCATAAAGCCATTTAACGTTGCAGTGGGAGACAATGGCATATTAAGGTTCTTCTCATCGAGCATAAGCAGCATGAGCGCAGCACGGGAAGTGCGTAATCTTGGCATGCATGCAGGAACTGGAAAGTACATAAATGTAAGAAGCATAAGCATAACGAAGATTCTTAATAAATTCAAGCATATTGATATACTGAAGATGGACTGCGAAGGCAGCGAATGGAAAATAATTGAGGAAATGAGCACTAAGCGATTGAACATAAGCTATATTTGCATGGAGTATCATGAGTTTTCAGGCAGGAAAAAGGAATATATAGGGAGAACACTTGCGAAGAAGGGATATAAAATACATCTCAGGGATAAAGACAACGATAAAAGCGGCGGAATTTTAATAGCAGTAAAAAAGCAAGGCTAGAAGTTAAAAAAGCGGCTTTTTAGTTAAAAGAGCTGTTTATTTCATAAGTGTCAGGTAGGCATCAAGCTGCCCTCTCGAATAGGTGTCCATATCCTTTCCGCTGTAATAGGCCTTGTACCAATCTGCCGTACTAGTTATCATATCGTCAAATCCAACGTAGGACTTCCATCCTAGCTTTACCCTCGACTTTATGCTGTCAAGTATCAGGGTCCTGTCTTCGTGCCACTTGTCCTCATGCTTAGGCGTGAAGGGCATAACGTACTTTTCTTTTTCTGCGTTGCATGCCTTCATAAATGCATCTGTTAACTCTCCAACGGTCCTTACGGAGTCATACTGGGATGAGAAGTTGTATGCGCTGGCATACTGCGTTGGATTCTCGTATGTCTTCTTTGCGAGCAGCAGATAACCGTAAACAATGTCAAGTGTGCAGCTCCATGGCCTTATGGCATCTTCCCGTATCAGGACCTTCTTGCTGCGCAGGAAGTATGAATCGTTTGTGTCTTTGTTCATTGTTCGCACGAGGTTTGGAACCAATCTGTTCTGCCCCCAGTCGCCGCCAAATATGCAGTTTGCCCCTCTTCCAGTCGATACTGGAAGGCCAAAGCTGGTCCTGTATGCTGAGGTTATCAGCTCTGCGCAGGCCTTGCTTGAGGAGTACGGGTCGTAACCTCCAAGCTTGTCTTCCTCTTTGAATGCAAGTGTCGTGCTGCTGGACTGGTCGAACACCTTGTCTGTGGTAACGACAACTATCGAGCCTGCACTTTTTACGTTCCTAGCCGCCTCCAGTACATTAAGCGTCCCGTTCATGTTGGTTGCATAGAAATCCATGGGTCTTAGATATGAATTAAGCAGGACTGCCTCAGCTGCACTATGAATTATTATATCGGGCTTTGTCGCTGCCATTATCTTTTTGACCTTCTCATAGTCGCGTACGTCTGCCTTTTCCTCGAAAAGGTTTTTGTAGGATATTACCTTGTGGAGATACGGGTTACTGGGCGGCTCCAGGGATATGTCGGTGATATTTGCACCCATCTTTTCAAGCATCAGGAGCATCCATGAACCCTTGTAGCCGGTCCCTCCTGTCGTCAGGACATTCTTGCCATTGTAAAATTCCTTGAGCTGCCGATAAGCTGATTTCATAAAATCTCCTTTTTCAGTTTTTTGTAAATCGTATCTGCATCAAGCCCTGCCTGCTGGAGCATCCATTCCTTGCTTCCGAATCCGTAAACGAATGTATCTGGGATTGCAAAGCTAATAAACTTTGATTTCAAACTGTTTTGCGCCACAGCCCTTGATACTATGTTTGCAAGCCCTCCCGTGCTCTCCTCTATGACCACACACATGCCGGTATCCGACACGGACTTCGATATCTCAAGCGTATCTAGCGGCTTAAGGGTCGGGCACTCTATTATTTTTGGCGTAAGGTTTTCCGACTTCAATCTTGCCGCTACCTCGATGGCAGTTTTCGTTATCTGTCCAGTTGACACTATAGTTAGGTCATCGCCCTCCTGAAGCGTCAAGGGCTTGCCTATCTTGAGATTCTTGTGTTTATCATGTATAGAATAATCTGAAGCCTTGGCCAGCCTTAGCCATACCGGGGTCTTTATTTCGTCTATCATGTCTATAAGTATCTCGGTTTCCTTGCCGTCGCTTGGGCTTAAGACGGTGAGATTTGGTATTGCAGTCCCTATGGATATGTCCTCTATGGCGTTGTGGGTCGCACCCTCTCTTGGATAGTCCTGGAAGCCGGATCCGACGGTCACCAGCACCGCCTTGTTGTTGTTATAGGCCAGATCATTCCTAATGAACTCAAAGCCCCTGTAGAGCATGAATGCGGTCATGGTGTAGCAGTATACCTTTTTGCCTGCCAATGCCAGTCCGGAGGCCATGCCTATCATCGAGTCTTCGGATATTCCTGCGTTCATCACCCTTGCGGGGTATTTTTCCCTTAAGCCGTCGAATACCTGCCAGCCTAAATCCCCAAATAAGAATACGACGTCCTTGTCATTTTCCAACTTTTCCGTGATCTTCTTGATGAATTCATTCCTTATCTAATCCCCTCATTCATCTCCTTGTCGGATGGCGAGTGATAGTGTGCCCTCTGTTGATCCTCCATGCCGGGCACCCCTTTAGCCATCACAGTCTTTGCAAATATGCAGAGAGGCAGCTGGTTTTGCTGCTCTGAACCGAGTGCACCGAGTATTTCATCATAATTGTTGCCGTCTATCCGTTTCACATTGTAAAACGGTCTTATGCTTTCGGCTAATTGGTCCATCCTTTTCTCCTCTATTCTTTGATAAGCACCGAATGAATTATTGTCGATTATTAGGACAAGATTGTCAATTCCAAGTCTGGAGGCCATATCTATCGACTCTAATGTGCTTCCTTCCTGGAGCTCCCCGTCGCCTACAATGCAGTACACCCTACCCTTTTCTTTGTTCAACCTCTTTGCATGTGCGAGTCCTATCGCATGGGCGAGGCCGTGACCGAGCGAGCCGCCCTTGAAGTAACCGATTGGATATGTTATGTGCTCGGCCAGTTGGGAGCCATCATGATGGAATGATTTGTAATCCTCGTCGCTTATTATGCCCTTCTTGTGCAGTACCGCATATAGGGCAATGCCGGCATGTGATTTCGAAAGGATAAAATTATCATCAGGTTTGATTACACCCCAGTACAGTGCGACCAGTATATCAAGACATGAGAATTCACTGCCGATATGCGGCGATTTGCTCTGATGGTGCAGTTCCATCAGCTCTTTCCTCAGTTCTCTTGCAATATCAGCTAAATTTTGATTTGTCAAGCGCATCATCTTCATACAAATAGATATTGTCCTTCATCCAGTCTCTGAACTTCCTGATACCCTGCTCAAGTGTTGTTTTTGGGATCCAATCAAGCTCCCTTTTGGCCGGAAGCCTGTCAACTTTATATATTACCTTGTCCGCCTCCCTTTTTATAGATACATCCATAACTGTAGTGATCTTCTTGGGGGCAAAGACCTTCTCAGCAGTCTCCAGCACCTCTTTTATGGAATTGTATTCACCAGCTATGTCGTAAACGCTTCCACTGTGTAATTTTCCCTTCTTCTCCATGACTTTTTCGTAGGCCTCGCAAATATCCTCTGTAAAAGTAAAGTTCCTGCCGTTATTTGGGTTTGATATATGTATGGCATTGCCTTTTAGGCCGTTGAAAACGAGCTGTGCAAACAGCCTGTGCTTTTCCTCGTAGTAACCGAAAGCGGAGAACACCCTCATGGTTATCACTTTGGTTGCTGTCTGGTTTTTGGCGCGCATGTTGCAATACATTGTGGCAGAAAGTTTGCTGAGGCCGTAGGCGTCGGTCGGGTTGATTTCTGAGTTGCTTCCCGTACTTATGAAGAGTCCCACTCCATTGCTTATGCAGGACTCCAGGATATTTATCGAACCCATCACATTAGTTATGTATATCTTTCCTGGGTCGTGCTGAAAGTTATATCCACCATATACTGCACAGTTTATTACCACTTCAGGCTTTAGGTTTTTTATCATCGAATCGACACTGCCTTGATCGGTAACATCGCCAAATAATACTCTCTTCCTGTTTTCAATCCGCCACTGGTTGCTCTCCCGTCTGACTACTGCGTAAACCTCATGGTCCTTTGATTCTAGGTAGTTGCAGATATTGGAGGCCAGAAAGCCTGCCGCGCCAAAAACCATTACCTTGCTCATTCTATCCTCCTTGCACTTAGCATCCCCATTGTTTCATTGCCCTTACTCGAAACCTTGAATCCTGCCTTGATAAGGTGCTTTTCCAAACTCTTGCCTCCTTTAACATGATAATCTATTGTCATCTGCTCAAACTTTCTTAGAACCTTGGGTTTTGTTGATAATATTATATCATATTCCGAACCTTCGCAATCGCATTTTAGGACTGTTGGATTATATTTCTCTACAATTTGAGCTAGGGTGGTTTTCGGCACTGCAATCCCCTTATGCTCATCCCTTAATACCTGAGAACCATCGGTATATCCTTCTTTTACAATAATAGTTCCCTCTTTATCAGACACTGCTATCTGAAGGGGCGTTATTACACTATTCATTTTGTTTAAGGATATATTTTGGAGTGCTTTATTGTATTGGGAGGCATACGGTTCATATCCGATTACCTGTTTTGCCCCCCTATAAGCGAAAAGAATTGCAGTATCACCCATGTTAAGCCCTATGTCAATTACCACCTTGCCTTTCACATCCAGCCAATCATATTGTGCTTCAAAGAAATTTTCCTTTAAAACATAAGTATCATAGGCTAAATCATTTAATGAAGGAAATCGAAATTTAAGTTTATATTTCCTTAGCACCCCTACTGATGGAAAATTATACAAAGACCACCAATTCTCAAAATATTTTGGGGTCAATGCAAGGTTTCTGAGCTTCCATCCATATCCGTTTGTTGCCATAACAGCATCTCGATTGAATTTATATTTATGTATTAATACCCTTTCATTTTCTTATAGCTTTCATACATTGACTTTAGAATTGGGGCTGGCACATACATTACAAGCCTAAATATCTGCCTGTCAGTTGACGATATGTTGGAATTATCCTTTAAGTACATCGTATAGTTCTTGGCTGGATTTGACTTATTTGCAAATTTATCTATCGCAATTAATGTTGCCAGATCAAATAGGCCTCTGTGCCTGACTTGCATCAGTATTTCTTCGGAATAGTACCCTTTTAGCATATCATGTGCCTGTGGCCAGCTTTTGAAATATATGGTCATTATTCTTTTTGAGAAACCATAATTACTTGATCTGTATTTTATCAAAGGCCTGGCTATCAGCTTTCCTTTTTTACCTACAATGCCCCTATAATAGATTATATAGTGGATAAAGTCCATATTAGGGGCCGAAGGATCAAGCCTGGCTAGTTCTTTGTCTATTATCTCTTTTTTTAATATCATGCTGGCCATAAACCCCCAATACCTGTGTAGAATCACTTTTTCGTGCTCGCCAGGCCTGAATGATGTGTCATGTATTTGTCCTGTTTGCTTATCTATCCTGTTCTTTAGGTCTTTTGAGTATGTTTGAAAATTAATCAGAAGAAAGTCATAACCCTGCTTTAGATTTTTTGTTATGATATCTATTGCATCTGGATTTATCGCATCATCATCTCCGAACAGCCATGCGAATTTGGTGTTTCCCATGCTTAGAACTTTTGCCACATTTTGAGCATAGCCTAGGTTCTTTGCGTTCTTTTTGTAGTAAATGTACCTATATCTCTTTTTTAGCTCGCTAATCGTCTCCCTTGTATTGTCCGTAGAGCAGTCGTCAGATATATAGATAGGATATTTGTATTTGCTAACTTGGGTTATAAAGGAGTTTAAGCACTCTCTTAGCTCCTCAGCTCGATTATAGGTTGGAATGTAAATGCCTAGAATTCTCATTAGTATCGCGTTGTTTTTAGTAGCTTTGTTTATAAAGTCATGCTTTCTAAACACTTTTCATACTTTTAAACATTTTATCATTCTACTTTTTCATATCCCGTTCCTGCTGGCTTATATCTATATAATGTTGCAAAGTATTAAATCTGTTACAAATCTAAGAGTTATCCAGTTAGGGTTCAGCTAAGCTTTCAAAGATTTGGTTTATTATGCAGGTCCGCGCAGTACGCGTCCTATTGATGATCCTGAATGAAAATTGACAAGTACTACAATAAAAACCCCTCTGATGAGAAAAAAGGACAGCAGGGCGCTGAGGAGGTAATCCCTGATCATCATCTGAAGAGTAACATACACATAGGCAGCATGCTGGAAAAGGCATACAATAACAAGTTTGTCCTGCTTTCGATTGTAATCGGCATAATCATAATCAACATAATCTTAAGGGCTGGTCTTCTTCAATATCAGGGGCCGTTTGAGCCCGACGGCTTCTTCTACTTTTCTTTGATACGCGAGATGGTTAATGCACATATGCTCTTTGCACCGCACACGCTTGACATATCCGGATTTCCTTCCCATAATGCAATAGGCGAAGCGCCTGGTTTATTGTCAGTTACAGTAATTCCTTATGACCTGCTGAGTTTCACGGGCATAAGTTACTATACAGTTATGAGATGGATGCCGATAGTTTTCGGCATATTGGAGGCAATAACGGCATATTTTCTTGTGAAGTACCTATCAAAAGGCAGGTCGCTTGGATTGCTCGCCATGTTTTTCCTGTCTATTTCAAGCGGCAACATAGCAAGGACCGCAGGCACTGTATACAGAGGTGACAGCTTTATCAGCCTGTTCATCATGGTAGCCATACTGTTCATGCTTAGGGCATACGAATCAAAGGACCGTAAGTGGGTCTACATCAACACGGTAATATCTGCAATAGCATTGAGTTTGGGCTTGGTTGTGTGGAATGGCTCTGCATTTATAATAGCAGTATACATTCTTGCATTGGTTCTGGTGCTCTTATACGCATTTATCAAGGCGGACGACAAACTAATATTCGTAAATACAATATTGTCTATCGGGCTGCTTGTCATCTATGGTCTTCAGTCCTTATATGTTTATGCGCACATGGCAAACCCCGGACTTCCGTTCGGACCTGGTCCGCATGGCTTGCTTGATCTTGGTTTGTTCTACATACCAATAATAATAGCGAATCTCGCTGCATGGTACTTTATAAAGAGACCCTTATTGAATAAGAGATCATCAAGGGCCATTGCAAGCCTGTGCGCCATTATAGTATTCGCAGCAATCCTCTTGATTTTCTTCAGATCCGAGCTTATCAGGATAGAAAGCGGAGCAACTGCAACCGCATCGCCTATAAGCTCCAATACATTGGCGTCATCGGTACCGATAGGGCAGACAACCCAGGAAACCCAGCCGCCTAACTATAGTTTCCTGTACTCAAGCTTCAGCATACAGCTAACTTTGGGCATACTGGCCGGCTATTTGCTGAATTACCTCTCGATCAATTCTGTAACTGTGCTTGGAACGCTGCTTTTTGCATTTATTGGCGTCATTATATTTGTGCTGTTTGCTCATATGTTGGACAATAAGGAGCACTTCAAGATAAAGGGCGTTACCATAAACGTAAGCGTGGCACTACTTGTGCTGGTCTCGTATGCCTTTGTTACAATATTCCTGCAGACTGGCGCAATAAGGTATAACGCCCTTATTTCCATACCTATTGCCATATTCGCGGCATATGCATTTTATGCCATAGGCATGCTTTTTTACCATAAGGATGTCAGAAAGACGGCAAAGATCCTGATTGCTGTGATTATTCTTATAATACTGATCGCCTATCTTTTCTACCTCTTTTACCCGGTACTCAAATATTCATTCAAATTTGTAGCTGCGACAGCGGCACTGACATGTGCGGTGCTTGGCATACTCTTGGTATATATCATATATTCAGCGATAATCAGGCACCTCGAGCTTAAGTACGTCGTGATAGCGCTTGTGTTGGTGGCGCTGATGTATAACCTTTACAATACGTATCTGGAATCATACACAGCAACACAGGCTGACGGCATAAATCCACAGTTTCTGACAGCCATGTCCTGGATGAAGAACAATACGCCGACAAATGCAACGGTGCTTGCGCTGTGGCCTGACGGCTCTGTGGTTGAGGGATGGGCCAACAGGACAAGCTACATGGACAGCGTAGGCGGGGAAAACAGCACCAGGATCTATTATTTCTCGCAGTTCCTTTTCAACACCAGCCTTGACACGCAGTACCTGTACAGCATTGGCAAGCCGGAATACCTCGTGGCTAGGAACTTCTGGTATGCGGAGCTCGGGGGCATAGCGCAGGAGGGGCTTGTGAACAATGCCACGGCTTACGGCTACGTGCTGCTCAATACGCTAAACTCGACGGGCAACAGCACCACCCGTTCCTTCATATTCACTACAACCAGCTATCCGTATTACAGGAGCGAGCTCACAATAAGCCAGGTGCCGAACAGCACACAAAGCCAGTATAAGGCTTATCTTGGAGTCCAGAACAGCACAAGGTTTGTACTCATGAGGAGCGTAATGTTCCTTAATACTACAAGTGCAGGCTATTCTGTAGTGAACACAAGCGCCAACGACTCGGTAAACTACACGCTCCTTGTATCTTATTCTGGCTCGCAGATCACCGGAGCATACATACTTGGCCCGAAACTGGTCCAGAGCAACCTCTTCAAATTCACCTTCCAGTGCAACAACATCTCATGCCCCTACAGTAATAAGGATATCAGCATGAACGCGGTATACGTAAACGGCGATACAAGAATACTGAAGATAAACTACCTGAACAACAGCTAGGTTTAGAATGGCTGTCTGCCAAATAGAAATATAGATATTCTTAGAGCAAATATAAATGGGAGCATAATATGAAGGTCTGGTTTGTTACAAATCAATTGTCTTATTCATTTTACGGCGGGGGCGACGTTCAGTTTACAAAGACCTTCGAGGAATTGAAGAGGAGAGGCTTGGAAGTAAAGCTGTTCACCCCTTATGATAAGATTCAGAGGAAGGATGTTGATATAATACACATCTTTGGGCCTACCAGGTTTCCTTTTGAGTCATCTAATATAGCCGCCTACGCAAAAAAGCTTGGGATAAAGGTGGCATGCTCAACAATATTCTGGATACCGTTCCCGGAGGGCCTGCTATCTCGCCTGCCTTATATGAGGGGATTTGATGCGCTTTCGATTAAATCGGCGAAACTTGCAATAAGCGCGGGAAACAGGATACCCCTATACGGATTGATGAGCCTAAGGCATTTGTTCCATGACGCCGATGTCCTTCTGCCAAATACCAGCGCGGAGGGATTGCTGTTGCAGCAGCTTTTTGACATTCCCAAAAGGAAGGTGAGGATAATACCCAATGCGGTTGACTCTGCATTTGCCAATGCAAACAAAAGGCTCTTTGTAGAGAAATATGGAATGGAGGATTTCATATTATTCACCGGGAGGATTGAAAAAAGAAAGAATGTCCTTGGGCTTATAAAGGGCTTCAAAAGGGCAAAGCTGGATACAAAACTGGTCATAATAGGAAGAGCAGCAGAGCAGGAATATTATAGGAAATGTAAGGCAGAGGCAAACAGAGATGTAATATTCCTTCCTGAAATCCCAAAGGACAATCAGGAGCTTCTTAGATCCGCCTATAAGGCAGCCAAAGTAATAGCACTGCCCAGTTATTACGAAACACCGGGCTTGTCCGCGCTTGAGGGGGGACTGGCTGGAGCCAATGTGGTGATAACGAAGATAGGCGGCACACATGATTATTTTGGCAAGGACGCCTGGTATGTAAATCCCTTTAGTTTGAATAGCATATCTGATGCTTTGATTAATGCCTACGAGGCTTCGGGCAGTGATAAGCTTGCCAAACACATAAAGAAATCTTTTACTTGGGAAGAAGCAGCAAAGCAAACTCTCAATGCTTATAAGGAGGTACTGAAATGAAGTTTTGCATAATTCTCGGTACCAGACCCGAAATAATAAAACTGAGCCAGGTAATAAAAGAGCTGGCCGATGGCAAGGAAGACTACTTCGTTATTCATACAGGCCAACACTATTCCTATAACATGGATAAGATATTTTTTGAGGAACTTAATCTGCCAAAGCCAAAATATAATCTGCATGTAGGCTCTGGAACTCATGGCGAACAAATAGGGAAAATGCTGCCGCTTATAGAGAAAATACTCATGAAAGAACGTCCGGATATTGTGCTTGTACAGGGGGATACCAACTCGGTTTTTGCAGGGGCTTTGATTGCCTCAAGATTATTTATACCGATAGGCCACATAGAATCTGGGCTAAGAAGCTACGACAGAAAAATGGCAGAGGAGATTACGCGTATAATGACAGACCATATCTCCGATTATCTATTTGCCCCAACTGAACATTCAAGGAAAATCCTTTTGGGTGAAGGGATAAATAAAGAAAAGATATTTGTGGTCGGCAACACCGTGGTAGATGCAGTAAAACAGAACCTCAAACTCTCAAAAGGTAAAACGGACATCTTTAAAAAATTGAATTTAAAAGCGAAAAAGTACTTTATTCTCACGATCCACAGGCCAGAAAACGTTGACCATATTGAGGTGTTAAAGGATATAATGACAGGATTAGAAAAGGTATATTCCGAATTTAAGATACCGATTATATTTCCAATGCATTTAAGAACTGAATCTATGTTAAAAAGATTCGGAGTTGCTTTACCCAAAGGGGTTATAACCATACCCCCTGCCAGCTATTTGGAGTTTTTGCAACTGGAAGCGAATGCAAGGATTATAATGACCGATTCAGGAGGATTACAAGAGGAGGCTTGCATACTCCGTGTCCCCTGTGTCACGCTTAGGTATAATACAGACAGGCCAGAGGTAGTACATGTAGGTGCAAATATACTGGCTGGAACAAAACCAAAACAGATATTGAAGGCAGTTAGGCACTTCATGAATCATGATAAGAAATGGAATAATCCATTTGGCGATGGTAGCTCAAGCAAGAGAATAATAAGGCTGGTCAAAAACAGGGTTTGAATTTAAATTACCTTTTTGACTTAATTTAAGTGCAAGACTATTCACTTTCTTGCTTCTGCAATTATTATAGGATTGAATTTCCTTGATATCTTTGTTAGAAATGTGATAATTATCTTATTTTTAAGAGTGTGACCATTTCCAATCGAATATTTAATTTCTATATTTTTAAATCCAACCGACTCCAGCCAATTATATAGGTGTTTCGTAGTAAATAACATATAATGTCTATCTTCTTTTCCATGTTGCCCATATTTTTCAAGCCCACCATAATGAACTTCTCCAAATAGTCCCCATAACCCTGCATTATCTGTTGTAATTTTGATTTTACCATTATGTTTTAAAACCCTATACGACTCATTTAAAAAATTAAGAGGGTTTCTAAGGTGCTCAAAGTTATTTTTGCTATAAACCTCATCAAATATGTTGGATTTGTATGGAAATTTTTCAACATCAATATTACACTTTTTTACTTCTTTCCTTTCAGGGTATAAATCTATAAAATCAGTACCATACGTATCTTTGCCACATCCAGCATTTAATATTTTTATCTTCATAACCATACATCATTTACTACCATTAAATATAGTATACTACCATTAAACTCGCTCAAATATATATGCTTAATGGTATCTTTTTATGGATAGAGATAAAGAGGAATTATTCCATCTGATATTTGAGCCTTATATTCTGAACATATTAAACAACCTTAAAGCAGGCCGCAAGCGATTTAAAGATTTAAAGCAATTGACTAAGAATGATAGAACACTCTCCTCAAAACTAAAGAAGTTGAAAGAGCTTGGTTTGATAAACACCGAACCTATAGAGAAGGATGAAAAGTTTTTTACTGGCTATAATATAACAGACAAGGGCATTAAGATTATCAAAGCACTTGATAAGATTCAAACATAGCTTTTAATCATGCAAAGTCAATATTTGTTACTAATTCATATATCCCTTGAGTTAGTACAGTAATGTTGTATGCAATAATCTTACATAACAATTCGTTATTCTAAGTGCAAAATTGAATATTGGTGCAAAGTCTCAAAAACAGGGCCGCTAAAGTTACAATGCAATAATCTTTATCATATTGATTTTCCTTCGTGCTTGTCTTTAAGCAGTTTTATGAGAAGTTCGATGCCCTGCTTCTCGCCCTTATGATTCGTGTATAACCTTTGGATAACTTTATCGTCATCCAGTCCCAAGTATTTTATTATGCCTTTTTTCCTTATTATCTTGCCTATTTCCTTTATCTCCGGTGTCTGCTGGCTCTTCAGTTCCGCTTGGGAGTTGTATATCTCTTTTAGGTCCGAATATCCTTTCACCTTGCCGATGTTTATACCTATTATGATATCCTGAAGGATAAGCATGCCCATATTTTTATTGGAGAAAATGTACATCCTGTCGTATGTCCTTTTATGCCTTAATTCTGCCATGTGTTTTATGAAGCCGGTCCCTTCATCAAGTTTTTTCAGCCTTCCGTATATTTTGGGGTGCTCGTGGGTCAAACCAAGATATTCCAGACTTCCTTTCCTGAACAGTCGTATCTGCCATGTATAAAAGTTGTTTTCCTTTCCTTTTGCAGAGAAGTTCTCGTACCTCTTTACCTTCAATACATCAAAATCGGCTCCTTTTAGAAGCTGTCTAAGGTTGCCCCTAAAGCTGCCCGACAGTTTTTCATCGACATCGAGCAGAAGGATCCATTTCCCCTTGCATTTGTTGATGCCATAGGTCCTGAGCGGCTCAGCATAGCCCAGGTTTAATGTGTGAAATATTCTTACTTTACCTAGCTTCTTTGCCTTTTTCAACAGCTCTTTATTGTTTTTTGTGCTGCTTCCGTCAATAATTACAATGTCATCAACGGTATCGTATAGTTCGTGGACCAGGGGCATGACTTCCCTATGACTTTCTATTGAAAATATCAACAACGATAGCTTTTCTATAGATTCACCCTAGTTCGGCCAGTATAGTGCCGCCGTACATGTCCTGCTCCTTTACATTGGCATTCTTCATGTGCTTGGGCTTGGTGTGCCTTACACTGAATCCCGCATCCCTAAGCTTCCCCTCAAGCTTGGGATAGCCATAGTGGTATTCTATGAGTATCTTGCTGAACTTCCTCAGTGTTGCCGCTTTGGCATTTAGGATTATATCGTATTCGCACCCTTCGCAATCCACCTTGAGTGCTGCGCCTTTTAATTTGTATTTCTTCACAATGGCTTCCAGTGGCACAATAGGTATCAGCTTGCCAGAACCTGATTTCTTCATAGCACTGCCTGCAAGGTTCTTGTAGTCCGTTTTTATCCTGATGGCGCTGCGCTTTGCCCCGCATCCCGCATTTATCATTGTTATCCTGTCATTCAATTTGTTTATTGACACGTTTTGTTTGGCCAGCTCGTAGGAATAGGGATACGGCTCAAGAGCATATACGTGTCTTGCGCCCCTGAGCGCAAAGTATATCGGCGTATCTCCTATGTATGCACCTATGTCTACGACGTCCTTTCCCTTCACATCCAGCATGGAATGGGGCTCGCCGAAGAACTCCCCTATAAGCATTAGTATTGTGTGTATCTTTTCTTCTCTTGCACTGTAGTTGAAAGTCAGCGGCCCATATTTGTAGTCATCAACGAGTACGTGCTTGGGCATCACCCTGATATGGAAATGCTTGCCGTTCCTGAGCCTCACGTCAAGCTGCGTTCTTGCACCGGCAAGAAGGAGCAAGACCTGGTGCCAGTTGCTTATTTTGTCGTGCAGGAACTCGAGCGATCCAGAGTTGTCGTGCGCTAATTTAGACAATAAATTCATAGCCGCATTCATCAGATCATCAATTTGTTTCTTTCAGATTTACCCCAAATACTTTAGTATTGTAGGGCTTTTTGACTTGATACACCCTTTTATGCACCTGAGCCATTTAAGGCATATAGAATAGTTTGTTGTTAAGCAAACTTATAAGTTTTTGCATCGTATTCTTGATTATGCAGCCCTTTGCAAGTTTTATTGTTTCCATACTTGTTGACACCTCTTTCTCATGGATGAGGATGCTTATTGCGCTTTTCTTCTCCATAATCATAAGCCTTTTTGTGGGGATATACGCAGCGACGAACAGGACAGCAGAGAAGATAATAATACCGATATGGGACATATTCCAGACGCTTCCGATACTTGCCTTCTTTCCATTCGTCATATTCGTGGTTGTCGCCACCCTTCCAGGCTATATCGGCATAAACGCTGCGGTGATATTCCTAATCGTAACAAGCATGGTATGGAACATAACATTCGGAGTCTACGAATCGATAAAGACCATGCCAGACGAGTTTTTTGAGGTGGGAAAGATATTCAACCTGAGCCCTGTGGAGAAGTACACAAAGATACTCATACCTGCTAGCATGCCTAGGGTTGTCGAGCAGTCGATCCTGTCGTGGTCCATAGGGCTTTTCTATCTTGTCACAAGCGAGATATTCTCTACGGGCAACGCTGCATATACGGTAAAGTACGGGATAGGGGTCGCGCTCACCAACCTTGCCGTATCCGGCAATCTTTTCGAGTATTTTGTAGGCATAGGCGTTTTCATAGCCTTTGTAATCGCGACAAGACTCCTGCTTTTCAATTACCTCAAGAAAAGGTTTACACGCCATACAGGGCAGGAAAGGCGCGAGATGGAAGAGGCAAATAAATCCGAGATAACGAAGGCTCTGAGGAGGGTGAACCCTTTCAGCACGGTAAGACTCGATATGATACAGAAAAACATCATAAGCATAAGGAACAGGTTCACGAAGCCTATGATTATGCTCAGCAGAAAAACCCCGAAAAGTGCGGTGAAGGAGAAACCGAAGAGCAACTGGTCCGTATACAGGCATCTTGTATATTCAGGACTTGCGCTGCTTGCGATCTATGTGATTTACATATACAGGTCATACGCGGGATTGTTCCTCCATGACGAGTACATGGTGCTTGTCTCGCTTGGCGCATCGCTTGCAAGGATATACTTTGCATTTGCGGTGATATTTGCTATTTCCATGCCCGTAGGCATATACCTTGTTTTCATGTCCAAGAGGAGCAACTCCTACATGCTGATCTTCCAGATAATAGCATCTATACCTGCAACCATATTGCTGCCCATCATAGCGGTATCGCTCAAGAACGCGCCGTACCACAACGAGCTTGTGGCGTTTATAGTGTTCTTCCTTAGCGGGATCTGGTACATGATATTTAGCATAGTCTCGAACAAGAACACGATATCCAGCACCGTGAACGAGGTCAGGAGGATATTTGGGATCAAAGGTAAAGTCGCATGGAAAGACATATACATAAAGGCGATACTTCCTGGGGTCATAACCGGTGCGGTGACAGGCATAGCAGCTGAATGGAACGCAAGCATAGTCGCAGAGAGGTTTACAACCAATGCAATAGGAAACGGAAATGTCATAACATCGGTAGGCGTGGGCCTTGGAAAGCTGCTTGACGTATCCCTTTCAAGCGGCAACCTGGCATTGATGATATTGGGTTTAATAAATCTAACAATTGTTATAATACTTGTCAACAGATTCTTCTGGAAGAGGCTCTACAACAGGGTTCTTGCGCCATATAGATGATACTATGGATGTAATAAAAGTTCAGAATGTTACATATGCTATAGGGAATATAGAAATAATGAGCGATATTTCCTTCCAGGCAAGGAAGGGCGAATTTGTTTCCATAATAGGACCATCCGGATGCGGCAAGAGCACCCTTCTTAGGATAATAGTGGGTATTCTGCCGCCTACGAAGGGGCGCATACTTTACATGAATAAGGAAATAACAGGTCCGAGAAAGGAAATATCGTTTGTATTCCAGGACTTCGGGCTCCTGCCGTGGCTCACCAACATGGAGAACGTGAAGCTAGGCCTGTCCTACTTTGAGATAAGCGATGATGAAAAGGAGAAGACGGCAAAGGAGCTCCTTACGAAGTTCGGCCTTGACGGATTTGAATATTCCTATCCCAATGTGCTTAGCGGGGGCATGAGGCAGCGCGTTGGGCTGGCAAGGGCGATAGCTTCAGAGCCGTATGTGCTTCTAATGGACGAGCCCTTCAGCTCCCTCGACGAACTTACAGCAAACACGCTAAGATCGGACATACTGAACATGCTTCAGAGCGATGACATAGCGGTCAATTCTGTTATAATGGTCACGCACAATGTAGAGGAGTCGATAGAACTGTCCAACAAGATAGTGATACTCTCGAACAAGCCCACGCACGTGAAGGAGGTGCTGGAAGTTGACCTGCCCTATCCGAGGAACAGGAGAAACAAGAAGTTCGGCGATATGGTCGATCACATATACAAAGTGCTTACCGGATGAGTACAAAATGCTATTTTGGGGTTCAACGCCCTCGCCGTTATACTCCAGAAGTGCAAAAGCTTCAGGATAAGGAAGATTATTTTACGTCGTAGACTCTTGATGAATTTGGTTTATGTCTTAGGGTAAGGGGTAAACTAATCCTACTGGTTTATATATTATAAATTCCATAATTTTGGTGTGGTAAGATAGTAAATAAGACTGTTAGTAGGCCGTTTGGACAGGGAATTTATGATAAGAAACAATTAGTACCTACTTGGAGAGACTTTCATTACAAATTCACTGTTTTCGTACCATTAATTGAAAGTGAACTAGGATCTACTAAGCCACCGAAACAGGTTTTTTTAGAGCAGGATTTAAGAAATCTAGATAAATTGTTTCTTGCTGATTTTGAGGGTTTTACTCATAGAATAGAGAGTCCTTCAGAAATTGGAGAATGGCCATTGCTTAGAGGCAAGATAAAGAAAATCATGATCAATAAACATGCACAATATACAGTTTACAGTCAGAGAACAAGGGAGGCATTGAATTATTTTGATGAGTTAAAGGAAAGGTTGGAAATTCGTTCTAAAGAATTAGGTGTAAAACAGGATATAATAGTGATAGACCAAAGTGAAGTTACGTTTTCAACTGAACCCTCTTTCAATAAGAACTTTCTTCGGCATCTCTTACGTAAAAAGACTAAATAATATAGTAAGGTATAAATTTTAGAAAATAATATTAATAGTGTGATCCGATGACAACAAGACAAAAAAATAATAAAAACAATTCTAAGACATTTGAAGAAAAACTATTAGAACAACCTACCAGAGATACATTTGCGATAAGAACAAAAACTGATAAAGATGCAGTTATATTGGCTGGAGTAGAGATAGATATTGGTGGTAAGGTGGTAGGAAAGATTATAGAAGGTAAACCTGCCCACGTTGTATCTAAAAATATAGTATTGGCATTAAGAAAATATAACGAAACACATGAGGATAAAGTACAATATGAGGTTTTGTAAGTGTTGCTTACAATATCCAGTTCAAATTCCTGAAAGAGATTTGAACCCCGACCTTCGAGATGACACATCGATCCATATCCCTTAGGATAAGTTCTATGCCCTCGCCGTTATACTCCAGAAGTGCAAAAGCCTCAGGATAAGGAAGATTATTTTACGTCGTAGACTCTTGATGAATTTGGTTTATGTCTTTAGGCTGGGGGCTTTACAGAAATGGAGACGCCCTCGCCGTGATGTGAACTACAATTGGCCTTTTCAGAATGCATCACTTGGTCCACATGTCGGAGTCGTTGTTGTAGCTGAGTAGCTTATTGCTCACGCCCCATTTGAGCATCAGATTCTTCAGAAGCTCAGTGTTCGTTATCTGGTCGCTGTTGTACAGTATCCCTTTCTTGTAAAGAGCTCCGGCAAGGTCCTGTGTGCTTATCTCCTTATTTTTCTTTACCTCTACCAAGGCGCTCTTGAAGGGCTCCACCTTGTCAAGCGCCTTCGCGAACACCTGCCTTGTGTTGTTGGTCGCAAGGTTCATGCCGGATTTTGTTAGCTTTACAACGCCCTCCCTCACCGTGCAGAGCTTGAGCAGGACGCAGGTATCTATCAAGGGGAATAGGTCATCTATCTCATCATTTGTCTCTTCTGCCAGCTTTGACATCTCGATAGAACCTTTGTTGTCCTTCATTATCTCTACTATGCCCCTTATCTGACTTACTCCAGTATCCAAGGGAAAAAGTTTCATAGAATTCAGTATTATTGTTCTAATAATCCTTTTAAGCTTTGTGTGGATTATATATCCTGTGTGATTACTGATGGATCTGGAGCTTAAGGCGCAGAGTGCGATGGAGTTTCTTATGACCCACATGTGGGCCATACTCATATTGATGATAGTTCTGGCCGCTCTTTTTTACCTTGGGATCTTTGGAGGGAACATCCAGCCAAGGGCGCCGCCTGGCGTCTGCTCCGTCTACAGGGCGGACGGGCCGCTATCTGTCACATCGATAAATCTTGTGGGCGTGTGCGACGGCGAACTACCGCATTTCGTTTTCGTGTCAAAAGGCATCGGCGACTTTGAGCTTGTAAACTCCTCTGTAAGCCGCAGCTCCGGGCTAAACATCTCGAATAATGTCACCATAACAGCATGGGTCTATGTATACGGGTCGCCCTACCATGACGTAGTGGTCAAGGAGGCGCAATACGGCATGAAGCTGAACTACAACAACTACCCGCATGCGTGCGCGCCGAGCAATTCCAACAGTCTCTGCCTTGAATGGGACACCTACAATTCTTGGATAGGCGAATCCTTCCCGATACCTAGCGGTGGATTCAACAAATGGATGTTTCTTGCAGTAAGCGTGAATAAGGGCGTATACAAATACTGGTATGCAAACGGGCAGCTCATAGGCAGTGAGACTGTTACGACCAGCCAGCCGGAATCAACAGGGCAATGCAGCCAATATGCAACCGCTGTGCCGTTGGCCATAGGCGGAGATGCGGGGATAATCGCCAATACGCCATGGTCTAACCTCAATTGCTACCCAGGCTATGGGGGATTTAGCGGCCAGAAGGCAGAGTGGTTCAATGGCAGCATAACAAACGTGCAGATATACAACAGGACACTATCAGCAAATGAGATATACTCCCTGTACCAAAAGGGGATAGCCGGGGCGCCAGTTGACCTTAGGTACCTTGTGGGCTGGTGGCCGCTCAACGGCAACGGCAATGATTATAGTGGTGACAACAATAACGGCTACACATACAACGACTACTATTCCGGAGGGTCCTGGAATATCAATTACACAGTGCCGTGATTTGAGTTGATTGGATTATGAAGATATATTTTGCCGGAGCAATAAGTGGCGGAAGGAGCAAGGTGAATGATTACCATAAGATGATATATCACCTGAATAGATATGGCAGGGTCCTAACGGAGCATGTCGGCAACAAAAAGCTGAAAGCTGATGGAGAGGCCAACATTAAGGACTCTAAAATATTCAAACGGGATGTAAAATGGCTGAAGAGTTCTGATATTTTAATTGCAGAGGTATCCATCCGTTCACTGGGTGTCGGATACGAGATAGGCTTGGCAGATACGCTAGGTAAAAGGATTCTCTGCCTTTATGACAATAAAATTGGTAACGGGGTTTCTCCGATGATAAAAGGAAATGAAAATCTAACAATAAAAGGATACAAGGACATAAATCATGCGCTAAGAATAATAGATTCCTTCATGAAAAGCAGATGAATCTACCATGGCACTTTCTTGAGCTTCAGCCTGTTTGCCCCTATGTTTGTAAGCACGTGGGCAATTCCTGTTAGGACCACAAGGAATATCAATCCATACAAATCAGGCAAATGGGCCAAAGGCAGCGCAAACAGTAGTGCAAAGAAAAAGAAGCCATACTGGTCAAGTATCGGGAATCTTCTTCCGCTATTGAAGTCCATCCTTCTTTTTATGAAGCTGCCTAAAAGATCGCCTACGTTGGCGCCTATAGTAAGGAGTACGGCTATCGCAAGCATATAGTGAAGGAACGGATATTCAATCAGTCCTACAACGACTCCAACAACAAGGCTTGATAGTGTGCCTATTATTGTCTTGTTGTTTCCAAAGATCCTTTTACCGAACATTTTTTTACCAAGGTCAAGTGGCCTGCCCCTCCCCCCAAAAAGCACAGGTGCGCCGTTTGCTGCATATGCTGGAAATATGTAGATTATTGGATACAGGAAAATGGCGTATATTAGATCCAGGTACAATGCCTCACCTATCGCTCAGTGCTGCAAAAGCCCCCTGCGCAAACCTCTCGTCTCCACCTCCTCTAAAACCTTTTTTTAACTCCTTTGCCAGTTCCTTCACCTGTTCCAATGCATTGGTGTCTGAATGTGGGCCGCTTATCCCAACAATGTAATCATCGTTATAAAGGAGTATTGCCCTGTCCTTCCTTTCATTTATGTATGCCGTGGCCAGGTTCCTGAGCATCTCATTCCTGAACAGCATCCGCTCTTTTATTATATCGTCGTTCCTGCCTTCTAGCTCATGACTTATTATCTTTCCTATAAGCGTGTTCTCTGCTGTTACAAGATCGTGCATGTACGAGTTCATGTTCCTCTGCAATATTGATTTTTCCTTGTCTGAATTCTCGAGTATGATCCTTTCCATGCTGCGCATCTCCTCTGCGGCCGCTGGCCCTGCGACAAACTCTATCCTGTTTATCCCGTCATGTATCCTTGATGTGCCGGTTATCCTTACAAGGCCAACAATGGATTCCATGCCTGAAAGATGAAGGCCGCCACAGGCCTCCGCGTCTATGAGATTGCCTTCCAGGTCCAGCACTTTGACTATCCTTAGCCTGCTGCCCGGAACACCATGCCCTTGATATATGGAGAATCCGTACTTTGACTCTGCCTCATTCCTGCTCATCTCCTCAACCACCACTTTCAGTCCGTGCGTTATGTATGAATTTGCTTTCGCCTCTATCTCATGTATTTGCTTTTCGCTCAGCTTCTCGTAATGCGATATGTCTATGTGCGCCTTGTTTGGCCCTTTGTGCGCACCCTCCTGCCAGGCGTGTTTTCCCAGGATGCTCCTTGCAGCCGCGCTGATCAGATGCGTTGCTGTGTGGTGGGCCATGAGCCTTGTCCTTCTTTCCCTGTCGATTATGCAATTGGTGATAGAGCCTTTTTTGAAATCCGCTTTCTTTTCAAGAACATGTATGATAACGCCATCTGCGTTCTGCACATCCTTTACCGTTATCCCGTTTATTGTCCCGTGGTCGGCCTCCTGGCCCCCGCCTTCGGGATAGAACGGAGTTTTGTCTAGCACAACCAATTCGCCGCTGCTTTCAAGCACTCTTGACTTTGATTCCCAAACTGGTGCCTTGTTGTAGTATAGTTTCTCCGTCTTTGGAATGCCTGCGGTTTCCATGGGAAATAATTTTTTATCCTTTCTCTTTGTGGCGAAGTCCCCCTTTATTATTGCATTGTATGCCTCTTCGGGTATTTCCAGTTTTATGCCCCTTGATTCCGCTACTGAGTTTATGAAATCCGGAGTTATCCCGTTGCTCTCATAGAGCGTCCTAGCCTTTTCATCTGTAAGCTGCTCGTTCTTTGAGATTATCTGCGTTACGATCCTGAGCGCCTGCTCCTTTGTGTTGTCGTAGCGCCTTTTCTCCACGGAAATCACCTCATTTATCTCGCCTATGCTTTCATCTATGTCCTTGTATAGCGGCTTGAGGTCCCTTGCATGCATTTCCATAAGTTTTATCATGTCGAAATTCATCTTGTATTGGTCCATGAAGTCGAATACCCTTCGTAATATGATTCTTAGGTTGTAGCCACCTCCCACGTTGCTCGGAAGCGCGCCATCGCTTATCGCGAACAGCAGCGACCTTGTATGGTCTGCTATCGCATAGGATGCCTGCATCGGCTTTATTATGCTGTGGTAGTCCTCGAATGGCACTCCAACCTTTTCCAGCACGTCCATTTCCAGTGCTGGTATGTTTCTTGACTCAGTCGCATCTAGCGAGCCCAGATACGGGGCGACCTTTGCGTATGTTTTCTTGTCCGTCTCTATATCCGCATTCTTGTGGATATAATCCAGTTCTTTTGGGAAGACTGCATCGTATATGGTGTCTTCCTTTGTGTAGAACCATAGAAGCCTCTCGAATCCCCAGCCAACATCCACGACCCTGTTCTTAAGTTCGTTTATCTTCCCGTTGGCATACTCAAACTGTGTAAAAACGCTGTTTACGATTTCCACGCCGTTGGAGAAGCTCTCAAGGCATGGTCCATACTCCGAGAAGTCGCCCATGGCCCAGACGTCCTCTATGTATGTCAGGTCCTTTTTCTTTATTCCAAGCAGGTCAGTGAGCACCTTGTAGTTAAGCTCTATTGTTTTGTCCCTCCAGTAGCCTTCTTTGGGGTAGTTGAAGGAGTGCTGGCCAGCCATCATGAATGAGGTCATATGCCTTCCGGTTATCCCTACGTTCGGTATGTCGTTGAACCTCATGCATATCTGCGGCACAAGAAGAGGATTTGCGTTGTATTCGAAATTTATCCTCCCGTTTTCTATTCGCTGGAAATCCTGTATGCTTGCTATGGTGAAATACAGGTCCTGCCGCCATCTGCTCACAACTGGATACCTATCTATTATTTCATGCCCCCTATCCTTGAAGAATTTCGAGAATTTGCCCCAGAATTCGGCATATGATATCTCTTTCGGCCTTTCCCTTATGAAAGAATAGGGTTCGTGTGACGGGTCCCCGCACAGGATCCTCTTCGGATTGGCGGTCCAGAAATATTTGTGGCATATGCTGCACTGCCTCCTTTCAAAGCCCTCCTTTTGGAAGGTCCTCGTCGAGTAGTATTTGCCCTGCTCCTTCGAAAATTCCTCCCTCAGTTTCTCCTTGCTAAGCATCACAGCGCCTTTTGGTTGAACCATACCTTGCATTCCTTACCGAAGAAGACGCACAGCCTGCATTTCCACTTTTCGCTCTCCGGCACCGGCATGGCCTTCCTTTCACCATTCCAGTATTTCAGTATGTACTTTATTATATCGTTCATTTCCTGCTCCTTGTAATCGAACTTGTAGGTCTTTATCTCATTGCCGCTGAATTGGTCTATGTACCTTATGTAAAGGGTGTCGCTTATCCTGTCCATGGACTTGAAGCTATCGAAGAGCTCCCTTGCAACTGAGCCTATGCTCTGCATCCGGCTGTCCACCTTTATTGCGTCTAGCTGCCTTATGAATTCGTCAGTCAATTTAAGCGTGTCTATATGGTATGCGACCTCAAAATTCTTCAAGCCGTAATTGCCAGCTCTCAGGTCATCGAGCAGTTTTTTGTAGACCATTACCTGTATCCTGTGTACCAGGTGCTGCGCGTCCGATGGGACATTGTTCTTTGCCCTTGTCTTGTCCTCGGATATGACTACCTCGGTTCCGTTGTGCTCAAGCTTGTCTATTTTTCCTACTAGTTTGTAGCCGCCTACAGAGCCGTACAACTGTATCTCCCTGGTCCTTTTGTTGCTTTTGAGCGCCCTTATGGCCTCTAGACTGGTATAAACGTTCTTGTAGAGTGCGTCCGAGTAGCTTTTAGGCTGCAGTATTATCGGTATGTTCACCTCGTTCTCCAGTTCCTCGTGTATCTCTTTGCCGCCCTTCATCGCCCTTGTTATCTTCTGACCGTACTTGTAGTTGTACTCCATCTGAAGCTCGCACCAGTATTGCGATGCTAGGTCGGATACGCTCAAACCGCTCTTGTGCAGATCGCTCAATACGCTCATGGTACACCTCGTTCCTGTTGCGAGAAATTGTCAGCCCGCCCTGTTGTCTTCATAGCCAATGGCTCAGCGATTACCTCAATCATCATTGAATAGCTATTCGGATAACTTTGTTAAATACTTATCGCTAGATAATTATTTCCTCATTTTCTTCATTGCCAGTCTGTATATCGCATAAAGCGCTATCGCGAAGACTCCTACGCTAGCCAGCACAACCACTGCGCTATTGGCGGATAAAAGATAGAATCCGAAAACCATCAGCACTACGTCCCATATCAACATACCTGCTGTGCTGTAAATTATGAACTTCTTGAATGACATCTTTGCGAATCCTGCGGGAAAATTTATGAAAGTCCTTACAACAGGTACGAGCCTTGAAAGGAATATGGCAGCAATTCCGTTCTTTTCGAACCATGCATCAAAGTTGTCAAGAGATTCCTTCTTTATGTGGAAGAACTTTAGGTGCCTGTACACTATGTCCTTTCCTATGTAGTAGCCTATTGCATAGTCTATCAGACTGCCCACTATGCTGCCCAACATTGCCGCTACAAGCGCAAGGTAGAAGCTTAAGACGCCCTTTGCCGCGAAGTAACCTACAAGCGGCAATACAACCTCGCTAGGCACGGGCAACGATGAGCTTTCTAGGCCCATGAGTATGAACACAGCTGCATAGCCGTAACTTTTTATGAATGCGCTTATTACATTGTAGGATCCATGTATTAGCAAGCTTATGAAGCTGATTATTGTTAGTGTAAACATCGTATAGCTTTCCCTATATCAATTTATATAGATTAACTGCAAAGAAACTATCTTGTAGGGGGTATTGAAATGGGGGTGCTGCGCAACCTGAAAGCTGTAGATCCTGAAATCTACAAAGCGGTAAAGAATGAATTAAAGAGGCAGCGCAATTCCCTTGAGATGATACCTTCCGAGAATTTTGCGAGCATCAATGTCCTGAATGCGCTCGGCACCGTCCTTAACAACAAGTACTCTGAGGGTTATGCCGGAAGAAGGTACTACGGAGGCAATGCATTCGTTGATGTGATAGAAAAGGCCGCTGTCGAGAGGGCGAAAGGCCTATTCAGGGTGCCGCATGCTAATGTGCAGCCCTATTCAGGGTCTCCCGCAAACTTTGAGGTATACGCTGCCATTTGCAAGCCAGGAGATACCATAATGGGCCTTAACCTGACGGATGGAGGACATTTGACGCATGGATGGAAGACCAGCGTCACAGGTGAATTCTTCAGGAGCGTACCATACCACGTCAAGGGCGACGGATACATAGATTTGGATGAGGCAAGAAAACTTGCAGTTGAAAACAGGCCAAAACTGATCTGGATAGGCGCCACCGCATATACAAGGGAGCTGCCGTTCAGGGAGTTTGGCGAGATAGCTGATGAATCCGGTTCGTACCTTGCTGCGGATATATCGCACATTGCCGGGCTTGTCGCGGCTAACGTGCACAAGAGTCCTGTGGAGCATGTTCATATTGTAACAACAACCACGCACAAGACGCTAAGAGGCCCGAGGGGCGCAATGATAATGGTTACGGAGAAGGGGCTAAAGAAAGAGCCGATGCTTGCGGAAAAGATAGACAAAGCGGTGTTTCCTGGGCTACAGGGAGGACCTCATGACAATGTCACAGCGGCAATGGCTATTGCGTTGCTGGAAGCATCAAAGCCAGAATTCAGGGAATATGCATCGCAGATAGTCAAGAATTCAAAGGGAGTTGCCGCTGGCTTGATCAGCAACGGGCTGAAGCTTGTGACAGGGGGCACTGATAATCACATGATACTCGTAGACTTGACGCCATTTGGAAGCGGCAGGGGCATCTTTGCGCAGGAAGCGCTGAATACTGCAGGCATAGTGGTAAACAAGAACACAATACCGAAGGAGCCGGCTAGCCCTTTCTATCCCAGCGGGATAAGGCTTGGCACTCCAGCCATAACCTCAAGGGGAATGAAAGAGGAACAGATGGGCATCATATCAAAACTGATTGCAACTTCCATAATGGAAATAAAGGACTACAGTCTTCCTGAGGACAAGGAGAGGCGCCAGAGGTACATGAAGAATTTCTATAGGGAGATCAAATCGAACAGCACGCTTAAGACATGCAGGCAGCAGGTAATTGGTCTATGTGAGGCTTTTCCTCTGTATCCTGAAATGAAACTGTAGATTACATATAGGACGTCATATATATTTAAATAGCTTAAGTGCAATATATATTGTGTGTTACTATGGACTGGACAAAATTAGCTGATGATGATACAATAGAAAAGACCGCGAAGGCGCTCAAAGAGAGAGGTTTCGATGCAATAATAGTTGGAAATGGGGAGGAGGCCAAAAGGAGGGCTTTGGAGATGATACCAAAGAAGGCAGAGGTAATGAATGCCACATCAATAACACTTGAGGAACTGGGCATTGTCAAGGAGATTGAAGAAAGCGGCGAGTATGATTCCGTTAGGAAAAAAATAAAATCGGTTAGCGACGAGAATGAGCGCAATGAGATGAGGAAAAGGACAATGAGTCCTGAATATGTAATAGGGAGCGTGCACGCAGTAACTGAAGACGGGCAGGTCATAATCGCGTCTGCAAGCGGCAGCCAGATACCGCCGTATGTTTTTGGCGCAAAAAACGTCATTTGGGTGGTTGGCACTCAAAAAATAGTCAAAAACCTTGACGATGCATTGAAAAGAGTGTACGAGCATGCGTTGCCATTGGAGAGCGAAAGAGTGCACAAAGTCTATGGTATGCCGCATAGCAGTGTAAGCAAGATTCTCATATATGAAAGGGAGAGGCCGGGCAGAGTCAGACTTATTTTTGTAAAAGAGAGACTTGGATTCTGATTTACGGCATCTACGTCTATCGTCTAACACTGCAGGAAAGATTTATATATCATATTATTGTTAAGCTATTTATACGGCGATTGTATGAGTGTCACGAACTTCAAAACCGCAAGGGAACTCCAGAAAGCGACAGCAGGCGTAGTTGAGTATGAACTTCCTGCAAACGTAGAATCATTAGTAAGGAGAATGGGAATCAAGGCTGCATCTAAGGCTGGAACAAGGCTGCCAACAATAAGATCAGACGTGTCTGCAAATCAGGAGAACCCAAGAAGGCTAAGAGACAGATACAGGAACATCACTTAAATAATGGCAATGGCATGAACGAGTTGTTTGGCAATTATAGAATAGTTCCAAATTATCATAGCGCCCATAGGCATGAGGTGCAGTTACGCAAGGTACTATACCAAATTGAGGCAGCACAAATACCCGTGGATGTGCTTCCAATAATCAGGGGAACTGATAAGACCATGATATTAGTCTCAGCAAGGCAAAAGACAGCCAAATCCGACAGGCTTTCAGACTTCTTAAGACAGGATGATCGATTCCTCTTTGCAAAGCCAAGACGTAAAATCAAGCCGGCGAGGATTGATGGATTACCCTCAGATATAACTTTCAATGGCAGGATTGCTGCAGCTTTTAAATTTTCAGATTTCCTAAAACAGGAGGATCAACTCTCCTTTGCACAGTCAGCGCGTAAAACCGAGCCAGCTTTTAAATCTTATCAGTACTAAGGGGTTACCTGGTTTACCTTATTTCCTTTCCTTCTCGTTTTATTTTATGATCATGCTACTAGTAGTTCTAAATTCTTTATTTGTCTACTTATATTGATTTTAGGTTGTCCTGATGAAGATAATCAAATTCTATGAAAACGTAGGCTCGCTCAAACTGAGAGTGGACACGCTGGAGGACCTTTGGACAGCTCAACGCATAATATTTGCAAATGATTTGGTAAAATCTGAGAGTGAGAGGAAATTCAAGTCAAGCGAAAGCGACAAGGGAGAGTTAAAGAAAGTGATTATAACGCTGCGCGTGGAGAAAACAGAGCTCGACAAGGATGCGGGCAGATTAAGGGTGCTCGGCAAGATAATGGAGGGCAAGCCCCTGGAATACATAAAAATAAACAGCTATCACACGCTTAACATAGCTCCGGGGGACATATTCGAGGTTATCAAGAGCGAATGGCATGATTACATTGTAGACGTTGTAAGGAACGCGGTATCCGATTCGAAGAGGCCGAGGCTGGGAATTATAGTGCTCGATGAGGAGAAGGCGCTGCCAGCATATCTTCTGGGATACGGGCTTGAGTTCCGCAACGAGATATACAGCAAACTCAGCAAGAGGATGACTCCAAAGGACTTCCAGGAACAGCAAAGAAAGTATTTCGAAGAGGTGATAAGTACGGTAAGGGACATGATAGTTGATACTGTTGTTGTGGCAGGGCCGGGTTTCACAAAAGACGACATAAAAGGCTATGGGGAATCATCAGGCATGCTGAAAAAGATAAGCAAGAGGATAGTCTTTGAAAACATAAGCAATTCCGAGCGCTCCGGGGTCTATGAGCTCATAAAGAGCGACAGGTTCTCGCGCATACTTGAAAAGGAGCGCATAAGGACGGAATTCAAGCTGATAGAGGAATTTCTCACCAATCTCAGCACCGGCAAGTCCAAATACGGTTTGGAGAACGTGAGCATAGCGCTTGAGAACATGGAGGCTAACACAATATTCGTAAACGACAGCATATTGGGTGATAAAGCAATTCAAGAATTGCTCTCTGATGCGGAAAAGAGCAAGGTAAAAATAGAGGTATTCAACTCGACTGACGAAGTCGGGGCGCAGTTGCACTCGTTCAAGGACATAGCCTGCGTATGATCAAGGTACCGCCTCAGGTATCTTTTCTTATGTATCTGCTGTAGATAAATTCCTTGAATTCCTTCTTTTCTTCTTCTTTCCATTCTTTAAAGTTGATTTCTGGAAAATAAGTGTCTCCTTTGTATGGTTTTATTATCCATGAAATATGAAGTACGTCTGCAATGGGCAGCATTGCACCATATAGCTGGGCTCCGCCTATGCAATATATATCACCATTATAGCCACGTGCCGTTTCAATCGCCTGATGCACAGTTCTACAGACTATCGCTCCTTTCTGTCCAGGTAAGGTATTACTTACAATAATATTAGTTCTTTCAGGAAGGGGTCTGAACTTTTCAGGCAGGGAGTTCCATGTGTTTTTTCCCATTATTACTACTTTGTTAGTTGTAAGTTCTTTAAATAATTTCATATCTTCAGATATTTTCCATGGCACTGTGCCGTCCTTTCCTATTACTCTGTCCTTTGTCATGGCGACTATTATATTGATGGTCATTTTCATACAGCTATGTCAAACTTGATTGGCGGATAACTCTGATAGTTTTCCAGCGTTGTATCTATGTATTTCCACTCAAAAATGTTTTTGAAGTTGTCTGTCCTTATAATGGGTGATGGATATTTTCTAGAATCCCTGCTCAATTGCTCGTCTATGCCATTTAGATGGTTTTCATATATATGGACGTCAGCGAGAAAACCAGTAAGTTTGCCCTCTTTTAGATTGGATTCCTTTGCAAGCAGATGAAGCAGAAGTCCATAACTGGCTATATTGTATGGAAGCCCCAATACAGTATCAACAGAGCGCTGGTTCCATAAAAGGTTAAGCTTGTTGTCTATTACTGTAACTTGGAATGAGTAGTGGCATGGCGGAAGCGCCATCATGTGTGATTGCAACGGATTCCACGCGGAAACTACCATCCTCCTATCATGAGGATCGGTTTTGAGTTTTTCAACAACACTTGCAAGCTGATCAACACCTTTGCCTGTGTAATCAGTATCATGGTCCTTATATTCTGCATTGAAGTGTCTCCATTGGAACCCGTAAATCGGGCCCAGATCCCTTTCCTCAAACATCCTCCTTTTTGCATCTTCACTGTGCCCGTAGGGTGTCTTTTGCGGGTTGGCCCATTCATCCCATATGTGGTTGTTTCTTTCCTGTAGCCATTTCTTATCGGTAAGTCCTTTGATGAAGAATTCCAGCTCGGATGCTATTGTTTTGATACCCATTTTCTTCGTGGTTAGAAGTGGAAATCCTTTGTTCATATCGTGTTCAAAAATAGCACCAGCTATAGCAAGAGTCTTTATTCCTGTCCTGTTTTCTTTCCAGACACCCTCTTCGCGTATTTTTTTAACAATTTCAAGGTATTTCTGGTCGATGGACCTATCATCTAAGCGTCTCATTGTGCTAGTAAGAGAAGCAGTATCTACATCTTTTTTTGCAGCGATATGAACCATTCCCCCACGCTTATAGGTTATTCGAAGTAAGCATATTTAAAAACCGCATAGAAAAGTATAAATATTAGGTAATAATCAGTTTACTGTGATAAAATGAGAAGAATAAGAATACAACCTTCTGAAGAGTCTCCGTATAACTACAAAGCAGAAGTGAATAGATATGTTAATAGCAAAACGCTTTTCCTAAGAGTCGAGCACGCCAACGAAAATGCAAGAGGCCGTTATGGCTCTATGACAAATAAATTCCCAGATAGTTTGTATGTTCTTCATATAAGAGAATCTAGCCAAACCAGACCCGGGGAAGTTAAGCATGTACGAGGCTTGGTAAACTTGAATGGGAATCGACCCATATTGAGACATCACATTGAGGAAGTTATAAACAGAAGATACAATGGCAATTGGTTCAAAAGATTACTATTGCGTACTTAAATAAATGGAGTTAGGATCTATGCTTAACTCACAAATTAGACAAAAGGCTTATATATCTTACATTAACAGAAATATTGATTTAGAAGCAGTTTGGTGTACAGATGCAAATGCTAAGATGGCTTAGGAAGCAGTTCTCATTGTTTATGGACAGCATAAGCATTTGCATGTATATAAAGACACCAAATATACACGTTTTTGCTACATAAATATCAAAAACTAAATCTTTTGGGTGTTTATGTGGCGCAAATAACTAGTGTAGAGCTTAAAGTTCTCAAACTCAACAGGAGAGAGCAACTCATAATGTTTGAAATAGGGAAAGATGCGATCGATACGGCTTCCTGCTTCGTTGACTACATGCAGGAGAACTACGGCTTCTCTAAGAGCTCGGTGTGGTACTGCCTTAACAGGCTTAAGGAATGCGGCATGGCCGAGTTCGCAAACAGGATAGAGCAGGGGAAACCGCTCTGCCTTACAAAGCACGGACTATCTGAGCTTGCAAAGTTCGGGAACAGCAGGAATGAGATACTGGAGGAGTTCAGCAGCTCCTTCCTAGGCCGTCTGCAAAAGAATGGCGCAGGAAGGCACAGCCATGGCTATTTTGGTAATAGGAGTTATACATTATAGAGGAGCGTCTCGGGTGATTTGGGTTTGGTTTGTCAGCTAGCAGTATGCTAGCTGGTTTTATTTTATTGCGCCCTCGGCCTTTAGCATGGCTATTTTCTTTTTTGTGCCGCCCATTGCGCTGTAATTACCGTATGAACCGTCGCTCTTGATGACTCTATGACATGGTATCTTTGGGGCAAGAGGGTTCTTCTTTAATGCGGTGCCTACAGCCCTGTATGCGTTTTTGTGCCCGATCTGCTTTGCGATATCCTTGTATGTTCTTGTCTCGCCCCTCTTTATCGAGAGCGTCGCGATCAGTACTTCCTTCTGGAACTTAGTCAGATTGTATTTGTTTAATTTATCGATAGCCTCTTTTTTATCCATCATACCATCATTTCCTTAAAGGGGGCAAACCATTGGTGGCCAGACTGCGGTTCGTGTGTTCCTTTATGCCGGTTACCTCCCTGCCGAACCAGCCGGGCGGGCTAAACCTGAGCGCTGCCCTGAGGCTTCGGAATTCGACCTCCACCTGGAGATAAGGCTTAAGCTTCCCTTCAACAATATAGCCCTTGAGTTTCCCTCGAAACTGGTCGATTTCGAATACAAGAGCGCTGTTGGGCTGTGGATCAGGCTTCAGGTAACGGGTCTTTGCAAGCCTCCTTCTTTTTGTTTTTTCCCATGACGTATCAAAAGTTGCTCTGTATATTCGATGTTTATTTTCTGGCTTGCCTATCCCGTTACCATTTTTGGTTTCATACCAGTATTCCACTCTGCCGTTTGTCCTTAATATTCTACGCAACCTCTCTTTGGTCTTGAAATAACCTTGATCTATTTCGAAATGTTCCAACTTGGTGTACCCTTTAGGCAATTTATCCAAGAGGAACTTCCTCTCAATCTCTACCCCCATTGTTTTATATATTGTACGATAATTATTTAATGAATTGCAAACTTTACTTATGTGGGAGCATGACGAAACCAGACAATTTGTATTTTTGGCTTGACAACAAGATGATAAGAAGAAAATATGCAACGGTACCGATACTCACGCATTCAATGCAGTACGGAAGCGGAATATTCGAGGGCATACGCGCATATAAAACGAGTGAAGGCACCGCAATATTCAGACTTGACGACCATGTAAAGAGGTTCTTCAAAAGCGCAAAGGTCTATGCGATGGACCTGAAATACACCCAAAGCGACATATACGATGCAATAATAAGAGTGGTAAAGCAGAACAAGTTTGATTCCTGTTACATAAGGCCTTTCGCCTTCTACAATGACGACAACATAGGCATAAGCACGGCAGGCAAAAGAATAAGCGTATTTGTTGCTGCTGTGCCCTTTGGCGCCTATTTTGGCAAGGGCAGGGAACAGGGCATAAAATGCAAGATATCATCATGGCAGCGAATCAACTCGCTCATACTGCCTCCGGAGGCAAAGGCAAGCGGAAACTACATAAATTCGATAATAGCCAATCTTGAGGCGGTTTACTCCGGAGCTGACGAGGCGATACTTACCTCGTTTGATGGATACATTGCCGAGGGTCCGGGAGAGAACATATTCATAGTCGATGAGGGCAGACTTGTTACGCCGTCAAGGGAGGCGGATATACTTATGGGCATAACAAGGGACTCGATAATAAAGATAGCTGAATACCTTGGCATCCAGGTTGTGGAGAGGAACATACACAAAGAGGAACTGTACACATGCGACGAGGCCTTTTTTGCCGGCACAGCCGCAGAGATTACCCCAATAGTCTCTATAGATTCAAGGCGAACAGGGAACGGTAAACCGGGTCCTGTGACAAAGCTGCTTGCTGATGAATATTCAAAAGCGGTAAATGGAAACAACAAGGAATTCGAGCAGTGGCTTACTTTTGTATAGCGGTTCCCTCTAAATTAGTTAGGTAGATGAAAAACATAGAAATAATCTACCTAAAAACAAATCAGGGTTTAAAAACCAAACTAGCCCGGAAGGGGATTGAACACACGTTTACCTACAGCAGCTTAAGCGCCTTGGTGAACTGGTCTATCTCTGAGCTTCTCCATGGACCTATCCCCAATGCTGTTTTTGTCCCTGGAGGCAGCTGTGTAAGTCCCGCATCGCTGACAAGGGCGCACGGCACCTTCTTGAATTGGAATGCCTTGAAGAGTTTTTCAAGGTCCTCTCCATTATCCACTTTCAATACTATCTTCTTCTCTCCGGTATCAAGCCACTCCTTTGCTATGCTCCTGTCTGCTTTCTCTGCCTGAAAGTAGCTCATAAGGGAGGCATGGGCGCATTGCGCTGCTGTTTTCCCTTTGCCCATCTCTATGTCCATCCTTACTATTATTGCCTGCTTTATCTCCTCCTTTGTCTGCATAGGAACATCCTGGCACGATATATTCTTATTTATATCTAAATGATAAAAGCTATAATTAGCACTGGTGTTCTTTTGCTTGGAGAAAGAGAGTCCCTGCTTGTCAGGGGGCTTTTGAAAAACTTTTACGAGCAATATAGGCAACATAGCACCCGCAGCGGTAGAAAAAAGGGAATTCGGCTTCGGCGACTTCGAGAGGAAGATAACCTACCGGCATTACAGCTTCAAGGACGAGAAATCCCTTAAGGCGTATCTTGATAAATAATGCGCCCCCGTTTGTATCGGTCTCATCTGCGGAGTATGAGAAGCCTGAGGGAAGGCCGATGGAAAACAAGAGATGGATAGGCGGCGACCTTCTCTTCGACATAGATGCGAGCGACCTCAATCTGCCGTGCAAAAAGGAGCATATCAGCTCCTGGGTCTGCCAGAAATGCCTTGAGGGGGCGAAATTCGAGACGGCAAAGCTTGTGGAGGATTTCCTGATCCCTGACTTTGGCTTTTCCGAAAAGGAGATAAGCATAAACTTCAGCGGCAACCGAGGCTACCACATACATGTCCACAACGACAGGACATTCAAGCTTGACGGCGATGCAAGGAAGAGCATAAGCAACTACATAACAGGCAACAATATAGACCTTAGTTCATTCTTTCCAACGCTGGGAAGAAAGGGTGTCAGGCTTGACGGGCCAAAGCCAACAGACTACGGATGGGGAGGCAAGCTTGCCAACGGGGTAATAAAGGCGCTTGGTAACGGCACCAGCGGGCTGATGGAGTTGGGCATAGACAAAAAGAATGCCGAGATGCTGACAAGAAAGAGCTACCGAGGTCAGATTGGGTATAACAACGGGCAACTGGGACAAGATAAACATACCCAAAAAAGCTGAATTCTGGAGCAATGTGCTGAGGAGCATAGCGATAAAGCAGAGCGATGTCATCGACAAAAATGTCAGCACTGACGTCTACCATCTCATAAGGCTTCCTGGCACGATACACGGCGACACGGGGCTTGTGGCAAAGAACGTAAAATCCCTCAAGGCTCTTGATAGTTTTGAGCCTATGAACGATGCGGTAGCGTTTGACGACAGGCGCATAAAGGTGAAGAGCCTGAAAGTGCCCAGATTTATGATGCGCTACAAGGAATTCGGACCCTATGAAAATACCGAGGTGGAACTGCCGGCTTATGCTGCGGTTTACCTGATGCTCAAAAGGCTTGCCTATTTGTCTTGATGGCCTGAATTGCAGGGGTTGACTTCTCCTAAAATCGATATAATGATAGGCTTTTAGCCTTTCCAGATGAAGAATTATTAGGCAGATTATGGTTTGATTGGATGGCGGAGCGATTGTTGGTACTTGCGGTAGACATAGACAACGACCTTTACAGGAAGACAAAGATAACAGGTCCTGTAATAGGGAGAAACGACAACCTGAAGGCAGCCGCAAAGCTGGCTCTTGCAGATCCGCAGGACTCCGACGCGAATGCGATGTTCGAGGCTGTGAGGAAGTATGATGAATTGAAATCAAAGGGCTATTCCGTGAACGTCGCGACTGTCACCGGAGCTGAGAAGGAGGGCTATGTTGCTGACGTTGAACTGGTTAGGCAGCTTGAGATCGTCCTTGATAGATTGAAAAGTGACACCTGCGTCCTTGTCACTGATGGAAGCAGCGATGCAAGGGTTCTCCCATTGCTGAAGAACAGGATAAAGGTGAACAGCGTTGACATAGTAAGGATAAAGCAGGCCCCTGGACTTGAGAGCACATACTTCACAATACTTGAGAAGCTTAAGGAGCCGCATTATGCAAGGATAGTATTCGGCATACCCGCGGTTCTCCTGATACTGTTTGCCGTGAGCTACTACTTCAATTTCGGATGGCAGCTGCCTGTCGCGCTCATAGGCATATATCTGATAGTAAAGGGATTCGGCCTGGAGGATGCGCTTGTCGACTCTTTCAGAGGGCTTGGATTCAGCATAGAGAGACTGAGTTTTGTGTTCTACATAGGCGCAATGATATTCTTCGTCATTAGTCTGATAATAGGCTATGCTGCCTTCCTGAGCGCTGCTACGCTTACAAAGGACCAGCTGGTCCTTGGCTCGCAGGCGATAGAGGGCTTCCTTACGCTATTCCCGATCAGCCTACTGCTCTATCTTGTAGGAAGGCTGATAGACCTTGAGAACAAGCGCATGCGCTACAGGGCGATATCACAGGGCACCTACGTGGGCTACAGCATAGTAGCCATCGCTTTGCTCTATATCACATCATCATGGGTGATAGGGCAGATATACTTCTGGGAGTTCCTTGTATTCAGCATGGGCATGATAATAGCAGGCTACGGGTTGTCGCTCTTCAGCACATTCCTCAGGAGAAGGGCGATAAGAAGGGCGAAGATAAAGGACAAGAGGGTGATAAACGACATCGGCGCATACATAGGCAAGATCACAGAGGTAGACTCAAAGCGCGGCCTCATATTCGTGAAGACAGACTACGGCAGCGTCATAAAATACGATGTCGACAGGATTACCGGCGTATCTGACAGGGTAATCATAAGGTAGATCCATCCAATCAGAAAGCGCCCACAAAATTAGACAGCCTAGCTGGTCTAGCCTTTATTAAACCCAATGTTCATCATATATTCCGCTTTAGGATAACGTCATAACTCTAAAAGAAAGGTTTAAATTAATGCACGGGTATAATAATAAGAACATTGTGCTACATGAGCTCATAGGTCTCGACGCAGAGGTAATAAAATGCAGGGACCGCTCGCAGGTAGGAATCAAGGGCAGAGTAATAAACGAGACAAAAAATCTCCTATATCTGAAGCATGATTCGAAAATAAATAAGGTAGTCAAGAAAATATCTGCATTCAGGTTTACAAGCGGAAATGATTCCTTCCTTGTCAATGGTGAAGAGATAAACTTTAGAGCGTATGAGCGGACTGAAAAGGCACTTAAGTTCTATAAAAGGAGATCGTCAAAGTGATTGTTTTGGAGTGTAATGACCCTAAATGCCCGATACACGGGATGCTGAAGACAAGAGGCAACGAGATAGAGGGCGTAGTGGTCAGCGACAGGGCAAAGAAGACGGTGATAGTGGAGCACGCGTACACAACATTCCTCCACAAGTACGAGAGGTCGCTGAGAAAGACATCAAGGATCGCAGCGTATAACCCTGAATGCATAAACGCAAGGGCCGGGGACACAATAATAATATCGGAGACAAGAAGGCTCAGCAAGACCAAGTCTTTCGTAGTTACAAAAATAGTCAAGGGGGTGCAGAAATGAAAGGGCTATCAACCAAGATATCAAAAACGCTGGTGCCTGGCACGGTGCTGACATGCGCAGACAACAGCGGAGCAAAGACCCTGATGATAATAAACAGGATAGGCAAGGGCGGAGGCAGGAAGGGAAGATACTCAAAGTCCGGGCTGTGCGACGTGGTGATAGCAAGCGTAAAGTCAGGGACACCACAATACATCAAGAAGATAGTAAGGGTAATGGTGATAAGGCAGAGGTCGCCGATACGAAGATCAAATGGCATGCGCATAAGGTTCGAGGACAATGCGGGCATACTTGTGACGGAATCTAATCTTGCAGTAGGAACCGAGGTAAAGGGAGCTATGGCAAGGGAGATAGTCGAGAGGTATGTGAAGCTTGCAGGAATAGCATCAAGGGTGGTTTGATGATGAGAAGCAGCAAACCAAGAAAGCAAAGGTTCTTCAGATACAATGCGCCTCTCCATGTGAGGCAGCATTTCCTGCATTCGCACATAGACAAATCGCTCAAGAAAAAGCTGAACCTGAAAAAATCATCGGTGCAGATATCAAAAGGGGACACAGTAAAGATAATGGCAGGCAGCAAGAGGGGCACGACAGGCAAGGTAACAAGAGTAAATCTGAGTACGGGAAGAATAAGCATAGACTCCCTGACTAAAAAGAATGCCAGGGGCAAGGAGTTCAACATACCGGTAAGTGCCAGCAATGTCTACATAACAGATCTCAATTTGACGGATAAATACAGGGCTGAAAAGCTCAAGGTGGAAAGACAGCAGATCAAGGAAACAAAGCCACCCAAAAAGGCAGAGGAGGCAAAACCCAAGGCGGAAAGCGCTGAGAAAGAGGAGATGGTCTGGGACAGCAGGAACCAGCAATACGTAAAGCGCACAGTGAAGCAGGAAGGAGAGAATTGATGATATTATGGCAAACAAGGGAAGCAGCGGCTACATAAAAAGGCTTTACGCCCCGAAGTACTTTGATATACACAGGAAGGAGCACAAGTACGTGGTAAAGCAGAATCCCGGCAGGCACAGCCTCCAGAAATCCGTTGCGCTCTCATTGATAATAAGAAAACTTGCCATCACCTCAACAAGGTTCGAATCAGACAAGGTGATAAAGGGCGGCCTCGTGGGCGTCAACGGCAACGTGGTAAAGGAGACAAAGTTCCCCGTGGGATTGAATGACATGATAACAGTGGGGCCTGAAAGCTACACGATAGGCATAAACGAAAGGGGCCAGATAAGCATAAACAAGGGCGAGAAGTCGGGAAAATTGCAGATATACAAGATAATCGGCAAGTACAAGTCCAGGGGCAACCAGATCATGCTAAGGCTTCATGATGGAAGCGCAGTAAAGGGAAAGGCAGAGATGAATGTAAACGACTCCGTTGCGGTATCGCAGGGAAAAATATCCAAAGTGATAAAGCTTGATGCCGGGTCAAAATGCGAGGTAATCGATGGAGTTCACGTGGGTATTTTCGGCACGATAAGGGAGATAGGCAAGGGAGACATGCACAAACAAAAATCCGTAAAGGTGGAGCCGCAGAAGGGCGAGGCCTTTGAGACCCTTGTCAGGAATGTTATAGTGGTGGAGTGATATTCATGGATGACAACAGCATGCAAAAGATAAAGATAAACAAGCTGGTAATAAACATAGGAACTGGAAGCGACCAGCAACTGCATGCGAGCGCGAAAAGGCTGATAGAGATAATAACAGGCAGGAAACCTGCTGATGAGATATCAAGGACAAGGAATCCCGCATTCAAGATAGCCAAGGGGCAGAAGATAGGCGCCTTCGTAACGGTGCGCGGTGATGATGCAAAGAAACTTCTCGTAAGGCTGTTCGACGCGGTTGAAAACAAAATAAAGCCGGAATCGATAACAGAGAACAGCCTGAGCTTTGGCATACCGGAATACATAGACATAAGCGGAGTCAAATATGACCCTAAGGTCGGGATGCTCGGCATGAATGTAAACGTATCCTTCAAAAGGAACGGGCTCAGGATCGCACTGAAGAAGATAAAGCAGTCAAGGATATCAAAAAAGCACAGGAAGGTAACAAGAGAGCAGATAATCGATTACATTAGCAAGGAATTCAGCGTAAAGCCAATAGAGCAGGTGAACTGATGAAGGTACGAATGGAGGAAAAATTCAAGGGCAAGGGCATAAGGAAATGCAGGATATGCGGAACAGCCAGGGGCCTCATAAGGGCGCACAAGCTCTACATATGCAGAAGGTGCTTCAGGGAAGTGGCAAGGGACATAGGATTCAAAAAATACGGATGATAATATGGATAGGTTTGCTGACGCGATAAACAAGATAAAGACAAACGAGCGCATCGGAAGGCTTGAATGCGTGCTATATTCAACAAAGCTCCTCAAGACCGTGCTGGAGGTCATGAAGAGGGAATCATACGTCAAGGACTATGAGGAATTCAAGGATAAAAGGATAAAGAAAATAAAGGTCACGCTCTCGAACAGGATAAACAGCATAGGGGTAGTAAAACCAAGATACGCGGTGCAAAACGACACAATACAGAAGTACGAGACAAGGTACATACCCAGCAAGGACTTCGGCATACTTATACTTACAACCCCAAAAGGGATAATGACAAACAAGGAGGCAAGGGAAAAAAATATAGGAGGGAGGCTGTTGGCTTATGTCTACTAGAAAAAGCGATGATGCGCCTGCAATAGAGATAATGCAGGGCGTCTCCGTGGAAATAAAAGGTACTGAAATAGACACAAAGGGCAGCCTGGGCTCTAACAGGCGCATATTCAACGATTCGCTGATAAAGGTCTCAAAGAAGGAGAACAGGCTTGTCATAGAGGCAACAAAGGAAAAGGGGCTTGAGAAGAAAGCGGCAAAGGCTGCAATATCCTTCAGGAAAGAACTAGAGAACGACATGAACGGGGTAAACAAATATTATGAGAAGAACATGAGAATCGTGTTTGCGCACTTCCCGATTAGTGTGGAGGTAAAGAGCGGCAAGGTCTATATCAACAACATGATAGGCGAAAGGGTGCCGAGGATTTCAGACATAGTCGGAAGCACAAAAGTAGAGATAAAGGGGGAGAACGTAAGAGTGTACGGGACAAGCCTTGACGACGTGTCGCAAACGGCAGCAAACATAAGGCTTGTATGCAAGATACGCAACAAGGACAGCAGGGTATTCCAGGACGGACTGTATTACGAACTAGAGTGATATTCATGAAAAAGAAAACGCATCCAATTTTCAGCATACCGAACTATGGCTCAAAGAAGAGGAAAAGAGTCCTTCCTAGGTGGAGAAAGCAGCGGGGCATAGACAACAAGAAGAGGGTAAAATACGCCTTCATGGGTGCGGAGCCAACAATAGGCTACGGGAATCCGGAATCGTTGAAAGGAGTCAGGGTAAACGGCAAGAGGACCGTGTTAGTCCATAATCCAGATGAGATCAAGACACTCATGGAGAAGAATGCCCTGCAGGGATATGACGTGATAATAGCAAAAGGCGTATCTGTAAGGAAGAGGATAGCGATAACTGAAATCGCTAAGAAGGCAAAGGTAAATGTCACAAATGGTGCCTACAAATGAGCATAAAACTTACAAAAAGGATAGCAAGCGAATTGACCGAAAGGGGAGTAAGCGCTGTAAGGATAAAGAATGATTCTATAGCAGAGGCAAGGAAGGCGATAACAAGGGAAGATGTAAGAGTGCTGATAAAGAACGGTGGCATATACACGATAAAGGCAAAACACAACATAAGCGCCTATTCCAAGGTTCTCAGGGAAAAGAGGATAAAGGGAAGAAGGAGAGGCATGGGAAGGAGGAAGGGTACGATAGCCGCAAGGGGCGGACTGCTGTTATATAAAAAGAAGATAAGGGGCCAGAGAAGGCTCCTGAAGGCGCTGAAGAGCGAGAACATGATAGACAACATAAGGTTCAAGAGATATTATGCCTTGGTCAAGGGCGGGAACTTCGCAAGCAAGGGATCGCTGCTCAGCCACATACGCAACGATGGCGTGTCGATAGAAGAGGAGAAGGCAAAGCAATTGAGGCACATGTGATGTTATGGGCATGTATAGAATGATAAGGCAAAGGAGAAGGACGGCCACAACCAATTATAAGAAGAGGATAGCATCGCTAAAAGGCGGAATGGACAGAGTGGTAGTAAGGAAGAGCAACAAGGCTATAACAATGCAGATAATAGAATACGAGAAGGACGGCGACAAAGTGGTTGCAAGCGCAAACTCGCGCGAACTAAAGGGAAGGGGATGGGAGCCGAGATGCAACATACCAACCGCATACCTCACTGGAATGCTGCTGGCCCAAAAGATAAAGGATAAAAGCACCGAATTCGTACTGGATATAGGATTATACAGGCCGGTAAAAGGCTCTGTAATATTTGCGGCCGCTAAGGGCTTCAAGGACAACGGCGCAAAGCTCAATGCGAACATAGAATTCGACGAGGCAAGGCTTTCAGGAACGCACATAGCAAATTATGCAAACAGTATTGAAGACCAGAGCTACAAATCAAGATTCTCATCTTACATCAAATCAGGATTTGATGTAAAGGGCATGAACAAGAAATTCGAATCTGTAAAAAAGGATCTGACAATCAAGTGATCTCTTGGAAAGAAGAAAAAACGAATACAACAAGGAAAGAGAAAGGGAGAGGATAAGGTTCAGCGTCGAGGCATGGGAGCCCAAGACCCAGCTTGGCAAGGACGTAAAGGCCAAGAGGATAACATCATTTGAGCAGGTATTCCATGACGGGAAGAGGATAGAGGAGCCAGAGATAATAGACGCGCTGCTCCCGGACCTGAACAACGAGGTAATAGAGATAGCAAGCGTGCAGCGAATGACAAAGAACAACAGGAAGCAGAAATTCAGGGCGACTGCTATAGTCGGCGACGGAAAGGGCCATGTAGGAGTGGGCTCAGGCAAGGACGTTGAGGTAAAGGCGGCAATAGAAAGCGCAATAATAGACGCAAAAAGCAAGGTGATACCGATAATAATGGGATGCGGCTCATGGCAGTGCCTGTGCGGCACAAAGCACAGCCTTCCATTCAAGGTCACAGGAAGATGCGGAAGCGTAGAGGTCATACTAAAGCCCGCGCCAAGGGGACTTGGAGTGGTGGCAAGCACCCCAGTAAAGAGACTGCTCGAGCTTGCAGGAGTCAAGGACGCATGGACATTCTCAAGGGGAAGGACAAGGGCGCGATACAATACAGTGGTAGCGGTCTACAGGGCACTTGGGAAACATAAACGAGATGAAGAACCTATCAGAGAAGATAATGGAATGATAATATGCTGGATGACAATGTTTTTGTGACCCCGGGCGAGAGGATAGCGACCGAGGAGGAATTCACATCGGGAAACAACACCTATGTGGAAAACGGCGTCATATATTCCGCAGTCATAGGCAAGGTGGTAAGGGGCGAGGGGTCTGTGGGCGTTGCCGCTTCTGGACAGGGAGATAAAGATAATAGGAAGGGACATGCTTGTCATAGGGGTAGTGACTGATGACATGAAGAGCGTCATGTTTGTGAAGCTTGACGACATAAACACGGAGCGCAAGGATTATCTTGCGCTGAAGGACGGCAAGATACTTGCGCCGAGGCCGCCAAGGTTCGGAGGCCCAAGGATGGGCGGCGGGGAGAAACAGGTTCAGCATCGGAGAAAAAGACGGAGAAGCCCTGCGGTATCGGTGACACAATACTGGCAAGGGTCCTATACAATGACAAGGATTCATACACGCTCTCGCTCAACGGAAGGGAGACAGGGGTAATATATTCAAAATGCGAGGTATGCGGCGGCGAGATGGACAGGAAGGCGGAGAACATACTGGAATGCAGGGAATGCGGGCACAGCGCGCACAAGAAGATAAGCGAGTTCTACAACAAGGCTGAGGAGATAAAGAAATTATTTGCATGATTGGTGGTTGATTGAAGATAAAAGTTTTGAAGGACGAGAGCAAGGAGCTTATGATGGAGTTCGACACGAAGGACCTTACGATACCGGACCTGATAGCAAATGAATTGCTGAACGAGGATGAGACGGAATTCGCAGGGGTCTCAAAGGACCATCCCGAGACCGGAAACGTGGTGCTTGTGCTCAAGAGCAAGAAGCAGGCAAAGTCCGAGCTCCTGAAGGCGATAGGAAGGATAGACGAGCAGTTCGCGGACCTGAAGGAGCAACTATCGGCAAAGAAATCCAAGAAGTAGATTTGTTGAAGGAGGGAGCGAGGTACATCGCGATAACCAGCGGGCCGATAGTGAAAGCGAAAAAGAGCATTCTTGTCGGAGTGATATTCAGAAGCGGCTACATAGAGGGGCTTCTATCCACGGAAATAGGTGTTGATGGAACCGACTCTACGGGAAGGATAATAAGTATGATAAGGCGCTCAAGGTTCAATGAGCAGATAAAAATTCTGGTTTTCAACGGCATCGCGCTTGCCGGGCTCAACATAATAGACCCTGACGTGCTGGAGAAGAGGCTGGGCATGAGCGTAATACTCCTCAACAAGAGAAGGCAGAACCCCAACGAGCTCATCAATGCTCTGAACAAATTTTCCAGAATAAGGAAAAAAGAGGTAAAGGAAAGAATAGCGATAGTGAATGGATACGGCTCGGTGAAGCCGATAGCGGTGAACGGACTGTTCCTGCAAAGCAGGATGGAAAAGCACTACGTCAGGAGGTTTGCCGAAAGGGCGTTTGAGGCGATAAGGATATCGCACATCATCGCAAGCGGCATATCGAAAGGAGAATCAAGGGGCAGACCCTAATTTTATGGCGCTGCATGATAAACATAATAAACACTGACGGAGGAATAGCTTTATATATCTTTATCCCATATTCATAATTGTTTGAAGTGACGAGAGGTTTTTAAGCCTCTGTAGCATCAACGATCAAAAACATAAGGTTATTAATTTAACCATTGAATAATATTCAGTACGACTATAGGTGGCTTATATGGTAAAGTTCATTATAGCAAAACAGCTGGTAGGCAAGAAAGTGATAACAAACGATGGTTTTGATCTGGGCAGGTTCGTTGATGCGGAAATAAGCAAGGTAACCGGCAAAATTAACAATTTGCTCATAGAGCCTGATCCTGACAGCTCGTTGGCGAACAAGATAAAGACAGAGGACGACCAAATCAAAGTGCCGTACAATTCTGTAATGGCGGTCAACGACTACATAGTTGTTGACAGGAAGAACATTTGATTCCTTATAGCGGGCCCATTTGGTGGTCTATATATTAGTCAGTGGTGGAGATGAGGCTGGACGCGGGGCAATACTTGGTCCTCTAGTCATAGGCATGGTAGCCGTAAAGAGCACCAGCCTGCACAGGCTTTCCGAGATTGGCGTGCGTGATTCTAAGATGCTTTCGGAAAAGCGCAGGAACCAGCTATATGACGAGATTGTAGAGATAGCATCGGACATAAAGATCGACAGGATATACCCGAATGAGATAAACGAGGCAATGAAAGGCCGCATATCCCTGAATGAGCTTGAGGCGGTGCGCTTCGCCGCCCTTTTTGACACTATAGAGAAGGAGATAGGGGTGGTTTATCTTGATTCACCGGATGTCATTGCGGAAAGGTTCGGCACAAGGTTCAAGATGTCAAGCTCGAAGCCGACAATCGTGGAAGGGATAAAAACACCCAGGTCAAAGGGCGTGAAATACACAAGGATAGTCTCAGAGCACAAGGCAGATTCAAGATATCCGGTAGTGTCTGCTGCAAGCATAATAGCAAAGGTAACAAGAGACAGAGAGATAAGAAATATAGAAAAGAAGCTCAAGATACGCATAGGTTCGGGATATCCATCTGATTACAAGACGATAGAGATAATAAAGAAAAACCTGAAGACTGGCGTCCTTGACGAGCATATAAGGGACAGGTGGGCCACAATGGATAGGATAAAACAGACAAAGCTCGGTAACTTCTGATCCTTGGTTTGTATTTATAATAAGTTTGCTGCCAATTAATACAGGGTCTGTGGCGCAACTTGGATAGCGCACCTGGCTTCGGACCAGGTGGTTGCGGGTTCAAAATAAACTTTTGAAAGAGTTTAATCAAAAGCTTAGGAAAATCCCGTCAGGCCCGCTCATAATTGCTGCTTGTTCCCATTTCCATATAGTTCCATTTTGGCTTTGTATAGAGATCTTCTCCCTCAAGACAGAAATATTTATAAACACTACAAACAGAATAGATATGCTGATTTTCCCGCATTACTGCATTATGCAGGAGGGATCTAATGGAAAAGGAAACTTTGGAGAAGTTTAGCACTTTTATTCAAGAGAATAAAGGAAAAAGGAAATTCAACCAGAGCGTGGAGCTTGCGATAAACTTCACAGGCATAGACATGAGCAAGCAGGACAACAGGCTCAACCTTGAGATAAAGCTGCCGAACCCGAAAGGCAAGCAGCATGATGTCATAGTGTTCGCGGATGACAGGAACATAGCAGGCAAGGCGCAGGAGTCCGGCGCGAAGGTGATACCAGGAACTGACATTCAATCAATATCAAATGACAAGGCAAGGATAAACGAGCTGCTGAATGGGGAATTGCTTGCGCAGCCCAGCCTTATGCCCCAGATCGCCAGGGCTTTGGGTCAGATTCTTGGCCCGAGAAACAAGATGCCCAGGCCATTGATGGGCACAGACATCAAGAAAGCGGTAGAGGATACCGCAAGATCCGTCTATATAAGAAGCAAGGGCAAATACCTGCCTACGGTCCACTGCATGGTTGCGACAGAGAACATGGACGTGAATGCGATATCGGCAAACATAGATGAGGTAGTCAATGCGGTTGTGAAGAAGGTAGGAAAGCAGTACATAAAGTCGGTTTATGCAAAGCTCACAATGAGCAAGCCGATAAAGATAATGTGAGATGTTAGCATGCTTACCAAAGCCCAAAAGCTAAACTTTGTCCAGGAGCACAGGAAGGCTCTAAAGAGCTACAAGGTAGTGGGAATAGTGCAGTTGAAGGGAGTACCTGACAGGCTGCTCCAGTCGGCAAAGAACCGGCTCAGGGCAAACACAAAGTTCGTAATGGGAAGGAAAACGCTGCTTGGCAAAATACTTGACGGCAATGAGAACACCAAAAAGCTTGCTGAACAGCTTACCGATACGTCTGCAATAATACTGAGCAATGAGGATCCGTTCGAGCTTTACGGGAAGTTCAAGTCAAACAGCCTCAGGCTTGCCGCAAAGCCCGGACAGATCGCGCCTGAGGACGTGAATGTAGTTGCCGGTGAAACCGGCATACAGCCGGGCCAGACAGTAACCGAGCTCAAGAGCGCGGGAATAGACGTGCAGATACAGAAAGGCAAGGTGGTCATCGCAAAGGACAAGGTGCTTGTAAAGAAAGGCGACGTGATAAGCGGAAGCATAGCAAAGGCGCTGCATACGCTTGACATACTGCCATTCAGGGCGGTGCTGGAACCATCATCGCTGCTTGCGAACGGCATGATATTCAGCAGGAAGGTACTTAGGAATAGACCAGGAAAGCACGATAAGGGAGATTACTCTATGCTTCAGGAATGCGCTTGGCATATGCCTCGAGGCAAATATAATAAATGCTTACACTATAAATAACTTCATAACAAAGGCGTACAGAGGCGCAATGCATCTGGGTCTTGAGGTACACGCCCTTGATTCTGGAATAATGGACCTGCTCCTGGCAAGCGCCGCATCGCAGGCAGAGGCATTGAACAGCAAATTGGACAGTTCCAAGGCAGATTGATACTAAAAAAATGGTGAATTTATGGAATACGTATATGCTGCACTTCTTTTGGATGCTGCAGGAAAGGAGATAAACGAGAAGAACATAGAGGATGTAGTAAAGGCAGCCGGCATGAAGCCTGACGAGGCGCAGGCAAAGGCGATAGTCGCATCTCTGAAGGGAGTTAACATAAAGGATGTGATAAAGAACGCGCAGACAATGCAGGTACAGGCAGCAGCCCCGGCGGCGGGAGCCGCACCGGCGCATGGCGGCGAGAAGAAGGAGCACAAGGATGAAAAGGCCGAGGCAAAGAAGGAGGAAGAAGCTGCAGGAGGTCTTGCAAGTCTTTTCGGAGGCTGAATGATTGCTCGTGACTTGCGGATTTTGTAAATGAACGTAAAATCCGGAACAGCAAGCAATTATATAGCTTAGACCGGATGTTATACTACTAGGTTGTCTCATGGACGTTTACGTTAACAAGGTCAAATGCACAGGTTGCCAGCACTGCAAGGACGTATGCCCTGTGGCAGTATTCGAGATGAAGAGCAGGAAGGATCTGGCCGCTTCCAATGCGGACACCGCGCCAGAGGAGCATGAAGTGGACAGGTGCGAACACTGAACCCGCTGTGCACGAGAAATGGGCAAACGTGCAGGACGGCCACAAGCATTTCGCGGATGAGAATGACGGGACGAGCGGGGGGCTCTCCGTTGCAGTTGCGGGAAGCGCCTGCATACTCTGCCAGGCATGCCTCATAGAATGCGAGGGCGAATGCATACACATAATAGATGACTCGGGAGTAAGATACGATTCCATTTACAAGTAACTGCTGAAATATTTTCAGCGCTGATATTCACCACTTATTCTTTTACAAGCATAGTTGAGAGCATATGATAACCTACGCGGAGAAACCGTTTGATGACAAGGAGAGCCTTGGAGTGCTTAACGAGTACGTTAGCAAATGGTTCACCAAAAAATTCGACGAGCTTACGCCTCCGCAGAAGTACGCATTCAAGCTCATAAGCGAGAGGAAGAACATGCTTATAACCGCACCGACAGGCAGCGGCAAGACCATGTCCGGCTTCCTCTCCATAATAAGCAGGCTATTCGACTACAGCCTTGAGGGTAAGCTTGAGGACAAGATATACTGCCTGTATGTATCGCCGCTCAGGGCTCTGAACAACGACATATACAACAACCTCTCAAAGCCGCTTGAGGAGATTTACGACATCAATAAAGAAGGACTAAGGGAATCGACATAATAAAGCAGAACATAAAGCAGGTCACGATAGGCATAAGGACCGGTGACACAACCCAGCAGGAGACGGCATAAGATGCTTGTGAGGCCTCCGAACATACTTGTCACGACACCGGAAAGCCTTGCCATACTGATCAACTCTGAGAAGTTCGTGGAGCATTTCAAGGGCATTAGAGTACATAATAATAGACGAGATACACGAGCTTGCTAACAACAAGCGCGGCGTGCATCTCTCCCTATCGGTCGCAAGGCTGGAGAACATAATAGGCCACAGACGTGCAAAGGTGGGCCTGGGGGCCACGCTGCATCCGATTGAGGAGGCTGCAAAATTCCTCGTAGGATGGAATGGAAGCGAGCCGAACGAGACTGCATCGTTGTGGATGCGTCGTGGAGCAAGAAGCTGGAAGTAAAGGCGATCAGCCCGGTCAAGGACATGATATACGCAAAGGACGGGGAGATAGAGGACGCTATGTACAAGGAGCTCAACGACATAATAAAGAAGAGCAAGACAACTCTCATATTCACCAATACGAGAAGCGGTACGGAGCGGGTCGTATTCAACCTCAAGAAAAGATTCAAGTATGGTGAGGACATAGCTGCACACCACAGCTCGCTCTCAAGGGAATCAAGGCTTGAGGTGGAGGAGCTGCTCAAGAAGGGCTCGCTGCGCTGCGTGGTATCATCTACAAGCCTTGAGCTCGGGGTGGACATAGGAACAATAGACAACGTGATACAGCTCGGTTCGCCGAAGAGCGTGACAAGGGCTGTGCAAAGGATAGGAAGGGCAGGCCATACATACAAGGCAACGGCAAAGGGCGAGATAATAGTGCTGAACGGGACGACCTTGTGGAATGCTCGGTGCTGCTGGATGCGGCATTGAAGAGGCATCTTGACTACTTTTGTGGTGCCGCAGAACGCGCTTGACGTGCTTGCGCAGCACATAATCGGTATGTCGCTGACGAAGAAATGGAATGTGGACGATGCATATAATGTGATAAAAAAGGCTTATGCCTACCACAACCTGCAAAAAGATGACTACATGTCGCTGATCAACTATCTTGCGGGCAATTATGTCGGCCTTGAGAGCAGGAGGGTCTACGGCAAGATATGGTATGACGAGAAGGAGAACATGTTCGGCAAGCGAGGCAAGCTCGCAAAGGTGATATACATGCTCAACCTTGGCACCATACCTGATGAGGTCGCAGTGAATGTATTCGACTTAAACAAGAAATGGATAGGCAACATAGAGGAGGAATTCCTGACAAAGCTAAGACAGGGAGACATATTCACGCCTGGGAGGAAGGCTTTACAAGTTCGAATATGCAAAGGGAATGAAGGCGCATGTGACAGCAGCTACAGCCACCGCGCCGACAATACCGCCATGGTTCTCTGAGCAGCTGCCGCTGAGCTGGGAGCTTGGCCAATGAGATAGGGGAATTCAGGGCAACGCTATCAGATATGATGCGAAGGCACATAAGCAAGAAGGGAATAAGCAGGTTCAGCAAAGGCATGAAAATACCAAAGGAAATAGATGATTATCTTTCAACCTTGCCGATAGACGAAAATTCAAAGAAGGCGATATACGGCTATTTCTTCGAGCAGATGCTTTTTGCTGATGAGATCCCAACAAACAAGCTGCTGCTTATAGAACTGACAAAGGAGATCGGCGAGGAAGGGAATTACATTGTATTCCATTCGCTGTTCGGAAGAAGGGTGAACGATGCGCTCTCAAGGGCATTTGCGGTGCAGATTGCGGAGATGTTCGATATAGACGTCGACATGATGATAAATGACAACGGCTTTATGTTCAGGACAGAGGAACCGCTGAAGCTCACCAACAAGGACATGAAAAACATAATAGATGACATCTATACCACAGGAATAGCTAACACTCCTTAGAAAAAACATAAGAAGAACAGAGCTCATGAGAAGGAAGTTCAGGCATGTTGCGGCAAGAAGCTTCATGATACTCAGGAACTACAAGGGCTACAAGATACCCGTAGGAAGGCAGCAGGTAAATTCGCAACTGGTATTCAAGGCAGCTGAGGAGATAGACCCTAATTTCCCGGTGATAAAGGAAACATACAGGGAGATACTAAACGAGACCATGGACCTTCCAAGAGTAAGCGAACTTATATCAAAGATGAAAGAGGGAAAAATCAGCTACAAGATAATAAAAACGCCGGTACCGTCCCCGTTCTCGCATTCGATGATGACTTTCGGCCATGCGGATGCAATACTGATGAAGGAGAGTCACAAATACCTGCAAAAGCTGCACAAGCACGTCATGAAGAGAATCAAGGGTTAAAGGGATTGATTTTGGAAAAAGTATTCATCGGATCGTAAAATAACCCTCTTTCTAAGATTGTAGGTATTTGCGAATTTGGCGTAGGCAATCCATCCTTCTAGACTCTTTGCAACCTGATCTTGCGATATTTTACCATTGTAGTACTTTTGCTTGAATACTTCTAGACGTTTCCAGATCCTTCTTGCGTTACTCCTTTTTAAAAGTCTGTAATTATGAAAAATTCTGAATCCAAGCATAGTGATTCCTCTTTTTATCGGAATAATCCTTGATTTTTCAGGATGCAGCTGTAGTTTCAGATTGGATCTTAAGAAGTAGTCTATTTGGCTTTTCCAATTTTCTAACAGATATTTGTCCTTATGGAAAATTACAAAATCATCCACATACCTGATGTAGTATTTTGCCTTGAGCCTGTGCTTAACAAACATATCGAGCTCATGAAGATATACATTAGCGAAGAATTGAGATGTCAAATTTCCTAATGGCATGCCTTTTCCTCCTAAAGCTGAATTGTGGTTGCTTAATATGATTTTTATCAACCATATAACGTCTGTGTCCTTTATTCTGCGTTCTATTATTTTCAATAGTATCTCGTGGTCTATCGTATCAAAATAGTGGCGTATATCTGCCTTAAGTGCGTAGCCTGTATGTCTTTTCCTTTTCAAAAGTAGCTGGCCCCCCCCCCAGCACATCATTTTCCGAGGGCATTACTTTCCTCATGAATTTTTCTGCCCTTTTGATTGCGCTGTGGGTTCCCTTGTTGATTTGGTTGGCAAACGAATCGTGGATGAACTGCTCCTCGAATGTAGGTGCTATGATGTTGCATATTGCATGGTATACTACCCTATCACGAAAATGAGAAGCACTTATTTTCCTAGTTTTAGGGTCTCTTACTATGAAATTAATCATTGGTTGTGGCAGATAAGTGAATGATTCAAGCTCGTATTTAAGATTTTGCAGGTTGTTTTTCAGATCTGATTCAAATTTAACAACATAGTCTTTTAGTGTTTTTCTTTTCCTAGCTTTCCTGAAGGCAAACTCCAGATTCTCGTAGGAACAGAGTCTTTGATATAGGTTTCTGTAGGTTTTCATTATAACATCTAATGAATACCCTATTGAATGCAAGTTCGGAGTCATTCCATAACCGTTGTCGAGCCTCTGGTTGACATTGACGTTCCGCCTGTTGTTGTTGAAGTTGTTGTAGTCACGGACCACAGGGCCGCAATGGTAACCCATCTACTGAAAAGCCACATATGTGGCAACACCACAGCTTTACGATTTCAGTTTTACTTACTAAGTATCGCTGTTGAACCTCAAGTCTAGTTAGTATAACTAGCACTGTAGACGAGTGTGTGGCTCCTAGGCTTGCAACCAGTGAACTACCGTTCACGGCATGACAGTTTTATCTGCCAAACCTAGGTAAAAATAATAAGAAGTTCAGGCTTTTATTTCTATTTCTTTTAGCTTTCTGATTAGTTTCCTTTGCGCTTTAAGTAGATCCTCGCTTACTACTCCTGTGAGTCTTTGCAGGTTTTCCTCTGCAGGACCTACATCATCCCTCAGTAGGGCGCCTACCTTTCTTGAAAGCTTAGTTTCAGTTGCCACTTGGGCTACCCTGAGCTTACGCTCAGGCTCAACACGCTCAACCAGCACCACCCCAAAACCGTCGTCGAGCCTCTGGTAGACATTGACGTTCCGCCTGTCGTTGTTGAAGTAGTCGTAGTCACGGACCACAGGGCCGATATAAGGTTCGTCATCTCTTCGCCATAGATATCTTGCTTCTGGATTATCTGAGGAAACCTTTGCTCCTTGCGGTATACCAGTCTTCGGGTCTATTAGATACCACCCATCAGTCGAAGGGAAATTCTCGACTACTTTTATCTGCTTGCCCTTTCTAATCGAAATAACGATTTTGTCTTTTACGTCCATTGTCTTGAAGGACTTTGATGGAAGAGCTATAGCCGCATCCTTTAGTCCTTGAAGTTCTGCAGGTACATTGAATACTACATTACTGAACTCGACTGTAGAACCGAAAGCCCTTCCCGCAGGCATATATATAGTTACAGGCGGTGCCCACAGTGCTTTGCTGATTTCTCCGGATTGATATCTGGGGTCGAGGAAAAGGGTGCTTGCAACATTCTTAGTAGATATTGCCCTTAGTGCTCCGTAGCCAGTTGCATACTGCATTTCTTTTATCTTGTAGTCTGACTTAGCACCGGACTTTTGTGCTTGAGCTTCATTAATGACTCTGCTTGCGGTTGCCATGTTATCACTAGAAAGCTTATAAATTAGCTAATATATATAGTTTTTGTTGTGGTTACGCTTTTTGACGAACTAGGATTAGTAGAATCTTTGTATAATTATATTGATAAAGATATGGAAGAAAGCCTTAAAAATTAGAAGATTCATATAATAATTATGGTGGGTAAATGAAAAAACCGCTCAGGAAAATAAAGAAATACAGCCACTCTTATATAAACTTTAAAAGTAATGTGCATTTAGACCGAAGACCAACAATAAAAGGGACGCGCATAACTGTAGATGATGTATTAGAGTCAGTTTCAGAAGGGATGAGCGTTGAGCAGGTCGCTCAACAGTACAAAATACCCAAACAGGCGGTTATGGAGACCTTGAAATTTGCGTACGGGATACTGAAAAAGGTGTCAATAATTGCTTCTGGCTGACGAGAATATACCTAAGTTTCTCGTAGATGCTCTGAAGAAAAAAGGTATTGATGTACTTTGGATTACAGAAACCAATTATAGAGAAAGCAATGATTTCCAAATTGTTGAGCTTGCTGTAAAAGAAAACAGAACTATACTTACAAAGGATAAAGACTTTTTATTACCTAGCCTGAAACAAAGAGCCGTAATTATTGGTGTAATACATATAGCAATGCCGATAACATTAGAAAACTATAATGAAGTTTTAGGAGACATTTTATTTGCACTTCGTTCTTCAAAGGGCCATATAGTATCAATAAGTGGGGAGAATATCTTAAGATACTAAAACTTATCAACTATTGAATTTTTTGGATTTGATTTTATAAATTTTTACCTACTTTTTATAGTTTTTATTGTATATTATTAGGATTAAATGAATTTGAACAAAGACATCGAATTGATAGACGGAATAGCCATCATGTACATAAAGAGCTTAAACTCTCTTGCGGTCTCCGACCTCCATCTGGGTTATGAGGGACACATGGCAAAAAGCGGAGCCTTTATACCAAAGGCAAACCTGAAAAAGATTATCGCTGACTTGGGCAAAGCTCTTGATAAAACCAAGGCAAAGGCCATAATAGTCGTAGGTGACATAAAAAACGAGTTCTCTAATGTTGAAGAGGACGAATTCAACGAACTTTACGAGATAATCAGATTCTGCAAAGAGAAAGGCGTTGAGCTTATTCTTATAAAGGGGAACCATGACAATTTCATAGACCGCTACAGGGAACCATTCAAACTAAGGATATATGCAGGAGAGGCAATGATAGGCAATTACTTCTTCTTCCATGGTGACAAGCTGCCAAGATTACCAGAGAAAAAACCAAAGATGCTTATTTCCGGCCATGAGCACCCATCAATAGGATTGGTGAATGCTGCTGGGAGAAATGAGAGGCTCAGGTGCTTCCTTCTCGGAAAATACAAGGACATAAACCTGCTGGTCCTTCCGGCAATAAGCTACTTCGCCACCGGCTCAGACATAAACCTGCAGCCTAAGAGCCGCATCATGTCTCCCGTGCTGAAGAGGATTGATATAGGGAAGATGCACGCGATAGCAATAGGCTACGGCTCAACCCTCGACTTCGGGACCATAGGCAATCTCAGGAAGCTCAATCAAATATAGAATATCCATGGCAGTATGTTTACTATGATAAGTATTATTACAAGGGCCCCCATGAACTTTATGAAGCGTTCGCTCTTTATGTTTGCCCAATATATGCGCCACCCGTCAAGGCCGGGGATCGGGAGCAGGTTTACAACCGCCACAAGGAAGTTCAGGAGCATGGACAATGCGAATACAGCATATAAGAAATACACAATCTTGGCAAACGGGCTTGCTATCACGGGCTCGTATTCAAGAGATACGCCTATGATTCCCCTTGATGAGTTGCTGGGATCTGCCACCGCCTTGAATTTGTAGGTATTTATCATCTGTGCTGCTGATGTTGATCCGGATACAGCTGTCACATAGAAGGACTGGTTGGGCTTTATGCTTGCCCCGACGGTCTCCAGCGTGGTCAGGTTGTTTATCGAGACGTTGTTCCATTTCAGGATCTGCATACCGCTTTTTATAATGCCGTTTGCTGGATAATTAGGCAGAGTTGATGTGACAATCACCTTGTACTGGTATGCCGCAGGCACAAGATATGTTGCAACTATTAGCATTAGCACAAGAAAGATGAACATTGCTATTAAGTTTGCGGATATCCCTGCGGAGAAAATCCCGGTCTGCTTTACATTGTCCAGCTTGCTCACCATTTTCTCGTCAGGTTCGACATAGCCGCCTACTGGTATGAATCCGAAAACAAGGAGCCCTGTTGATTTCAGCCTCACTTTTGACTTCCTTGCAAGAACGCCGTGGGAGAATTCATGTATTATTAGCAGTATTGCAAGGGATATTATTCCAGCAAAAAGCGGTATGTCTATGCCGGGTATTATGGGCGCAACTCCTGGAATCTGGCTTGCAAGCCCTGATCCTGAGGTGCCCAGGGAGGGATTTGTAAGGAATTTTACAACGCTCCAGAGTATCAGCTCGGTATTTGCAAACAATGCAATGAAAATGTATCCTGAAAACCCGGCAATCACTGTTGCTATGGCAACAATTATGCTGATAATGCTCGGGCCCTGCCGTGCTGATTGTGCGGCTGCCGCATTCTGTATAGGCGCAAGGTTTATGAACTGGGTAGCGGTTGCGATGTACGGCTCCACCAGCAATATTATGACAACCAGGGAGATTATCCCGAATGCGTAAGCTTTTTTGTCAATTTTTCCTTTCATGAGCGGGTATGCAAGAAGTCCGAAACCGATGGTTAAACCCCACATCCACATCAGGTCCCAGAATTTCTTGTGGTTCTTTGACATATTGTCCATTGTCGAAAGGCCCTTCCTGCCTCCGATCATGTAGAATCCGTAGCCGCCATTCAGCTTTAGCAGCTTTTGTATGGCAATGCCCACGGCCACAAGGATCATCAGCGCAAACACTACCCTTATTATGAGGCTGAAACCGCTCGCCACGTATAGTACATATAGGATCGATATGGAGACCAGCACAAGCGCCGCGACTATGATTTTCAACAAGGATTCTCCCATATAATCAGTGTTTGTATGACTGCAATATAATAGTTGATGGACTATATAGACTTTTCTGATTCCGAACCATTCAGAAAGTATTTTTAATTTAAATGGGATTAATTATCCGGGTGAGCAGATGGAGGAATGCGAGATATGCGGCAAAAAAGCGAATGACATATACGTTGTGAATGTGGAGGACGTAGAATTAAGGGTGTGCACCAAGTGCGCAAAAGGCAAAAAGATAGTATCAAAGGCTGTGGATAATAGAAAGGTCCAGAGTTTCCCGAAGAATAGCAAAAGCGAGGAGCCCCAGCTGGTTGAGAATTACGGTGCTTTAATACACAACGCACGCGAATCCATGAGGATACCCCTGAAGGTGCTTGCCGAGATGCTCAACGAAAAGGAAACGCTTCTGCTCAGGATAGAGCAGGAGCAAACGCTGCCCTCGCTCCAGCTTGCGAAGAAGATAGAAAAAGCGCTCATGATAAAGCTGGCCGAGCCCGAAAAGCAGAACGAAAACCTGGTTTTAAGCAGGAATAAGGAGAGGATAACGCTGGGAGACTTCGTAGAAGAAAAATAAACAGTGCTATCAATGGCCGTTGACCTAAGCAAGCTCATCTGCAAAAGGAAGCTGGATTTCGAGGAGCTGCGGGGCAAGACAATAGCGATAGACGCATTCAACGTGCTTTATCAGTTCCTATCGATAATAAGGCAGCCGGACGGCACCCCGCTGATGGACAGCAGTGGGAATGTAACAAGCCATCTTTCAGGCATATTCTACAGGACCATAGACATGCTCGGCTACGGGATCATGCCGATATACGTGTTTGACGGGATTCCTTCAATCCTTAAGCAGAAGACCACAATGGCAAGAATGAAGAGAAGAGAGAATGCGCACGCTGCGTATGAGGAGGCAAAGAGATCCGGAGATGTTGCTGCAATGAGGATGCATGCAATGGCCAGCACGAGAATAAACAAGGACATAATTGAGAGCTCAAAAAAGCTGCTTGACTGCATGGGCATAGGCTACATAAATGCGCCTAGCGAGGGTGAGGCTCAGGCGAGCTACATGTCAAACAGAGGACTGGTATATGCCGCAGCAAGCCAGGACTATGACACGATGCTGTTCGGCTCGACGCTACGTCGTGAGAAACCTGACGTTCAGCGGCAGGAGGAAACTGCCGGGCAAGAACGTATACATAAACGTTGAGCCTGAGATAGTGAGCTTTGAGGATACGCTCAAGAGCCTTGGCATAAACCACAGGCAGCTTATCTGGATAGGGATACTGCTTGGTACTGACTTCAATGAGGGAATAAAGGGCGTTGGACCAAAGACTGCGCTCAAGATAGTCAAATCCGCAGACAGCATAGACGATTTAAAGAGAATAGTAAAGGAAAAATCAGGCGCGGAATTCGAACTGGATGTAAAGGAGGTAGAGGACCTATTCATGAACCCGGAGGTCAGGGACCTGGGCAAGGGCGACGTGCAGGCATTGCTTGGGAAGCACTACAACATGGAAAAGCTTTTGGAGTTTATGTGCAAAGAGCACGGATTCTCTGAGGATAGGATAAAGAAGACCGCAGAAAGGCTTGAAAAAACAAAAACAGATTCCAGGCAGGAGGGAATGGATAAATGGTTCAAGTAAAGGTTAAGGGCTTAAATGATTAATTAATATACATGCCTAATTCATAATATATGATTTTAAGCGTGGTGTAAATATGCAAATCACAGTTAGAAGATCAAAAAAGCGCATAGGCAAGGCCTACAGGAATGTGCAGAAGATAAAAAGGCTCAGGAAGGCACACAGGAAACTGCTTAAAAGGCGTTCTCATTATTAGTAGATGTCCGCATACATCTGGTTGTTGAACTCGTACGCCACTGTCTCCTCGGTCATGTTTAGGGACTTTAACATCTCATCCTTGCTGTTGAATTCCTTTATTTTGTCTTCGAGGACATGTATTGTGTTCTTGAATTCATAATAAACAAATACCTCCCTTGCGTTCTCCGGCATCCTTACGAACACCTTTGCCGATGGGTTGCCCAGGCCTATCAGCATGCTGCAAAGGAGTATGTTCTTGTCCATCACGTCCCCCAGCATGAATGTGAGCGTTTCGTCAGGAGTAAGCCAAAATTGCAATGGAAGGACCACGTCCGCTATCTCTTTCCTGACGAATTCGTGCGCCCTGGCGCTTGCTTCCCTGAAGTCGTTTTCGTAATTGTAGTTTAGGAATCCAGATTTTATATCGTCAACTTTTTCCTTTACCTTCTGGTTTGTGGGCATCACCAGCGTCGGCAACTCAGCAACCGACAATCCCTCCTTTTCCTCTATATATTCCTTGTAGCGGGATATTATTGCGATATAGAGCTGGTTCATCCTGTTTGCCTTGTCAAGGGGTTGATTGGAAGAACCTTCCATTTTAACCATTATGATAATGGCTGTGAAGCATAAAATAGCTTCCGTTTCTCTGCCCTTGAGGTTGTCCCCTGAGGAGATGTTGGGAAAGCCCAAAATACACAATTAATCCTAATAAATTGCTAAATTAAGCAATATTTATATATGAAGAGGAAGAAAAGCAGTATCGTGATAAAAATGGCAGTGAATGAGATAAAGGAGATCGCATTATGTCATGTGATAAAGAACGGAAGCACATTGCTACTTATAAAGGCAGAGGAGGGACTAAACAAAGGAAAGTGGAATGCACCCAACGGTGAGATACAGAAGGGCGAGACGCCAGTAAAGAGCGCGATGAGGCAGGTCTTCCAGCAGACAGGCCTGTACGTAAGCAAGGCAGCCTACCACGGAACAATAAGGCTTTTCCTTGACGGAAAGAATGAATGCAGCTATAGGCTGCACGTATTCTCTACAAGAGTATTCAGCGGCGACCTCAAGCCCAATTTGAAGGGAGAGGCCAAGTGGTTTGATTCGGTTGACATACCTTACTACGAGATGTGGGCCGATGACAAATACTGGACAAACCTGGTACTTCAGGGCAAGGAATTCGACGCTGACTTCTTCTTTGATGAGAAGAACGAGACCATAGCAAAATACCTGATAAAGGAAAAGCAGAATGTTGCACAGAAGATAATAATGCCTATAATACTGATTGCGGTAATAGCTGTTGTGGCCTTCGGCGGATTAAGCCTTTATGGAGGCCTCAGCAAGAAAACATCTTCAGCAAACACATCTACAGTTAAACCAGCCGCATTTGTGCCCAATGCACCTACAACAACAGCGGCTACCACAACCATACCAGTACCGCATACCACATCGACCATAGTACCGCCACCGATCCCGATAATTACAGTGGACAACATAGACCTGACATACAACTACACAGGACCAAGCCAGGACAACGGCCAGTACTGCAATACGCCAACCAAGACAGTGGCACTATACACAAAGAGGACATACACAGGAGACGAGCAGTTTTACTTCAATACAACAATAACCACAGATGCGTGCAATTATACGATATCCAGGATATACAGCACAACCCCTGGATTCACAATAAGCCAAATTATGCCGCAGTTGCCGCAGACTGTGCCGCCAGGTTCCACATCGTATATGGAGGTTGTAATAACCGCGCCAGATACGACATTTACCGGTCCGCTCTCATTGGTAATAGATGCGAACTGAACTTAGGCAACGCAGCATATAACCCTGTTCCTTTCTTTTTTTCTTCTTTTCTTTTATGCTACTGATTTTTATCTTTTCATTGCTTATTCTATAATATCCATTAGGGGATAGCTTGGAGAACAGGATAGTAGCCGATATGCTTGATGAGATAGCCTCTATGCTCAGCCTGGAGGACACACCAAGCTCAAAGTTCGAGGTGAGAGCCTACCAGAAGGCCGCGCTTACCATAGGAACGCTGCAGGAGGCGATCGAGGACATATACAGGAAGGAGGGCGTGAAGGGGCTCATGGAGCTTCCCGGCATAGGTAAGGGCATTGCGGGCTCTATAGAGGAATACATAAAGACAGGCCACATGAGGAAATATGATTCTATGAGGAAAAAGTACCCCATAGACATGAAGGCACTGACAAGCATACAGGGCCTGGGTGCCAAGAAGGCTTTCATATTATACAAGGAGCTTGGCGTCAAAAATATAGCAGACCTGAAGAAGGCACTGGGAAAGCACCAGATAAGCAGGCTTGCCGGCTTCGGGGAAAGGAGCGAGGAGGCAATAAAAAACGGACTTGAGCTGAGGGAGAGCAGCAGGGGGCGCATACTTCTCGGAGATGGGCTTCCTGTTGCTGAGTCTATAGTGCAGAAGCTATCAAAGAGCGGGCTTGTTGAAAGGGCGATGATTGCAGGTTCTACAAGAAGGATGAGGGAAACGGTAGGAGACCTGGACGTGCTTGCGCTATCAAATAAGAGCAAGGAGGTAATGGACTTCTTCTCAGGTATTTCAGAAGTTGCAGATGTAGTGGTAAAGGGCCCTACAAAAACAACAGTAAGGCTGAAGATAGGGATAAACTGCGACCTGAGGGTCATAGCCCCGGAATCATTCGGCGCTGCTCTGCAGTATTTTACCGGCAGCAGGGACCATAACGTGCAGGTCAGGACCATATCGGTAAACAAGGGCTACAAGCTGAATGAGTATGGATTATTCGACCGAAAGGAGAAACTTATACCGACAAAGAATGAGGAGGAGATATATGAAAGACTTGGCATGCAGTACATGCCACCGGAGATGAGGGAGGCGAGAGGGGAGGTAAAGCTGGCACAGGAGCGGAAGATACCCGCCCTTGTAGACGTGAATGACGTAAAGGGGGACATGCACACGCATACAAGCGACTCTGACGGCGCCAACACGATAGAGGAAATGGCTGATGCTGCAATCAAGGCAAACCTGGACTACTTTGCCACCACAAACCACACGAAGAGCCTTGGCATAGCAAGGGGAATGAACGAGGACCAGTTCGAAAAGTTCTTCAAGAAAGTCGACAAACTAAATGATTCCTTGGACGGAAAGATAAGGATACTCAAGGGCGCGGAGGTTGACATACTGAAGGATGGTTCTTTGGATCTTTCAAGGGAGTGCCTGAAGTCCATGGACTGGGCGCTTGGAGCTGTGCACTCCTACTTCAAGATGACAGAGGAGGAGATGACAAAGAGAATAACAAAGGCTCTCGATACTGGTTTATTGAGCGGGTTTGCACATCCTACAGGAAGGGAGATAAACGTGAGGGAGGCATATCCGCTTGATATAGACAAGGTTTTCGAGGCGGCTGAGCGCAATAGAGTAGCACTTGAGATAAATTCATTTCCGGTCAGGCTGGACCTCAATGACACGAATATAATGAAGGCATCGCACTACAAAGTGAAATTCTCATTGGGTACGGATGCGCACAGGACATCGCATTTTGGCTTCATAAGATACGGGGTTGGCACAGCAAGAAGGGGCTGGCTCACCAAGGAGAAAATAATAAACAGCCAACCGTTAAAGGCGCTGATGAAGGACATATCAGGATAGAAATGCCTGGGCTATTCAGTGGCCTGTTATTTTCTTCTTTGCATCGGCCTCTGTTTTTCTGGACCTTTTAGACATTGTGGGATATCCCTTAAGTATGGAGTTTGTTATGCTAAAACTTACACCTAATTCCTCAGCCCTTTTCTGCGCGTGTTTTACCATGTCCGCTATTTTTATTTCAGGAACATCACCATCAGGCAGTTTGTCTTCATAGGTTTCTGCTATAGCCTCCATTATATCGGTAGTTATTGGAGGAGCTGATTTGAGGAGTCTTAGTGCCTCTTTCATGTCAAAATGCATATCTGGTTCCTTCTCTTTCATGCTCACTAGCAGCTCGATAGCCTCGGCATATGCCGGAAATATGCTGTAAAATATGTCATTGTGCGGCATTTTTGTCATGTGGCCAGCCCCTCTGTTGCCCAGATAGCCATATTCGCCTTTTCCCGCTACAACGCTGAAGACATCCCTTGCCCTTTCAAATGCTACCTTATCACCGCCGATCATTAATGATACGCCTTTTTTCAATAAATCCCCAGGCCCGCCCGCACAGCCAACATCAAGATAGAAAATGCCCTTCTCATTTAGCTTTTTGTAGTTCTCTATTGAATCCGTATAAATTGAGTTAGAGGCATCAATAACTATGTCCTCTTTGCGGAGTAGTTTTGATAGTTCAGATACGAGATTATTTGTGACAGGTCCTGCGGGCACCATCATCCATACGATTGCCCCCTTTTCCCTGCCCCTAAGCTTTCCTACAAAGTCTTGGATATCCTTGGATAAATATACATTATCCATGCCGCTAAAGCTGTCGTATTTCTCTTTTGTTCTGTTATACAAAACAAGGGAATAATTATCATTATGCAATATTTTTGCAATGTTTTGGCCCATAGGGCCTAGTCCGATCAAACCTATTTCTTTATCTGCTGTTGCCATGACATCTACCTATCACTCATTTGATTTTGTTTTAGGAGATATATAAATGTTGCCTGAGGTTGCTGAGGTTGCAAAATAGTATGTTTCTCTGCTGATTCTGGAATTTTAAACATATTATAAATATAGGAAAATTCATAATATAATCAGTGATAAAGTGCAGATACACAAACAAATTGGCGAGAGATGGATAAAGCCGATTGTGCTGCATGCGGCAAAGACAACAGGAACTATCGGATTGGCTTTAGGCGGGACTCTGGGTGCGATCTATGCATCGAAGCATGTATCCGCAATATTGGACACCGCATTCGGAGGCCTGAACACAAGGAGCAATCCATTGGTGGAGGGCACAGAGCTTGCCCTTGGAGTAGGCCTTGTATATCTCACAAGTATGGGATACAACCTTCTCAGAGGCAGGTCGAACAAGCCGAATGTTGTGTTGGGGACCATGGCAGTGGTAGGTACCGATGCCGTATATAATTTTGTGCCCTCGGTTTCAAGAACCATGGAAGGCATGCTTACCGCACAGGACCCGCTGCAGCATGGCATAACGCTTACGAATCCGGAGATCGGCGCTGCTCTGGTCTTTACAGGACTTGGGCTAGGCTTGGTTTACAAGGGCCTTGAAGCGCTGTTGAGGGAATAGCTCAGGATTACATGAATTTCGAGAGATTGAACTGCCTTATCGGAAGTGCGACATCCGCAGAGCCGCCGAAGACGTTGTTTATCTCCTCTTTTATAAGGACAAGCCTCTGCTTTATGTAGGGCTCAAGATTGTACCTGTTTGCGAGCTCAGTAGCTATATTGAGATATTTCTCTATGCTGCCCTTTGATATCGTGAGCACCAGCTTGCCGCCCTTGCACCTTGTGCATTTGCCTATGAGAGGCACCCTCCTGTATTTTGCGTTGCACGCCACGCACCTGAAGCCCTGCCTTGAGAATGAGTGCATGTTGCCTATGAGGTCTGGTATGAAATGGCTTAGCAGCAGCCTCTTCGCTGAATCAGGCCTGTCCACGCAGCTGAGCATGTCTATCAATTTGAATTGAGCCTCTATCTTATCCCTCATGGTGTTGAGCTTGGTGTACATGCTCTTGTGCGGCGATTCCATTATGGCGCTTACGCCGCTAAGGTGCGTGAACATCAGATCCTTGAATACCTTGCCGCTGCCGCTCTTGACCCTAGTCTCCACTATGTCTACCTGCAATTCGGATGGCGCGGCGTACTGGTTGGTCCTCTCGTAAAAGTCAAGCCCGTACCTATCTGTTACCTCCATGACCTGCACCTCGTCGTTTAGCTCCTTTGCCTCAAGCTTTGCGGTGAGTATCAGCGGCGCGTCCATCGTGCCCCCTATAGTCACAGGCAGGTACCTCTTCGAGAAATTGATGAGTGCGTCCAGGAGCATCATCGTGGTATCCTCATCACCGTCGCAGTCCCTCCTCCTTGCGGTTATCGTGTAGGGATGTGCGTACCCGACGTGCGCGTCTGTGAAGCCTATGATCCTGCACAGCACCCCTGCGGATGTGTGGGGCGAGAGAGTGATGACGCAGTGCCCGATGAGGTCATCTATGCTGTTGGCGTTGTAGAAGGGCTCCAGCTTGTAGAACCTCACAAGCAGCTGGTCTATGAATCTTGAGATGTTGAGCATGAATTCCGCGCCGTCCCTGTTTATGATCACGTCCTGCGGATACATCTCAACAAGCTGGTCAGGTTCTTTGATCTCATTTCCAAGGAAGTCCATGTCGTAGCCCAACGCTCTCAGCCGCTCCACTCCTACACCTATCTCCCTCGGATAGAAGTGCGTGATTGGGGTATTGGTTGCATCGAACCTTGCTGTGCCGTCCTTGAATATGTGCACGTTGTTCATGGCCCTCAATATTCCCTTCTCTATGGGCTCCGGTATCTTGTCCCTGTTCATCAGGCCCTTCACGCCCTTTAGGTTCCTGTTGAGCTGGCCTTCCTCGAGTCCCCTCATTGCCGATTCTATCATTTCCTTTATGTTCACATGCCTCTGCTCCTTTGCGAATGCCTTGCCTCCGCAATACTGGCATACCTGCATTTCGGTTATCCTGGCGCAGTTCTGGCATGTATTCTCCAGCCTTGCAGGCGAGCTGTGCCTTTTGCAGTATGGCAGGCAGAGCACCTCCTTTCCAGCGGCGCACCTGTACCTTGCTATCTCGATGTTTATTCCTGAGTTGTCGAACTTCTTCCTCTCGTTGTTGTAGGCCTTGAAAAGGCTCCTTTCCTTGCCGCCGTATTCCCCTACTGGAAAGAGCACATTGGGCGCGGGTTTCATAAGCCTCTCCTTCGCCTTTTCAGGCCTTCCTATCCTTGCACCTATCCTTGTGGACCTTTTCATAACCCTGAACGGAGCGATTGCGTTTATGTTCTCGATGGCGGTCTTGTTCTCGTCATAGCCCTGTGTTCCCTGCATATACAACTCGGTGCCCCTTGCAAAGCCCAGAGATGCGAGAAGGCTCTGGGAATGGTCATTCTCTATTATTATAAATGATTCCTGCTCTATATGAGGTATGCAGAGCCTCTCCAGCGTTTCCGTTATTATGCTCTCGCCGTTGCTCTTTGGTATCTTTATGCTCTTTACGACGAAGAGGCTGTCGCCCTCTTTTTCTATATGGGAGAGCGAGACCGCATTTGAAAGGTCTATGAGCTCTATTGTGCTTATGTCGCTGTAGTCGTATATGTAAAGAGGGTGCATGGGCACGTTGTAGTCCTTAGAAAATGCGAATGCCTCCCTGAAGCTGATCCTGTCTGGAATCTCCTTTTGGAAGCCTGAGGCCCTGAGCTGCTCAGTCCAGTATTCCTCAACGTAGCTGGTAGGCAGCATCGGCGTGTTTGACTTCTTGAAATCGCCGTATGTTATCAGTATGTCCCCGACAGATATTATCTTAGTTATCCTGCCGCTCAATTCTCTTGCCTCTCCGATGCCGTTTATCCTCAGGGCCTCGCCGCTCTCCAGCTTCACGAACGGCCCCTCTATGCTGTCTACCGGTGCAGCGATGCAGCCCTTGCCCGGCTTCTCAACCCGCACCTGGGTGCCGCATGCGATGAACTCCCCAAGCACGAACATTGTAGCTGGGCTGAAACCCTTTGCGTTTATCCCGGTAAGCCTGGACCTGCCGTACCTGAGCCTGAAGCTGCCGCTCCTGTTCGGATATGCAAGCACAGGCCTTCCTGCGACCAGCTCCTGAAGGAAGACCGTGTTGTCCTTCGAGCTCTCGCTTTCCTTAGGGCTTGCGGTCTTTTCGAATTTTATTATGTTGTTTAGCCACTTCCAGTCAAGGTCAGCAGCCTTGGTGTTCTTGAGGATCTTCTTTGCCTTCTGGGCTATGCCCTCACATATGACCAATCCTATCCCGCCGCGCACCTTGTTGGTCATCAGCTGCTCCTTGCCGTTCCTGTCAAGGCGCCTTGTGTTTCTGTGTATGTTCACCTCCAATTGCTCGCTTGGTATGCCGTCTATGCTAACGCTGAGGTTCTCCAGTATTGTTTTGATGTCATTTTCCGGAGGATAATACTGCAATCTTGCAATCCTTGTATGGTATATCTGTATTTCCTCTATCGTGCGCTCTATCTCCGATGGCTGCGCCTTGTAGGATCCTATTCCCAGAAGCTTTCTCCCATAATCTGCGAAGGCAATCGGCATAGCCGCTCCTGTTCCGCCTGCGCCCCTTATAGGCCCTGCGAACAGCACTGCTACATAATCAGAGCCGTTGGGATTCCTGTGAAGCTCAACGCCCTGTATGCCTTCTGTAGGGGCAACCACAACGGCGTCGGTGAAGACGGCCAGGGCCACCCTTATCGCGAGCAGCAGGCGCTCCTCCACAGGCTTTTGGTCAAACCTCTTTTCAGTGCATATTGTCTTTACCATCTCGAAGGCAAGCTCGTTCTGGTCCCTGCCCTCAGACTTGCTTCTGACGATCTCTGCAAGGCCGTCCATGCCTATTATTCCCTCGACCCTTGATGCAAGGTCTGGTGCCTGCCTTATCTCAACGAACGGCTCAGGATCGTATCCCCTCTCCCTTGCTTTTGAGGCTATGCCGTAGGCTATGTCGAAGCTCCTTTTCAGCTCATTTGCGTATTCCTCGTTATCCAATCAGTCACTGCCTGTTGAAGTTCAGGCTTACAAACCTGTTTGCCTTTGCCTCATACACAGGAACAAGGCATGGACTAGGTATGTGGCCCTGTATAAGCTGGTAGTTTGTTGTTGACTGCCAGGTGCCGCTATTTATTATATCGACTCCATGGTAGTTTGCAATGCAGTTCTTGTGGACATGGCCCATATGCAGTATGTCTGGCACTTTGTCTATCACAAGATTGTCATTCCTGCTTGGTACTATTATGTTTCCACCCCATATTGGCGAGAGGTGCCTTCTCTTCAATAATTCTATCATAGCCTTTTCTGGGTTTGAATAGCTTGTACCTGGGATGGCTCTTATGATGGAATCCAAAGAGGTACCGTGATATGCCAGGACCTGGATTCCGTGCAGTGTGAGGAAGCTTGGATTAGGCAGTATGTGTACGTTTTCAGATTTGAAGTCCCCGATTAGCTCGCTGCTAAGCTGCGGCTGCGGCTCAGCCCTTTGTACGGCATCGTGATTGCCAGGTATCACGAATACGTTGATGTAGTCGGGTATTGCGCTTATGAAATTAAAGAACATCTTGTATTGCGCATAAATGTCCAGTATTGCAAGCTCCCTGTCCTGGCCTGGATAGACGCCTATGCCGTCGACTATATCACCGCCGACAACCAGGTACTTCAACTTGCCCGCAAGGTCCTTCCTTTCATCATAATTGCCGTTTACCCATTTTATGAAGTTGGTGAAGTTCTTTTCCATGAATAATTTGCTGCCTATCTGCAAATCCGATATGAACGCGATTGCCACGTCCTCATCCGTCTGCTTTCTTTCCTGTATCGGGACATCCGGCCAGACAAGCTCTTTTGCTATTATAAACGGATTTGATATCTTGCCCTTTACCGCTATGACCTCGTCATTTACAAGATGTTTGGCCTTCTCGAAAAGATCCCTTGCCTGCTGTGACGTCCCGTTTGAGAATATCACCCTTGCCTCTGCCGTGTTGTCGTCTATCAGAACCATTATGTTCCCGTTTTTCGTGACTATCTTGTTAAGTATTATGCCTATTACCGCTACCTCCCTTCCGCTAGGATAGGAATTTAGGCTTTCAAGATTTGAGAGCATGCCGCTGATGTTGGTCCTGCGCTGCTCTATTATGCCCCTGAGTTTCTCCAGCCTGTCCCTGAAATGCAGTACGAATTCGTCTATTGTGCCGTTGGAGTACTCTATCTCCTTGTTGCTTATGCTGTAGTCTGCATCGATCTCCGATGCGTAGGCGCTGTATTCCGGCTTCTGAATAATCTCTATGGGCTTCGGCGACTTCTCAAGTTTTATTTCCTCTATTATATTTGCTATCTCGAGGCTGTTTACTATATCAAGGCCGGAGTCAGAAACCCGCCTTTCTAGGATCCTTGACACAATGTCATCCGCATCGAACCCCTCAAGCATTTCGGGCTTGACATCACCTGAAACAAGCACGCCAAGTTTTGAAAGCCTTTGCACAAGCTCCCTGACGGCATTTACACCAGACATGTCAACTACTGGTCTCGGTCTTTATCGATTCCAGCATGCTAAGTATGCTCCATACCGATGTCCTGGCCTGTGATGGAAGGTTTATGTCGTTGCTTATGGAGTCTATGTTGTATATCGCAGAGGATACCCTTACTATATAGTCCTCCTGTGTTGCAAGATGGTCCTTGGCCTCCTTTATCGCACTCTTGACATTCTTTGGAACGCTCGTATCATTTAGCAGAAAGTCCATCTGCCTCTTTATCTGGTCTATTAGTTCAGCTACCTCTTTTTCATCCATAAAAAGCACCCCGCAGAAATTGAATGTAATACATGATAGTATTTGCCGTTAATGTATTTATTCCTATCTGAGATTACCCTATACATTTATATGCGGTTTAAGTATATTATAAACCAGCATAAAGCAGATTTAGGTGCAGGGTTTGCTAATCTACAACATTAAAAAGAAAAAATTGAGCAATGCGCATTCTACTTTCCTTTCAGATTTTATCCTTGGAAGCCAGGACGGCCTTGTTAATGTTCTTGGGATATTGCTAGGAGTTGCAGCTGCAACAAGTGACATAAGGATTATTTTTGTTGCTGCTCTCGCGGCGCTGGGCGCCGAGTCCATATCCATGGGTGCTGTAGCATATACATCCACTTTAGCCAGATACAAGCAGTATATGAGAGAACTGGATAAGGAAAAATCGGAGATAGAGCAGAAGAGCAATCACAGCAGGAAAGAATTACAAGCGATATTGAAGGATTGGGGATACAAGGGCAGGGAGCTGGCCGATCTGACGAATAGCCTTGTAAAAAACCCGAGGGCGGCATTGGAGCTATTGATGTCATTTGAGAGGAAGCTTGCCCCTGTAGACAGGGCAGGCCCTACTCGCAGTTTTGTAACCGTTCTCTCAGCAACAGTCTTTGGCTCTGCAATACCCATAATACCATTCATTTTTCTATCAAAGAACATAATTTTTGGCGCTATATGTGCCGTAATCCTGAGCGGAATAACCCTCTTTATAATAGGGTACTATGAGGCAAAGACAACAGTAGGCTCCCTGTGGCGCAGCGGTTTGCAGATGCTGATGATAGGTTTGGCTGCAGGGTTTGCTGGATACCTTATAGGACATTTCATAGGTGCGGTGCCGATATGATGGTTTAAACTGAACCTGTGTGTATATTTATATATTTTACCTTCGAATAAATCATACTATTTATTTAGAGTGGGATTATGAACAAAACAATGGTTATAGGAGCTGCGATTGTGCTACTAGTTATAGTAGTGGCAGGAGCATACTTTTTGACAAGCAGCAAGAGTGCAGCAAAATACACTACAACTGCAAGCATTACCTCTGTATCGACAACCCAGCAATATATAACAGCATCAACGACAAAGTCTACTGCTACAACTACAGTTCAAGCAACAACTACGGTCAAAGTGAATTCTAGCAGTTACACAATAAACCTGGAAAGCAGCAGTGCCAATGGAAACTATCTAGCAAATGCCACAGGATTCACTTTATACACATCCGGTAGTGATTCCCCTAACAGCGGAGCCAGCTCATGCTATTCCGCATGTGCAACAAACTGGCCGCCATTCTACACGGCAAGCCTTGTCTTGCCTCAGGGACTAAACGCGTCCAGCTTCGGCACGATAACAAGAACGGGAGGTGCGAAGCAGACAACCTACAAGGGATATCCTTTGTATTTCTTTGCTGGCGATCATAGCTCAGGAGAAGTCAACGGCAATGGCCTAGGCGGCTTCAAGGTAGCTACAAAGTAGTTATCCATTTTCTTTTTAGATATCAGCAATAATTTGTCACAAATTATTTGCTTGCTATTTCTTTTTATTCATAGCCATGAAGCTGTAATCGATATATAGCCAGATTATGTCTGCAACAAATATTATTATGCCCAGGACAAGCCAGGTAACGTCATAGTAACTCTGGTATGTCCATATTATATCTGCTATGGCTATTATTATTCCCAAAAGTATTGCCATATAGGATTTTGTGCGATTGTTCATAAAACCAACAAATAAAGATAATCATCTAATATTTTAATATCTATCTAGCATTGGCCGAGCGATAGTACTAAAGGCACGACGTCCAAACTTCTCTAAGACCAAGAAGAGCCTTAAAAGATAGGAGTCTCAGCTACATTTATAGTGATTGTCCAATAAATCATAATATGGCAAAGGATCACGATGACTCATTCAGCAAAAATAGGATGGAATCCCTTACTGATGGCATATTCGCAACCGTAATGACTATCCTGATTCTGAGCTTGGTAGTCCCTGTAATTACTGGTTCAGATATCTCACAAATACTTACCTCTGTTATATTCTCGTTACTTCCTAACATAATCATATATGTATTCAGCTTCACAGTGCTCCTTGTTATGTGGATAGGCCACAACAACATCTACAGATACGTACACACCATAAATCCACGAATGATGTGGCTGAATGGCCTGTTCCTTCTGCTTATCGGTCTTGTTCCATTCAGCACCGCTTTCCTCGGCAGGTATCCGCTTAAGCAACCGACTATATTGCTTTATGGAATAAACTTCCTGCTGCTTGCAATAATGTTCAGAGTGTCAACAGATTACGTGAGTAAGCGCCATCATGAGGCAGAGAGCGCTCTGAAGAGGAATAAAACAAATCTCTGGTTTGGATTCGCAATTTACACATGCGCGTTGATATTTTCCTTTCTGAGCCCGTATATAAGCCTTGGATTTTTTGCATTGATGCCCATATTCTACCTCTACCAAGCCTTCTTCGGAATGTACAAAGGGATAAAATAAGATTCGCCTTAGCCGTCCTTAGGGCTTTGATATAGGGTAATAGATTTATTTCCAATTTGGGATAATATAAATTGATTTTTTTATGAGACCTAACGGATAGGCTGCATAAGGTTAACTCTGTTGCCTTCAGTATCAAAAAATGAGAGAAACATTCCGAGACCAGGCATATCCATTATATCGCCAGAGATTTTTCCGCCGGCTTTAACTACCTTTTCCCTACACGCTTTGATGTCATCAACCTGTATAGTTACTGTAGTTGTTTGTGATACATCTCCAGTCTTCTTATAGAAACCACCGTTTATTGTACCTGGCTTCTTTGGCATATTATTTTCAGATTCTGTTGTATTGGCCGTGACAAAGTCGCCCATCTCAGGTCCAAGTTGTTTTGTCTCCCAGCCGAACACCTTTGAATAAAAAGCTATCATACGTTGTCGGTCTTCTGCAGGCATTTCGAAGTGTACTACAGCATCCATTATTATCATGATTATTTCATAAGTAAAACTTAATAAGTTTAAGGTAATTTACTTTTATTGAAATAAAATTCGCAGATGAAAGCCTTATTCGAATATTCAGATTTTCTCGACAAAATTCGTATTAATCTAACAGTTTTACATTATTATTGCAAAACCGTTCAACGCTCACTGTGGGATTCGAACTTTGAGTAGTACGCATTGGCCGTGCGTTTGTACCAAAAGTATGACGCTCTTCTTTGGTGACTACATTTTATTGAATTTTGTAGTCACCTCTTTTTTAGTTCTTTCTTGAGCTTTCTATATTCTTTTAGCAACAATTCAAGCGTTAGGCGTATATCGTTCTGTCTCTCGTAAGCCTGTAATGAATTATAGTACTCTTCTCTAAGCTCAAGTTCTATGTTTACAGGAGGTAGGTTGTGCTTGATTAGTATATTTACTAGTAGTAATCTACCTATACGGCCATTTCCATCCTCAAATGGATGTATGTCTTCAAATCTATTGTGTACAATCGCAGCCAATAGTAGTGGTGGATAATTATTTTTGTTGGCATCGTACCATTTAACTAGTTTTTTTAACATTGGTAGGACTTTTGTTGATAGGGCACCCCTATGAACTATATTACCATAGCCATCATAAACACCTACTTCTATGCCCTTTGCCCTAAATTGGCCAGCAAAAGACTTCGAATTCTTAAATACTATCCAATGTAAAACTCTTACTAGATCGATAGAAATGTGTTCTTTAGATTCTCTGATATATTTTATAGCTTCTGCTACACCAAAAGTTTCTGCTATGTCCTCTTTTGACTTATTCGGTAATATATTTTTCTCTAAAAGATCTCTGACTTCTGTTTTTCCTACTCTAGAACCCTCAATGGCATTAGTATTATATGTAAAGAGCTCTGTAAATTTTTGCCATTCAATTTCACTTAAGTGAAAAACCATTATTTCTTTATCTGAAGTTAACGATTCTAGTTCTTTTAGTTCTTGTTTTGTCAGGGCAGTAAGGTAAGGATCGGGTAGTTCTTTTGAAGCAGGGATACGTTTTGCTAGTATTGCTTCTGCTTTCCTTCTTGACTTTTCAAGCTCTTTTTTTGAAAGATCGAGGCCTAAATATACTCTAATTTTTTTAACTTTATTGCCTACCCTGTAGCTATGTGCCAAGTAGTATTTCTTTCTGCCCGCTAGCTGCCTTATCTCTATATTCATAGATAATATAGGTGACTACAAATATATAAACCTTTGTATTAGGTGACTACAAATATTGTATAATGTAGTCACCCACAAGTAGAATGTAGGGATAATAAATAAACGCCTTGGCCGATATGTATGTGTGAAGTTATAAACCCTTATCCCTGTCCATATGATGGGTAATGTATTTATTTTACCTTTAAAATCTGTTTTTTGATTTTATTATATAGATATAATATCTCTGGATTATGTACTCTCTTTTCTGCAGTTAAGAAGAATTCCTGAAATATTTTATTATCCTTTACTAGTTTTGAATAAGGTATTGTCTGTATTATGTAATCTAATGCGTCTATTTGTTTGACTAGTCTGGATTCCTTAGACTTTTGTTCCTTCATTTCCTTCCATAATTTAAGAAATGTTTTCTTATCTTTGTTGCCAAGGTAAGAGAACATTTTTATTGTATCTTGATTTTCAAGCCTATTCTTTTCTTTGTTACTTACTACTTGGTTCTTTTCTTGTGCTCTGGTTGCTATATCACCGGTAATAACTTCATGTATATCGTGAGTTAAAGCGAGCAATAAGCACTTGTTTGCATCTAGTTTCAAACGCCTAGCCATTATGTAAGAGAGAAGTGCAGTACTAAAGGCATGGTCAGCAACATGTTCTGGATTTTTATTAATTTTATGAAGTACCCAGCCTGTTCTTTTCACTTCCTTTAAACCATCTACTTTTACCATGAATTCAAGGATTTTATCCAAATCAGTATTTTTCATCTGCTCACAGATTTTCACTATGGTATTTAAACTTTGATCCTAGGGATTCTAACTTCAAGTACATCGCCTTGGCCGGGATTCGAACCCGGGTTACAACCGAACCGCCACAAATGTGTTGACAGGGTCGCATGCTGGACCACTACATTACCAAGGCATAGTATTAGTTATTTTGACGCTTATTTTAATAATTCTACGTCTTTGGGCTTTTAATGTTATTAATTAGCTATTATGGGGTTAGTCTCTTCCTGTCTCTTGGGAACAATGTTACTTCACGTATATTCTTTGCGCCAGTTAATCGCATCGCAAATCTTTCCAAGCCTATGCTCCAACCCGCATGAGGCGGAGCCCCAAGGCTGAATGCCTCCGTGAAAAACTTGAATGTTTCCGGATTCTGTCCTTTTCTCTTTAATGATTCTATCAGCATATCTGTTGTGTGGATACGTTGTGCTCCGCTGCTTATCTCTATTCCCTTGTACATGAAGTCATAGCTTTTGCTTAGTTCTGGATCATCCTCCTTTGGCATTGTATAGAATGCCCTAAGGCTTCTGGGATAATCCCTTACTATCAGCGCATCGCCGTATATCTCCTGGAGTTTTTCCTCCTGCTCTCTTGAAAAGTCCTCTCCTTGATTTATGGCAACTCCTTGCTTTCTTAGTGCCTTTACTGCAGCTGTGTATGTAACCGTCTTCACTTTAGGAACTGCAAGCTCAATTCCGAGCGTCTTAAGATCATCCAAATTGCGCTTTATGACCTGTTTTATTATGTAGAGGACTGCATCTTTTAGCAGTTTTATTGCATCGTCATCATTTGCAAATGCTATCTCAATATCCATTTGAGTTACCTCAGTAAGATGGAATGTTGTATTCGATTTTTCAGCTCTGAATACGGGTACTATCATAAAAACCTTGTCAAGGCCGCCGATGAGTGCCAACTGTTTGTATAGTTGCGGTGATTGTGCCAGATACGCCTTTCTCTCAAAATATTCAACAGCAAACACTTCTGAACCGCCCTCTGTCGCCTCGCCTACTAGAGTAGGAGGTCGTATCTCCGTAAAGTGCTTTGAAACAAAAAAGTCCCTGAAACTTTGTAGCACTGTTGATTCTATTTTAAATATGGCATTGCTTTCCAGCCTTCTTAAGTCGATATACCTATGATTTAATCGTACATCAATGTCTGCAGGCACTTTACCAGTAACTTCGAATGGTATCTGCTTCGAAATTGGGTTTAGATCTGTTATTACTTTTGGTATTATCTCAAATCCTTTCTTTGCTTCCTGGTTTTTCTTGACTATACCTTTTACCTCTATTACGCTCTCTTTTGGAAGGGACATGCCTTTCATTATGTTTTCAGGGGTTTCTCCTTTCTTGCCTATTACCTGCACAAGACCCGTGCTGTCTCTTAGCACAAGGAAAGTTATCTTTCCGGTCTCCCTTACTTCATGAACCCATCCGGCTAGCACAACCTCCTTTCCGTCCATGCTTTCATTAAGTTCTTTTATCATGTGAGTCCTTATCACTAAATCATCATCAAATAAAGATCTTGTCTTTTGTTTTTATAATATGTCTTTTTAAATGTGGTATTCAAGAGTATTATATGCTTAACTGAATTCTACAGATAATATTACTGGTTATATTTATAAACATAGTTAACAGTGTATATTCATGGTCCTTAGAAAATCAATGGTCAAATATTTGGCGCTTTCCATAATGGCAATAAGCCTGATTCTGTTTGTTTTAGTCTTGGACACATTTTATTGTAATATGTTTATTTGTTATTCTAATTTGGTATCTTATTCAAGATTAAGCGATCTCTACGTCTTGATGATTATTATAGTAGCTCTATGTGCTATTATGTTAGTTTGGCATGAAAGAGAGTATAAAAGTAAAATTTATGTACAAAATCAAAACAAACACAAAAGGATTGGGCTGAGTAAATACATCGCAATAGCAATAATAGCAATAGGCTGGATTTCGTATATTATGCTGGCTGGGACTTTTTCCTGCAACGCCGATTATTCATATTGTCATTCTAATTTTGTATCGTCGTATGGTGAATTGGGTGGTTTGTTCATATTGATGGCATCAATAACTATATTGTGTGCTGTAATATTGAGCCTGTCTGAAACAAACAAAGCGAGGAATATACATCAATACAATAAAGAACAAAGAATTCAGTTGATTAAAGAAAAGTCAAAAAGGATTGTTTACATAGTCCTTGCTCTTTTAATGATACTTGCAATGTGGAGTGTACTCTTCGTACAAAATGAGGCTTTAGAGGGCTCAAACCATTATACTGATGATTATCTCAATTCCTCGGCTGCGATAATAACCCTGGTATTTCTTGCTTTATCATGGAATAAGAAGGCACTTGGAGATCTCATTACACAGGATAGGGCAATAGCGGTTTTTTATCTTGGCGCTATTGTTTTTCAGGTCGGCGTTATAATGTCGAACCTTCCGTTTTCTGGGGTTTATGCGCAGGAGTTGCTGACAGATGAGATACCTGGTTTGTTGCTGGCGCTTTTTGTCTACGTAAACATTTATAGATGATTAAAGAATCCTATTATGTTGGAGCTGCTAATGCTTCTACAGCAAAAGAAGTGCTTATTGCCCTGCTGCCAAAGAATATTTTTTTATCACCATACTTGAAGAAGGAATCTGCAGGAAAGCTGCCATCTTCTCTTAATAGTTTTAATAGATTGGACCTATCTGACGGGTTTTCAATGCCTAGATTCCTTGCTGTTGTGATTCTCATTGCAAGATCAACTGGATAACCAGTCTGATCAATACGTTTCTTTAGCTCTTCCTTCAAATTTTCGCCTATTCTCGTAGCTAAATAAGGGAATTTAGCTGTTGTCCTAGAAAGGAAATAAAGAAATGCCTCTGGCGGTTCATAATACCTAGATCCCTTAAGATATTCTTTGCTTGTAAGCATTTCTGCTACCCAGTTCTCTGTCTTTGCAGTTTTGTCCCTTAGGCCGACCAAATTTGCAAAATACAGGGTATTCACTGCAGTAACGTGGTCTATAATCTCTTTTTCTGAAGAAAAATATACTTTTATGAGACCGCCTTGATTAACGTTTTCGGTTACATCCTTTGCGGTTTTTGCTGCTAGATCTTTGTCGACCTTGCCCATTTCCAGCAATATGGATAAACCAAAAGATGTAGTATCCACGTCGTCTGGAATTAGGCGCCTGTCCTCAAAATAATTTATTCTGCCATTAATTATATTTTGCTGACAGTAACCGGCAAGCTGGTCTGCAGTTGCGTTGCTTAATCCCCTATCAGAACAATTAGCTAGAACAAACAACGTTGTCCCTAGCTCCCTTGGGGCCAGCATGGAAGACTTTGTGTTTCTTGATGGTGATAGGTAGCATTTGTACGAACCGTTTTCATTTTCTCTTTCTAAAAATTCCAGGCTCTTTTTTACGGTTGCATGTTCCCTGTTAGCCGTTGAACTTATTGTTCTAGATTCAGCCATTTTATCACACATTACACTTAGATTTACATAATATAAAAGGCTCCCTGTGGGTTTTGTCTCCTATTTGACGTCGAAATGTCCCCTTGGGGGATCATAACTCTTATTTTCTCTTGAAGAAGAACTGCAGATAACTAGTACTCCCCACTTTTACCTTCTTAAATTCGACCATATTGAATTTATTATCGAATAGTTTGAGAACTTCATTCTTTTTCCAGAATGCAAAAAATCTCTTCGTATCAGAACCTTTATCTTTGATTAACATCTCGCCCGTCCCCTCTTTTATGCAGATGTAGAGGATGCCATAATTTTTCAGGATATCATGTAACTTGCTAATAACCGAAGATAATTTCGATTTTGGAACGTGTAACAAGGAGGTAACAGACCATATCCCATCAAAACTACCATCCTTAAATTTTAGATCCTCAATATCCATAACAATTGCATTTAACCCCTTTTCCTTGCATAATTTAACCATTTCTTTGGATATGTCTACAGCAGTAACTTTCAGCCCAATATTAGAAAAATAATATGAGTGATCCCCACCTCCAGTCCCGAGGTTTAATACATTTTTACCTGGTAGAAGCTCCACAAATCTATTAAATTCGAGTCTTCTTTTCAAATCCATAAGTCCCTTGAACTTCTCCGAGAACTTTGCAGCATTTTTATTATAAGACTTTGTAGTCTGTTCTTTGTAGTTCATAATCTACCATTCTTTCGCTTTAGGAGATTGGGCGCCACTTCCTCTAAAGCGCTAAATCCCGTTGGGGTGAATTGAACACCCAACCTGTCGCTTTCTAACATTTCTGTTAGCTTCATACTACAGGCGACCGCTCTGCCATTGAGCTACAACGGGATATTGAATATTTAAGCAATAAGATTTAATAATTCTTTAGAGATGTATGATTATACCAGGCCTTAGCATGGTTTTATCAAATAGTTAAGTTATAACCTTATTATTAATGATTAGATGGCTCAACCCGAGAAAAACGATGAGGTGCTCGTAAAGAGCAATCTATCCAAAGACATCATAAGGAAGTACCATAGGGTACCAATCTCCCTGTACCGCATCAAGGACATTTACGTAGATGTAACAACAAACCCTAATTTTGTAGACGCGCTGCTTGTCATTGCTGCGCTTGTGGCCTTTGCAAGCGCATTCCCCTTCTATCCTATTCTGGTGCTTGTTGCGCTGATACTCGTTCTTTTCGTATTTACGCTTAGACATGCTTTCTTGGGGCTTGTGCTGCTTATGGTCATGATATTCCCGATGCTTATGTTCCAAACGCCAGCCCTTGCATATATTTTTCTTATCGTAATGACAATGGGCCTAGTCTTCGGCGCAAGGCATTATAGGACTTTCATATTTGCGGCCATATTGATACCTTTGGCCCTGTCGCCGTTGGGTTATCTTTTCTCCGTACCCGCACTGATAATAGGGGTTTTGATAGTAGGATACCGGCGTGCGGGATTCCTTGCAGCTGTGTTTGTAATTGCCATAGTAATGCTTTCTGCTGTTACCGGCGTGCAGAATAGCGGGTACATATCATACAATGCGCAGCTGGCGCACACCGCTGTGTCTGGTTCTCCCGCACTGAACTATTCTATACCAAACAAGCCGCAGCCCAGCATATTTACATTTTCTGGCGCGCTGGCAACGGTTTCAGCTAATATAAACAACCAGGCAGTGGTGGGATACATGTACACTGAATTCTCCGCACTGTTCGAGGCCCTGGCTGTGCAGCCCTTCCAGTATATCCTGGATCTTGTGGGGCTCATAGTGATAGTAATATTAATAGACACCACTGCTGTGGCAAGCAGGTCTGTGTACAAGGGCACCGAGGCAAGCCTCATAGGAATAGTGTATCCGTTGCTGTATTTTGCTGTATCATTCACTTTCAAGACCGTCTTCACTTACATAGTGCCGTTGGGCAGCTTCCTGATAGCGCCTGCGCTGCTCTACATACTTGAGCTCTACAGGATTGACGTGGTGAAGGCGCTTGATGTCAGGAAGGAGGACCTTAGGATAAAGTTCGGGGAGGCATTCGAGGACCTTTCAGCCAGTACCCCTACAGAAAAGTTCTCGGATATAGGGGACTATGAGGCGACAAAGAAAGAACTTAGAGAGGCGATAGTCTCGCCCATAGAGCAAAAGGCGGTATCAAGAGCATACAACATAAAGCCAGTAAAGGGAGTGCTGCTTTTCGGTCCTCCGGGAACCGGCAAGACCCTTCTCATGAGAGCTATAGCCAATGACATAAGAGCAGGATTCTTCCTTGTAAGGTCGCCGGACCTTGTATCTGCCAATGCCGGAGAAACAGAACGCAGATTGGCAAATATATTCACAACCGCAAGGAAGAATGCACCCTGCATACTGTTTTTCGACGAGATAGATTCCATAACAAGAAGCAGGTCGCAGGGAGGCACAGACGAGGTCCACAGGCAGATGCTTTCTGAATTGCTCATACAGATGGACGGGTTCCAGAAGATGAAAAATGTAATAATCGTGGGCGCTACCAACACGCCAAATATAATAGACCCGGCAGTGCTAAGGCCTGGAAGGTTTGACAGAGCAATCTACATGCCGCTGCCTGACTTCAACGGAAGGAAGGCAATATTCGAGATATACCTTGGCAAACTGCCGATCTCGAAGGACATGAATATGGATGAAATTGCAAAGATGACCGAGAGGTTCTCCGGAGCGGATATAAAGGCGCTTTGCGACAATGTGGCGCAGGAGATAGCACAGGTGGCGGCCAGCCAGCACAAGGTATTGGAGATAACACAGAAGGACGTCGAGAACTTCATAGCCGCAACCAAGCCATCCACAACGCTATCGCAGCTCAAGGAATATGAGAGGTTCAAGATAGACTTCGAAAGGAGATCGTTGGGCCAGGAAAGAGTCGAGAAATACCAGACCACAAGCATAAACGACGTCATTGGCCTGGATGACGCAAAGAAATCAGTGGTAGACGCAATAAAGACGCCTATGGAGCATCCGGAGCTCGTGAAAAAATACAACGTCAAGGCTATAAAGGGAATACTGATGTTCGGGCCTCCAGGAGGGGGCAAGACGATGTTCATGAGGGCGGTAAGCAACGAACTGAAGGGGGTCACAATGCTTGAGATAAACGGGGCTGAGATAGGACAGCAGGAAATAGGCAAGGCAACGGCAAGCATAAAGGAGATGTTCAACCGCGCGATAGAGAATGCACCATCGATACTGTTCATAGACGAATTGGACGGCATAGCTCCAAAAAGGAAGGGTGCATCTGAGGGTGGAGTGCAGCTGACATCTGAATTCCTGCAGGAAATGGACGGCCTGAGGGAGACGCCAGGGGTGGTACTTGTATGCGCTACAAACAGGCCTAGCGCGCTAGACCCGGCGATACTAAGGCCTGGAAGGTTCGACAAGCTCATATTTGTAGAGCCGCCAAACGAGGGAAGCAGGGAAAAGCTCTTCCAGAACAACCTAAGCGAGGTGCCGGCCAAGGATATCGACTTCAAGGAGCTTGCAAAGGAGACAGAGGGCTATACCGGCGCAGACATAGCAAACATATGCAGGGAGGCAAAGCAGAAGGCGCTGAACGAAAGCCTGAAGGCCGGAGGCGAGGTAGAGATCACAACCGAAAGCGTACAGGAGATAATAAAGAAAATAAAACCCTCTGCGCCAGAGAGGCTCGTCAAGTCCTACCAGGCATTCCTGGACAAGTACGGCCAGAGATAGATCATTTCCTTGCAAGCTGCTGCCCAAAGGCTCTGTTTACCACGACACGCGAATCATCATTGACATATATCTGCAGCTTGCCGTCCCTCATCCTGACATCGCAGAACTCAAGCTTGACACAGTCGTTTGTCTTCAGGCTTGCTGTTGTTATTGCGGAAGAGCCCCAAAAAGATGCATCTATGGAGTTGACGGAATCGGTGATCAGGCACGAAGCTACTGCTATCTGGCCGGCTTTTCCCAGCCTATTGACATGCCTTATGGGACTTATTTCGATTATTCTACCAATTACATCAACCTTCCTTAGCTCCTCCTTTATGATCGAATAGTCGATTATTGCAACGATTTTTGTAGGAGAGGTCTTGTTTATCACTGTGTTTTGACCGGATCTGAGCTCGACAGCAGATGGATCGAAGACCAGGTTGCTTGCCATGACAGTATCGCCGCGCTCGAATCCGTTTATATCAATAAAATCGGAAAGCTTGTCCCTGAGATTAAACAGGATAGTTGACCCCTCTTCTCCAAGTATTATCGTCCTCCTGGTTGTCTCCCTGCCCTTGATGTTGGTGCTCACGGGGTTGAATATCCTGTATATGCGGTCCTTTACGTTAACTATCGGGTTGCCGGTGTTTGAATCCTCTGGTTTTTCTTGCTGCCTTTTTGGTGTAATGGAATCCAGCAGCTCCTTTACATTACTTGACGGCTTCCTTGTTTCGCCTGATGGTCTAGAAGAGGCATCGGATTCTGCCTTAAGTATGTATTCCGCCTGTTCCTTTGTTATAAAACCCGAAAACTTGTCTATAACCTTCTCTAGATCCGACATCCAATCATTTTGTATGTGTAATTTTGGATAGAGGCATATAAAAGCATTAATCTGATATATGTTATGGACAAATTCCTGGTTTACATTGCGGTTGTGATAGCCATATTTGCATTAGCCATAGCGGCCTACGTTTTAAATGTAATGGGATCGGGCAATAAAACGACGACTATCACGCAGAACAGCTCTGGTACCCAGACATACGGTCCGGGTTATGAGATAGTGAATGTTAGTAACGCATACGCAAACGTGAATTCAAGCACATTTAATTGCAACAGCGCAAGCGATTGCGTACTTGTGCATACGCAGAAGTGCTTCAACAACCTGCCATTGCAGCAGGCATGCATAAACGTGTCGGATTATGATGCTTACGAATCTGCCTATGCAAACTACACAAGGAATGGAACCGTATGCCCGCAATTCATATTGGCAGGCCAGGCTGGTTGCAGCTGCATAAGCAACGGCTGCAACTTAGAGTTTACTAAGACCTGAGCGCATAATGGTGGGCCTGCGGAGAATCGAACTCCGTTCCTCAGCGTGTAAGGCTGATATCTTAACCATTGGACCACAGGCCCTTTTTGCAGAATACATTTATGGAGGGTACTTATTCTATTTATAATGTAGTCTAATATTTCTTTCGGGAAATCATCTGGTCAAATTATTTATCAACTAGATGTGCCTCATCTATAATATATCTCCCAACACTACCCGACCATGTTGCGTGGCTTCTAGTTATTTCAATTCGTTTTTTGAATAATGGTGCATCAAGCACAAAGGATTCGGCCTCGCCGCCCTCAAAAAGCATGTTTATTTTGTACTTTTCGTTTATTTTTGAAAGTCTGTTTATGAGATTTTCATCCAGCTTGGCGCCCAGGAAGCTCTCGTCAAAACCCTCAGCTGCGACTTGCGTTATTATTACCCTATAATTTTTAGCGAGTTCGTTCAGTTCCAGCATGGGCTCTATATGCCAGATAGGCGATATTGAGGTTATCGAAAGTCTTTCGCATATTTTCTCTATCCTTCCTTTCTGATAAACGCTTGCGACTGCTCCAGTTACCAGTTCGGTTACTTTATTTTCTCTTAATGCTTTTTCAATATCATCCAATTCGCGTTCTTTCTCCCCTTTTGTTTGGTATATGACTTGCTTGATTTGGAGTGCCTCTGCCTGCAAAGAAGTCAGGTTTATGTTAGGTTTATGAAACATGTAGCTGAAATCGTTCTCTGATACCATAGTTATAAGTAATTCTACTCTTTTGCCATGTTCATGAATTTTGTGCAGCGCTAAAGTTGAATCCTTTCCACCGCTAAAAAGGCAGGCTATCAAATAATCACTTTGCGTCGCTTGATGGGCATATGTCTTTGAGTACGCACCTATCGCAGTATTTTACTCTTGCTGTGCATGTGTCCCTTCCAAGCGATATGAATAAATGCGTAAGGTTGCCCCAGTCTTTTTTATCTACTAATTTCATTAACCTCTGCTCAATCTTTTTGGGATCTTTGGTTCTTACAAACCCAAGCCTGTTTGCAACTGTTATGCAATGAGTATCTATTGCTATACCCTCATTTATACCGAATGCGTTAGCCAACAGGACATTTGCGGTCTTCCTGCCTACGCCGCTAAGCGTTGTCAGCTCCTCAATTGTTTTGGGTATTTCGAGGCCAAAGTCCTTTTTTAGAGACTTTGCTGTTTTTATTATGTTCCTTGCCTTGCCCCTGTAAAGTCCTATGCTGTTTATATAGGGATAAAGCTGTTTGGGCTCCAACTTTGCAAAGTCCTCTATATTTTTGTACTTTTTGAACAAAGGACCTGTTATTTTGTTTACCTGCTTGTCCTGCGCTTGTGCAGACAGGATGGTTGCAACTAGAAGTTCCCAAGGACTAGAATGTTCTAGAACTGTCTTCATTTCATACTTGTACCTCCTCTTTAATCTTCTGATTATTTTTTTGGTATAATCTTTTCCAATGATCATTTTATCAACCGCCTTTGTAACCCTCCTTGTTGGTTGCTCCACAATTTATACACTTATATAATGTTGTGGCATCCTCATCTCCACGGGTCATAGCGCTATAAAGGATTATGGCTTTGCTATGCTTGCATACAGGGCACAAATATTCCACCCGGTCTTTGTATTCCTTTCTGAATCCGCAAACACCACATTCTAGGAATACAAGTTCGCCTTCTTCTTTCGGCGCAAGGATTATCCCGCATTTAGGGCACATTGTAATATCCATGAACATACCTAAAATTAGACGCTAAATTATCGCTTTTTATCTTTATATATTCTTGCATGTTAAATATTTTATATGGCTTCTGAAAGAATCCTGGGTGATAAAGTTGCCGCGCAGCTTGTTACAGACTTATGCAAGCACTACAAAGACTCGCATTATTATCTAAATTTCAAGACGCCGATAGACCTTGTGGTTGCGGCAATATTGTCTGCGCAAACCAGAGATGTGGTTACGAACAAGACAACACCTGCGCTCTTCAGCAAGTACAAGACTGCAAAGGACTATGCAAATGCGGATGCAACTGAACTAGTGAAAATTATAAAAAGCGTTACCTTTGCCACAAACAAGGCCAAAAACATAATGAATACGTGCAAAATAATAGCTGAGAAATACAACGGCAAGGTTCCAAACAAAATGGATCAGCTTCTGGAGCTTCCAGGAATAGGAAGAAAGACGGCAAATACAATATTGATAAACGCTTATGACATAGTGGATGGAATACCTGTTGATACGTGGGTTATAAAACTATCCCCACGATTGGGTCTTAGCAACCAGAAGGACCCTGATAAGATAGAGCTAGAACTGCAATCGAAGATTCCGAAGCAGTATTGGGGTAAGATAACTTATGTGCTCAAGAACCATGGCAGGGATCTGTGCAAACCTGTTCCAATATGCAGCAAGTGCCCCGTGCAGAAGCTTTGCCCGAAGAACGGTGTAACAACGAGGCTTTGATATGCAGGTTATAGCTGATTTCCATACTCATTCCAGATTTGCAATGGCATGCAGCCCAAAAATTACAATAAACGGTATGGATAGCACAGCCTTTGAAAAGGGAATAACATTAATGGGGACAAGCGATTTTGTGCACGGGCAATGGCTCGCGGAATTGAAGGCGAACATGGAGCCAATCAATGACACCAGTTTATTCAAAATAAAAAACTCCGTTTCAGGGGTAAGGTTTATCTTAAGCGGGGAGGTCTCTACAATTTTCACAGGAAAGGATAACAAAATAAAAAAGATTCATAACATGATTCTTCTGCCGGATTTTGAATCTGTAGATTCGCTTAGAAGTATACTTGCCAAATACGGAAACCTTGAAACTGATGGAAGGCCACAGCTTTCCATGAGCGCTGCACAACTTGTCGAGGAAGTATTTAAGATAAATCAAAATGCTTTTGTATTCCCTGCACATGCCTGGACCCCTTACTTTGGCGTACTCGGCTCAATTTCAGGATTCAACTCAATAAAAGAGGCATATGACGATCAAGAAAAGCACATATTTGCATTGGAAACTGGTTTATCCAGCGATCCTGCAATGAATTGGATGGTATCCGAACTGGACAAATATACTCTTTTATCAAATAGTGACATGCATTCACTTCCTAAGCTTGGCAGGGAGGCAAATGTCTTTGAGCTTGGTGAAAGGGAATTCAATTACAGGAAGGTAATAGATGTGATAAAGCAGAAAGACCAGAAGCACCTCAAAAGGACCATAGAATTCTATCCAGAAGAGGGCAAATACCATTTTGATGGGCACAGGCAATGTAAATTTTCTATAGATCCAACAAAAAGTGATATGGTTGTATGCAAAGTATGTGGTAAAAAACTTACAATAGGTGTTGTGCACAGAGTAAAGGACCTTGCTGATAGGCCTATGGGCTTCAAACCTAAGAACGCAATACCGTACGTGAATCTTGTACCATTGATAGAGGTTATTGGTTATACTATGAAGAAAAGCCTGTTTTCTCCTGCTGTTGAATCACAGTACAGGAAGCTCCTTGCGATGGGCAAGGAATTTGACATTTTGATAAATATCGACCTTGAAACGATAAAAGAGAGCTCATCTGAGGATATAGCAAAGGCCATAGGGAACGTCAGAGATAACAAGATAACAGTTATACCAGGATATGATGGCATATTTGGCGAGATTGAGCTGCTCAACAGGAAAAAGCGTCCTGAAAGCGGGGAAAGCAGGCAGAAAAGCCTGTTTAATTAGATGTCTTAGCACTCGTTTTGTCGACGTGAATTTCGAAATAGATAGGTATATATATTAGTTGATTCATATATGTAGTGTTAAGACGGAAAGGAATTAATTTTAATCTAATTCTTCTGCAAATTTAAAATTACAGTAAGGGTTATATATCTATTCCAATCTAATAAAATAGAATATTGCATTTTCAATATAAAGAAAGTCAAAGGTTCGAGTTTTTATGAAGAAGAATCCATTAAAGGATAAATTAGTCGTAGTAGTCAGGATAAGGGGCAGGGTCAACGTAAGGGGGGACATAACAGAAACCCTAAACAGGCTCAACCTCAAGCGTGTCAGCAACTGCACGCTGATAAAGATAACCGACTCATACAATGGAATGCTTAACAAATGCGTCAACTATGTCGCTTATGGCGAGATAGATGAACCAACGCTTAAAAAGCTCCTCGAGAGGCACGCAAAGGAATTAAGTGCAGAGGAGCTGCTTGACGGGAAGTACGATGCTGAGAAGGTCAAAAATTATGTACCTTTCAGGCTACACCCGCCGAGACACGGATACAAGAGCACGAAACTGCATTTCAAGCAGGGAGGCTCACTAGGGTATCAGGGCGCTGAGATCAACAAGCTCATAGCACGAATGGTGTAATCATGGTAATCAGAAGAGAGAAAACAAACAGGAAGTACCTTGGCACAAGAAGATGGGGCAAGGGCAACATAAAGAACGCAAGAGGAAAGGGAGACAGGGGAGGAGTAGGAAAAGGGGGCAGGAAGCACAAATGGACATACATAACCGCAAAGACCCCGGAACTGATAAGAACTGTTGGCTTCAAGCAGTGGCATCCAAGAAAACTAAAGGAAATAACCCTTTCCAGGATAGAGCGTATGCTCGCAAATGCAAAGGAGAGGAGCACGCTTGAATTCAGGGATTACAAGGTGCTCAGCAACGGCTCATTGAGCAAGCCAGTCACAATAAAAGCAAGCGGATTCTCCAAGGGCGCGGAAGAGAAGATCAAAAGCGCGGGAGGGCAAGCAATTAAAATTTAAACAAAGCACTAGATAAGGCCGGTAGATGTCAGAAACATTGAAGATCGCTTTTTATACGGATTCATTCCTTCCAGCTATTGATGGGGTTGTGATATCGATACTCAACTTCAGGAAGGAACTGGAGAAAAGGGGGCACGAGGTATACATATACGCCAGCGGCACGGAAAGGACCAAGCAGATGATAAAGGGCGACAAAAGGATAATAATCACAAGGGGGGTCAGGTTCAACAAATACCCGCAGTACAACATGGCGCTCTTCCCTTTAAGCTCAAAGCTAAAGACGATGAACCTTAAGATGGACATAAACCATGCGCATACTCCATTCATGATGGGGGTGCATGCGCTTATGCTCTCAAAATTTGAGGGAACGCCGATAGTGGGGCACTACCATACGCTTTTCAACGATAAGTCTGTAATCAAGGATTATATACTGGACAGCAAACTGCTGGAAAGGACATTAATAAGATACTCATGGAGATACGCAAGGCTGTTCTACAACAGCTGCGACAAAGTGGCCGCACCCAGCAACGCGATAAAGGGCATACTGGATAAAAGAGGCATAAGGAACGTTGACGTCATACCGGCAGGGATAGACCTCAAGAGGTTCAACAATGAACCAACAGGCGCCGATGTCAGGAAAAGGCTTGTGGGAAACAGGAAGGATAAGTTGGTAATGTACGTCGGAAGGCTCAGCAAGGAGAAGCGGATTGACACACTTATAAAGGCCGCATCAATCCTAAAGGACGATAACGTAAGGTTCGCAATAGTTGGTACTGGACCGGCGCAGGATTATTACCAGCATATGGTCAGCAGGATGCACCTTAATGACAGGATAACGTTTACAGGATTCGTACAGAACAGCAACCTGCCGGAATACTATGCCGCATGCGATGTCTTCTGCATACCCTCCACATTTGAGACGCAGGGAGTTGTATCGCTGGAGGCTATGGCTTCCAACAAACCGGTAGTGGGAGCAGATTACCTTGCATTAAAGGAGCTTATAAAGAACGGCAGGAACGGGGAGAAGTTCCTGCCAGCGGACGGCAAAGACTGTGCAAGGAAATTAAGGAAAGTCTTATATAACATTGACTCATATAAGGAAATGAGAAGCACGGCAGAACGGTATTCTCTAGAAAGGACCACAGACAGTCTAATAGACTTATACAGAAGAGTATTAAATGATGAAAGTCGATAAAAAGACTAACTTTTAGTAACACACAAGGCGATTCACTGGAAAATAAGAATCCACAGGAACAGGGAACCAAAACAAACGCAAAGGCAGGCACTGACCCCAGATTTGCCGGCAACAGGTATGGAAGGGAGGATGCGAACAGGCAGTCGCTGAACACGCTTATAAAGGAATCAAACAACCCAGAAGCGGTAAAGCTGAAGGAGGACATAGACACGCTAAGGAAGGACAGGAGCAAGCTCATAGCAAGGGTAAAGGACTGTAGGAGAAGGCTAAGCTACAAAGAGGCTGAATCCGCGGCTATAGACCGCCTGCTCAAAATGAAGAAGGAAGAAGACAAGGACGGGTCGAAAAGGAAAAGGGTGGGCTACCTTAAGCGCATGAAGCAGAGGATGGAATTCAAGATTTCAACAGAGGCATCATCGCTTGCGCAGGAAAAGGACATAATCAGGAAGATAAACGAGATAAACCAGGAGCTGAACGAGGCGCTTGCCTCTGTTAGGCTTGAGAGGAAGGTAGGTTTCATAAGCAAGGACATAGAGGAATATAGGAAGAGCATAACAGAGATAAACTCAAGGATAGGAGAACTGGACACGAAGCTCGATGGTTTATACGTCACCCTAAGGAAAACGTTGGGCATAGGAAGCTGGCAGAACAAGCCGCAGCAGCAGCAAAGGCAGAGAAAGCCTCAGTCTGCGCGCATGCCTGGCATAAACCTTGAGGATATAGCTGTAATAAAGAAAAAGGAAGAAAAATAACATAAAAAACAGGAAAATATAGGAAAAAATACAAAGTTAAAGGTGAATAGATTGAAAATCACATTTTACGGAGGCGCGCACGAAGTCGGAAGAAGTTGCGTCATGGTAAGTACGGAAAGAACAAGGATATTATTGGATGCCGGCGTGAAGCTCGGTGAAGTTGAGGAAAGACCGTTGATAAAGGACGAGGAATTGAGGAAGGTTGATGCAATTTTCATATCGCATGCGCATCTCGATCATATCGGCTACCTGCCGCATGTCTACTCAAAAGGCTATAAGGGTTACATTTACGCCACAAAGCCGACGATGGAGCTCACAAACGTGCTCATAAGCGACTATATGCGCATATCAAACCCTAGGGAAGTGACAAAAGACGGGCTTGCAAGGCTCTCAAAGAGCTGGAAGGTTGTGGACTTCAAGAAGGATGTAAGGATAAACGATTTTACCCTAAGTTTCCTGCCATCAGGCCATATAGTGGGGAGCTCGATAATAACAGTGAACGACGGCAGGAGCACGCTGCTTTACAGCGGGGACCTGAACCTGACAAAGACGAAATTGCTGGAAGGGGCAGATACAAGGAACCTTTCCGCGAAGAGCTTCATAATAGAGAGCACATACGGCGGCAGGAAGGACATATTCCCGAGAGAGGGGATAGTGGCCCAGAAGATGCAGAAGAGCATAAAGGAGACGATAAGCCTTGGAGGCAAGGTGATAATACCGTCATTCGCAGTAGGAAGGGCGCAGGAGATACTGCTCATGCTTGATGATTACATAAATTCGGGATTGCTGCCAAAGGTGCCGATCTATGTCGATGGCATGATAAACAAGGCTATGAGGATACACAGGCACAATGTGATATACTGCAGGAAGGAATTGCAGATGAAGATACTTATGAGCGACTACGACCCGTTCAAGAGCAGCAATTTCACGCCCATAGAGAGCAGGACCCAGAGGAGCAAGGTCGTAAACAATGACGAAAGCTGCATAGTGGTCACAACTAGCGGCATGCTCACAGGCGGCCCGGTTATCTACTACCTGCAAAGGCTTGCGGGAAACCCGACAAACAAGGTCATAATGGTTGGATACCAGGCTGAGGGAACGCCAGGCAGGGCGCTGCAGGAGGGCGCGAAGAGGCTGAAGCTCGACAAGTACATGGTAGACATAAAACTGGTAGTTGAATCGCATCACCTATCGGCGCATGCGGACAGGCCGCAGCTTGAGAACATAATAAACAGGGTTAACGGACTTAAGAACGTGTTCATAATGCATGGAGAGAGCAGCAAATCAGAGGAGCTTCGGGCTGATATCTCAGGCAAATTCAGGGCAGTGGTGCCAAAGAATGGGGATTCGTATGAGGTCTAACAGTTGTTGCAAATGTTGAGGCTGGCTAAGGGCGAAAGGGCACGCGGAACCATAAAGAGCAAGGCTGAGGATTTCAGAGTGGAGGAGATAACAGCAAACGGCACGGCTTTGGAGATAAGCAAGAGCTACTCTCCAGAAACTCTTGGAATGAATAGCGATCCTGATGGCAAGTTCTCGATTTTTGTGATGCAGAAGACCAACTGGAACACCTCGCAGGCCCTCAAGGCGCTGGCCAGGAAGTTCAGGAGAGGCGTAAAATCAACCAGCTTTGCCGGAACAAAGGACAGGACATCAGTGTCAACGCAATTATGCAGCATATTCGGAGTCAGGCCTGAGGACCTTCAAAGGGTTCATGTAAAGGACATATCCATAAACTGCGCATGGTTGGGCAATTCAAAGATAGAGATAGGCGACCTTACCGGCAACAGGTTCGGGATAAGCATCAGGGAAGCCTCGAAATACGAGAACATACCTGCAATAATATCAGAACTTGATGGATTGTTCCCGAATTACTATGGAGATCAGCGTTTTGGTTATAGGGGAACGAATGTTGAGGTTGGATTGGATATATTAAAGGGCGATTTCAAGAGCGCGGCAATGCGTTTCTTGACAGACACGCAGAATGAAACAAACGAAGATGCATTAGATGCAAGGCACAGGCTCTCAAAGGAACTGGACTTCAAGGAAGCGATGAGATATTTCCCGGAATACCTCAAATATGAGAGATTGATGATAGAATATCTGGCAAAATTCCCTGAGAATTATGCAAATTCAATAAGAAGACTCCCGCGCTCGATATCGTTGATGTTGATACACTCGGTAGAGTCCTACATATTCAATAAAGAATTAGAGAATAGGATATCAGAAGACAGAACAAAACCGGAATCTGATGATATCTTATGCTATGAAAATGCGTACGGATTTCCGGATATTTCCAATATCAGGAAGTTCGATGAAAAAGAGGGCAGAAGCCCATTTATTTTGGGCAATATAATCGGATACGATACAAAAGCGGTTACAGAGCCTGAGCAAAAAATACTGGATGAGCTGGGGCTTACGCTTGACTCATTCAAGGTAAAGGGACTGAATGAGCTTAATTCAAAGGGGACCTATAGGGCGCTTTTCGCGCCATTCAGGGAAATTTCGCATGAATATAATCAGGAGGAGAACAGATTTGAACTGAACTTCTCCCTGCCGGCTGGTTCGTATGCAACCGTGCTCCTTTCGGAATTCTTAGAAAGCGTAACACACGCCTAGAGGCCAGGCTGCGCCGCCTAACTTACGCTAGACATATGGAATTTAAGATGCGCCGGGATAGGGATTTGAACCCTAAAGTCCTTACGGACACCGGTTGCCTTGTTTGCATCACAGATCAGCTCTCGGGACACAAATCTCGAGACCGGCGCGTTACCGGATTCCGCCATCCCGGCATAATATTTATTTGTTCCTATGTTATATTATTAAACGGGTTTATTTATAGGTTAAAGCTTTTATACAATTGCGGCTGACTTGATGATTTATATAAGAGTGCACAGGACGGACAACGGAGACATGATAGCAATGTGCGATTCCTCGCTTATAGACAAGGTCCTGAAGGAAGGAGATGTAGAGATAAACATAAAGGATTATTCTGATTTTTACAAGGGCGAGCTAGTCAATGAGCAAAAAGCTGTTAGCATGCTTGACCCCAAAAGGCTCTACTCTGCAAACATAGTAGGGAAGGAATCGGTAGAGGCTGCAATAAAAGGGGAGATAATACTCGAAGACAGCGTCAAGAGGGTAAATAAGACGCCCTACGCAAATGCATTCAAGATAAAGTATTAGCCCTCTTTCTCGCCAGTGAGGTCCAGGATCGCTTTTGCGATGTCCCCATTTTCCTCTACGAGTTTCTTCCTTATCAGTTCCTTGTCTGCTATGCCGGTCTTCTCGGCAACAAGCCCTATGTCCTCATCTGTCACATTGACCTCTGTTGCCTTTGAGGCTTCGGTTACATCACCAATTACCTGGAAACTTACGGTTCCCTGAGCCTCTATTTTCGTGACTTGGGGATTTTCTATTATTATGTTTCTGTCGCTTCCCTCTATTATCACTCTTATTGCATCAATCTCTGAGGATTTTATGCCCATCTTCGCCATTAGATTTTTCATAGCCCTTGGATCCATGTTTGGCATCATGATTATCACGGTTTAAGACAAAACCTTTAAGTTATTTATAGGCTATTAACGATATTAAATGTTCCTTTTAATCCCATATAACTAGATGTTGCCATGGCTTCCTTAACAAAAGAATTTGAGAATCTGCCAAGGTTTCCAGACGGAAGAATAGATTATACGCATGCATCCATAGCGCCTATAGTCGCGTGCGTCATTGAATTTGAGGGCAAGATACTGATAGTGAAGAGGAGCACAAAGGTTACGGGCTACAATGGCAAGTGGGACGTTGTAACAGGGTACATAGACAACCCAAACGTATCATCAATAGAGCACACGGTGATAGAGCTGGAAGAGGAGATAGGGATAAACGAGGAGAGCATAGGGGAGATAAAGATAAAGAATACATACCGCTACCTTGATCCGCAGGTGAAAAAAACACTGCTTGTCTTTCCGGTAAGGGTAAGGTTAAAATCAAAGCCGACAATAAAACTGAACGAGGAAAACACAGATTTCAAATGGATAAACCCGAAAGATGCCGGCAGGTATGATTCTGTTCCGGAGCTCGATAAAAGCATAAAAAGCGCGCTTTTTTAAATGCCAATACGCAATAGTAGAATGGTGGACATGAGAGCAAAAACAAAGACTAAAAACCTAAGGCAGATTGCAATTTTCAAGGCAAGCGCTAGAGACGTGTACGAACTGCTGATGGACTCAAAAAAGCATACGGCTTTCAGCGGAGCGAAGGCAAGGATGAGCAAAAAGGCCGGTGGAAGCTTCACCGCTTATGATGGTTGGATAGAGGGAAAGAACCTGAGGCTTGTTCCAAATAGGCTGATAGTCCAAAAGTGGAGAGGGCAGGACTGGCCAAAGGCGCATTATTCAGTTATAACATTCGAATTGAGCAAGAAAGGAACGGGCACAAAACTTGTCTTCACGCAGAAAGGAGTGCCCGTAAGCAAGTACAGAGGCATATTCGAAGGCTGGAAGGAGCATTACTGGCACAAGATGAAAACCTATTTAGGAGAATAAGAATAGACTCTGCGGACTTCAGTAAATGAGTTTGATTTACTAACACTATTAAGTAATGTTATTTAACAGTAGATACAACTGCTATTAGCTACGTACCAATTCCCCTTCGGGTTTTTTAGTGGTATTATGCGGTGGTGTTGATTTTATTTTGAATGGTATTTCCATTTCAACTAATTTTTCAAGTTGCTCTTTGTTTATAACTGCAGAACCATCTTTTCTAAGAAATATACGCCCAGTATCTGCTGCTACATCTATTCCTTTTCTTCTAATCTGTGGTGTTTCAAAAACCACTATGAATTTATTTGGTTCTGGTATATAATCTTTTTTTTTTTGCGTTTTCATATCCATGATATCACATTAATATACAGAATATTAATATTAAATTTTGCCATTATATTTGAATATACTACTTCTCTAATGGTGTGGATAGAGAATTTGAGTACATCGAACCCTGATTCTTCGAGGAGACAAGTCAAGAATGGACTCTGCGGGGATCGCACCCGCGACCTTCCGCTTTTTTGGTCCTTGATTAAACCTCTTTCAGAAGTTTACTTGCAAAGCGGACGCTCTACTACTGAGCCAAGAGCCCATGAGTAGAAATATTATAAGAATAAGGTTTATTAACGCTTTTTGCCTTTCGCTTTCTTCTTTGCTTTTGCGCGTTTTATGAGGTGGACTTTCCTTTTTATCTTAATGCCTTTTCCCGTGTGCCTTATCTTGACGTGCCTGCTCTTTGCCATGCTGGTGCCGTTCCTTCCCTGCGAGGAGAGGCTCTCTATTATCTCAAGATCCCTGTTTGAGTTCTTGTCAAGGTTCAGCTGATTCAGCATGTTGTCGATTACGCCGTCGCTCACGGTCTCGGAGTCCTTTGAGGTATTGGTCAATGCCGCATTCTCTATGTCGCTCTTCTTTAGTACCTCCTTTATGGCATTGAGCTTCTTTAGCTTTTCAAGCTCGCCGGCATACTTTCCTTTCTTGTTGGTTTTGCCCTTCATCTGGAACCACGATTTCAGAGTTTATTGCTAACGCAACTTATTAAGCTTTCCCTTTACCTGAATATGCCGGCCGACAACACTTGATTATTGGGTTATTGACCTTGATTTTTGGCGTTCATGAACCTTTTCTCTGGCCATCGACAACTCGTGTTTCCTTAAAAGAATAGCAAGCGCTGTGTCTCCCGCCTTGGCGGCCCAGTATGAGGGCCTTTTTCTTCTGTCGTCTTTCGTTGAACGAACTCTTAATTGGACCAAAAATTCCGCTATTTCTCTTCTGCGCTGCATCCCCGCAATGTGCAGTCCGTTACGGCGATGTTTGTCCTTTACCTCAAGGTCCATGCCCAATTCATACATGCAGGTGAGGGAACCCATCTGGTTTTTATCTATGGCATTGAAGAACATGGGCTTGCCGTCCCTGTCTTTTTCGTTTATTATTCCGGGATTTTCAGCCTCCAGCTTCCTTATTCTGCCGGTGTTTCCGTGCATTATGGCCTGTGCCAGCTCATCTTTCTTCTCTACGGCTATGCTGCTGACTCTTAGCAACGTCTCTGCTGTCCCCACCCTTATCACTGCTATATTGATGATGTTTGGTTAATTTATGTGTTTTGCGGGTTTTTGTGTAATGGTTTCCGGCATTTACAAATGATTCCGCGTATAAACAAGGTCATAGACGATGTCGCAATCTATTTATACCTTTAGGAGCTAACATATACCGGTGCTAATGTGGCAGCAAGAGCTTTTATAGGCTCCTGTATTAGAAAGCTTTTTTGAAACTTTTTCGAAAAGTTTCGCTTGATGAAAATACTTCTTAGGAGAGCCTATGCTCTGCTGCCATTTTACCGTTTGTGAGATCGTGCATTTGCGCGATTGATTATAGGAGAAGAAGCTTGCATAATCATCAAACCATCTAGGGGATGGCTTGGCTATAGCAGCGAAGAAGGACGTGGCAAGCTGCGATAAGCCCAGGGTAGCCGCAAGTCAGGCTTTGAACCTGGGATTTCCTTAATTATGTAGCAATACATACGCATACGCGGGGAACTGAAATGACTTAGTACCCGCAGGAAAAGAAAGAAATATCGATGCGGCGAGTAACACGAGTGAAAGCCGTAGAGGGCAACCTGAATCCCGTTTGGCAACAGATTGGGAGATGTGGTGTAGGAGGAATCCAAATCATGAGCTGAAGGTTCTGGAAAGAACCGCCATAGAGAGTGACAGCCTCGTAAGTTAAGTGAAATGGAAATTACTACGAAAGAGTAATTCTTCTTGAGTATGAAGAATGAATACGGGTGCATTAAAACCCAACCCTAAATATTGGCTATAGACCGATAGCGAACAAGTAGCGTGAGCGAAAGCTGAAAAGAACCCACACGCGTGGGATTGAAAAGATCTGAAACTAGATGGTGAAACGAAGGTAAGGCATGAAAGTTATGAAGACGGTGAAGCTGAAAATCGAAAGATTTATGCGAACCGTAAGGAACAGTGTCTTATCATTCTTCTTGAAGCAAGAGCCAGGGAGTGTACATGAGTGGCAAGTCGAAAGACGCAGCGAAAGCGAGTGCGCGCAACATGTGAGGCGCAGGGTATGAAAATGCCTCAGTCACTTGTATACGACCCGAAGCCGTTGTGAACTACGCGCGACCAAGGCGAAGCTAGATTAATGTCTGGTGGAGGCCTGCAACCTGTCATGGCATGTCCTGTTGGGTGAGTTGCGGGTAGCGGCGATATACCACTCGAACACGGCAATAGCGGGTCCCCTCTGAAGTATCTTTAGGATAGCTCTGGGCGAGCTTGCACATGCGGTAGAGCTACCGACTGATTGGCGCGGACTCGAGAGGGTCCACCAATCTATCAAACTCCGAATGCATGTGCTGCGTAGACCCCGGGAGTCGACGAGTTTGGGTAAGCCAGACCCGTGAGACTGCAAAGATAGTGACTAAGGTTAAGGTCCCCAAATCCTAATTAAGTGTCTTAAAAGTAGGGTATATCACAGACAGCTGGGAGGTAGGCTCAGAAGCAGCCATCCTTTAAAAAGTGCGTAATAGCTTACCAGTTGAGATGTATCTTACTGAAGATATACGGGGCTAAATTAGGTACCGAGACCTTAGAGACTGAATAAGTCTGGTAAGAGGGCGTTTGGCATGGCTAGAAGTACGTTCGAAAGGACGTATGGACCGTGTCATAGGGAAAATCCTGGTATTAGTAACAGCATATATGGGCGAGAATCCCATACACCGAAAGCACAAGGTTTTCTTCGCAACGCTCGTCAGCGGAGAGTTAGTCGATCCTAAGCTGAATGCTAATCACAATTCAGCAAAAGGGAAGCATGTTAATATTCATGCACCCAGAATGTAGGAGTGGCAACACAAGGTAGATTTCTGACGCTTGGGGATAGGTCCGCAAGAAAGTGCAAAGGGCTGCAGAGTCTCGTTATGAGGAGAAGCAGCTAAATGAACTATGGACTGAATTCCTGAGCCCGTGAAAAGGGAATCTGCAACGATCATTCTGGACCGTACCTAGAACTAGTAAAAGTGCTGCTGGCTGAAGAGGCCAAGGTGTGGCGGAGTAACCCATGTTAGGGAAATCGGCAAAATAGTGGCGTAAGATACCAATAAGCCATGTCTGCGTATAGCATATGCAGATATCATTGACTAGGGAGACGACAACTGTTTATCAAAAACACAACTCACCGCAAAGCGGAAACGCTAAGTACAGTGGGTGACGCCTGCTCACCGCCAGTACGTGAAAGCCCTTTTCAAGGGGAAGAAGCGCTGGCAAAGAGCGGGAGTAACTCTGACTCTCTTGAGGTAGCGTAATACCTCGTCACTTAATAGGTGACTTGCATGAAGGGCGTAATGATCGTCCCACTGTCCCAACATGGGGTCCGGTGAACTTACTGCGCGGTGAATATGCCGCGATCTCTCAGTGGGAAAAGAAGTCTCCATGAAGCTTGACTACAGCCTGTGGTTGTTGTTAGATGGGTTATGCATAGCGTAATTGGGAGCGTAGATGCGTGTGCTTCGGCGCACGCTGAGCGACAATGTAACACCAATCTTAATTTGTCTTGCAGCTAACCCGTAAGGGGACAGCTGCAGGTGGATAGTTAGACTGGACGGTTGCTTTCGATAAGGAAACGAAAGTGACCAATGCTCTGCTTAGGTGGTTTGGGAAACCATCGGTAAGCGAAAAGGTAAACGCAGGGCTGACTGTATCCTTAAAAGCGTGGGATGCAGACTGGAAACAGGGGCTTAACGAACTTTGGTACCTCTTTTAATGGGGGTCCAAGCTGTCAAACAAGTTACTCTGGAGGTAACCGATTTGTCGCCAGTGAGCGTCCACAGCGACCTGGCGGTTTGATACATCGATATGGGCTTAGGATATCCTGGCTGTGCACAAGCAGCCAAGGGTTGGACTGCTCGTCCATTAAAATCCTACACGAGCTGAGTTCAGTCCGCCGCGAGGCAGGACGGTATTATCTACTGGGAGTGTTAGTGTCAGAGGGTAAGCTCCCCTCAATACGAGAGGAACAGG